>JANFXS010000001.1 GCA_024460105.1 Anaerotignum faecicola
TCTTATATTAAAGTTCTCCCGCTTAGGATATCTCATTCTTCATAAGATTTCCACTAGCTTCTTTTTTATTTCCGTTGAATTACTTTCGCCCTCTCGGGCTTAGAATTAACTATGGGTTTAGTTTAATCAACTGTTCAGTTTTCAAAGTTCAATGCTTACTCCGGCTCGTTCGCCGTTTCAGTGTGAGTGATATTTTATCACACTCTTTATTATTTGTCAACACTTTTTTCAAACTTTTTTAAGCTCTTTTTCGCCGCTTTTCGGCTTCCGCCGCTTCCGCGCTTTGTTGACACACGAGTATTTATTATACTCTCTTTTCACATTTTGTCAATACCCTTTTTGAAGTTTTTTATCCCTTTGGAATCCCGCATGTTTTCTTTCCTTTTATATAGGCTTTTATTTAAGTCCCATGCTTTCTCCCGCCGGCCTCCTTTGGGTGACACGAGTATCTATTATACTCTCTTTTCGGCTTTTGTCAAGCCCTTTTTTTAATTTCTTTAATCTGGCTTCTCAGCCTGTGCCCTTGCCCTTCTATCCCGCCGGGTTTTCATCCAAGCCCCTTTGCTTCGTTTCGTGGCTGACACGAATACTTATTATACAGATTTTTCCCCTTTTGTCAACACTTTTTGATAAGTTTTTTTAAAAAAATTCCCGGTTAAGAAAACCGGGAATAAAAACGTCTATAAATTAAACTTCTTTGGAATTACTTAGATTTGCTTGTTTTGCTTGTTTTATTTGAGTTGCATTTCTGTGTTTTTTCTGTGTTTAAGTTATATTCCTGTGCAAATTCAGTCCTGTCCATTTTCTTTTCTGTGCTTTTGCTTGTGCTTGATTTTGTTGACTTTTTATCCATAATATAAACACTCCCTATAAATAGTTTTGCGGCAAATCAATAACTGCCCGCGATACTATTATTGTTTTTTAGCCGCAATTTATTCAGCCAAAAACAAAGAATAATTTAGAAAAAAATTATTCATATAATTCATATATAGGAATAATTAAATTTTCTCCGGCAATAATTTTATCGTTTTTCATATTATTAAAATCTTTAATAAGGGCAATATATTCAGAGGTTGAAAAAATATTCGGTTTATATGTTTCTGCAATTTGCCAAAGAGTGTCGTCGCGAAAAATATAAATATTCTTATAGTAAATAATACTATCCTCCTTAGTTTCTCCAAAAGAAAGGCATCCTGCTGCCACAACAAATATAAACGTCATTATAAACAAAACAAATTTTCTCATTTTTCCACCCCTTTTAGCAAAATTCAAACTTATGTTCTAAATATATCAGAACATAAGTTTGTTGTCAATATATTTTTAAAAATCAGGAACATAGGTTTGATTTTATCAAACTATGTGTTATAATTTGTATATTAAAGCTAAAATAACAGAGGTGAATATAAATGACCGGGCTATCCGCAAAACAACAGGAAATTTTAGAATACTTAAAAAAGGAAGTTAGAATGAAGGGGTATCCTCCTTCCGTGAGAGAAATATGCGACGCTATCGGTTTTAAGTCAACATCAACAGTTCATGCGCACTTGTCCAGCCTTGAAAAAAAGGGATTCATCCGTAAAGATCCTTCAAAGCCGAGAGCCATTGAAATACTTGATTCCACCCCTCTTCCCGAATACCATCAGGAAACAGTTAATGTCCCCATAGTCGGCACAGTGACTGCAGGAACGCCTATATTAGCTGTTGAAAATATTGAAGATACGTTTCCTATTCCATTACAGTATGTAAACAATTCCGATTCTTTTATGCTTAAAGTCCGCGGCGACAGCATGATTGAGGCCGGAATATTTGACAAAGATTTAATACTCGTACGTCAGCAGCCAACTGCCGACAACGGTGATATAGTGGTTGCTTTGATAGAAGAATTTGCAACAGTAAAACGATATTATAAAGAAAAAGGGCATATACGCCTTCAACCCGAAAATTCTGCCATGTCGCCTATAATTGTAAACAACTGTACCATTGTAGGAAAAGTTGTCGGACTGTTCAGAAAAATTTAAAATACAGAGGTGTTATGAATGTATGATCTTATACGAGCCGGCGCTGCGGTTCCAAAACTCAAAGTTGCAGACTGCAAATATAATACGGAACAAATTTCCTCGCTTATAAATCAAGCGGACGATGCCGGAATAAAAATATTATGCTTTCCGGAGCTTTCGGTTTCTTCATATACATGCGGGGATTTATTTTTGCAGACGGCGCTGATAAGGGAATGTGAAAACAGCATAAATTTAATCGCCGCCAAAAGCAAACACACGGATATGTTGATAGCCGCCGGGGCTCCCGTAGTATGCGACAACCAGACATTTAACTGCGCCGTACTGATAAATAAAGGAAAAATATTGGGCATTGTTCCAAAAACATACGTTCCGAATTACAGTGAATTTTATGAGAAACGATGGTTCAGCCCGGCCGGCTCTCTTATTTCGGATCAGACTAACTACTGCGGTCAAGATGTTCCTATAGGCAGCGATTTGATTTTTAAATGCAAAAATATTAAAAATCTTTCGGTTGGAATTGAAATATGCGAGGATTTATGGGCTCCAATTCCTCCAAGCAGTTTCCTTGCCACAAACGGCGCAAATGTAATCCTCAACCTTTCCGCAAGCAACGAGCTTGCAGCTAAAAATGATTACAGGCGCGCTCTGGCCGCACATCAGTCTGCGGGAACAATAAGCGCATATATTTATTCTTCCGCCGGAATAGGAGAAAGCACCCAAGACGTTGTTTTCAGCGGTCACAGCATGATATGCGAAAACGGCGTTATGTTGGAAGAAACTAAGAGGTTTTCAAAAGAAAATCAACTTATATATGCCGATATAGATCTCGAATCGATCTGCAACGACAGGAAAAAGAACACCTCATTTATGACTCCTGCATACTCACAAAAACAATACAGAAATATTTATTTTGATATAAGCGAAAGCAGAATCGAAACGCTTAAACGTCCGTTAACTCAAACGCCGTTTGTTCCGGCCGACAATGAAAAATTAAGCGAACGGTGCAAAGATATTTTTAATATACAGGTTACGGGGCTTTCAAAGCGTTTCGTCCATACCGGCTCGAAAAGTTTTGTAATAGGCATAAGCGGAGGCCTTGATTCAACGCTTGCCCTTCTCGTTTCGGCAAAATCATGCGATTTTATAGGAATTGATCGTCAAAACATAATCGGCGTAACTATGCCCGGTTTCGGCACGACAGACCGAACTTATAACAACGCCATAAACCTTATGAAATCTTTGGGAGTAACAATTAAAGAAATATCAATAAAAGAAGCGTGTCTCCAACATTTTAAAGACATCGGCCACGATCCCGACGTCCACGATGTAACTTATGAAAACACTCAAGCTCGGGAACGTACTCAAATCTTAATGGATATTGCAAATAAAGAAAACGCTATTGTTGTCGGAACAGGGGATCTGTCGGAGCTTGCCCTTGGCTGGGCAACATACAACGGGGATCATATGTCAATGTACGGCGTAAATAGCGGCATACCGAAAACGCTTGTGCGTGTGCTCGTTAAACATGTTACTGATTCCGGATACCTTGACAAAAACTCGAACCGTATCTTAAGCGATATTTTAGATACTCCCGTAAGCCCTGAACTCCTTCCGCCTACTAAAGACGGTAAAATTCGGCAGAAAACAGAGGATATCGTAGGTCCCTATGAGCTGCATGATTTCTTTTTGTATTATGTCGTGAGGTTCGGTTTTCCGCCAAAAAAAATACTTTTCTTCGCCGAAACTGTATTCAGCGATATTTACAGCAAAGAAGTAATTTTAAAATGGCTGAAAAACTTCTATCGTCGTTTTTTCTCCCAGCAGTTTAAGCGTTCATGCCTTCCTGACGGGCCTAAAGTCGGCACAATAAGCCTTTCGCCGCGCGGCGACTGGAGAATGCCAAGCGACGCTGTAAGCAGGATATGGCTTGATGAATTGGACAGTTTGTAAATTACTGCCGTTGAATTAAAAACTATATTACAATAGGGTGATATTATGCTGATTAACAGCGAACTTAAATATAAAGCAAACATTAATTTAAAAAAATCTTATTGGGTTTGCGTTGCCGTATGTTTGATATTCAGCATTCTAACAGGCGTTCTGGATGAACTTCCTACAGTTGATAATCTATCGCTTATCCACAATGACGGCACTGTTTTTGAAACACTTTTAACAGTTTCATCATTTTCTGCAATGCCAAACAATGTAATTTCCTATTCGCAGGAACTTGTAATGAACATTTCCGATTTAATAAGAATCGGCGTTCAAACGTCGACATTTCTTATATTTATTTTTGTATTTATATTTGTATTCCTCCTGCGGCTGTTTATTTTATATCCCTTGAACGTTGGTACAAAACGCTTTTTTATGGCCCAGCGCGAAGATAAAATAAGATTTAAAAACATTTTTTATGTTTATCAAATCGGAAAAACTGAAAATACAGTAAAGACGATGTTTTTTGTCGACTTGTATACAACTCTATGGTATTTTCTATTCATTATCCCGGGAGTAATTAAATCTTATGAATATATGATGATACCTTATATATTAAGCGAAAATCCCGGAATTGATGTAAACAGGGCATTTAAAATAAGCAAAGAAATGATGTATGGCAATAAAATGTTTGCATTCACATTCCATTTATCGTTCATAGGCTGGTTTATTCTGTCTGTTTTTACAGGGGGACTGTTGAGTATATTATATGTAAATCCATATTTCGCTTCTGCCGAAGCCGAATTATACGCTGTACTTCGTCAATGGGCCTTAAACAGCGGAACAGCCTCCCGTGATGAACTTCCCGGATACGATAATTTGTATAGCAACGATATATTTGAAACCCCGTTTTAATCGCTAACCAACAGATAAATTTGATCTTGAAACTTTTAAATGAAAAATCTCCTATGCTTTCTTGCCGCTTTACAGCTCAAAATAATCAAGGCATAGGAGATTTTTCATTAATATTAAAACCGTCAAGTTCTTCGGCTATTAAGCTGTTTGCTTAATAAAACCAAAAAACCGCATTTCGGGATATAATACCCGAAACACGGCCTTAAAATTACGCCAAAATGATAACTTATATATTATTCCGCCGTTTCTTCTTCAGAAACTTCTGCTGTAGGAGCATCCGCTTCTTTTTTGCTGAGGCTGATCTTTTTAGCTTCAGTATTAACTTCAAGAACTTTAACTTTTATTATTTCACCGATTTTAAGTTCATCTTCCGGCTTAACAACATGTTTAGAAGAAATCTGAGAAATATGAACAAGCCCGTCAACGCCAACTTCAAGCTCAACAAAAGCGCCGAAAGGAACCATTCTTACAACTTTTCCCTCTACAATTGAGCCAACAGGATATTTTTCAGCCGCTAATGACCATGGGTTAGGCGTAACGTCTTTAAGTGAAAGTGAAATTTTTCCTTTTTCTTTGTCTGCTTCAAGCACAACAACTTCAACCGTGTCGCCTTCTTTTAATACTTCCCTTGGATTTGTAATGCGTCCCCAGCTCATTTCCGATATATGGATTAAGCCGTCAATGCCGCCTAAATTAACAAATGCGCCGAAATCAGTAATCCTGCTGACTGTTCCGGTAACCTTTTTGCCCGCTTCAATAGTAGCGAATAAAGCTTCTTTTTTAGCCGCATTTTCTTTTTCAATAAGAGCTTTCCTTCCGCCGATAATGCGTCGTTTGCTCCTGTCAAGCTCAATAATCTCAAATTCGATTGTCTGGCCCTTATAAACGCTGAGGTCTTCAACAAACCTGTTTGAAATCTGTGAAGAAGGGATAAAAACTTTAACTCCGTTAACAACGGCAATAATACCGCCTTTAACAACCTCTGTAACCTTGCCTTCAACAACTGTTTTTTCTTCAAAAGCTTTCTGTAAATCTTCCATGCCTTTCATAGATTCAAGGCGTTTTCTTGAAAGGAGTACGTTTCCGTCTCCGTCGTTAACGCGCACAACAAAAACTTCTATTTCATCTCCGGGCTGAAGTTCTTTGCTTGGAACTGAATTTACATCGCTGCTGTATTCATCCCTTGGAATAATACCGTCTGATTTATATCCGAGATTAACGGACACTTCTTCATTATTAATATGAATAACAGTTCCCTTAACAATGTCACCTGTATGTAAAGTAACAAATGACTCGTCCAGCATCTGCTGGAAAGACATTTCCTCTTCTCCTTCTATTTTTTGTACTGCATCATTCAGATTCTCGCTCATAGTACCAATGACCTCCTTTATTATTGCCGATGGTGTTGACGCACCAGCAGTTATTCCAATTTTATCATTGTTGTTAAAAATATTCAACACCAAATCTTCAAAAGTTTCAATATTATACGTTTTATCGCAATTTTTTTTACAAATTTCGTATAATTTTTGTGTATTAGAGCTTTTCCTGTCGCCTATAACAATCATTTTGTCAACATTTTTCGATAATTCTATCGCTTCCGTCTGTCTTTTTTCCGTTGCGGAGCAAATTGTATTTGTCACTTTGATATGCGATATACGTCTTTTCAAAACATCAATTATTTCATTAAATCTGCTTGCCCTGAACGTAGTCTGAACAACGGCAGAATATTTTTGTCTTGTATCTAATTCAGCAGTTTCGGCTTCTTTGGCGCTTTCGACAATGACTGCGCTGTTTCTGCACCAGCCGTTAATTCCTATTACTTCCGGATGCAGACTGTCGCCGATAATTATAATTTTACACCCGTTTTCAAAATCTTCTTTTACAATATCATGTATCTTTTTAACAAAAGGGCAAGTACCGTCGATTAGCTTTATCCCCGCCCGTTCTATTTCTTTATACACTTCCTCACCAACCCCGTGAGAGCGGAGAATAACCGTACCGTTTTCGATCTCGTCAATGCTGTTTATTATTTTCACGCCCTTTTTTGCGAGTTCGTCCGTAACAGTCTTATTGTGTATAATCGGCCCGTATGTATAAATATCGCCGTTTCCGACGGCATTATAAACGGCTTCAACCGCCCGGCTCACACCAAAACAGAAACCGGCCGATTTTGCTACAATTATTTCCATAAATATTTACCTGCCTATTTTCTTGTTTACGATTTCAATTATTTCACATGCAACATCTTCTACAGACATATACGTTGAATCAATTTCAACGGCATCGTTGGCTTTCATAAGCGGATTATGTTTTCTGCTCATATCGTTCCTGTCGCGTTCGATTATCTGTTCCTTCACTTTATCAAAAGGAAGCGGACATCCAATTTGCTCCAACTCCCCGCATCTTCTTTTAGCGCGCTCGTCGACGCTTGCATTGAGATATATTTTAACCTCTGCATCTTTAAGCACATTTGTGCCGATATCGCGGCCATCCATTATTACGCTTGTTTCCTTTGCCATTTGCCTTTGCATGTCCGCAAGCTTATTTCTCACTTCCAGTATGAGCCCAACGTCAGACGCGCCCTGCCCGACTTCCTGAGTGCGTATTTTACCCGTAACGTCCTCTCCGTCAAGGAAGATCCTTTGAGTTCCGTTTTCTGTCACAATATCTATATTTAAATTTTCAAGTGAAGAAACGACATCTCCGCTTGATTTAGTATCAATTGATTTTCTTATACAGCTAAGAGCAACGGTTCTGTACATTGCCCCAGTATCAATATAAACAATGCCGAGCTTTTTTGCCAAAATTTTTGCAACCGTACTTTTGCCGCTTCCGGCCGGCCCGTCTATAGCTATGGCAAATTTTTTCATTTGTATATCCTCCTATCTTTTTAAATCGGGCCTCAGCTTTTCCGCACCGCCTATGTAAACATGCACGGCGTCTTTCTGTTTTCTTCCGTTTTCCGCCAAAACTCCGACACGGATACATTTTTCAAGACTGCCGTCAACATACATTTCCTGAAAACACATAAGAGCCGCTTCCGTTATGCCAAGTTCTCTTGCCCCCGCCGCCGGATATGCCTTGTCCAAATCCTTTGTGGCCGTAAAAAATACGGATATTATATCCTCAATATTTAAACTGTTTTCACTTATTATATCCAACAACAGCCTTTTTGTTTCATTTAATATATCCTCTTTTGTATTTGAGCTGCATGTTACAGCCCCTCTTATGCAGTATGCCAATTATTTTCCCTCCATACAAACATTGCTCCCTGCCGCATACCCAGTAGAAAAAGCTATCTGAAGATTGAATCCCCCGGTATATGCGTCAACGTCCAATACTTCTCCCGCAAAGTAAAGCCCTTTAATAAATTTTGATTCCATTGTAGACGGATTAATTTCATCAACTTCCACCCCGCCGCTGGTAACAACAGCCTCATTGTATCCTGACGTTCCCATTATGTTAAGCTCCAAGCCTTTCAAAACGGAAACCAGCTTCCTTCTTTCTTCTTTTGTAATATCGTGTACTTTCTTTTGCCCCGGTATCCCGCTTAACGATAATATTACGGGGATCAATTTCTGCGGAAGAAGGTCGTCCAGCGAATTCGCAAAATTTTTATTTATATATTTATCGAAATCCCTTAATACTCTGCTGTCAAGCGTTTTTTCGTCGAGCGCCGGCTTTAAATCGATGTAAAGCTTTGCACCGTTTCCGAACTTTCCCAAAAGATGCCTGCTTGCGCTTAATATAACAGGCCCGCTCACACCGTAATGTGTAAACAACATTTCTCCGAAATCTTCATAAATCTGCTTTCCCTTATTGTTTTTAATTGTTATTTTTATGTTTTTAAGGCTGAGCCCCATTAAATCGGCGCACCATTTTTCTTCTGCCCTTAAAGGTACAAGGCTCGGATAAAGCGGCGTAACGGTATGACCGCACTTTTTTGCAAAAGCATATCCGTCGCCTGTAGAACCCGTTCCCGGATATGACAGCCCGCCGGTTGCAATTATAACGGAATCGCTGTATACAGTTTCTTCTCTGCATGTAACAATCCCTTTTGCCTTTCCGCTTTCCGTCAGAACATCCTTAACCGCACATCCCAAGTGGATTTTAACTTTATTTTTTCTTACATATTTTTCAAGCGCATGCACAACGTCGGCAGCTTTGTCGCTTACGGGAAAAACCCTGTTTCCCCGTTCAACTTTCGTTTTTACCCCAAGGGAGTTAAAAAACTCTATGGTTTTAGAACTGTCAAACAAATATAAAGCGCTGTATAAAAAATACGGATTTCCCGGTATATTCTCAATAAAATTTTCAACATCGCTGTCGTTTGTTATATTACAGCGGCCTTTCCCGGTTATGTATATTTTTTTTCCGAGTTTGTCGTTCTTTTCATATAAATGCACATTATGTCCGTTTTCAGCGGCCTTTCCCGCCGCAACCATGCCCGCCGCGCCGCCGCCTATAACTATAACCGTTCCCATTTAACCACCCTTTACAAAAGATGCGAATAATCGTTCAAAACCCTGAGCAAATTGCCGTGTTTTCTAACTTCAACAATAGAAACAGACGTATTGTCAATCCACGTTTTGTTATACCATTCGCCTTCAAAAGCCATTAAATATTTAATAATAAGCCTAACTATACCTCCATGCGATACAATGGCAATATTTTTGTCATCTTTTCCGTCAAGGACGTCCCTCAGGCCGATTTTTATCCTTTCGGTAACATGAGCAAATGAAATATCTCCCGGAAAAGTACCGTTTTCAGGATATTTTATAAATTCGTCAAAACTTTTGCCATATTTCGTTGAAATCTCTTTTGCAGTCATTCCTTCCCATTCGCCGAAATTAATTTCCTTAAAGTTTTCATTCGTTTTAATTTCAAGCCCTTTAATATCCGCAATAGGCCTTGCCGTTTCAACAGCCCTTTTCAACGGGGAAGAATATATCTCGTCAATATCAATCTTTTTAAACCTTTCGCCAAGCAGGCTTGCCTGCCGCCTGCCCTCCTGCGATAATTCAATATCGGTCCATCCCTGAAACCGTTTGGCTTTATTCCATTCAGTTTCGCCATGCCTTATTAAATACAGCTTAACCATTATAAATAATCCCCTTATCTATATATACTAATTTTTTATTATACTACATTTTTTCTTAAAAATAAAGCTTGATAAGGCTTGCCGTAACTTCAAATCATTTTGCGCATTGAAAAACAGTTAAAAAAATAACATTATATTAAACTGTGCTTGCATAAACCGGCGTTTTTGTGGCTTTATACAATCTTATTATATGTATCTTGAAACCACTGTTTTTATAATGTATGACACTTTCACGGCCGCAATAAGTATTTATTATATAATCATTTACCTGAGGTGGATAATCTATTGGATTTCGGAAAAACAGAACTATTAGGAAACTCAGCGCCAAAAACAACCGGCATAACTTTTGGCACGGAACATTACTTTGATGACATAAATAAAAAATTCAATCTGAAAAAGATTATGAAAGATGTGTCGCCGTATGATTACTATGGCATGATTTTAAAGAAAGAAAAAGATATGAAATCTGTAATTGACCAAGCTTAGCTTCAGTTTACAAGGGCACACACGCCCCTCAAGGAAAAATTTTCTGCATTTCTGTGTTGCATAAGCTTGTCATAGGATCCGCTATGCCGGCGCATATGCGCCTTGAACTGCAAAAAATTTTTTCCTTATGAGGTCGGAGAGTTTTAGCAGACGTGAAGAATTTGCCCGATTCATATCATGAATTGACGATATGTTAAATCATATTTCAGTAAAAAGCAGCGCCGATAAATGTATAAAAATACTGCTTCTATCTGATAGGGAAACAAGACTTTACAGCAACGCCCCTCAAAAAGATGTTGACAATGCTGCAAACATGATACACAATAAAAAAAACAGGCTATTGTCAACATCAGCTAAATTAGCAATATTAGAAAATATTGTTAAAAAAGGCGTTAAACGTGTTGTCGGCAATGATGTTAAAAAAACTGCTTTTGCATCTGAAATAATGGGGAAATATGATGAAAAATTTGTTAAAGACGTGCTGAATAAATATTACTTCGACCATCCTTATAAAATGGCAATAGGAACTACAATACAAGAATTATGCACAAACCAATTTATTAAAATCTTTGAAGAAACAATATTCAATGAACATATTTCTAAAAAATACATGCATGGAAATTATAAATATACTGAATATTTCAAGGGCCTGTTTAATTCCATATACAATAAAATTTCGGAAGATGTTTCTTCTGCAATCCCTTATATTACATATATAAGAAGTGAAAATAACAATACTGCAGCAACAGCTTTAAATTTAAATGGGTTTAAAAAATATGGCTTAAACATTGATAATAATATACTTATAAAATTAAAAGCAATGGTTGACGACGATTGGGAAAACATTTTCTTTGAAATAGGTAAGGAAAAGGAATTTAGCATTGTTAAAACAATAGACGAACTGATTGAAATTATAAACAAACCAAGCAAAATATTTCATGTAACCACAAACTATTCCTCAATGTACGCTTTTTCCGGTTTAATTACATACAAAATTCCTAAAAATGCATTTGCACTTGCCGTTTCAAAAATACTATTTGTAACAGGTATAATATCAGGAGCTTATACTTTTACGAGCTTAGCCCTTATAGAAGATTTAAGAAAATTAAAAGATAAAGGGTACAATTTTGTGACACTTGAGATTCGATTAAAATTTGATTTTCGGTATGGAGATCCAACAACTGTTCCATGTTGGAATATTATACTCATTACAATCAGAAATTTTTCATAAAGGTGGAAAAATATTGAAAATTCTTAAGCAAAAAAATAATTAAACATTACACAAACAGTAACAATTCATGTAAATTTGAACGCAGAAATTTAGGAAAAGCTCTTATAAATTTTATTATTATGGCAATAACTCTTAAATCAGCTGTTGAAACTAATTTAACTTCGTGGATTGTAATCATGACTAAGTGTACATTTATCATGTCGGTCATTGCTCTTGTGTATATTATAATAGGCCGCGTTTTCCTTCTCGGAAAGGAAAGCCTGCTTAACTGCATTAGCAAATCCCCCAGTGTAAAACGGTATGAAAATATAATGCATTTTAAAATCCCCGCCAAAATATTTGTTCTGATTTTAAAATTTTACTTAGCCGTATATTTTATCGCATCAAAAAACAAAGAAACCGAAATATAACCGCCATGTTTCTCCAAAAATATGGTATATCGAAAATATATACGATGAATTTAAGGTTATTATAAACAAATATTATAGATGTGACAGTAAAAACATAAATTATTTCAAATTGATCAAAATAATAATAAAATATATATATCCGTAAATAATAAAAATACAAAGAGGTGACCTATTGAAAAAGTCAAAAAATCGTTTACTATTAATACTTCTTATATTTACCGTTGTAGTTTCACTGTGTATCCGGCGGGAAAATACATCCCTTACAACAACATATGTAACAGTTTCTTCCGAATCCGCTCTAAATAATATTTCAGGCCTGAAAATCGTCCATATCTCAGATTTGCATAATGCCGAATTCGGCCATGCCAACTCATCCCTTTTAGAAAAAATAAGCTCTGAAAATCCGGATATTATCGCCGTAACCGGAGATATAATCGATTCCCGACGCACAAATACCGATATAGCAGTTGAATTTACCTCAAAAGCTTGTGAAATCGCCCCAGTGTATTATGTTACAGGCAACCATGAAGCAAGAATACCGGAATACGCTTCATTTGAAGCGGAATTAATTAATGCAGGAGCAAACGTATTAAGAAATAATAACATATTATTTGAATTTAACGGCGTTCAAATCAATTTGATAGGAGCGGACGATCCGTCTTTTTCCGACAGAACAGAATCCGATGAAAAAATTTTAGATAATTATTTAAATTCGCTTTCTTCAGACAGCGGCCAGTATAAAATACTTTTATCGCACAGGCCGGAGCTTTTTGAAACTTACGTTAAAAACCGCATGGATATTGTACTTTGCGGCCATGCGCACGGCGGCCAATTCCGCATACCGTTCATAGGCGGAGTTATTGCGCCTAATCAGGGATTTTTTCCTAAATATACAAGCGGAGTTTATACGTCCGGCAATACAAACATGGTTGTAAGCCGCGGCCTCGGAAACAGCATAATCCCATTCAGGATAAATAATCCTCCTGAAATAGTTGTAATAACAATTAATTAGAGCCTTATGATTACAAATCACTAAATATGTTTTTAAGGCAAATTCCTTTAATTTTAAAATGGCACAACATTATTTGAGGATGGCATTAGACCATAACAGCGAGGCTAAACACATTTGACGCCGTTTCCGGCTGAACCTGCCCGCCTTTTTCTTGTTCCTAAACCGCTATGCCATCCTTAACTGTTCAACGACATATTGATAAATTTTTTGTTATCCAAAACGCGAATATGCAGGCTTGCCCGCAGGCACACGTATACAACCCATACGAAAACACAGCGAGAGCATTTCTCAACGAGAAATTCGAGAATCCGATCAAGCATTTGAAACGCCAAATAGCAGAAAAATTTATTATATTGAGCGTATATGACCTTGTAAACCGAAGATATCCTGATACATAAGTCAGTCAAATCGCGTTTCCGCCGAAAAAGCAAATGAACCGCACAATAAAAGGCCGATACAGGAATTGCCGAATTAAAACGGTATTCCATGTACAGCCATTTTAAAATTCCTGCTTAAAACTTAAAGTGATTTCAAATATTTTACCTCTTTTTCAGTAAGAATCCTGAATTTTCCTTTCGGCAGATCCCCAAGCTCCAACTCTCCTGTGGCAACCCTTTTGAGTGTGGCAACAGGGTGTTTAATTGCATCGCACATTTTCCTAACCTGCCTGTTGCGCCCTTCTGTTATTGTGATCCTGCAAACCGAATATTTACCCAAATCTTCTAAGACTTCCAGCTTTGCCGGTTCAGTTTTTCTTCCGTCAACAGTAACTCCCCATTTAAATTTATTAATGCATCCTATATCCGGAGTACCGAAAAGTTTTGCCAAATAAACTTTTTTTACCTGATGTTTCGGGTGCGTCAGTTTATACGTTAAATCGCCGTCGTTTGTAAGCAGGAGAAGTCCCGACGTGTCATAGTCAAGCCTTCCTACAGGCACAACTCTTTCATTAACCCCTTTAATCAAATCTATAACCGTAGGCCGATCAAACTGATCCTTGGCGGTTGTTACAAACCCTTCCGGCTTATGAAGCATTATATAAACCGGTTTCTCTTTGTTCAAAACTTTATTTCCGTTATAAAACACAGAATCAAGTTTGTCGTCAATTTTAGTTCCGAGTTCCGTCACAACAACTCCGTTTACGGAAACTTTGCCCGCCTGTATAAGTTCCTCTGCTTTTCTTCTTGACGCTATGCCACAATCGGCAAGATACTTTTGAAGCCTTACTTCCATTTTTTAATCCCCCTGATAATACTATTTAAACATTGGCTATTTTATAGTATACCGTCTGTTGGGGAATTTAGCCACATATTTATCAATTTTTTGACAGAAGTTTCAAAATCATGCCTTTTTATATTTTCAGCCGCTACAATATCAGTCGAAAAAAGCTGTTCTCCATTAGCCGTATAAACGGAAACCTTTCCGATTTTTTCGCCCTTTCTTACAGGCGCTTCAACAGCTTCCAATAGTTTCTTCTCAACGGTAATGCCTTTAAATTCTTCCTCGCTGAGCATAGCAAATCCATCCTCTGCGGCTATCGCATTGACGCTTCCTTCTTTTGAAGAAATTACCTCAACCGTTCCCATCTCACATCCCTTATCCATAACTTTTTTAAGGGAAAAATTTTCAAAACCATAATTTAAAAGGTTCTTTGTATCAATCCACTTTTGTTCTTTTCCCTTATTTCCCCAGCCGCTGGCAAGCACAACCGTTATAAGCTGCGTCCCGTTTCGTTCCGCCGCTCCGGCAAAGCAATGGCCGGCTTTATTTGTAAAACCTGTTTTAACGCCTATAGCCCCTTCATACTCGTTCAACAGCCTGTTTTTATTGCTTACTGTAAACGATCTTTTGCCATTACAGCTTGAAAAACTATAGCTCGGCGTTGAAATAAGCCTGCAAAAATCTTCGTTTTCCAAAGCGTATCTGGTAATCAAAGCCATATCATACGCTGTAGAATGATTATCGTCTTTATCAAGGCCGTTAGGCGTAACAAATTTTGTGTTCTTCGCTCCAATTTCCCTCGCCTTTTCATTCATTAATTCGGCAAAACCCTCAACGCTTCCTCCGATGTGTTCGGCTATTACAACGGCTGAATCATTACACGATTGAAGCATAAGGGGGTAAAGCAGATCCCCCAATATATATTCTTCCCCGCTTGAAAGTCCCAGCCTAACTTTCGGCGTTACAGCCGCTTTTTTCGATACGATTGCCGTTTCATCCAGCTTTCCGCTTTCCAAAGCTATAATAGCGGTCATAATTTTAGTTGTGCTTGCAACAGACATAGGGGCGTCCATGTTCCTTTCCCAAAGCACCCTTCCTGTTTCCGCATCCATTAACGCCGCCCCCTGGGCCGCAACTTTCAGCTCTTCAGCATAGACATTTACCGAAAAAACTAGTGCAAATATTATCATAATTAATTTTTTCATATAATCACCCAGATATATTATGGGTATTTTATCAAAAAAAATGCACTGTATAAAAACAGTGCGTTTAAAAATCAATTTCTTGAAGACGCTTTAACTTCGTCAAATATCCTGTACATTTCCTCTGAAGGTTCTTTAGTTGCGTTTGAAACAATAAATATAAGCAAAAGCGAAACTATAAATGCCGGAAGCAATTCATAAAGCTGGAATATAGTAATGTCAGCAAACATCTTTTCAAGCATATTCCATGCCAAAACCATAACTGCCCCGCCGATCATACCGGCCATTGCACCATACCTGTTCATCCTTTTCCAAAATACAGACGTTATAACCACAGGCCCAAATGAAGCTCCAAGCCCCGCCCATGCGTTCGAAACAAGCCCGAAAACCGAACTGTCCGGATCAAACGCTATCATTACGCCTATCACTGCAATGGCAATAACCGACAAACGTCCAACAAGAAGTTTCTTTTTGTCATCCGCTTTCTTATCAATATATTGATTATAGATGTCCTCGCTTACCGACGCCGCCGTAACAAGAAGCTGTGAATCGGCGGTGCTCATGCTGGCCGCAAGTATCGCCGCAAGAAATATGCCTGCCAATACGGCCGGGAACATCTGATCAACCATGAGCATAAACACCTGCTCGCTGTCTGCAAGCGGGCTGTTTATAAAATAAAGCCTTCCTATAACTCCGCAAATTACAGACGCTACAAGCGTAATTGCAACCCATACGATAGCAATCCTCCTGGAATGTTTAAGTTCATCAGGATCGTTTATGGCCATAAATCTTGCAAGTATATGCGGCTGTCCGAAATATCCAAGCCCCCAGGCAAGGTTTGTAATTATAGACATTAAAGGCACCATTCCGCCGCCCGTCGCTTTTGTAAGGCTCAAAAAATTCGGATCAATTCCAAGCACGCCTTCCGTAATCGTTTCGACGCCTCCCATCTGCACAACAGCGTATACGGGAACCACCAAAAGCGCAAAAAACATAAGCATTCCCTGTATAACGTCAGTCAGCGAAACTGCCAAGAAGCCGCCTAGGAACGTGTATCCTATTATAACAATAGCGCCTATAACAAGCGCAACCTGATACGGAACATGAAGCAGCATTTCAAAAAGCTTTGCTCCAGTTGAAAACTGAGCCGCCGTATAAACTGTAAAAAATATAATAATAACAAGCGCCGGTATAAGCCTTAATATTCCAGAATGGTCCTCAAAACGCGCTTCAAAGTACTCCGGCAAAGTAAGAGAATTTCCGGCCTTTTCGGTGTAAATCCTGAGCCTTTTAGCAAGCACTTTCCAGTTGGCATATGTTCCTATTCCAAGGCCGATAGCTATCCATCCGGCTTCAACTCCCGCAAGATATGCGGCTCCGGGCAGCCCAACCAAAAGCCAGCCGCTCATGTCCGAAGCTTGAGCTGACAACGCTGTCGCCCATTTTCCAAGCTTCCTACCTCCAAGCACATAATCTTCAAAACCTTCATTCTGCTTAAACGTTAAAAACCCAACGGCAAGCATCGCAAGCAGATAAACGGCAAGTATTATCAGCTTGATAATTTCTGAATTTCCCATTTTTTTCCTCCCTCTCCTGTAATTAAATTTAAAACCTGCAAGTTTTTGAAACTCAGCATGTTCCACAGTTTACAACGCAAGCATTAAATTTTAATATATCCGCAACATTATAGCAAAATTATGCATATATTGCAACCTATTAAAAAATATAATCCTTTACCATAGGAAACGGTAAGGACATAATCGGCATTTTTACATTAACTTTGAATAAAAGAAATATCTATATCAAACAAACCCTTAATAAATGTGAAATTTTATGTGTATCGTTCATTATGAAATTTTTAAATTAATATAAACTTCAATATATTCTTAAATTCGGCGCTTTAATCCGATTGAGTAAAACAGCAATATTGCCGCAAACATTAAAATTATAACCGCAATCCATATTGAAATAATACGGTTAAATCCATATCTTACAATTATGGCAGTCACAAAGAATACGCTAAAATTATGGGCTGTAGATTTTTTATTGCCGCATAACGCCTAAAAACTTTTTTGCCGCTATTTTACAATTACCGTTGCAAATAACCGCTGCCGCCATTCTGCTTCTATAATTTTTACGACAAACAATGACAACAGGCAAAAAAACAGTCTGCAAATATAGACTGTTTTTATTGTAGAATCACTGTTTTTTTCAAGTTTTTGCTTATATTTTATCCTGCTTATCAAATAAACTTATATTACAAGATTATTATTTCACTCTAAAAGTAAAAAATAATAAAAATACAGCTCTTTAACCCCCATCTGCCAAAACATCCTGTGCTTTTTAATTATTTAAAAATTCTGTTGCAACTCCCTTTAAAAACCAGCTTTTACTAACATTCCGTTACTAAAAAGCCGCTTAACAAACCAAAAGAAAACATCCGCATATGTCTATTTACCATCAACATTACATATAGTATATTTTTGCCTGCACATATAAATTTCCATGTTGATTTTACTTAAGGACTTCCTTGATTAAGCATATATAAAAACCACTTAAACTATATAAAAAAGCCTTCAACATGTTTTTAAACATATTTGAAGGCTTTAGTTCCTTACTATTTAACAGAAATTACATTCCCTTGCCATAGAAACGTCATTAAATCCAAGAGCCTCGGCTTTTGATTTCTCGCCGTTTACAACCCTCATCATCAAATCAAAAAGCTCGCCTCCAAGTTCATCCGTTTCTTTCCCTTCGGTTAAAACCGGGCTTGCATCAAAATCAATGTTGTCCGCCATAAGCTTAGCCGTTTCGCTGTTTCCGGTTACTTTTATAACGGGCACAAGGCCGTTGCCCGTAGGCGTTCCCCTACCTGTTGTAAATATAACTATTTGCGCGCCTCCGGCAACCATTGCTGCAATAGAGGCTATATCCTGCCCGGGCGTATCCATTACCACAAGACCTTTCGACGTAACCATCTGCCCATAATCAAAAACGTCCATAATCGTCCTCTCGCCAGCTTTATGTATACATCCGAGAGATTTTTCTTCCAGCGTAGTCAAGCCGCCTTCTTTGTTTCCTGTAGACGGATTGCCAAACCTGAGAAATTCTCCGGCACGCTCAAAATGTTCTTCATTCCGTTTAATAATGTGAAGGAGCCTTTCGGCAGTTTCCTTATCTTTGCATCGAGGTGCGAGTATATCTTCAGTGCCTACAAGCTCGCTTGTTTCGCTTAAAATAACAGTCGCCCCAATATCAACAAGACGGTCGCTTACTTTGCCTACGACCGGATTTGCCGCAAGTCCGCTTGTCGGATCGGAACCTCCACATTCTGTGGCCATTATAAGTTCGGAAATATCGATATCCTCTTTGACAAGCTTGCTTGCGTCACGGCTCATCTGTGTTGCATACCGCGCGGCGATTTCAACCGCCTTTATCGTCCCGCCGACGTCTCTTATTACAACGCTTTCAACCGGTTTATTGGTTTTTTCTTTAATTTTTTCCACAAGAAGATGTGCCTGAACCTGCTCGCATGTATTTCCTATTACAACGGTCCCGTAAACATTCGGGTTTGCCGCATACCCTGACAGGACTTCAAGCGTCATTTCAAAATCTTTTTTCACAATAGCGCACCCGCCCTGATTCGGTATATAAACGGCGCCGGGCACAAGGCTTGCCGTAAATCTTGCAGTTTCGCTTGCGCAAAGCGAGCACGGCAGTATAAGTATATGGTTCCTGATTCCGGCCCTTCCGTCCGGCCTTCTGTATCCTTTAAAATTCATAGCCTGTTCCTCCAATTCAAAATCAATCCATACTGCTGAAAAGGTTGTGCGTATGTACATGCCCGCCTGCCTTTATATCTTCGAGGGCATACCCGATCTTACATCCATACTTAATTACAATTCCTCCCTTTTCAATATCGCTTAAAGCCATTTTATGATATATCGGTATATCGGATACGGCAGTAACCTTAAATTCATCGCCTTTAAACTTATAAATAACAGTTTCCCCTTTGCAAATCGTTTTTGTTACGGTTGCAACATTGTCCTTATCGCTTATTTTTACACAGGAATACATAAACTACCTCCTTATACTATGTTAATAGAATAATATCATTAAGTATTATATACGCACAATATCTATTATAGCAAAAAAACAACCATATGATTTGTTAATATTTACTTTAGTTCATTAATAACGAACCAACAAAAAAACAGGCTTCAGCAAAACTAAAACCTGTTTTTTAATCTCCCCTATTTATGCGGCGCCTGAAAAGCCAAAACATTTTCACAGGATATTCCAAACATTAATTACAATATTTCAAAATAATCCAGTGAATTTTATGCCGCTTTTTTAACCGTTATTATTTATTTTCCAAGCAAATACTTTAAATATATAAATTTAAATTCTCATAACTTCCTCGTGGCTTAAAGGCGTAGTTCCTTCTTTTATTAAAGCCGTTTCAGCTTCAAGATGGTTTCTAACCCTTGCAATTATAACCGCCTTAGAATCATCCTTGCCTATAAAAGTATAAATATATTCAAGATTTATATTGTTCCTGTCAAAAATACCGAGTATTTTATTTAAGGCCCCGGGCTCATCCTGTATTAAAAGCGCAAGGACTTCTGTTTTTTTAACTGTAAAACCGCTGTTTTTCAAATGTTCATAAACTTTATCGGGATTTTCAACCATGATCCTTAAAATCCCAAAATCCGAAGTATCCGCAATATTAAGAGCCCTCATATTAGCCCCGGCCTCTAAAACGGACTGTGTAGCGGCGGCAAGCCGTCCGCTTTTATTTTCCAGAAATATGGATATTTGAGTTGCTTTCACACTATCACGCTCCCTATATTATTCATTATGTAAATTATAACACCAAAAATAACATAATTCTATATTAAAGCACACGTTTATCGGTAACTCTGACGGCTTTGCCTTCGCTTCTTTGAAGCGTCTTAGGCTCGATAAGCGAAACTTTAACGGCAATTCCAAGCGTGTTTTCAATTTCTTTCTTAATTTTTCCTCTAAGTTCCTCAAGCCCACGGATCTCCGATGAAAACATCAAATCTGAAACTTCGACTTGAATTTCAAGCGAGTCCCTGTTGTCCTCCCTGTCTACAATAAGGTGATAGTATGGGGAAGTTTCTCCCATATCAAGAAGTACGCTTTCTACCTGTGACGGGAATACATTAACGCCTCTTATAATAAGCATATCGTCGCTTCTGCCCATTATCCTGTCAATCCTGGCATGAGTACGCCCGCATGAACATTTTTCGGTTATAAGCCTTGTTAGATCCCTTGTTCTGTAACGCAAAAGCGGCATTCCTTCTTTTGTGATTGTGGTAAAAACCAGTTCTCCGACGCTTCCGTCCGGAAGCGTTTCGCCCGTTTCGGGGTTAATAATCTCGGCAATAAAATTGTCCTCCGCTATATGCATGCCGTTCTTAGAAAGACATTCCATTGCAACTCCGGGGCCTGCAATTTCGCTTAACCCATATATATTTAAAGCGTCGATATTCAATCTTTTTTCAAGTTCGCTTCTCATTGCCTCCGTCCATGGCTCCGCTCCGAAAATACCGGCCCTTAAAGGAAGTTTTTTTGTATCCACTCCGCTTTCTTCAAGCGCTTCACTCAGCATAAGCGCATACGACGGCGTGCAGCACAGCGCATCCACTTTTAAATCCTGCATAAGCATAAGCTGACGTTTAGTGTTGCCGGAAGAAGTCGGCACAACGGCGGCTCCAAGCTTCTCAGCGCCGTAGTGCGCGCCGAGCCCTCCCGTAAAAAGGCCGTAACCGTATGAAACCTGAACCGTATCGTTATTTGTTATTCCGGCCATTGTAAGCGCCCTTGCGACACATTCCGCCCACATATCTATATCATTTTGCGTATATAGCACAACTGTCGGTTTTCCCGTCGTACCGCTGGACGCATGTATGCGGCGTATATCTTTTTTATCGCATGCCCTCAATTTATCCGGGTAATTATCTCTTAAATCAGTTTTAATAGTAAAGGGCAGTTTATGGAAATCGTCAAAAGTTTTAATGTCCTCCGGCTTTGCTCCTATTTCATCAAATTTTTTCCTGTAAAACGGCACGTTGTTATATATTCTGTTAAGCATTTCCGAAAGTTTTTCAAATTGAAGCTTTTTAAGTTCTTCCCGTGGCATACATTCGATTTCCTTGTTCCAGTAATTCATAAAAATACACTCCTATCCTATTAAAATGATAATAAAAAAGTCCCATAGGATAAAAATCCTATGGGACGAAAATAATCCGCGGTACCACCCAAATTAGCATAAACGCTCGCTTAACTAAAGGAACAAAACTTCTATTCCTCATTCCTATATCGGGGAAATCCGTGCAGGACTACAAGCAAAAGCCTTCACCCTGCGGCTTAGGAGGGAATTTCATAACAGGCGGCTTACAAACGCTCACAGCTAAAACGTCCGTTCTCTTAAAAGCCTTACTCCGATTACTACTATGCTCCGTCACAGCCAAAATATTTTATTAGTAGAATAATATCACTGCAAATAAAAAAAATCAATACAAAATTCAAAAAATTTTTCAGGATAACAACAGCTTCAGCAGTTTTTAAATTAAATGTTTTGGAAAATAAAAAAGATACGGAAATTTCCGTATCTTTTTAAATGTTTAATGGGAGTTACAGGGCTCGAACCTGTGACATCTTGCTTGTAAGGCAAGCGCTCTCCCAGCTGAGCTAAACTCCCACAAATGCAGATTATATAATCTGCAAACGACTCAGAAGGGGCTCGAACCCTCGACCTCCGGCGTGACAGGCCGGCGCTCTAACCAACTGAGCTACTGAGCCAGAAAAATCCGGCAAATGCTTTGTCGTTTATTTATCTTTCATTTGCTGACGAATGATATAATAACATATATATCCGCAATCTGTCAACACATTTTTTAAAAAAAATATATTTTTTTTAATCCCCGCAATATTTCATACGGGGATTAATTCTTAGTCGATAATTTCAAAGCAGTCTTCATTCAAAATATAATCCTCATCTTCTTTTTCTTCCTTGTATAAATTCAAAAATTTTCTAAGCACGGACATATAGCCGATAAATATGGCAGCCACTGCCACTGCCGCCGCCGATCGTTTTTTATCCTTCCGCACACCCAACCCTACCAATACCCCTGTCAAGCAGAGACAAACTTTCATAATCACAGTATTCGCCATACAGATATTTTTAATATACCTTTTAAAACTTTTAACAAAAACTTTCAAATTGTATTTCCCCCTTATTTATTAAATGCTTATTTATTAAATGCTTTTTTATATAGGCTATAACTCCTTTTCTTTTTATGTAAATACTTCTTTGTTTCATCAAAAACCTGGCCGCTCATCATCATTATTGCTATTAGGTTCGGCACCGACATCATACCGTTAAATGTATCGGAAACTTCCCAAACAAGATCAAGCGACGAAACGCATCCTATAACAACAAATATGATAAATATAAACTTATAATATTTAGTATATTTAAGCCCGAAAAGGTATTCTACGCATCTTTCCCCATAATAGCTCCAACCAATAAGCGTCGAAAATGAAAAGAAAACTATTCCTACAGAAATAAACACTCCCGCAAAATTTCCAAAACCTTCGGAAAAAGCCGATATAGTAAGCGCCGCTCCGTTAAGTAAACTGCCGTCAGCTCCCCGAGAACCGATAACGCCCGTTGTAAGAATTGCAAAGGCCGTAATTGTACACATAACTATCGTATCGGCAAAAACCTCAAATATTCCCCACATAGCCTGGCGGACCGGTTCTTTCGAGTCCGCCGCCGCATGCGCCATTGATGAAGAGCCCAAGCCCGCTTCATTTGAAAACACACCGCGCGCAACTCCAAATCTCATCGCCTGCGATACTGTATACCCCATAACACCGCCGCCCGCCGCTTTTATACCAAACGCCCCGTCGATTATACTTTCAACGGCAAAAGGGATATTCTTATAATTCATAAAAATAAGTATTATTCCCCCGGCTGTATATACCGCCGCCATAAACGGCACAAATTTTTCCGTTACAAATCCAATTCTTTTAATTCCACCCATAATTACGAGAGCCGTAAGCGCCGCAAGTATAATCCCCACTTGCAAATTATCCGTTCCAAATGCAGAATTCAGCGCGCTTGCCGCCGAGTTCGCCTGGCTCATATTTCCCATTCCGAAAGATGCAAAAATACAGAAAACCGCAAACATAACCGCAAGCCATTTAACGCCCAGCCCCCTGTCTATAAAAACCATCGGCCCGCCAATCCAGTCGCCCTTTTCGTTTTTACACCTGTATTTCATGCTTAAAACAACTTCGGCATATTTTGTCATCATCCCGAAAAATGCCGAAACCCACATCCAAAACACGGCTCCAGGCCCGCCTGCAACTATAGCCGTCGATACTCCTGCAATATTGCCCGTTCCCATAGTGGCCGCAAGCGCCGTAGTTAATGCCTGAAACTGTGAAATTGATTTTTTGTCGTTTGATTTTGTAACGCTTTTATTTGTAAATATCGCCTTAACCGTATTGTTCCACCAATAACGCGCCTTAAAAATTTGAAAAAATCCGGTTCTGACAGAAAAGTACATTCCCACAAGGACAAAAAGCGTACACATAAACGGTCCCCAAATAAAAGAGTTAATTTTTCCGTTAAACTCAGAAATTGTCTGCATCATGGCATTTTACCTCCAAAACGTATTTAACAGCCCGTATATTCTATTCATAAAAACGCTTAAAAATTACAAAAACTACCGGCAGATATAATATATAAATCAATAAAATAAAAACGCTTCCGTAAAATACGAAAGCGTTTTTATATATTATGTTATATAAAAAATACATTCTCCATAATACATTTTTTAAGGCCGTTATTTTCTCCGTCAAGCTTTTGCCTGAAAATCATTCCCACACAAATTTCCGATAAACACAATACGTTTATTCTATTTTTATACCGCAGCTATGATGAGGCGCATTATCAAACAAGCCTTTTTTTACGCCGCTGTAAAAATAATATCCTCCGGCTGTATTAATGCAGTCAAAACCATTTTGCGTCAGGAATCTGTATGCGTTATAACTGCGTACCCCTGTTTTACAGCAAACACAGATAATTTTCCCTTTAGCCCCGTTAATTTCGCCTATCCTTTCCCTTAGATCATCAAGCGGAATGTGGTACGCTCCTTCGATATGCCCCTCTTCAAATTCGTTGTCCTTCCTTACGTCTAGTATAAAATACTTTTCCCTATCAAGCCCGTCAATATCACAGTAGTGTATCTGTTTTACCCTTCCTGAAAGCAGGTTTTCAATTAAGTATCCGGCCATATTTACAGGATCTTTTGCCGAAGAAAACGGCGGAGCATAACAAAGCTCAAGCTCTGTAAGATCATGCGCCGTAAGTTTTCCTCTGACCGCGCATGCCAATACGTCGCACCTTTTGTCCGCCCCTTCTTCACCGATAACTTGAGCTCCGAGTATAACGCCGCTGTCCCTGCTGAAAATAACTTTCATTACAAGGTCTTTTGAATTTGGATAGTATGTAGCATGCGAAGGAGGACAAAGTATTGCAATATCATAATTTAAGCCTTCAATTTTAGCCTGTCTTTCGTTAATGCCAGTAGAAGCGGCAGTCAAATCAAATACTTTTAAAACCGACGATCCCTGAGCGCCTTTGTATATGCTGTTTATGCCGCAAATATTATCCGCGGCAATCCTGCCCTGCTTATTAGCCGGCCCGGCAAGCGGAACAAGCGTGTCTTTGCCGGTCACAATATTTTTTATTTCAACCGCGTCGCCGACTGCATAAATATCTTTAATATTTGTCCTCATATTCTCGTCGACGGATATGGAATTTTTGGCTCCCATTTTTATTCCCGAGCCATCCAAAAACGAAGTATCCGGCACAACGCCCACTGCAAGTATAACTATCTGAGAACCAATTTTTCCATACTTATCAGTAACAACAAATATTTCGTCTTCAGTATCTTCAAAGGCCATAACCGACGTCCCAAGACACAGACGCACGCCTTTTTCCTTCATATGTCCCTGAATGTAACATGCCATTTCATAGTCAAACGGAGCAAGGACTTGATCTATTTTTTCAACAACCGTTGTATTTATACCAAGATTTACAAGGTTTTCGGCCATTTCAACCCCTATAAACCCTGCTCCGACTACAACGGCGCTCTTAATTCCATTCTCAACTACATACCGTTTTATATTAATTGTATCGTTAACAGTCCTAAGCGTAAAAATTCTTCCGCTTTCTATCCCGTCAACCGGCGGCCTGAAGGGCCTTGCCCCCGGCGAAAGTATAAGTTTGTCATATTTTTCGCCGTATGTTTCACCTGTCAAAACATTCCTTACACATACGCTCTTGTTATTTGAATCAACCGCGATAACATCCGCATTAACCCTAACATCCACATTAAACCTTCCCGCAAACGCTTCCGGTGTGTTAAGAGTAAGGCTGCTTTCTTTTTCAATTTCACCGCCTATATAATAAGGCAGTCCACAGTTTGCATATGAAATATAACCGCTGCGCTCAAAAATAACAATTTCGGCATTTTCATCAAGCCGGCGTATGCGCGCCGCCGCACTTGCCCCGCCGGCTACGCCGCCTACAATTAAAACTTTCATTTCATTCCCCCGCCTTTAATTTTTCTTTGGTATCTCCTTATTAATTATTTCGTCTTTCCTGTCTAAAATATCACTGTCAAGAACGGCCTTTTCCACAGCCTCAAAACCAAGCCTGTCAATCATATCGGCAAAACGCTCTTTTTTAAATGCATTGTCTTTGTATACAAGTATTATTTTTTCGATAATGTCCATAGCGTCGCTTAATGTATATATTCCGCTGAGGTATTTCCCTTTTTTGCCTTCCCTTCCCCAGCGCCCGCCTATAACAATTTTAACGCCGTTTATTTCTTCGTCAATACATTTAAACGGACAGTTTTTAATGCATTTTCCGCATAAGTTGCATACTTCACGATTAATTTCAATTTTATCGTCCGAATTCTTCCTAGCCGCGTTCATAAGACATCCCGATTCAACAATACATTTTTTGCAGCTTTTGCATTTTTCAACTGATACAGCCGGTTTTCTCTGGCCGATAATTCCTATATCGTTAAGATCCGGCTTAACGCAATTATTAGGGCATCCGCCGACTGCTATTTTAAATTTGTGGGGCAGTTCGACATTCCTGTATCCGGTATAAAACCTGTCATGAATCTCTTTGGCAACGTCTACCGAAGGTATAAGGCCAAAAACACACGTCTTGCCTTTGCATGCGACAACCGGACGCACCCTGTCGCCTGTGCCTCCCGTATATAAGCCGTACTTATCCAAAAATTCCTGAAGCGGCTCAATATTGTCGAACGGTATGCCCTGTATTTCTACGCACATCCTTGAAGTAAAGGCGGCGTTTCCATTCCCGAATTTCTTTGCCGCTTCTCCCACGGCTATAAGCTGTTCGGCTGTCATCATTCCGTTTTCCGTTATAACCCTTCCGTTAAATTCATCGTCAGTATTCCTGTCATGAAGGAACCCCATACCTTTAACCCTGACCTTATCATTTGGATTTACTTTAGCCAAATTAAACTCCTCCTTAAAATTCAAATTTATGTTATTATAAAAAAATTATTTTGTCTGTAACTTTGTCACGTTCTTGAACTTACTACAAGTATATCGTTCTCTCTTATTATTGTATCCCCATTTGGTATTATCCTTTCATTATCCCGCTTTATAATTACGACTAATTCATCTTTTCCATATTTTAAATCGGCAATTCGTTTATTTTTTTTGCCGCTGTTTTTTCCGATGCTGATTTCCGAAAATGTAACGTCCGCTTTTCCATGGAATGCAGGAGCGCTCAAAACAACGGTATCCCCGTCAACTATTTCTGTATTTCCCTTAGGAATAACGGTTTCGCCGCCTCTTAAAAGCGATACTATAAGCATTTCATTCGGAAGGACTATATCTTTGAGTTTCTTGTTCTTCCACGGATGCCCGCCGTTTATATTAAGCTGTATAAACTGTACTTCATCATCGTCTATATAATCGTTGAAAGTTTTGAGTACGTCGGCATTATCGTCAACCATATTCAGTTTTTTTGAAAAAAACGGTATCAGAGTCCCTTGGAAAGCAATAGAAAGAAGTACGATGCAGAACACAATATCAAAAATATCATTTTTAACGTAAGCGTCGCTTACAGTAACCATTATGGCAAAAACTATCGACGCCGCTCCTCTAAGCCCAGCCCATGAAACAAGCACAATCTGATTTATCTTACATCTAAAAGGCATAAGTATAGCCGTTACGGCTGCCGGCCTTGATATAAAAGTTACAAAAACGGCTATAATAAATGCCAGCGGAAAAATTTCCGCCATTCTTGAAGGCGTTGAAAGAAGGCCGAGTAAAAAGAATATGAGCATCTGCATAAGTCCTGTGAACCCATCAAAAAAACTTACAAGAGAGCGTTTATTTTTTATTTCATTATTTCCGAGTATAATCCCTACGATATATGCGCTAAGATATCCGTTTCCTCCCAAAACCGTAGGTAAGGCATATGAGAAAACAGCAACGGCCAATACAAACGCGGCGTCAAAACCGTCTGTTGCAAACCTGAATTTTTTAAGCATCTGAATTGCCAAAAACGCAATAATAACGCCTATTAACGCGCCGTAGGCCAACTGTGCGAAAATCATATACAAAATACTTGCCCCGTCCATTCCGCCCTGCATAAGCGATAATATTATAACAGTAAGCATATAAGAGCATGGGTCGTTGCTTCCGCTTTCAACTTCAAGCATAGACGCCGTATTATATTTAAGATTGAGTCTTTTTGATCTAAGTATTGAAAAAACTGAGGCGGCGTCTGTTGAGCCTATAACGGAACCTAAAAGAAAACTTTCAAGCATATCAAAATTAAGAACATAATGGCAAAATAATCCTGTAATGCCGGCTGTCAGTATAACTCCGGCCGAAGAAAGCATTACAGCCTGAACGGCAATGGGCTTAGCTTCTTCCCATTTAGTACCAAAGCCGCCATAAAACATAATAAAAATAAGGGCGGCCGAACAAATATTTTCAGCAAATTTATAATCTTCAAAATAGATTTTAAATACCCCGTCAACCCCAAAAAATATACCGAGCGCTATAAACGCAAGAAGCATTGGGATACCGAGCTTGCTGGAAAGCTTATTAAACAGTACGCAAATAAAAATTATAATGGCAGTAATCATTAACATCATCGGCAATGGCATCATCTCCTTATTAAAAATAAAAGAGATTGTTAATATTAACCAATCCCTTTTTGCTGATTATATCATAAAAACGCTTTAAATACTACTGTTGTTTATAATTAAATAAAATTTTTATTATGGCCTATATATTTAAAAGTGCCTGCTTATTTTGAAATAATATAAACATAAGGCTCTTTTTTATAAATTCTAAATAATTATTTCTTATTTACCGGCGCAATTCTATATTTTGTTGTTATACTGTATTAAGCAATCCATGCCATTAAACCGAAAATATATGCGATTATAACAGAGCTCCATTCCAATACAAACATTAGTTGCCGCTATATTTTGGCAGAATATCATATTTTCGATATACTGTTATTCTGCGATACTTTAAATAAATGCACAAAATCAGTATTGACAGCCCCGCTTGATTGATAACGTCCTATGCTTTCATGAAATTATATCATCAATTATATTCAAATCGAAATCAAATACAGACCAATAAGCAATACAATAGTTATCTTCAGCATCATTTATGGTAATCCTGCATGTAATAGTAGATAATTCAGGTTCAAAATTATAATTTTTATCAACTGAAACCATAGCGTTATAAAAACAGTATAGTGTCATCACCGTATCAAAATCTGCTCTCATATCTTCAATGAATTGGTTCGGAGCATCTTAATACCAATTTTCCAAACATATTCTCATTGTATCTCGCGTTAATCCGAAAATATTTGAATGTTCAATAAATTTGCTGAAATCACGTTTGTCCATCGGTATTTTTATTGCAATCACATCTTATTCCTATTGATATATGTATTAATTTATATTGTTGTTTTCAACTATGACAGTTCCTGTTTACAGGAACGACACGCTCCCTCCTCAAAGGGAAATTTTTTCGCATTTCCGCATTATATACGCTTGGCATAGGCTCCGCTATGCATGTGCATATGCGCCTTAAACTTCAAAAATTTTTTCCTTTTGAGGTCGAGAGTTTTAACGGACGTCAGCAGCATAATAGCAAGGCAAAGGCTTTAACACGGCTATTGCGCCGCTAACGCCTGTTAAAACCGTGTGCGCTCTTGTAAACTGAAGCTGTCTTCGGTTTACAAGTCAAACCATATTATTTTAAAATATTCATCTTTATAATATAGTAAAACTATTTAATTACCGTCAGTTACTTATGCTGATGTCTACCACCATATTTTCGGCATCCCATTGAACTTCCGCATCAAGCGCCTCCGATATAAATCTAACCGGCACAAATATACTCCCATTTACGTTCTGCGGAGGCGTATCCAGACTAACTTTTCTGCCGTTTATAAATGCTTCAGCCGAATTTAATGTTACAACTATTTCTTTTTCATTGTTTTTTATTGTAACAGAATTATTATTTCCGTTCCAAAGGACTTCTGCATTCAAATTTTCAAATAATCCCCTCACAGGCACAAATACACGGTTGTCAATTATTTCCGGCGCCGTTGTAAGATCAATAAATTCATCATTTACAGCAATTTTAATTTTTTTATTGTCAAGGTCAACAAACGTAATAAAACTCATTTCACTTTCATTTATATCAAGTCCAATAACAATATTTCCAAATTTATTCCAGGTCGAATATGGTTTTATTCTTGCATTGAGATCAAGCCCGGGAAATATTACCTCCAAATCTTTTACATTATTTTTATCAATACCGCAAAAGAGCCCGCTTAAAGTAACCGCACCCGAATATATTTCACGTTGAATGTAAACGTCTGCCGCCGCTTTTGCAGTATTTTGAAAAAGCCCAACGCCATATACTCTATCCGTATTTTTATCAGCCCAAATCAAAATACTAGTGCTTTTTCCCAATGTGCCCACATATATATCATGTTCTTCGTCATTGCTTGCATTGCCGTCATACTTGGATAAATTACTTATTAAAAGTTCCGGCTTAGAACCAAACTCCATATTAAACAAATAAACAAACTGTTCAACCGTAGCGGGAATAAAACCGTCGTCCGTTATAGACGTATCACTGCCGGCAAACGCGGCCTGCGAAAATGATATTATAAATACAATTGCCGCTGCCAAAAATTTCATTATTTTTTTCATAATATTATCCTTTCTGAAATATCCCCATATAAAACTTTAACTGCAATAATTAATATCCTAAATTATAAGACGTTATGTAACAATTAAATGAATATGCATCACAAATATTAAAATTAAATAACATAAAAAGAGGCAAATAAAAATCTGCCCCTTTTAATGCTTAAATTATTTTGTAAGAAGTTCTTTAACAAAACCGCTTACTATTTTGTTATCGGCACGGCCTTTTACTTTAGGTGAAACTGCACCCATAACCTTGCCCATGTCTTTCATAGTTGTCGCCCCAACTTCATTTATAGTATCCTGAACAATCTGCTTGATCTCGCCTTCTGACAACTGTTCAGGCAAATATGCAAGCAAAACTTCAATTTCTTTGTTAAGGTTTTCTATTAAATCCATCCTGCCGCTTTTTTCAAATTCCGGCAGAGAATCACGGCGTTTTTTAAGTTCTTTTGCAATAACGTCAATAACGCCGCTATCGTCAAGCTCAACTTTGTTATCTTTTTCAATTTGAAGCACACCGCTGCGAACAAGCTGTATAGTGTTTTTGCGGATAGTTTCTTTATTTTTCATCGCATCTTTCATATCCTGCAAAAGCTTCTCTTTTAAAGACATAGCAATACTTCCTTTTTAGACTGATTATTTAAATTTACGTTTTCTTGCAGCCTCTGATTTCTTTTTACGTTTTACGCTAGGTTTATCGTAATGTTCTCTTTTACGAACTTCACCCATAATACCATCTCTGGCACAATTTCTTTTAAAACGACGAAGAGCGCTATCTAAGGATTCATTCTCTTTAATTTTTACCTCTGACATGAATTTCCCTCCCTTCGGTTACAAAAGTTCCGTGTTGCAAGGGTTCAGATAATAGTGCCCTATGCCACATACTATAGGATTATACACAAAATATTTGTTCAAGTCAACTAGATTTGAATAATATTTTCAGCATTTAATAACTTTAATGTAAAAATTAATATATTGGTTTTAAAACGACAAAACCAAGCGGCGGCAATGTTATCTCAACGCTGTTTGCGCATCTGTTGCAGCCGCAGAGCCTGTTTTTAATTATGTTTCCGTTAATTCTGCCGGTGCCGCCGTATTTAAAATCATCGCTGTTGAAAACTTCCTTATAATCTTTGTCTGTGGGAACTCCTATAATAAAGTTTTCATATGGGGTTTCCGTAAAATTACAGATGATAGAAAGCTGTTCTTCCCTTTTTATGCCATGTCTTGTAAACGCCACTATGCTCCTTTGGCTGTCGTCGCATTCTATCCACTCAAAGGCTCTCCCGTCAAAGTCCCTTTCCCACAGAGCCGGCTGTTCCAAATATAATTTATTCAAGTCCTTTACATATGTCTGAAGATTTTTGTGATATTCATTTTCCAGTATATGCCAATCAAGACTTCTCGCCTCGCTCCACTCGGAAAACTGCCCTATTTCATTTCCCATAAACATAAGCTTCTTGCCCGGATGTCCGTACATAAAACCGTATGCCACCTTTAAATTGGCCGTTTTCTGCCACATATCTCCCGGAACTTTGTACATCATCGAACCTTTCATGTGTACTACTTCATCATGAGAAAGCACAAGTACAAAGTTCTCGCTGAAAGCGTACATAAGGCTGAATGTAATATAATTATGATGATATTTTCTGTGTACCGTTTCCTTTTTAATATAGCTTAAAAAGTCGTTCATCCAACCCATATTCCATTTAAGGCTGAATCCAAGGCCGTTATAATCGGCGTTTCTCGTAACGCCTTCCCACGACGTCGACTCCTCGGCAATCATCATAACGCCTTTATATTTCTTGTCTATAATAGAATTCATATGCTTTATAAATTCAACGGCTTCAAGGTTTTCCCTTCCGCCGTATTTATTGGGGAGCCATTGTCCGTCACTGCGGCAGTAGTCAAGATATAGCATCGACGCGACAGCGTCAACCCTTAACCCGTCTATATGGAATTCCTTAATCCAGTATAAAGCGTTGGCAATAAGGAAATTTTTTACTTCATTCCTTCCATAATTAAATATATAAGTCCCCCACTCTATATGCTCTCCCAGCCTCGAATCCTCATGTTCATAGAGGGCTGTTCCGTCAAAGCGTGCAAGCCCGTTCATGTCCCGCGGAAAATGTGCGGGAACCCAGTCCATTATAACGCCTATATTATTTTGGTGAAGCGTGTCGATCAAATACATAAAATCCTTCGGAGTTCCGTACCTGCTTGTAGGAGCATAGTATCCGGTTACCTGATACCCCCAGCTTCCGTCAAAAGGATATTCCGTTAAAGGCATAAACTCAACATGTGTATAATTCATTTCTTTAACATATTCAACAAGCTTTTCGGCAAGCTCAATATACGTAAGGAAACGCTCCCCTTCTTCAGGCACGCGCATCCAGCTTCCTAAATGGACTTCATATATATTCATAGGCAGGTTATATATATCGTTTGTTTCCCTAAAATCAATCCATTTTTCATCATTCCAGCAATATCCGCCGGCGTCATAAACAATAGACGCGTTATTCGGCCTAAGCTCTGTAAAATTTCCATACGGATCAGTTTTCTCAACAACAAATCCATTCTGCCATTTAACATGGTATTTGTATATATCAAATTCCTTAACGCCGGGTATAAATAGTTCCCAAATACCGCTTTTACCCAAAAGCCTCATCATGCTTCTGCGCGGATCCCAGTTATTAAAGTTCCCGATAACGCTGACACTTTTGGCATTGGGAGCCCAAACGGCAAAACCGACTCCTTCAACGCCGTTTACAGTGCATAAATGCGAACCGAGCTTTTCATAAATATTGTAGTTGTTTCCTTCTCCGAAAAGGTACATATCATATTCGCTTATAACAGGCGGAAATGTATATTGGTCGTCAGTCGTCCAAATGTTTCCGTCACCGAAATCAACTTCAAGGAGATATTCAAAATACTTTTTCCGGCTGTCCATAATACCTTCAAAGTAACCGTAATCATGCACTAACTTAAGAGCATATGTTTCTTTGCTTTCCTTGTCAATAACATTTATGTTTTCAGCCCCCGGGATCAACTCCCTGACAACAACGCCGCTTTCAGTTTCATGCATGCCCAATATGCTGTGCGGATCGGCATATTCAACCTTTAAGAGCTTTGAAATCTCTTCAACGCCAAAGAAACTTCCCAATATACATCACCCTTTCGCAAGGAACTCAATTAGTATTTATTTACATTTTTCAAAAGCCTGTTCAAAATCAGCAATTAAATCTTCGGTATTTTCAATTCCTACGGAGAACCTGATCATATCGGCCGAAACGCCGCAAGCAACAAGCTCCTCGTCGCTTAACTGCCTGTGGGTAGTGCTTGCCGGCTGAAGCACACAGCTTCTTACGTCCGCAACATGCGTAACAAGAGCCACAAGTTTTAAAGCGTTGATAAATTTACGCCCCGCATCCCTGCCGCCCTTAACTCCGAAAGTTAAAACGCCGCTTGCGCCTTTCGGAAGATATTTTTCTGCAAGGCTGTAATATTCATTATCTTCAAGCCCCGGATATTTAACCCAAGACACCATAGGATGATTTTTAAGATACTTAGCCATAACAAGGGCGTTTTCACTGTGCCTTTCCATCCTCAAATGAAGCGTTTCACTGCCAAGGTTCATAAGGTAGCTGTTAAACGGCGACGGCGTCATACCCATATTCCTCATAAGCTGCGCCCTGCATTTAGTAATAAAAGCAGCTTTTCCGAAATCCCTTACATAACTTACGCCATGATACGTTACATCAGGCTCCACAAGCCCCGGGAATTTGCCGTTATCCCAATTAAAGTTTCCGCCGTCAACAATAACGCCGCCTAACGCCTGCGCATGTCCGTCTATATATTTGCTTGACGAGTAAACTACTATATGCGCCCCAAGCTCCAAAGGCTTGCAGAGCGCTGCCGTTGCAAAAGTATTGTCGACAATAAAAGGTATATCAAGCGTTTTTGAAACCTTTGAAAATTTTTCAAAATCTATAACATTAACAAGCGGGTTTCCGATAGTTTCTCCAAAAATACATTTTGTATTAGGCTTTGCAAGGGCTATAATTTCTTCATAAGAAAGAAGCGGATCAAATACGATAACCTCAATTCCCAGATCTTTGAAAGTACCTGTAAAAAGGGTAAAGCTTCCGCCGTAAATAGTGCTTGAAGCCAGTATACTGTCTCCGGCTTTTGCAATATTAAGTATTGCAAGAGTTGTAGCCGCCATACCGGAAGAAGTCGCTATAGCGGCCACTCCTCCTTCCATTAAAGCCATTTTTTTCTCAAAAGCGTCTGTCGTCGGGTTTGAGAGCCTTGTATACATGCATGTATCCTGTTCAAGATCAAAAACTTTTGCAAGTTCTTCGCATGTGTCATACCTATATGTAGTGCTTTGAACAATAGGCAAAACCCTAGGCTGTGCATTTGACGGCCAATACTCTCCTTGTACAGCCTGGGTTTCCAATTTCCAGTTTTCCCTCATAATCTTCGCTCCTTCTAAAGTAAAATAATAATGTTAATATTATACTTTAATCTGTACATTTTTTCCACCTATTTGTTGCATTATCATGTGTTAAATGTTAACCTTAAATTCAAGGAAAGTATAAAAACATCTTCAAGGAGGTCGACTTATGGACACATGGAGTTTAAAAGAACTTTACGCGTCGTTTGAAAGCCCTGAATTCAAAAACGACGTAAACTTTATTGAAAAAAATATTAAAGCTTTGGAAAAATGGGTATCAGAATCCCTGAATTCAAATGAAAACGCCGTTCAAAAAACAGAATACTATATCAATTTTATGAATAAGTACGGCGATATTTCGTCTAAGATTGCAGAATACTGCCAACTTGTTTTAAGCGCCGACGCTTCCGACGGCAACGCGCTCAAAAACCTTGAATTAACGGAAGAAAAAGAAACTTCTTTGGCCTCCTGTGAAACAAGTTTTGAAAAATGGTTTTCTTCTCTTGAAAACACAGAAGAAATTATTAATTCAAGCCCCCTGCTGAAAGAACATTCATATTACCTTAAAACCATAATTAAAAACAGCAAATACATTTTAACAAACGGCGAAGAAACAATTATAGCCAAAATGCGCGTCACAGGTTCCCTAGCCTTTATGAAATTGTGGGAACTGATAAATTCAACGCTTGAAGTTGAAATGGAAGGCAAAAAATATCCTCTCCCGGAAATCAGGAACATGGCTTATTCATCTGACGCCGCCCTGCGCAAAAAAGCTTATGAATACGAACTTAATGCGCTTAAAACAATTTCTCAAACGTCTGCCGCCTGCCTGAACGCAATTAAAGGCGAAGTTATTACATGCTCAAAAATGCGCGGTTATTCCTCTCCGCTTGAAATGACTCTTTTTAATTCAAGAATGGATTTTGACGTATTAAATCCAATGCTTGAGTCAATGAAAGAATATCTGCCTGTATTCAGGAAATATTTTGCAAAAAAAGCCGAAATGCTCGGCCATAAAAACGGCCTTCCGTTTTACGACCTTTTCGCCCCCATAGGAAAAACGGATATGTCGTTTACTTATGACGAGGCCAAAACTTTTATAATGGAAAACTTTTATAAATTCAGCCCGGCCCTCGGAAATTATGCAAAAAAAGCTTTTGACAACAGTTGGATAGACGTTTATCCGAGAAACGGCAAACGCGGAGGAGCATTCTGCTCTAACCTCCATTCAATAAAAGAAAGCCGTATACTCGCTAATTTCAGCGGGAACTTTAATGATGTTATTACTCTTGCGCACGAGCTAGGCCACGGGTACCACGGCGCTTGCCTAGACAACGAAACATTCCTCAACAGCGATTATCCTATGCCTATAGCCGAAACAGCGTCCACATTCTGTGAAACGCTTGTCAAAAATGCCGCCATGGAAAACGCTGCCGACGAAGAAAAGGCAGTAATACTTGAAACCGATATATCCGACGCGGCTCAAATAATAGTGGATATACTAAGCCGTTTTATATTTGAGGACACTGTTTTTTCAAAGCGGAAAAACGGCTCCCTGACAGAAAGCGAACTCAACGAAATTATGCTTAACGCCCAGAAAGAAACCTACGGATGCGGCCTTAATCCGGATTTTATGCATAAATATATGTGGGTGCTTAAGCCCCACTACTATGACGTAGATTATAACTACTACAATTATCCGTATGCTTTCGGCCTTCTTTTTGCAAAAGGGCTCTACGGCATTTATATGCAAAAAGGCAGTCAATTTGCCGGCGACTATGTAAAAATACTGAGCGCAACCGGAAAATCCGATTTAAAAGACGTTGCCCTTATGGCGGGAATAGACATAACATCGTCTGATTTTTGGCGTTCCTCGCTTGACGTTATATCCCGCGATATAGAAACTTTTTTAAATTTATAGTTAAAAGTTTTCCCTAAAATAAATACGGCGCGAAACAGAATTTCATAACCGACGCCGCATGCTATGGAATTGGGCGCGCTGCAAATTTTATGAATGACTATATTTTTTTTCGGCGATTATTTTCATTTTAGTTCTTCCGGCAGTTTTTAGCAGTTTATGCAAGTCGCCAGTTAATAAAAAATGTATTTGCGTTAATCCGCCGCATAATCGTAAATTAAAGCTATATATTTACCGCCCTATATCTTTATAAAAACAGGCCCCTTCCGAGCACAGAAGGGGCCGATTATCCCGCAAACATATTTTCAGCTTAAAAATGCCGGTTACCTTCAGAATAATAAAACAAATAAACAACGGCGGCGTCTGCATTCCACTGCAAACGCCGCAAAACTTCATCTATATTATAAAAAATCCTTTAAAACAAGGTGTTTCGGAATTCCACATTCATATATAGGTTCAACTTCCCCCATTATAAGCGGCTCAAGGTACTTGAGGCCTTCCTCGGAAACGCCGTTTTTGCTTTCATTCATATAGCTTTCCGGAACAACTTTTTCCTTATTGGCTATCTTCGTTATATCATCCGTTCCGATTTTAAGGCTGTATACATTTCCCTTTTCCCTTTCCGAAGTTACCATAACTCCCGATTTTCCTTCAAACGCCGCCTCAACAGCCGCCTCGCCAATCATAACGCTCTCGTTAATATCGCGGGCGCTCAGCATATGCGCCGCACATCTTTGAAGCACGTTTATTTCTACAGAACGTGTCTTAACCCCTAATTTTTCTTTTATAACCGCTTCAACAACTTTTGCGGCACCTCCGAGCTGGCCATGGCCGAAACTGTCCTTAACGTCGGATTCTGCAATCAGCTTGCCGCCGCTTAATTTAATTCCTTCGCTTACAACTATAACAAGCTGGCGTTTTGTTTCCATTATTCTTTTTATGTCGCCGATTAAGCTGTCATAGTCAAACACATTTTCCGGAAGGTATATAAGATCTGCAAGACATTCTCCGCGGCTGTTCCTTGCAAGCCCGGCGCTTAATGCAAGCCATCCTGCATTTCTTCCCATAACTTCAACAACAACAATGCTGTCCATATCATAAACGGCTGTATCTGCCGCTATTTCTTTAATTGTCGTTGCAATATACTTCGCCGCGCTGCCGAAACCGGGAGTATGATCGATACATACAAGGTCATTGTCTATTGTTTTAGGAACCCCTATAAAAGAAACATCCCCGCCGTTTTCTTCCTGATATTTTTTAAGCTGCAAGATAGTATCCATAGAGTCGTTCCCGCCTATGTAGAAAAAGTACTTAATATTATATTTTTCAAATATTTCAAATATCCTTTTAAAAACTTCCCTGCCTTCTTCTCCGCCCTTTATTTTATATCGGCACGAGCCGAGAAAAGACGACGGCGTAACTTTAAGGAGTTTTAAATTCTGCTTATTGTCCAAAACCGTTTTCAGGTCAACGAGCTTTTCATTTAATATCCCCTCAATCCCGTTCATACCGCCGTAAATTTTCCCAATGGCAAAGTTTTTCGCCGCGGCGCTGTAAACTCCTGCAAGCGTTGCATTAATTGCCGCCGTCGGACCGCCCGACTGGGCGATAATACAATTTCCTATTTTCATAATATAAGCCACACCCTTCTGAAACTTTTGACAATATTAATAAATAAATCATACTAAAAAAATATACAAAAATCAAATATTAATCACTCCATGTCAATCCTCTGCCTTACCGCTTCATACATCAATACGGCGGCGGCAACGGAAGCGTTAAGGCTTTCCGCCTTTCCGGGCATAGGTATTTTAATATATTCGTCTGCCAAATCCAAAGCCTTCCCACTAAGGCCGTTGGCTTCGTTTCCTATCAAAAAACAGCACCCTTTCTTAAAATTAAAGCTATACGGCGTCTTTTCCCCGCCAAGATGCGCCGCATACATTGAAATACCGTTTTCTTTCAAAAATCCGGCACATTCGCATATATCTGCATTTCTTATAACTGGTATATGGAATACGGAACCCATCGTGCTCCTCAAAACTTTAGGGCTGTAAACGTCCACACTCCCGGATGAAATGAAAACCCCACTGAAAGAACAGGCGTCGGCAGTTCTTATGATAGTTCCCAAATTTCCCGGATCGTTAAGGTTTTCGGCCATTATAAACATGCCGTTGCCTCCCGCCGCATCTATAACATCCGGAACACTATAGCTTTTTTGTTTAACAATCGCCATAATGCCTTGGGGGTTGTCAGTACTGCTTATGTCCTTAAACGCCTTATCGCTGAAAATATGTACTTTTGCCCTCTTTTCCAACAGCCCCGCGTCATTTTCATCCGCATATGTTTCCGAAACCGCATAAAACAAAATTTCATAATCATTCGGTATTTCGGACGTAAACCTAAGCCCCTCCGCCGTAAAAAGCTTTTCCTTGTCCCTGTATTTCCTGTTTTCAAGGGATTTTATAAGCTTTGCAATTTTATTCTGACCGCTGTCTATCATAAATCAATCACCCGTTTAAGTATACCATATATATATAACGCCATAAAGAAATATTTTGCCAACATATGCCGACTATGTTAAAATAAATCAAAAACCGTTACAAGGAGGAAACATATATGTCCGGCTCTTCATTCGGCAAAGTATTTCAAGTTACTACTTATGGCGAAAGCCACGGCAAAGCGCTTGGCGTCGTTATTGACGGCTGTCCGTGCGGCGTTCCTTTAAGCGAAGAAGATGTACAGCGCGACCTTGATCTCCGCAAGCCCGGGAGCAACAAATACGGCACAAAGCGCACTGAAAGCGATAAAGCCGTTATACTTTCAGGCATATTTGAAGGGCGCACAACAGGAACGCCCATTTCAATAGCAGTTTTCAACGAGGATCAAAATCCGCGGGATTACAGCCTCATATCGGATATATTCAGGCCGGGCCATGCCGATTATACCTTTGAGAAAAAATACGGGTTCAGGGATTTCCGCGGAGGCGGCCGTTCTTCGGGACGCGAAACATTAAGCCGTGTAGCCGCGGGAGCCGTAGCCAAAAAAATACTTGCCGAAATAGGTATAAATTTTTTAACATATACGAAATCAATTGGAAATATCGAATGTGAAAAAAACGATTTCGGCTCAATTAAGAAAAACCCGCTTTATATGCCTGACAACGCCGCCGCCGAAAAAGCGTCGTTATTCCTTGACGAATGTATAAAAAACAGAAATTCTGCCGGCGGAATAATAGAATGTATAATAAACGGCCTTCCGGCAGGATTGGGAGAACCCGTTTTCGATAAACTCGACGCCTGTTTGGCCAAAGCAATTTTCTCAATAGGGGCCGTAAAAGGGTTCGAAATAGGAAGCGGCTTCAAATCTGCCGTAATGTCAGGTTCTGAAAACAACGACAGTTTTTTTGCTGACGGCAGCGGAAACATTAAAAAAATCACAAATAACTCAGGCGGCGTACTTGGAGGAATAAGCGACGGTTCCCCCCTTATATTCAGGGCAGCTTTTAAGCCAACCCCGTCCATAGGGGCAATGCAGAAAACATCTGACAGTTCGGGCCGAAACAGAGAAATAGAAATAACAGGACGGCACGATCCCGTTATAGTTCCGCGGGCAGTAATAGTTGTCGAAGCAATGGCGGCAATAACTGTTGCAGATTTGCTTATGCAAAATATGTTTTCAAAAATAGAGAATATTAAAAAAATATATCAAGCATAATTTTTCTGTACATGCATACCTTTTTACTACAAGGGGGTATTGCAATGATTATAGTTAAAAATATCAATCATAAGCGGATAATAATTTCTATTATCTGCTTATTCTTTGCTTTAGGCGCGGCGGCGGGAATATTAATCGCAATGAAATATAATCTGGATGCCGCGTCATATTATCCCGAAACATTTGAAAAATCATTCATAACGCTCGGCAAATACATATTCCTTTTATGGCTTGTCGGATTTTCAAGCATAGGCATATTCTGTGTCCCGCCGGTATGTGGGCTATGTGGTTTCAGCTACGGAACCGCATGCGCCGTATTGCTTATGCAAAATAATAAACTTGGATTTCTTGCGTCGGCATTAAAATATGTACTGTTCCTAATCGCAATGTTTCTTACCGCTTCGTCATCGTCGCAGTTATCATTAAACTGTTATAAAATCCACAGAAATCCTAAATCAAACCTTCCGCGCGAAAGGGAACGCGAAATAACGGAACATGTAATTATACTTTTAATTTCCGCCGTCCCTATTTCATTCGCCGCATTAATCGACGTGCATTTAGTCGGCATATTTCTGTAACAACGTGCCCGATTAACAGAAAATTCACACAAAATATATATTTTGTCGAAAAATATTCGAAAAGTATCGACATTTTTTGCAAAAAGTTTTATAATACTTTTCTACACCTCTTTAATTTTTAAAGGAGAAAATAACAGTGGAAAATATATCTGACTTTTCTGACTATTTAAAGCAGGAGAAAAACTCATCGGAAAATACAATAGCTTCATATCTTCGCGATCTGCGGAATTTTTTTGACTATATCAAATCTATAGGCGTAACCAGCGCCGAAAAGGTTAACAGCACGAATATTATATCATATATGTACAGCCTGCAAAAGACAAACCGCGCAAGTTCAACTGTTTCGAGGAATCTTGCTTCTCTGAGGGCTTATTTTACATACCTCTTTACTAAAGGAATTATAAAAGAAAATCCTACGTTAGGGCTTGAGGCGCCGAAAGTTGAAAAAAAGGCGCCTGAAGTTATGTCTCCGTCAAATGTGGAGCTTCTTATGAGCCAGCCCGATGTTTCCGACATTAAAGGTATACGCGACAAGGCCATGCTTGAGGTTTCATATGCTACGGGTATGCGTGTTACCGAACTTATCAATATAAAACTTGAAGATATCAATCTTGAAAAAGAATATATAATCTGCAATGCAAAGGATCGGCCGCGTATCATACCAATCGGATCAAAAGCCGTTAATTCATTAAATGAATATATACAAAAAAGCCGCTCGTTCTTAATTAAAAACAGCGCGGAAAACATTTTATTCGTAAACTGCAACGGCAGCCCTATGACGCGCCAGGGCTTTTGGAAAATAATAAAAACATACGCCAAAAAAGCAAATATCGAAGGCGATATAACACCTCATACGCTAAGACATTCGTTTGCCGCACACTTAATTGAAAACGGCTGTGATATACAAAGCGTGCAGGAAATGCTTGGCCACGCCGATATTTCGACAACTCAGGTTTATGCTAAAATTAACAAAAATAAGTTAAGGGACGTATATTCCAAATCGCATCCACGGGCATAAAACAAATTTTTTAATATAGACAGATAATATATTGAAGTCAGAACAGACACACCATTGTCACATAATTAATTAAAGTAAAAGCCCAATTCTTAAACTGTAAATAATCAGTTTAAAAATCGGGCCTGTTTTTTGCATTAAATAATCTCCTTGGTAATTTAAAATTATAATTTATATATACAGATATTATAAAATTATAAACCACGGACAATATAAATACTTTTTTAGATCAATTTCCGAAGCGGCGCATAAAACTCCGCTGATAAATCGTTAAACTCTATAAAACATCTTTTTTTCCATTTACCGGATAATAGCTATTCACAGTAAATTACTGCCGTATATAGATAGATTTCACAATATAAATTTTTGTCATTCAAATTTTAATTGCGCGCAATCACACTGTATAGTCCCTCTTGCTTAATTGCCATGACGGTTATTAATCTCATATAAATAAATGCTGTTTTGCAGATATTTAACATATCCGTAAAATTAAAATTTTAGTCTTTTGAAATTATTTAAATACATCCATTCCCAATATATCATAAACCGCCCGCAATAAATTCTATAATGTTTTATCGCTTTAATTTTACTTTCACTAATTTGACTTCGTTGGCCGCACGCCGGATTTAATTCAATTTCAATTTAAGTTTGCCAAAGTTTATCCCATAAAACACTTTGCCCGGCAGAGTTTGCACGTTTTTTCATTTCGGAAACCAAAAACATCCCATTCTGCGCTTTGCCCAACATACATCATACAGTTTACATTTATCCCTTAAAATTCGCTTTTACGAATACTTCATGGAATCCTTACGTTTTTCATATATTAAAATTGTTCTTGTTGTCCGCCGGCTATTTTCTCGGCCAGTTCTTCCAAATATAACCACCGCTCCATTTTCTCGCTGAGCCTTTGCTCCAGCGCGTCCTTTTTTTCAATAATCTCATTTAATTTTGCGTAGTCGCTTGAACAGCCCGCCATATCCGTATTACATTTTTCAATCTCTTTTTCCAGATTTTCAACTTCCTGTGCGATTGTTTCATACTCCCTTTGTTCGTTGTAGCTGAATTTCAATTTTCTCTGCTTTGGCTGCTGCTGTTTCTCATCTTTCGGTTTTGCGGCGTTCTCTTTAATTTCGCTTGTCTTATTTGCTTCATAATCGCTGAAATTCCCGGTATATCTTACGATTTCGCCATCGCTCCTTACTTCAAATATAAACTCGGCCGTCTTGTCAAGAAAATACCTGTCATGGGATACCGCAATAACAGCGCCGTTAAAATTTTCAAGATAGTCTTCAAGTATAGTAAGCGTTTCTATATCAAGATCGTTAGTCGGTTCGTCAAGAAGAAGTATATTAGGCGCCTCCATAAGTATGCTCAGAAGATAAAGCCGCCTTTTTTCGCCGCCGCTTAATTTTCCAATCAGGGAATATTGCAGATCCGGATAAAATAAAAATTTCTCAAGCATTTGGCTTGCGGTTATAACACCGTCGGGCGTTTTTATTGAATTATTAATTTCTTTTATAAAGTCTATAACCTTCATACTGTTATCCAGCTTCTGATTTTCCTGGGAAAAATATCCGATTTTAACAGTTCCACCCATTTCAACGCTGCCGCTGTCCGGTTTAAGCTCGCCGCTTATGATATTAAGCAGAGTACTTTTTCCGGCGCCGTTCCTGCCTACAATTCCAATTCTGTCATTTCTAAGCACAGTATAAGTAAAGTCTTTAATTACTTCTTTTTTGTCGAAACTCTTAGAAATATGTTTAAGTTCAACCGTTTTTCTGCCAAGACGGCTTGAAACCGACGACATCTCTATCTTTTCGTCAAACTCAGGACCATTTGCCGCTTTTAATTCCTCATATCTTTCAATACGGCCTTTTGCTTTTGTACTTCTGGCCCTCGCCCCTCTCATAATCCATGCATATTCTTTTTTTAATATAGCCTGTCTTTTTCTTTCGCTGGCTATAGCCATATCTTCCCTTAAAGCTTTCAGTTCGAGGTATTTGGAATAATTCGCCTCATAATTGTAAATCTTCCCCTTATCAAGTTCCGTTATACGGTTTACAACCCTGTTAAGAAAATACCTGTCGTGGGTTATCATAATTAACCCGCCTTTAAACTTTATAAGGTATTCCTCAAGCCACGCAACCATGTCGCTGTCCAAGTGGTTTGTCGGTTCGTCCAGTATAAGAACATCGGCAGGATGTATAAGCGCCGCCGCCAATGCAGTTCTTTTTTTCTGTCCTCCTGAAAGAGCGCCGATTTTTTGTTCGTAATTATTCATTCCAAGCTTAGACAGCATTGTTTTTGCCTCATATTCATTTAACATTCTAAACTCTTCAGGCATATCTTCAAAAACCTGTTCCAAAACAGTATTATTGTCGTTCATAATCGGATTCTGTCTTAAAAAGCTTATTTGTAAATTAGGATTAAACCATGTCTTTCCGCTGTCAGGCTCCTCATAGCCCGCAAGTATTCTTAAAAGCGTACTCTTTCCCGTACCGTTTATTCCGATAATTCCTATTTTGTCTCCCTCGTTAAGATACAAAGAAACGTCTTTCAGCAGTTCTTTCATTCCATAATTTTTATATATGTTTTCAACTGATAGAAGCATAACAATTCTCCTGATTTTAAAATTTGATAATTAAGAATTATACCATAAAAAGAAATTAAAATAAAACATGTTTATGTAAATAAAGACACCGGTTTTACAATAATTGATTTACTGAAAACCGATGTCAAAACAATTAATTCAAAATTTTAAGCAATAAATTTCCTGCCGCTTGTTTATCAGGCTTAAAGGCATATTTCATTTTCCAAACCGCTTATTCTTCTTCGTTTTCCTTAGGAAGGACTTTAACCCTGAGCTTTGTAATACGGTTTTTTTCAACTTCTTCAACCTTGATTTCAAGGCCGTCTGTTGTAACCGTTTCTCCGGCCACTGCAAAACGCCCTAAAAATCCGATGACATATCCGCCTATAGTTTCGACGTCATCGCTTTCCAGCCGTGTTCCGAGCATTTCATTTATATCGTCAATCCTGGTTGTACCGTCTACAAGATATTCGTTTTCATGAACCTGTTCTATATCGTCTTTTTCATCTTCATCAAATTCGTCGGCTATCTCGCCTACAATTTCCTCAACCATATCCTCAACAGTTACAAGTCCCGACGTACCGCCGTATTCGTCAAGTACTATAGCAAGCGCGATCCTGTTTGTTCTCATTTCCTTCAAAAGCTTGCTGATTTCTTTTGATTCATATGTGAAAAACGGTTCCCTCATATATTTTTCAGGCGTAAAATTTTCCTTGTCGTCTACAAAAAATACGTCTTTTAGAAATAGTATGCCGATAATATCGTCAATATCTTCATTATAAACCGGAATCCTTGAAAACTGCTCCTCTTTAAACACTTGAATGACCTCTTCATATCCCGCGTCTTTAGAAACCGTAGCCATTTCCGTTCTCGGAGTCATAACGTCCTTTGCTTTGTAATCACCAAAGTCAAAGACATTATTAATCATTTCCCTTTCGTCAATTTCCAAAACGCCTTCCTCATGGCTGACGTTAACCATCGTTTTAAGTTCAGCTTCGGTTATTGTCGGCGTTTTGTCATCGTTCCGTCCCCCGAGGATTTTAATTATGGCGCATGTTACCACATCAAAAACTTTAACAAACGGCGTAAGCACCTTAATCACAAAATTAATAGGCCTTGCAACGGCAAGAGCAATTTTCTCCGAGTTTTCAGCGGCAAACGTCTTGGGGGTTATCTCGCCGAAAATGAGCACTACAATAGTCATTAAAACCGTTGCGATAGTAACGCCGTATTTCGGGCTTATCTCAATGGCAATAGCGGTAGCCAACGAGGACGCCCCTATATTAACAATGTTATTTCCGACAAGTATTGCGCTTAAAAGTTTTTGAGGGCTTTCCAAAAGTTTCTGCACAATGTCTGCATTCTTTACATTTTCCTCAATCATATTCAGGAGCTTAATCCTGCTTATTGATGCAAGCGCCGTTTCAGACGATGAAAAAAATGCCGATAATGAAACTAAAACGATAAGAACTATAAACAGATACCAACTGCCGGGTTCCACTTAAAAATCACACTCCGTATTCTTCAATAAATTTTCAATATAACTTACGTCGTTTACATTATTTTTGTTTTCAATAATTTTTAAAATCTTCAGCGGCCGGCCGCCAAGTATAACTATATTATCACCCATATTTACAGCCTCCTGTATTTCATGGGTAATTAATACAGCCGTTTTGCCGTGCAGAACGCTTTTAACCATTGGCATCAGCCTTTCTTTAAGTATAATATCGATGCCGTTAAACGGTTCATCCATTATGAACAGATCGCCGCCGTAAACTATCGCCCGTGCAAGGGCAACCCTCCTTTTCATTCCTCCGCTTAATTCTTCCGGATACTTTAACAAAGAATCTTTTAAATTAAGTTTTTCCAATACCTCTTTGCATAATTTATCATCATTATTAACACACAGCAAGTTGTTTAAAACATTAATGCTGTTAATAAGCCGATTTTCCTGAAAAACAACCGAAACCCGCTCTGCTCCGCCAAGATCGGCATATCCCTTATCGGGCTTTAAAAATCCCAGCAGTATGTTGATCAGCGCCGTTTTGCCGCAGCCTGAATTGCCAAGCAGCACTGTTGTTTTTCCTTTTTCAAAAATTATATTAAAATCTTCAAACAATATTGTGTCAAATTTTTTTGATACGCCTTTTAATTCAACCACTTTCTGCCCTCCGCCCTAAACACACCCTGCATAAACTTTTTAAAAAGGTTTTCAAGCAGCAGGCTTAAAACAATTACAACTAACGTCCATGCAAAAAGCTGCGGCGTTTCAAGATATGTTTTGCTGTTATAAAGCCCCCTCCCTATAGAAAAAGCAGGATTGGCAATAACTTCAGCCGCTATTGAAGATTTCCAGGCAAATCCAATGCCCATAACGCATGCGGTATAAAAATTCGGCAGACATTGCGGAATATATATAAGCTTAACTTTTTTAGCAAAGCTAAAATTATAAACCTTCGCCATCTCCAATAGTTTTATGTCCGTTCCTTTAATAGCAGAAAATATATTTCCGCTTATAATCGGCAAAACCATAAGGAACGAAATCAGTATGGGTACATCGGAGCTTTTAACCCAAAGCAGAACCAATATTATAAAAGATGCGACCGGGGTTGATTTTATAACCGTAATAATAGGTGAAAATATATATTCAACCGGTCTTGAAACGCTCATAACCGCTCCTAAAACCGTTCCTGCGAAAACTGCAAATATAAACCCCATCGCAACACGCCCCAGCGAATGAAGCACGCTGAACCAAAATACCGGCTCAAAAACGTTTGAAGCCAAAATGCCGAAAACTGATACAGGCGACGGAAAAAGAAGCTCTTTTCCAATAAAAAGCGATACGGCTTCCCATGCGGCAATCCAAAATAGTACGCATAATAAATTTATTCCGTAATTTTTTTTCCCCTTCAATCCCGTTCTCCTTTATATGCCAAAAGACTCACCAAATATATGTGAGCCTTTCGGTCTGTATTCTTATTTTTTCATCAGTTCCTTATATAATAAAAATCCTCTTCCGGTATAGCCCCGCCGACAGATTTAGGGTTAAATTCATACATTGTCGAAAGGAAATTATCTACAAGCCTAAGCATTTTGCTCCCATCAATAAAAATGATATTGCACCTTGGTATAGATTCTGAGGCAATTTCTTTGTCGTCAACTATACCGTAAGTAACAATATACTCGGAAACTGCATCAATTTCTTCTTCATCGTTTGTCACATCGATAAAATAGTCGTATTCGTCAAGGAACTTGCTGAATTCCTTTTCGTATTCGTCAAGAAAGTCCTTCCTTACGACTATACAGCCCATAGGCAAAGTATTTGCAACGCCTTTTTCCTCGTATGAATATTCGTCCCAAATTTCAGCTACGTCAATGGCGATATTAAGGCCGCTTACTTTTTTCATAGCCGCCGTAGCAAAAGGTTCCGGAAGGAGCGCAATATCGGCATCGCCCGAAACAATGGCGGCAACTGCGTCCGAATGGCTTGAAACAAAGCTTAAAGTGGTATCTGTAATGCCTGCTTTTGACAAAATAAATTCCATTACATACTCTGGTACCGCTCCTTGTCCGGCCATAACAACTGTTTTTCCGCTTAAATCAGCCAATGAAGAAACCGAACTTCCGTTTTCAACAATATATAAGTTGCCCAATGTATTTACTGCCGCAATCAGCACTTCTCCTTCGGTCTTGTTATATAAAGCCGACGCAAGGTTTACGGGAACAGCCGCAACGCTTACATCGCCGTTTATAATTTTAGCCGTGACTTCGTCGGGCGTGTTATAAACTTCAAACGAATAGTTTCCGAAAACAAAACCGTTTTCACTTTCATTCATTAAGGCCGCCGCTCCCATTGCAGTAGGGCCTTTTAAAAGCGCAACATTGATTAAAACTTTTTCACTTTTATCGGCAGTTTCTCCGTCCTGACCGTTTTCCTCTGTGGAATCCGAAGGCGGCTGTTCTTCCTGCTGTGTCTGTCCGTTTGTGTTGTCTTCCGGAGCTTCCGTCTTTGTGCATCCTGCAAACATAGAAACCATAACGGCTAAAGTAAGCATAATACATGCCAGTTTTTTCATATTAATATTCCTCCTTATTCAACGGCGTTTATATTGTCAACATTATAAGGCGTTTCCTGATATACATAGTAGTTGAGCCAGTTGCTGAAAAGCAGGTTTGAATGGGAACGCCAACGCACAATAGGCATTTTTGTCGGGTCGTCGTCTTTAAAATAATGAAGAGGCACGTCTATATCAATGCCTTTTTTTATATCCCTGTCATATTCCGCCTTCAGCGTAAGCGGATCGTATTCCGAATGTCCCATAACGAATATCTGCCTTCCATGCTTCGCAATGGCAATATATACGCCAGATTCCTCGCTTTCAGACAATATAACGACTTTTGGATTTTTAACTATATCCTCGCGCCTTACTTCAGTACGCCTGGAATGAGGCACAAAAAACTCATCGTCAAACCCTTTTAGAAGCTTGTCGCTGTAATTGTTCGTATAATGCGGGAAAACGCCGAAAACCTTTTTATCAAGAATTCTTTTTGGTATCCCGTAATGGTAATACAGCCCTGCCTGGGCTCCCCAGCATATGTGCATTGTGCTTGTAACGTTGCTCTTTGTCCATTCCATTATTTCGGTAATTTCTTCCCAATAGTTCACCTCTTCAAACTCAAAAAGTTCAATCGGCGCCCCGGTAATTATCATTCCGTCAAATTTGCTTCCTTTTATTTCATCGAAAGTATGATAAAAGCTTTTCATATGTTCGGGCGAAGTATTTTTTGGATCATGCGTCTTTGGGGCAAGAAGAGTCACTTCAATCTGAAGAGGCGTATTGCCGATGAGCCTTAAAAGCTGAACTTCCGTAACTTCTTTAAGCGGCATTAGGTTTAAAATAGCTATCCTAAGAGGACGTATATCCTGGTGATAAGCCCTGTCCTCGTCCATAACGAATATTCCTTCTTTGGCCAATATTTCCTGTGCCGGTAGATGTGCTGGTAATTTAATTGGCATAAAACCACTCCTTGTGCATTGCATTAACGCATGTATTATAACAAAATATTTCCAAAAAGGCTATTAAAATTTTATTAATTCTTTTGACGTTAACAAACAATTCATATATTATTAACAATATGTTAAGGAGGAATTTCAATGAAAATATTAGTCGATGCGGACGCATGTCCCGTAAAAAGCATTATAGTTAATATTGCTAAAAAAGAAAATATACCCGTTATCATGTTTTTCGATACGAGCCACTGCTACAACGACGGCTACAGCCTTGTCAAAACAGTTGACAAAGGTCCTGATTCCGTTGATTTCGCAATTATAAACTGCATTGACAAAGGCGATATATGCATAACGCAGGATTATGGGCTTGCCGTTATGGCAATGTCAAAAAGCGCTTTTGCACTGCATCAAAACGGGTTTGAATATACTGATTTAAATATAGGCCGTATGCTTTTTGAACGTCATATAAGCCGCGAAATGAGAAAAAACGGGTTCCGCAGTACAAAAATAAAAAAACGCGCCAAAGAAAACGATATTAAATTCGAAAAATTCTTTTCGGAATTTATAGCCCGAATTAAAGACGTTTAAAATTCGTAATTTCTATGCCACCGCTAAGCTTAGTATTTATAATTATATCGGCGGCGCCTTTTTCGCCTGTCTGTGGAAGGGTACAGCTTACGCCTTCGGCTTTTCCGTATTTTAATATATTTTTAACCATTTTTGAGTCTACGGTATTTCCATAACTGTCAAGCGAATTTTTCCATACAGTAAAATTGCATCCCCTTTTCCATCCGCTGCAGAAAAACGCTTTGCTGTTTTCAAAAATTTCCCCTTTTCCGCATACCGGACATTTGCCAAGGCTTCCTTTTGAACGGCCTTTCCTTTCTTCCTCAAATACTACGTCGATTCCGCTTTTATTGGCATTATCAACAAGAAAATACACAAATTTTTTTATGCTCTCCATAAACCTTTCTTCCTGCATTTTCCCTTTTGCAATAGAAGAAAGCCCCTTTTCCCATCTTCCCGTTGTCTTTGGGCTTTTGAGCTCTTCCGGAAGCACATCCATAAGTTTCCGGCCTTTTTCAGTAGGTATAATGCTTTTTCCCTTCCTTACAACGTATCCCACCGTTAAAAGCCTTTCGATTATAGCCGCTCTTGTTGCCGGAGTTCCAATCCCGCTGTCCTTAATAGCTTCTTTTATACCCTCGTTTTCTATAAAGCGCCCGGCGTTTTCCATTGCCGAAAGCAGACCGGCTTCCGTGTATGGTTTCGGCGGAGTTGTTTTCTTCTTAACAGCTTTTGCCGAAATTATTTGGATTTCCTGTTTTTCTTTTAACGGAGGAATTATTGCTTCATCATCTTTTTTCTGTTTTTTCCCCTTTTCTTCAATTCCCTTATATAAAGCTGTCCATCCTTCGCTTAAAACTGTCGTGCCTTTAGAAATAAGTGTTTCTTCAAGACATTTAACTATAACCCTAGTAATATTATAAACATAAACCGGATAAAAAACCGAAATAAACCGCAAAACAATTAAATTAAAAACCTTTTTTTCGTCATTTGTCAATCTGCCGGTATTAAAATTGCAGTCTGCCGGTATTATCGCATGGTGATCCGTAACTTTTGCATTATCAATTATTCTTTTTGAAAACGGCAGCTCCTTCAATGAAAAAACATATTCCAGACAGTCTTTGTATTCTTCCGTATTTTTAAGCCGGCGCAGTATTGAGCCAACTTTTTGAACCATATCGTCGCTCAAATACCTGCTGTCAGTACGAGGATATGTTATCATTTTCCTTTTTTCATAAAGATCCTGTGCAACCGAAAGTGTTTTCTGGGCCGAAAAACCGAACTTTTTATTACAGTCCCGCTGAAGTTCCGTAAGGTCGTATAAAAGCGGCGGGGGAATACGTTTTTCTTCATTTTCAATTCTTTCGACAACGCCTTTTTTGCCGGCTACTTTTTTTGCTTTTTCTTCCGCCTTTTCCTTTTCAAATATTTTCGTTTCGGTAAATTCCCTTAAAAACCATACGCCCTCAAAATTCCCGTAATCCGCAATAACTTCATAGTATTCTTTTACCTCAAAAGCATCAATTTCTTTCTGACGTTCGACAACTATATTAAGCGTAGGCGACTGAACTCTTCCTATAGATAAAAGGGAATCGTATTTTAAAGTGTATGCCCTTGAGGCGTTTATGCCTACAAGCCAATCGGCTTCGCTCCTGCACTTTGCGCTTTTATAAAGGCTGTCATACTCGCTTCCTGCCTTAAGCGACGCAAATCCGTCTTTTATTGCCTTATCTGTCATGCTTGAAATCCAAAGCCGCTCGAATGGTTTGCTGCATTTTACATATTCGTATATATATCTGAATATCAATTCTCCTTCGCGCCCGCTGTCGGTGGCGCATATAATGCTTTCAATGCGGCTGCTGTTCATAAGCGATTTTAATATATTAAGCTGGCTTTCGGTTTCTTTTATAGCTTTCAGCTTTATATTTTCAGGGATAATAGGCAAATCCTCAGCACGCCATTTCTTCAGGCTTTTCTCATAGTCTTCGGGATCGCAAAGCGTCAGCAGGTGCCCTATGGCCCAGCTAACCACATATTTTTCGCCGTATAAATATCCGTCGCCTTTCTTTACGGCGCCAAGCGCCTTAGCTATGTCGCGCCCCACGGATGGTTTTTCCGCAATCACAAGTATTTTACCCATATTTAACAGCCTTTCATCTACTACAAAATTTAACTGATTGCTTATGAGTATACCATATAAAACCAATTAAGGCCATTCGTAAATTTTATATACGCGTTTCTTATAATTTAAATAATCATTCAATACATAATCAAAAGCGGTATATATTCCGCCCTAAAATTACACGGCTGAATACCATAAATTAAACAATGACATTCCATTCCATTGACACAGCTTAAAATTAAGTATAAAATTACCCCAAAAATCGAAATAGCAAACGGAGGATAAAAATGACGCCTTTTTCAATATTTTCAGACAGTTCCTGTGATCTGCCCGACAATATCATTAAAAAATATAACGTAACCATAGTGCCGTTTTATGTTTCATTGGATCATAAAAAATATATGAGGGAAATTGAGGAGCTTGCTGTCAAGACGCTTACCGATGAAATGGTAAATAACGGAGTTTATCCAAAAACTTCATTCCCTCCGGTATATGATTATATCCGAAAGTTTGAAGCGGAATTAAAAAAGGGATCTGACATAATTTGTTTCTGCCTTACGGAAAAGTTCAGCGGAAGCTATCAAAGCGCGCATAATGCGGCTAATGAACTGAAAGAAAAATATCCCGACCGCAGAATCCACATTATAGACAGCATGCTTGCAACCGGAAGCCAAGGGCTCTTAATTCAGCAGTGCGCCTTAATGCGCGAAAACGGGCTTGACGTCAGCCTTATACTTAACAATATCGAAAAAATCAAAAAAACAGGCCGCGTATTTTTTACGGTCGACTCGCTTGAATATTTAAAACACGGCGGCCGCATCGGCAAAGTTTCCGCTTTGGCCGGACAAATATTAAATATAAAGCCCGTAATTGGCCTTATAAACGGAGAGTTGGTTCCGCTGGGCAAAGCGCGCGGAAATAAAAACGCCGTGAAAGAAATATTGAATTTAACTTTAAAAGAAGTTTCACACTCGCCGGATGATTATGTATATTCTTTTGTAACAAGCGTCCGTTTTAACGAAATTGAAAAAATCAAGACCCATTTATTAGAAGAATATAATATAATTATTGAGGAAACAGATATTATCGGAGCCACTATCGGTTCGCATATCGGTCCGACAGTATTGGGTATATGCTTCATAAAAAAATATGACTGCGTTTAACATAAGCCGACAATTTAAAGCACAAAATATATGTTCTAAAAACTTGACAACATAATTATAATTAATGTATTTTATAATGTGTTGGCCAAAACCCAATTAAAATTATACTAAGCAGGTGGCATTAATGGCAAAAAAAGATAATTCGTACAATAACGAAAGCATAACTTCATTAAAAGGGGCAGACCGCGTTCGCCTTCGCCCCGGGGTTATATTCGGATCCGACGGCATCGAAGGATGCGAACATTCGTTCTTCGAGATACTTTCCAACTCAATAGACGAAGCCCGTGAAGGCTATGGAACAGTTATAGAGGTAACGCGCCACACTGATAAATCCATAACCGTTAAAGACCATGGCCGCGGTATTCCCGTCGATTATAATAAAAATGAAGACAGGTTCAACTGGGAACTTGTATTCTGCGAGCTTTATGCCGGCGGAAAATACCAAAACAATACAGGGGAAAACTATGAGTTTTCCTTGGGATTAAACGGCCTTGGCACATGCGCTACTCAATATTCGTCAGAATATATGGACGTTGAAATACACAGGGACAGTATGAAATACAGCCTTCATTTTGAAAAAGGCGAAAACATAGGCGGGCTTATAAAAGAAACCTGCAATAATAATGATACCGGGACTGAAATAAGATGGCGTCCGGATCTTGAAGTTTTCACTGATATAAATATCCCCCTTCCATATTTCAAGGATGTAATTAAAAAACAGGCAATCGTAAATAAAGGGCTGAAATTTATACTAAAAGACGAGGAAACAGTCTCGGAATTTGAATTTCTTTATCCTAACGGAATTAAAGACTATATTGAAGAACTGAATGAAAATAAGAATATTTCCTCAATTCAGTTTTGGGAAACGGAAACCCGCGGCCGAGACAGGGACGACAAGCCTGAATATAAGCTGAAATTTGAAACGGCTTTCTGTTTTAATAATGAAATAAATACCCTTCAGTATTTTCATAATTCAAGTTTCCTCGAATACGGCGGATCGCCTGACAAGGCTGTAAAAAGCGCTTTCGTATACGCTATAGACAAATATATTAAAGCAAACGGCCTTTATAAAAAAGATGATAAAAAAATCGCATTCACTGACATAGAAGACAGTCTCATATTAGTTATAAATTCATTTTCAACCATAACAAGCTATGAAAACCAGACAAAAAAATCTATAACAAATAAATTTATTCAAGAAGCAATGACTGAATTTTTTAAGCGTCAGCTTGAAATATATTTTATCGAAAATAAAATTGAAGCCGATAAAATAGCTATGCAGATACTGGCAAATAAAAGAAGCCGTGAAACTGCCGAAAAAACAAGGGTATCTATAAGGAAAAAACTTACAGGCAACCTTGACATCAGCAACCGCGTCGAAAAATTTGTCAATTGCAGAACAAAAGATATCGCAAGACGCGAAATATATATTGTAGAGGGCGATTCGGCCCTCGGAGCCTGCAAGCTCGGCCGTGACGCTGAATTTCAAGCAATAATACCCGTACGCGGCAAAATACTTAACTGCCTGAAATCAGATTACGACAAAATTTTTAAAAACGATATTATAACCGATCTGCTTAAAGTCCTCGGCTGCGGAGTTGAAATAAAATCAAAGCATAACTCGGATATAAACAGTTTTGATCTCAGCCAGCTTAAATGGAGCAAAATCATTATATGCACCGACGCCGACGTTGACGGTTTTCAGATCAGGACGCTTATATTAACAATGCTGTACCGTCTTGTTCCTACATTAATAAACGAGAAAAAAGTTTTTATAGCAGAATCGCCGCTTTATGAAATAAATGCCGGTAAAAACACATATTTTGCATATTCGGAAAGCGAAAAAGCATCCGTTATCTCAAAAATAAAAGGGAAATATACAATCCAGCGTTCAAAAGGCCTTGGTGAAAACCAGCCCGAAATGATGTGGGAAACAACAATGAACCCCGCAACCAGAAGGCTTATACAGGTTATGCCCGAAGATATAACCCTCACACAGGAAAAATTTGAACTTTTGCTTGGAGAAAACCTTAAAGGCCGCAAAGAGTATATAGAAGAAAACGGTCATTTATATATTGATTTCAGCGAATTAGCATAGCGCATCCATGGACTGCCGTAAATTAATACTATGACTTTTCGGCAGTCCTTCATAAAAAGCGCTGTTATACAAACATGATTATACAAAATATATGATTTTTATGTATACTATATTTAATATAACATGGTAAAAAAATAATATAATTATAAGTTTAACATATTATTATTGACTCATAATTATACATAAAAAGTTTCTGAAACTGATTATTATAAAAACCTCCCGCTTCATAATTGCAGGAGTTTCATAATTTATTTTAGGCGTTATTCTCAATTTATCATATGACGCCGCATAAACACCGACGCCGTTTCCCAGATAGCGGCGGCGGCCAAAGGAGAATATTACATGGCCAAAAAGAAAAACAAACAGCCCGAAACAGTTGTTGAAGAAAAAATATATGAACAAAACATAACCGATACATTAGAGCTGAACTATATGCCATATGCCATGAGCGTAATAGTTTCCCGCGCAATTCCCGAAATAGACGGCTTTAAGCCTTCGCACCGCAAGCTTCTTTACACAATGTATAAAATGGGCCTTATGAGCGGAAGCCGTACAAAATCATCCAATGTAGTCGGCCAAACCATGCGCCTTAATCCTCACGGCGACAGCGCAATATATGAAACCCTTGTGCGCCTTACCGAGGGCAACAGCGCTCTCCTCCACCCTTTTATAGACAGTAAAGGGAATTTCGGAAAACAGTATTCAAGAGATATGGCGTATGCCGCTCCAAGGTATACGGAAGTTAAGCTTGCGCCGATTTGCAGCGAAATATTTAACGATATAGAAAAAAATACGGTTGAATTTGCCGATAACTATGACGGTTCAACAAAAGAGCCTGTTCTCCTGCCGACAACATTTCCTAATATACTTGTAAATCCAAATCAGGGAATAGCAGTCGGCATGGCCAGTTCCATATGCAGCTTTAATTTGAGCGAAATATGCGACGCGACAGCCGCTTACATCAAAAACCCTAAATGCAATATAGCTGATATTCTTAAAGCTCCTGATTTTTCCACCGGCGGAGAAATTATATATAACGAAAGCGAAATGCGCCAAATTTACGATACCGGCCGAGGCAGTTTCAAAATACGAGCCAAATATAATTTTGACAGCGAAAACAGCTGTGTGGAAATAACGGAAATACCATATACTACGACAATAGAAGCAATAATAGACAAAATTATCAACCTTGTACGGACAGGAAAAATCAGGGATATAACGGACGTCCGCGATGAAACAGACCTCGGCGGCCTTAAAATAGCGATTGACGTCAAAAAGAATACCAAAGTCGACGTTCTAATGCATAAGCTGTATTCACAAACTCCTCTTATGGATTCATTCAGCTGCAATTTTAATTTGCTTATAGACGGCCATCCGAAAACCCTTGGAATTAAAGGTATACTTGACGCATGGATCGATTTCAGGACTTCATCCATTAAAGGCCAGCTTTCATATGATATAAATAAAAAGGAGGCGAAACTTCATCTTCTTGAAGGGCTCCAAAAAATACTTTTAGACATTGATAAGGCAATTAAAATAATCCGTGAAACAGAGCTTGAAACAATGGTTGTCCCAAACCTTATGAAAGGCTTTGGAATTGATGAAATACAGGCCGAATATATAGCTGAAATACGTTTAAGAAACATCAACAAAGAATATATAATGAACCGCTTGAAAGAAATAGACAGCCTCCGTTCGGAAATAAAAAGCCTTACGGAAACGCTTGGTAGCAATACAAAAATTAAAAACCTTATCTGCTCCCAGCTCAAATCCGTTTCAAAAAAATTTCATAAGGATCGTAAAACTTCGATTGTGCCACACAGTGAAATTGATGAAATATCCGCCGAGGATACTATAGAAGATTACGGGATCAAACTCTTCCTTACAGAACATAATTATTTTAAAAAAATCACCCTCGTTTCAATGCGTTCTTCAGGCGAACAAAAGTTGAAAGACGACGATAAGATAATCTCGGAAACGGAAACTACAAACAGAGCCGAGATATTATTTTTTTCCAACATGCAGAACGTATATAAAATGAAAGCTAACGATATAGCCGAATGTAAAGCCAGCATGCTGGGGGAATATCTCAACAACCTTCTCGGCCTTGACAATGAAGAAAAGATTATTTATATGGCGGCGACATACGATTACAGCGGAAATATGGTTTATATGTTTGAAAACGGAAAAGCCGCAAAAGTTCCTCTTAACGCATACTATACAAAAACTAACAGGAAAAGGCTAATAAACGCCTACTCTTCAAAATCTCCTGTATTATATATGGAAAAAATTGATAAAGACATAGATTATATAATAATAAGGGATGCCGACAAAGCCTGCCTTATTAACACTTCGTTGATCCCTCTTTCAGCCACAAAAAACGCTGCCGGAATTCAGGTATATACGCTTAAAAAGAACAGCTCTATATCAAAGATTATGCCTGCCGAAGAATTTGAAAGCGGCAACACAGAATATTACAGAGCTGCAAAACTGCCGTCCACCGGACATTTCCTAAAAGAAGAAGATAAATCTAAAAATATATTATAGCCGCAAAGCAGTTGAACAATATAATAGTTCTAAATTGTTCAACTGCTTATATTTTCACAATGAGTACAATAAATTTATACATATTCTGGCTTTTTCTGAACAATACTATTATAATAGAACCATAATGGTTAAAGCCGACATATGCATCACGTCTTATTAAAACAAAGGAGATGTTATACATGAATGTAACGGAAGTTAAAAAAGGAATTTATGAAGTCGGTGCGGTAGACTGGAATGTCCGCAACTTTCACGGATATTCTACAAACCGCGGTACCTCTTACAACGCTTACCTTATAATTGATGATAAAATAACCCTTATCGATACTGTCAAAGAAATGTTTGCAGGCGAACTTATTGCACGTATCAGCGAGATAATAGACCCTGCCAAAATCGACTATATCATTTCAAATCATGTCGAACCGGATCATTCCGGCTCCCTTGCCATAATTTACGATATGGCTCCCAACGCTACCATAGTAACATCCGATCCAAACGGCTTGAAAGGGCTTGAGGCCCATTACGGAAAAAGTTTCAAATTTATGCCCGTTAAAAACGGGGATATAATTTCCATAGGAAAAAGAAGCCTTTCTTTTCTCCTTACGCCTATGCTCCACTGGCCCGACAGTATGGTAACGTATTGCCCCGAAGAAAAAATCCTTTTTTCAAACGACGCCTTTGGCCAGCATCTTGCATCAAGCAATAAGTTTGACGATCAGAACGATTATGGAATTTTTATGCATGAAGCAAAAAAGTATTATGCAAATATATTAATGCCTTACGGAATTCAGGCGAAAAAAGCCGTAAGCGCTTTAAGAAACTTTGATATTGAAATGTTTGCCACAGGCCATGGCCTGATAGTAAGAAAATATGTTAAAGAACTAATGGACATGTACGAATATTTTGCCGACAGCGCTCCCGAAGAAAGCGCCGTTATTGTCTACGACTCAATGTGGCAGTCAACCGAAACCATTGCAAAAGCCGTCCTCGAAGGGTTTAAAAACAAAGGCGTAAAGGTACAGTTCTGCGATTTAAAAAACGTTCATATTTCCGATATAATGACCGATATATTAAAAGCACAATATATAGCCGTAGGCTCCCCTACGCTTAACAACAACATGCTTCCTACAGTAGCCGCATTTTTAACATATATGAAAGGCCTTTCGCCAAACGGCAAAAAAGCTTTTGCTTTCGGTTCTTACGGCTGGGGAGGACAAAGCGTCGATCAGATTAACGACATCCTGAGTAAATGCAAGTTTGATATAATCCTTGATCCAATCAAGGTTTTATATAGGCCAACAAAAGAAAAACTCAAAGAAATCGAAAAGTTAGTTGAAAACATTTAATTAAAGGAGGAGTTAAAATGGCAAAATATGTATGCACTGTATGCGAATATGTTTATGATGAAGAAAAAGGCGATCCGGATAACGGAATAGCTCCCGGCACAAAATTCGAGGATCTTCCCGACGATTATGAATGCCCTCTTTGCGGCGTTGGTAAAGAAATGTTCGAGAAAAAATAAAGTTTTCAATTTATAACATAAAAAATCTCATGTGAATCAACTTAAAAAGACGGCATTAATTAATGCCGTCTTTTATATATGTTATCGTCGAATATTCTGAAACATGATATGCCTTAAATACCGCTTTTATTGCCTATACAAAATTAACCGGTTTAGTCAAAAGTTTTGTTTTTATATTTTCTCTTCATCATCAAAAGCTTTTGTAATTACTATTTCATCCGAAGATTCCGTTTCGGCGTTTTCTGCACAAACTACGTCGTCCTCATTTATTTTTGCCACTCCGACAACTTTAACGCCGCTATCAAGGTTCATAAGCTTAACGCCCTGGCTTGTGCGCCCATATGTTGATATATCGGCTCCGCGAAGTCTTATTATTACGCCGTCGCTTGTTATAAGCATAACCTCTTCATTCTCATTTACCATAACTATTGAAACGAGTTTGCCTGTTTTTTCAGTTATCTGATGAATTTTAACGCCTATGCCGCCTCTGTTTTGAGTGTTGAACTCGCTCGCAACAGTACGCTTGCCATATCCGTTCTCAGTTACATTAAGAACTTTCATGTCGTCTGTTATAATATCGGCGCATATTACAAAGTCGTCGCCGCGTAGTTTAATTGCCCGTACTCCCGTGGCAACCCTTCCCATAGCCCTCGCATCTTCAGCTTTAAATCTTATGCCCATTGCATTATGAGTAGCCACAAATATATCATCGTTGTCTTCTGTAATAAGAACGCTTATAAGCTCATCTTCATCTTTAAGATTTATAGCGTTCAGGCCGCCTTTTCTGATATTTGCATAACTCATCATATCAGTTTTCTTTATTATACCGTTCTTAGTAACCATAACAAGGTATTTATCCTCGCTGAATTCTTTAACAGGTATCACGGCCGTTATACTTTCCCCGGCAGATATTTCAAGCAAGTTAACCATTGCCATCCCCCTTGCCGTTCTTCCGGCTTCCGGTATCTGGTAACCTTTAATTTTATAAACCCTGCCGAGGTTTGTAAAGAACAATATCGTATCATGGGTCGAAGAAACAAAAAGGCTTTTAACAAAATCTTCTTCCCTGGTCTGCATTCCGATAATGCCCTTTCCTCCCCTGTTTTGGCTTTTATAAGTATCAAGAGGCGTACGTTTAATATAATTGAGGTTTGAAAGCGTTATAACGCTTGTTTCTTCCTCAATTAAATCCTCAATGTCGATTTCACCCGGGTTATTTATTATACTTGTTCTTCTTTCGTCATTATACTTTTCTTTGTAAAGCAAGATTTCAGACTTTATTACGCCGAGAAGCTTGTTTTGATCGCCGAGTATTTCTTTGTAATACTTAATTTTTACCATTAAATCATTATATTCATTATCAATTTTCTCATGTTCAAGCCCTTGAAGCCGTCTTAACTGCATTTCAAGTATAGCCTGCGCCTGAATTTCCGAAAGGCTGAAACGCTCCATAAGACGCTCTTTGGCATTGTCATAGCTTGTGCGTATAATTCTTATAACTTCGTCAATATTATCAATAGCAATCCTGAGGCCTTCAAGTATATGCGCCCTTTTCTCAGCTTTATCGAGATCAAACTTTGTTCGCCTTGTAACAACGTCCTCTTGATGCTTTAGGTATTCCTCAAGTATTTCCTTCAAATTGAGGACTTTAGGTTTTCCATCCACAAGGGCAAGCATAATTGCCCCAAAGCTTTCCTGCAACTGTGTAAACTTATAAAGCTGGTTTAAAATTACATTGGCGTTAACGTCTTTTTTCAGTTCTATTACAATTTCTATATCATCGCCAGCAGAAGCATCATAAATATCGCTTATACCGTCGATTTTTTTATCCTTAACAAGCTCGGCAATTTTTTCGATAAGCCTGAGCTTATTAACCATATAAGGTATTTCCGTAACAACAATCTTTTCACGGCCGTTGGGCATTTGTACTATTTCCGCTAAAGCTCTTACAATAATCTTTCCGCGTCCCGTTCTGTATGCCGCGCGTATGCCGCTTCTGCCCAAAATCGAAGCACCCGTTGGAAAATCCGGACCCTTTATAAATTCCATAAGTTCCTCAACTTCCGTTTCGCGGCCGTCTATTTTGTTGTCAATCATTTTCACAACGCCGTCTACTACTTCACCTAAATTATGCGGCGGTATGTTAGTCGCCATACCCACCGCTATACCTGACGAACCGTTTAAAAGCAGATTCGGTATCCTTGAAGGCAGAACTACGGGTTCCTTTTCATTTTCGTCATAGTTAGGTATAAACTCAACCGTATCTTTTTCAATATCGGCAAGCATTGCGGCGGTTATTTTCGACATCCTTGCCTCGGTATACCTGCTTGCCGCGGCTCCATAACCGTCTATTGAGCCGAAGTTGCCGTGTCCGTCAACAAGCATATACCTCATTGAAAAATTCTGAGCCATCCTAACCATTGCCTGATAAATGGAGCTGTCGCCGTGAGGGTGGTATTTACCCATCGTTTCGCCGACAATACGGGCCGATTTCCTATATCCTTTATTAGGATCAAGGTTCATCTCGTTCATAGCGTAAAGTATACGCCTTTGAACCGGTTTAAGGCCGTCCCTTGCATCCGGCAGAGCTCTGGCAACAATAACGCTCATGGCATAGTCGATATAGCATTGTTTCATTTCCTCATTTATATCAACGGAAACGACTTTGTCAATTTCCTTATTCAATTCGTCACTCATTTAATAATTCCTTTCCGCCATGTGTTTAAAAATCCATATCGGCATACTTGGCATTTTCCGCTATAAATTCACGCCTGGGTTCAACACTGTCCCCCATAAGCATACTGAAAATCTCATCAGCCAAAATAGCGTCGTCGATATCAACCCTTTTTAATATCCTGTGTTCAACAGCCATTGTCGTATCCCTAAGCTGGTCAAAGTCCATTTCGCCAAGGCCCTTATAACGCTGCACTTCTTTAATCCCTGTGCGTCCTATTTCGGCATAAAGCTGTTCAAGCTGTGCGTCGTCATAAACATAATAATGTTCTTTGTTTTTTTCAACCCTATAAAGCGGCGGCTGGGCAATAAAAACTTTGCCGTCCTCGATAAGTTTCGGCATATATCTGTAAAAGAACGTCAGCAGTAATGTCCTTATATGCGCGCCGTCAACATCGGCGTCAGTCATAATAACAATTTTATGATACCTGAGCTTTCCGATATCGAATTCTTCTGAAATCCCTGTTCCGAAAGCAGTAATCATATTTTTAATTTCTTCACTGCTTAAAATCCTGTCCAAGCGCGCTTTTTCAACATTCAGTATTTTGCCCCTAAGCGGCAGTATGGCCTGAGTTTTTGGATTTCTTGCCTTTATAGCGCTTCCGCCTGCGGAATTTCCTTCGACAATATAAATCTCACATTCATAAGGATCCTTGCTGGTACAGTCGGTAAGTTTGCCCGGAAGCCGTGTATTCTCAAGCCCTGTTTTACGGCGTACAAGCTCCCTGGCCTTTTTTGCCGCTTCCCTTGCACGGGATGCAATAAGCCCCTTTTCAAATATAGTTTTGGCTATCGAAGGGTTCTCCTCAAGGAAATATGTTAAATTCTCGCTTACAACACTGTCTACCGCGCCTTTAACTTCGCTGTTTCCGAGTTTTGTTTTCGTTTGTCCCTCAAACTGAGGGTCGCTTACCTTAACGCTTATAACGCACGACAGACCTTCCCTTATATCGTCGCCGGAAAGGTTTTTGTCGGTTTCTTTAAGAAGTCCCATCTTGCGGCCGTAACTGTTAAGCGTTCTTAGCACCCCGCTTCTGAAGCCTACAAGATGAGTTCCGCCGTCAGTAGTATTTATATTATTAACAAAAGTGTATACGCTTTCCGTAAATCCGTCGTTGTGTTGGAATGCCGCTTCAACAAGAGTTCCGTCCCGTTCGCCCTCCGCGTAAAAAATCTTATCGTAAATAGGCGTACGGTTTTTATTAATATACTGCACAAATTCCTTAATGCCGCCCTCATAGTGGAAACTGTTTTTCTGTTCAATCCCGTCGCGGTTATCCACAAGATTTATTTTAATTCCTTTTGTAAGAAATGCAGTTTCCCTGAGCCTTTGCTTTAATGTATCATACTCATAATCCGTCGTATCAAAAATTTCGCCGTCGGCCTTGAATGAAATCAAAGTTCCCGTTTCACTGCTGTCGCCGACAATCTCAAGCTTTGTTACAGGAGTTCCCCTCTCAAATCTCTGTTTATAAATTTTTCCGTCCCTGTAAACTTCAACGTCCAGCCATTCGCTTAAAGCGTTTACAACCGACGCGCCGACGCCGTGGAGGCCGCCCGATACCTTGTATCCCCCTCCGCCGAACTTTCCGCCTGCATGGAGAATAGTGAATACAACTTCAACAGTTGAAATTCCCTTTTGATGATGTATCCCCGTTGGAATACCGCGCCCGTTGTCCTTAACTGTTATAACATTGCCGTTGCTTATTGTCACGTCAATTTCACTGCAGTAGCCGGCCAAAGCTTCGTCAACCGCATTATCGACGATTTCATAAACGAGATGATGGAGCCCTTTGGCGCTTGTTGAACCAATATACATACCGGGACGTTTGCGCACCGCCTCAAGCCCCTCAAGAACCTGTATTTGATTTTCATTGTATTCATTAGCCATTATTTTCTCCCCTTGAAAACAGCGGTAATAGGCAAAAAGCCAATCTTGCGCTAAAATTAAAAATGAGGCGGCAAAAACCGCATGCATATAAAAATTTAAACGTCAATTATAAATATTATTGCCATAAAAACATATGCTTTAAATAATTATGCCGCAAAATGCCGTACCGTGTCCAAAAAATATATTTATTAACTTAACAAAACAGCCCATATCGAAGGCTGTTTTGTCCATACATTTGTTGTAATTATTATACCACAAATTCCATTCATTTACAAGCAAAAAAGCCTTGTAAACGGCGTAAATATAAGCTTTGTCACTTTCAGCACCTTCCCTGCGGAAAGTTAAAAAACAATGTATAAAAGTTATAGTTTACATAAAAAAAAGGACATAAAAACGTATAAATAAAACAATTTTATGCCCTTTTGCCTTAACATACCAAAAAACATATATGCTTGGCGTTATTGAATACTTTTGTACATATTTGCCGCTTCTTCCTTACGCGGATTTTCCGATATACTCAAAACCTCTATTTTTGTTATATTGTTTCCGAAACGCACTTCTATTACATCTCCGATTTTAACGTCAACAGAAGCTTTTGCCGCTTTTCCGTTAACGGACACCCGTCCTGCGTCGCACGCTTCGTTTGCAACGGTTCTTCTTTTAATTATCCTTGAAACTTTAAGGAATTTATCAAGACGCATAGGCTTACCTCCAAAATAATAAAAAAGCCTGTACTTCTTTCGTACAGGCAAAGCAATATTTTTATTCGTTTACAGAATCCTTCAAAGCTTTTCCGGCTTTAAATTTAGGAGCTTTTGATGCGGCAATGCTCATTGTTTCGCCTGTCTGCGGGTTTCTGCCTTCTCTGGCAGCCCTTTCGGCAACTTCAAATGTACCGAAGCCCACTAATTGGATTTTACCGCCTGCTCTAAGTTCCTCCGCAACTACATCTTCAAAAGCTTTCAATGCTTTTTCGGCATCCTTCTTGCTTAATTCAGCCTTTTCAGCCATAGCGGCGATTAATTCTGCCTTATTCATTGTATTTCCTCCCTTGAATAGAATTTAAATTATATTGTTTGGCGTCCTCCCAGATCTCATTCATTTCATCAATGGTTAATTCCTCAATGTTTTTCCCCTTCAAAAGAGCACACCCCTCAATATACCTAAATCTATTTATAAACTTTTCTGATGCATTTGTCAAGGAAAACTCTGCATTTATGCCTAAAAACCTTGAAATATTAACTAATGAGAATAAAATATCTCCAAATTCTTCCGCTGTACCGCCATCATTAAAGTATAGGGCGTTTTTAAATTCCTGTATTTCTTCATCAAGTTTTTCTACGGCCTCCCGTGTATTTTCAAAATCAAATCCTACATCCGCCGCTTTTGACTGTATTTTTTTAGCTCTTATTAAGGCCGGAAGAGCTTTAGGCACCGCTTCCATAATTTCCGTTTGAGTTTTAAATCCCTTTTCTTTTTTCTTTATTTTTTCCCATTTTTCCAGAACATCCTCCGCCGTTTCCGCCGTTTCGCCTGCAAATATATGGGGATGCCTTAATATCATTTTCCTGCTTATGCCGTCTATGACATCGTCAATAGTAAATCCGCCTTTCTCAGCTTCTATCCCGGCATGGAAAACAACCTGCATCAAAACGTCGCCAAGTTCTTCACAAAGGTTATTCATATCGTTTTTATCAATGGCGTCAACTGCTTCATACGCTTCCTCAATCATGGCGGCTCTAAGGCTTTCATGCGTTTGTTCCTTATCCCAAGGACATCCGTTTTCACTTCTTAAAACCTTTATTATATCTACGAACTCATTAAAACTGTACTTTTCTTTCATAATCCACCTATTTTGTCATCTTATCTATCATATCCACAAGCTCATCTATTTTTTTGTCGGAATCTCCATCCTCAAATGCGCTTTTAACGCAGCCCTTCATATGAGCCCTCACAATTTCCCTGTTTGCTTTTCTCAAAATTGCATCCGCCGCCAAAATCTGATTTGAAATGTCAATGCAATATCTGTCGTCCTCAACCATTTTAAGTATACCGTCAAGCTGTCCTCTCGCAGTTTTAATAAGCCTTGTTATAACTGCTTTGTCCGCCTGCATAAAACTCCCCCTAACATATTTTTGCTGTCGGCCTATAAGGCCCAAAACAATGTTTTGAGCCTTATAGTACATTTATAATATTAAATTAAAAAATATTTATTCAATCAGTGTTTAATACTCTTTTTGTGCATAAACAAAGCGCATTTTTTAATCCAAAACATTAAGTTTGGCAAACCTCTTAATACATTTCGGCATAATCTAATTGTTAATATTTTAAATCCGCCCTGCCGATGAATTATTTGATTTCCTTAACTTCATATCCCGCTTCCGTAACGGCATTTATAAGAGTTTCGTCGCTTACATCTTTTGAAAGCTTAACCGACGCGCTCTTGCCTTCAAGGCTTACAACAGCGCTTACGCCGTCTAAACTGTTTAATGCCTTTTCAACCCTGCCCGTGCAGTGCGAGCATGACATTCCTTCAATAATCATTGTTTTTTCTTTCATTCTTGGTTCCTCCTTTTTAATTTCACTTTGTGGATTTTCTATATTTAAAGCTCCAAACGAAGGCTTAAAAAACCTAAGCCTCAGAGCGTTTGTAACAACAAATACAGAACTCAGGCTCATTGCCGCCGCTCCGACCATTGGATTAAGCTTTATTCCAAAGAACGGATATAAAATCCCGGCGGCAACGGGTATTCCTATAACATTGTAGAAAAACGCCCAGAAAAGGTTCTGTTTAATATTTTTTATTGTAGCCCTGCTCAGTTCGATAGCTTCCACCGCGCTTAAAAGATCGCTTTTCATAAGGACTATATCCGCCGATTCGATGGCAACGTCTGTCCCCGCGCCGATAGCAATGCCTACATCCGCCCTTGCAAGAGCAGGCGCGTCGTTGATTCCGTCCCCAATCATGGCAACCTTTTTTCCTTCTTCCTGAAGCCTTCTTATTTCCCGTTCCTTATCTTCAGGCATAACTTCGCTTATAACGCGGCTGATACCGACCTGCCGGCGTATCGCTTCCGCAGTTTTAGCATTGTCGCCTGTAAGCATTACAACTTCAATACCATCTTTTTCAAGAAGCTCAACAGCTTTTCTGCTGTTCTTTTTAACAACGTCGGCAGCGGCGATAATACCGATTATATTTCCGTCTTTGGCAAAATACAACGGCGTTTTTCCCTCAAGGGCAAGGCTGTTGGCCTTTTCTTCAAAATTGCCGGCTTCAATGCCGTTTTCTTCCATAGCTTTCGCATTTCCGGCTACAATACGGCTTCCGTTAAACACACAGTTCAGCCCCCGTCCGCTTACAGCTTGAAAACCGGTTACATCTTCCGCTTCTATCCCTATTTCTTCGGCTTTCTTCATGATAGCTTCGGCCAAAGGGTGTTCTGAATACTTTTCGGCAGAGGCCGCAATTTTTAAAAGCTCATTCTCATTTATTCCTTCGGCGCATATTATATCCGTCACTTTCGGCGCGCCCTCGGTCACGGTTCCCGTTTTATCAAGAACAACCGTTTTAATAAGATGCGCCGTTTCAAGGCTTTCAGCGCTTTTGATAAGTATTCCGTTTTCCGCGCCTTTTCCCGTTCCCACCATAATAGCCGTAGGCGTTGCAAGCCCAAGGGCACACGGGCATGAAATAACAAGCACCGCAATGCCTATTGAAAGCGCAAAGCTTGCACCCTGCCCTAAAAAGAGCCATACGGCCGCAGATGCAATCGCAATACATATTACTATCGGTACAAATACGCCGGCAACCTTATCTGCAAGTTTACTTATGGGAGCCTTTGAACTCGACGCTTCTTCAACAAGTTTAACTATTTGCGCAAGAGTCGTATCCCCGCCGACTTTTGTAGCTTCAAATCGGAAACTTCCGGTCTTATTGATTGTAGCGCAAATAACTTTATCTCCGACAGCCTTTTCTACGGGTATGCTTTCTCCTGTAATAGCCGCCTCGTCAACCGAGGAAGCGCCTTCCGTAATTATTCCGTCAACGGGTATGCTTTCCCCGGGCCTAACAATAACAATATCTCCGGCCGAAACATCCTCAACAGGAACAACCTCTTCTTTTCCGTTTCTGAAAACAGTCGCTTTTTTCGGCGCTAAGTCAAGAAGTCTTTCGATAGCTTCGCTTGTTTTGCCTTTCGATCTTGTTTCAAGGAATTTTCCAAGTGTAATAAGCGCAAGTATCATACCGGCCGACTCAAAGTACAAATCCATCATATTTGCATGGGCCATTTCCATATTCCCATGCCCCAAATAGTATCCCATTTTAAATATTGCGTAAATACTGTATCCGGCCGCGGCAGTCGCGCCTATCGCAATAAGCGAATCCATATTGGGAGCCTTGTTAAAAAGGCTTTTGAAACCGTTTTTAAAGTATTTGTCATTTACATACATTATAGGCAAGGTGAGTATAAGCTGAGTCAAAGCAAACACCATCATATTCTCGCCGTCAGTTAATATCGACGGAAGCGGCGCCCCCATCATATGTCCCATGGAAATATAAAATAGAGGTATCAAAAATGCAAAGGAAATAATAAGCCTGCGCTTCATATTTTTAATTTCATCTTCCGCAATATTTTTAGGTTTTGCATGCGTTTCGGCAGAGCCGGCTTTTGAAGCTCCGTACCCTCCCTTTTCCACAGCCGAAATAATTTCATCAATCCCTGTTTTGCTTTCGTCATAATCGACAACCATGGAATTTTGAAGAAGGTTAACGGCGACACTGTTTACTCCGTCTATCTTAGATACGCTTTTTTCAACATGGGCGCTGCATGCACTGCACGTCATGCCCGTAACGTCAAATTTATCTTTCAAAAAATCACACCCTTTCATACACCCCTCTGGGGGTATAGTATTATTGTATTCGCTTTATTAGTTTTTGTCAATAGATGAATTTTATTCTCTTCAATTAAGGCAATAAAAAATCGAAAAACCTGCCGTAAACTTTTAACCATTAAAATCTGCCGTAAAAATTAAAGCAATAAATTTATTTAAAATATCCCTTCAATTCAAGCAAAAAATATTTCCTATATTTATTCAATAATGAAAATGATTAAATTATGATAATCTTTCATAATTGATAAACGCAGTTAAAAATACAGCCAAAGCCGTAAACAAAACACTATTAAATTCACACTTTTAATATTTGTTGAATTTCGTAAAATAAATGATATGGAAAAACTATTGAAAAAAGTAAATGCGGCGTATCTTTAAATATAAATTAAAGATACGCCGCATTTGTTTTTTATATCCGATTTTAACGCTTTTCACTATATAACACGATAACCCCCCATGCCGTCAGTCCGCATATATCAATAATAAAATAAAAGCCGCATGTTTCAAGCTTTAAACCCTTACAAAACTTGCGGCTTTAAACGCTACTTATTCAATTCGTCACAGTTTTTATCTATGTACTTATCAATTTTGTCATTTATAGTAAGTATTTCCTCATTCGGGTTAAAAAATATTTTCACATAGCTTTTAACTCCCGGAGCGCCCGCCTTAACGGCTATAAGCTGGCATTGCTTAACAATTTCCATCAGCCTGTCGTAATCTCCTTCTACGGTTGTTTCAAAAGGGGAAACGAAAAATTTAAGCCCCGTGCTTTCAATATAGGCAATAACTTCGTCAACAATGCGGACCGTTTCGTTATCGTCAAGCGTATCCGGCAAAACCTGTATCGCAATACTTGCATTAACCATATAAAACACTTCTTTCTTAAAAATCTATATCCTTTTGTAAGTTATAAACCTAAAGCCTAAACCATTATATTCCTTTAATTCGCTTTCACTTTCAACTTTCCACTCCGGAAGTTCGTCAAGGTTGTCAATAAATGTGTCGGCTTCTTCAAACGTTTTATAAATTTTTGTTATATAAGCCGTGTCGCAATATTTAAGCATCTGCCTGTAAACAGTTCCCCCGCCTACCACAAACACTTTTTTGTCTTTGTAATTTTCCGCAATATCAACGGCCTCTTCAATGCTGTGGCAGATTACAGCCCCGCTTTCTTCAAAATTTTTATCTTTTGTTATAACTATATTTATCCTATTTTTAAGCGGTTTGCCGTTTGGAAATGAAAGCAGGGTTTTCCTGCCCATAATTATAACGGAATCCTGAGTCGTTTCCCTGAAAAATTTCATATCTTCAGGCAGATCGGTCAAAAGCCCGCCGTCTATGCCTATGGCCCACCTTTCGTCAACCGCTACAATCTGTATCATAAAAAGCCCTCCTATATGGCAACCGGTATTTTCCCTAAGCTTTTGCCGTAATTGTAGTCTGTAATTTCAAAATCGTCAACCGTAAAATCATAAAAATTTTTAATTTCCTTATTCATTTTGAATTTAGGAGCAGGCAACGGTTCACGGCTTATAAGCTCCTTAACCATTTCAATATGCCTGTCATATATATGCATATCGCTTATAACATGGACAAGTTCCCCTACTTCAAGGCCGCTGACTTGGGCAAACATATGAACAAGCACAGAATACTGAACGACATTCCAGTTATTTGCCATCAGCGTATCCTGGCTGCGTTGGTTCAGTATAGCGTTCAGCTTATTTCCCGTTACATTAAAAGTCATACTGTATGCGCACGGATAAAGGTTCATCTCATGCAGATCCTGGAAGTTATAGATATTTGTCATTATCCTCCTGCTGTATGGGTTGTTTTTAAGGTCGTAAAGAACCCTGTCAACTTGATCAAATTCCCCCTCGGCATATTTATGTTTAACTCCCAGCTGATAACCGTATGCTTTTCCAATTGTGCCGTCCGGGCCAACCCATTCATCCCAGATGTGGCTGTTAAGCTCTGAAACTTTGTTGCTTTTTTTCTGCCAAATCCACAGCAGTTCATCTATAGCGGCTTTCCAATTTGTATATCTAAGGGTTGTAATAGGAAATTCTTTTGAAAGGTCATATCTGTTGACCACTCCGAAACGCTTAATTGTATATGCCGGCGTACCGTCCTCCCACACGGGGCGTACTTTTTCATTTTCCGTTGAATAGCCGTTTTCAATTATGTCCCTACAGTTTTCAATAAATATTTTATCAGCTGTGCTCATCGCAATACCTCCAATTAGGAACCTCAATAAATTTTAAAGGATTTGCCCGTATTTTACGGCAATTTCAAACATGCAACGCCGAATTACATTTCTCGGCGGCCTTCAAGAGCCCTCGATAAAGTAACCTCGTCGATATATTCCAAATCCCCGCCTACGGGAACGCCGTTTGCAATCCTCGTAACTTTAACTCCCAAGGGCTTCAAAAGCTTGTTTATATACATTGCCGTAGCTTCGCCCTCAACATTCGGATTTGTGGCAATTATAACTTCATCTGTATCCTCTTTTCCAACCCTTTCCAAAAGCTCTTTTATTTTAATATCCTGCGGTCCTATTCCAAGCATAGGAGAAATTGCGCCGTGAAGCACATGATAAACTCCGTTAAACTCCCTTGTTTTTTCATACGCCGCCATATCCCGCGGATCTTCCACTACCATTATTATTTTATGGTTTCGTTTTGGATTATCGCAAATATAGCACGGATCATCGTCAGTAAGGTTGCAGCAAACCGAACAATATTTAATGTTTTCCTTTGCGTCCCTAATCGCTTCGGAAAGCGCATACGCCTTTTCCTTAGGCATATTTATTATATAAAACGCAAGCCTCTGCGCGCTTTTGCCGCCTATACCGGGCAGTCCGGAAAGCTCCTCAATCAGCCTTGTTATAGGATTGCCGTAAAAATTCATTGCTTATTCCCCTTTTAATCAGAACATACCGTTTCCAATGCCGCCTGTGATTTTTCCGATTGTGCTGTTTGCAAGTTCGTCAGCCTGGCGTATAGCCTCGTTAACGGCAGAAATCATTAAATCTTCAAGCATTTCCACATCATCCGGATCAACTACTTCCGGATTTATTTTTATGGACTGTATTTCTTTTTTACCAGTAATAACAATTTTAACAGCCCCGCCGCCCGATGTCGTTTCTATAGTTTTTTCGGATAATGAAGCCTGAGCCTCCTCCATTTGTTTCTGCATTTTCTGGGCCTGTTTCATAAGATTATTCATGTTCATACCCATTCCCATACCGCCAAAACCGCCTTTTGCCATTCCAAATTCCTCCTGTTTTAAAATTTTAATATTATTCGAAATCTAAATCCGGTATATAGCTTGACATAAGACTGTCAAATTCAGGATCGTTTCCTTCATCCGGTTCACCATATGTCATTCTTTCCCATGCTTCAAATTCCTCTTTAGTCGTTGTTTTTATGTCAAAATCTTTGCTGAGCTTCGTGTCAAAAGCCTCTTTGATTTTAGGCATACGTTCTTTAATAAGCTTTTCTATAGCCGAATTTGCACAAACTATTGTCACCCGTCCGTCTTCCATATATCCGGGAAAACATTCCTTTAGAAGTTCGGCAGTAATAACATTAAAGCCTGTTCTGATAGCTTCCCAGTTTTCTATCGCATTTTTAATATCTTCCGGGAGGGCTTTTGGCCTCTCCTTTTTAGGAACTTCTTTTTTTACTTCACCTTTTTTTACCCCATCCGAACTGACTGCAAAATTTCCGCTTTTGATCTGCCTTTCAAGCCTGGCGATTTTTGCCGCAAGCCCGGACAAATCCACCGCTTCATTTACAGCGGCAAGCTTTATAATTTCAACTTCCAAAAGTACCCGTGGATTGGATGAATAACGCATTTCCTGCTGTAATGATGAAAAAACTTTAATAAGTTCTATAAGTTCGGCGGAAGAAACGCGCTGCGCCTGCTCTTTTAATTTTATTGTATTTTCCTCAAGCATGTCAAGCACAGCATCCGGCTCATCAACAGTAAGCGCAATAAGAAGGTTCCTTAAATGGACAATATAACTTTCGTTAAACTGCTTTATGTCCCTTCCGGCATTAATAACGTCGTCGATTATGTCCATAGCCTTAGAAATGTTCTTATTGATAATTGCATCCGTTATCTCGAAAAATACGGAATTATCTACCGCACCTGTAACGTCCAGCACTTTCCCGAGAGTAATTTTTTCATTAAAATAGAACGCCATACATTGATCAAGTATGCTAAGACTGTCACGCATAGAACCGTCGGCAAGTACGGCTATATAATGCAAAGCGTCGCTGTCAACTTCCGCATTTTCGCTTTCAATATATTTTTTAAGCGTTGCCGCAATCTCCCCTGTCGTAATGCGCCTGAAATCAAACCGTTGGCACCGCGAATGTATCGTTGCCGGGACCTTTTGCGGATCTGTCGTGGCAAGTATAAACACAACATGTTCCGGAGGTTCTTCAAGCGTTTTAAGCAGCGCGTTATATGCCCCCTGTGAAAGCATATGAACCTCGTCGATTATATAAACCTTAAATTTTCCTTCCGTGGGAGGATATTTAACTTCCTCCCGGATTTCCCTTATGTTATCAACGCCGTTATTTGACGCCGCGTCTATTTCAATAACATTCACACTGCGACCCTCGTCAATAGCCCGGCACATTTCGCATGTACCGCAAGGCTCGCCGTTTTCCGGGCTAAGACAGTTTATTGCCTTTGCAAATATTTTAGCGGTAGAAGTTTTGCCCGTTCCTCTCGTGCCGCAAAAAAGGTATGCGTGCGAAACTCTTTTGGAGGCTATTTGATTTTTGAGCGAACGCACAATATGTTCCTGCCCGACAACACCGCTGAACGTTCCCGGCCTGAATTTCCTATATAAAGCCGTATATGACATAACAACACCTCTAAAACAATATAAAAGAAAAGCGCACAGCCAATATATCTGTGCGCCCGCATGTCTAAACTATAATAACTCCGCTACACGAAATTACTAAGAACAGAAGGCGTTTATAAACGCGTTTTCGGCAAATAGAAAAAATTCTGTTTACCGAAAATAAAGAAATAAAAGTCAAAACAAAAGTATATTTCTTTTCATCCGTTAAATATATGAATCCGTGCGTCTGCTTTCGACACTTTTTCCCTAAGCGTTACCTTTGTCCTTAGCTCGAACCAAGCTACCTTGCGGCACACAGAAGTGGTTACTTAGTGCTGCTTCCTTCCGGATCTGACACGGTTCATAAGTTCCTGTTGCACAAGACTCAGTTGTCAACGCTCTCTTCAAAGGGCAGACCATAAAAAATCAGAGCCTGGAGCAGACGTCACCCCCACTATAGCGGGTTGTGGGTACAGGGAGCCGCTAATTCCCCGGCTAGCACGGAAATTTTATAACTATTTAATTGCCTATAAAACTCAAAATTTATTTATATATCATAAAAGCCTTTCTATAAATAAATTTACAACGCCTAGTTATTATACATTCTTTGCCCTATAATGTCAAGTAATCTGTTTCCGCCAAAAAACGCCCTTATGAAAAAATTATGCTCCAGCTTTCAACAAGCCTGCTGAATGAATATGCGGCGTTTGCCGGGCTTGTTGACGGAAGCTTAAAAGCTTCGCGCCCGCCGGCTGAACTGTTTTTACAGTATTTTTCGTACAGCCTGTAAGCGGTTGATCCGTTTGCGAATATTTTTTCAATATTTGCCGTTTCAAGTATAACTTCAAGGTTATTTGGAACGACATTTTTAATACTGCTGTCGCTTGAGCCTATTATGTCACATTCTGCAATTACATCCCATAAAGCAATCCTGTTTTCAATAAGAAGCTTTTTCTTCCCTTCTATGGTTTCAGGCACAAAGCTCCCAGCCAAAGCGGCAATTACTTTCCAAAACCTGTTTTGCGGATGCCCATAGAAAAAATTGTTCTCCCTTGACTTGACTGAAGGCAAAGACCCAAGTATCAGGATTTTTGACTCACTGTTAAAAACAGGCGAAATTGTGTGCACAATCCGTGTGTATTCCACTTAGGCATCCCCTCCCCCATTCACAATTTATGCCTGACAATACCTTTACTTGTCTTCATCAATATTGTTGATTATAAAAGCAGAAGCGGCTGATAAAAGCAAAAGTGAAGCCTTAAGCATACTTTTTTTCTTAAATCCGGAAATAAGGAAAATACAAAACGACGCCACTAATGTAAATATTCCCATAGCCGAACAAAAACTACTGCATATACACCTTTTCATTTAAACCACCCTTTCAAAAAATTATCCCAGCCTCTTTTTTCTCATATTTTTAAAAAACTCTTTCATAAGGCTGCTACATTCCTCTTTTAAAACATCGGAAATGACCTCAGCCCGATGATTAAGCTTTTCCTGCTGCATCAAATTCAAAACCGAACCGCAGCACCCTGCTTTAACATTTTCAGTGCCAAATACAACAGTAGGAATCCTTGCCTGAACAATAGCACCGGCACACATCGGACACGGCTCAACGGTTACATAAATTGTACAATTCTCTATACGCCAATCCCCAATATATTTTGCCGCTTCATTTATAGCAATTATTTCAGCATGACAAAGCGGGTTTTTTTCGCTGTTGCGCCTGTTATATCCACGTCCGATTATTTTGCCGTCCTGCACAATAACCGCTCCGATAGGCGTTTCATCAAGTTCAAAAGCTTTCTTGGCCTCATTTACAGCTTCACGCATATATATTTCATGTTCCATGTTTAAATTCTCCTACTTTGCAATAAACAGTGTTTTTTCAGGATTTTCAGCCCCTTCAACCTTAATATAATCGGCTTTTCCATCGTCATTAAAGTCTCCAACATAAAACATATCTCCGTAATTTATATCTTCATTTTTAGATACAAGCCCATTTATTGAAAGAGTATACCTTATTGCCGTTCCCGTGTTATCTGCAATATATATTTCTTCCGCATTGTCGCCGTTTGTATCACCGGTGTATATGTATCCATAAAAACTGTCTACGGATATGTTTGTTCTCCATATACAAATAAAGTTATGATCATCCTCTCTATAGATAAACAAGTCTTTGCCGTCTGTCAATATAAACTCGCTCACACCGTCCATATCAAGATCCGCTTCTTTAAACGCTGTGGCCTGCACATTTATATTATAACTTATACTGCTAGTCCAATCTCCATTGCCGTTTTCAGTATAGAATTCACCGCTGGAATCGTTTATCAGCAGAAGGCCGTTTTTAAATGATGATATGCATGTATACGAATCTTTTGTTAACGGCAGCTCTTTATTTGTAATATTATAATTTTCATCAAGAAAAATAACCTTCTCGGAAATAACTCTTGCAGTTCCGCCTTCAACCTGGTTTTCAACAACAGCACCAAGCATTACGGCTATTTTATTCCCATCATAGAATGTTGCCGATACGGCGGCCATCCCCATTGTCGAAGGAAAATTTGACGTGCGCATTAAAGTAAAAGCATTATTTCTGAAACGATACACCATAAGTTTTCCTTCGGCAATATTTAAGTATACTTTATTCCCACGGCTGTCAACCCCTTCCGACATAAAACCGTCAGGCAGGTTCCATGAATTGTTCTTTGTGTATTCTATTTCAGGCAGATCCGATTCATAATTTAAAAATTCCGTTCCTTTTGCAAAAACATTCCTCGTATCAAAACCATATGCACTTGCCGGGTTTCCTTCGGCAGAATAATACATACCCGCCAAATCGTCCCTGATAAAATAGAAATATGCCGTTCCCGCTTTGTTGCCGTTAAAATGTATTAAATCAACCGTATATAAAACAGCTTTTTTTCCGCTGCTGGAACTCAATTCCATACCGTTTTCCCTCACAGCGTCAAACATCGCTTTCGTGCTGTCATTTTCTTGAGGTACAGTGCTTTCAAAATATGCAAAACTGCTTTCATCATAATACCAATAATAGCTCTTTAAAGTTTCATCAATAATATTTTTATATTCCTGCTGTTGTTCAGTTTCAAGGACAAAACGTTCTTCCTGTTCGGCATTACTTCCGGAAGAACACCCTGAAAGTATAAATGCGGCAAGAGCAAGCAGTAGAATAAGCTTTTTCATATCAACACAGTCCTCTTCAAGAAAATATAAATCCTAAATTTTAATGAATACATGTCGATTATACCATAAAACTGTTAAAATAAAAATATTTTTATTTTACAAAAAAAGAGCACAGATCTCTCTGTGCCCTTTGAACAAGCAAATTTACGCAATTCCCATAAGCATCGGGATACCCATCGAAATAGGCTCGATGTAAGTAACAAGTAAAAGCGCGATAATATTTGCAATAAGAAGCCAAACAATAGCTTTTGTAATCTGTTCAACAGATACTTTAGCAATACCGCAGGCAACAAACAAGTTAACGCCAAGCGGAGGCGTTGACATACCGATTGCAAGGTTAACAACCATGATGATACCGAAATGTACAGGGTTAACGCCAAGCTGTGTAACGATTGGTAAGAAAATAGGCGTAAGGATGATGATAGCCGCCGTTGTTTCCATAAGACATCCAACAATAAGAAGAAGGATGTTGATAAGCAGAAGTATAACAATCTTGTTGCTTGAAATTGAAATCATAGCTGCCGCAATAACATCCGGAATCCTTTCAGATGTAAGTATCCAGCCGAAACTTGCAGCCGTTGCAATAATCATCATAACCATTGCTGTGCTCTTACCTGCTGACATAAAAAGTCCAGGTATTTTTTTGATGTCCATTTCCCTGTAAATAACAAGGCCTACAACAAAACCGTAAACAACAGAAACAGCCGCTGCCTCTGTCGGTGTGAAAATACCGCCGTAAATACCGCCAAGTATAATAACAGGCATCAAAAGCGCCCAAAAAGCTTCAATAAATTTTTTACCTACGTTTGCCAATGAGAACTTTGTGGCATTAGCTTTGCCATATCCACGTTTTTTAGCAGTTACATAGCAAACGATCATAAGAGAAATACCTACAAGTATACCAGGGCCGAAACCAGCGGCGAATAATGTTGAAATAGAAACCGAACCAACAACACCGAAGTTAACCATAGGTATAGAAGGAGGAATGATAACGCCGATAGCGCCGGCAACAGCCATAACGGCAGCCGCAAAAGCCTTGTCATAGCCTGCCTCTTCCATAGCAGGTATAAGGATACCGCCGATAGCGGCAACAGTAGCCGGGCCTGAACCTGAAATAGCGGCGAAGAACATACATGTCAAAACGCCAACCATTGCAAGTCCGCCTGTTAAGCTTCCTAAAAGAGAATCACAGAAGTTGATAAGCCTCCTTGAAATACCGCCTGTTTCCATAAGGTTACCTGCAATCATGAAAAGAGGAACCGCAAGAATAGGGAAAGAGTCAACTGCCGTAAATAACCTCTGCACAACAACAATGAGAGGCGTATTGCTTCCTAAAGTAAGCGCAATAAAACTTGATGCGGCCAATACTGCCCAAATCGGAAAACCTAAAATAGCCGTTATAGCGAAGGTAACAAATAAGTATGTAGCCATTATTCAGTAACCTCCTTTTTTTCATCTTTATTAAAGTCTTTTATAACATCATAAATATTCTGTATATACCTTATGATAAACAAGAACATTCCGATAGGGATAGCCGCATACATATATCCCATAGGTATACGCATAGCCGGTGAAAGCTGGCCTTTTGAAAGCTGTGTCTGCACAATATCCAAGCCAAACTTGAATATAACGGCGCAAAGCACAATACTTGCTACCATAACAATAATGTTAAGAACTTTCTGAGCTTTTTTAGGAAGAAGTAAAGCGAACGCTTCTATACCTATATGAGCCCCCTGCCTTACGCCGTAAGCGCCGCCGAGGAAAGCTGTCCAAACAAGAAGATATCTTGAAGCTTCTTCCGACCATGGAAGTGAAGATTTGATTACAAACCTGAATACAACCTGAATAAATACAATAATAGACATAGCCGCAAGTGTAAAAATGCAGCAATAGCCTTCGAAATTGTTTAAAAATTTCTTAAAATTATCCAAAACGCCCCTCCTGACTCTGTTCCGTACATTCCCTCAATATATACGGAAAAGCCTTAATAATAATATAATATCCGATAATTTCTATGAATTTTTGGTGCTCAAGCAGCTTATAATATGTATTAGTACTGTTTGTAAAATGCCTACGAAGTTGTTCCCTATCCCTTAAGAGCCAAACAGTATAAATTAATTCCCTTATTAAATCTTAAACTTCCAATCCTGCACTTAATAAAAACAGATCTGTCAAAAGCAGTATTCCGCTCAAAAACTGCCCAAATGAATATACATCCCTTCGGGCAGTTTAATTACATAAAAACAGTTAAGCCAAATTTTTACCGAAATACAAAAGCCAATCTATTATTTGTTTGCTTCGATAACTTCCTGAACCCTTGCATAAATTTCAGGCGAAACATAGCCTGCCCCTTCCTTAACATAATCAGTATAGATAGATGCCGTAGCTTCCTGGAAAGGTTTTACATCAGGATAATTAACAACCATTCCTCTCTCTTCAAGCATTTTAAGGCCTTCTTCCGTCTGAATATCAATCTGTTCCCTCTGATAAGGAACCGCTTCATCAGTAGCTTCCTTAACTGCCGCCTGATATTCGGCAGGAAGCGACTCAAAATAGTCTTTTGAGATGAAAACAGGCGTCGGGCTGTAAAGATGCCCTGTCATAGATAAATACTTTTGAACTTCATCAAACTTATTTGTTTCAATAATAGGCACAGGATTTTCTTCAGCGTCAATAGTTCCCTGCTGTAAAGCCGTGAAAACTTCACCCATAGCCATAGGAGTAGGGTCTGCTCCCATTACCTGGAATGCCGCCATATGCATCTGGTTTTCCATAGTCCTGATTTTAATTCCCTTGAGGTCCTCAGGTTTTTCAATAGGAAGTTTGTTGTTTGTCACATTCCTGAAACCGTTTTCAAACCATCCAAGGCCAATGATACCCTGTTCCTCAACCGAGTGGAGTATCTCCAAACCGACTTCGCTGTCAACAACAGCACGGGCTATTTCGGTTGTTTCAAAAAGGAACGGAAGGTCAAAAACTAAAAACATGTCCGTAAAACCAGAAAGAGGAGCAGTTGAAACGCAAGTCATCTGCAATGTTCCGAGCTGAATACCTTCAATAAGGTCACGCTCGCTGCCAAGCTGTGAGTTTCCAAAACAATCAAGCGTAACTTTGCCGTCAGTTTTGGCGCTTACAAGCTCGCCTATTTTGTTCATGCCAAGCATATAAGGATGCGCGTCAGGAACGGAAGTTCCGGCAATCATTGCATACTCGCCGGATGAAGTTGATGATTCTTCGCCTTCGGCAGGCGTCTCGCCGTCCGTAGCCGTTTCTTCCTGAGCCGTATCCTCGGCAGGCGCTTCAGTTTTCTCGCTGCATCCCGCAAATACGGCCATACATATTGTTGCTGCCATCGCAATTGCTAAAACTCTCTTCTTCATAAGAACCTCCTCTAAAATAATATTGCTCCAACAGAAGCCGACCGATAATAATGCTACCCTCATAACACTATTATGGCAAAAAATTAACTGTCTAATAGTCAAAATAAAGAGCGATATGCACTTTCCCCTTAATTTTTATATTGCTTTACCCTTAATATAAATGCATAAGCTCAATATAATGTAATAAACAGTTTTCAAACTGCAAGGTCATAACCAAACAGTCCCTGTTTTACCGTTTAAAAGCAGTTACAGTAACTATTTTCCCCTTTGCAATTTCTATAGTTATTCTACACTAAACACACAATATTTGCAAGCAAAATATAAACAAAAATTAATATAAAATTTCTTAATTGTTAAAAGTAAATTTAAAATTTTCGTCAAACTACACAAAAACAAAGTTTTTTTCTTTGTTTATAAGCCATTTTTTGTATAATACTGACAAAAATCTTTTATATAATCATGGCATATAACTCTCATCATAGTTTCTTTATTCCCAGAAAACTCGTCATAAACGCCTACAACCTTCATTCCAGCCCGTTTTGCGCTTTCTGCTGCCGCCGGTAAGTCCTCAAAAACAACACAGCTATTCGGCATGACATTAAGCCGGTTTGCAGTTTCGATATAAATATCCGGATAAGATTTATTTTTTCCGAATTCATCAGAATACACAAACACATCAAAATCATCAAATATACCGTGTTTTTTAAGCACGGCTTCACACATTGCCCTCAGGCATGAAGTTGTAACTGCCATTTTAACGCCCTTTTCCTTCATAGCCTTTATGTATTCGTAAACCCCATTTTTAAGCTTAACGTCCTCGCAATAATGCCTGAAGGCCGCCCCGTTTATTTGCCGGCCGAGTTCTTCGACCGTAGCCGGTATTTTATACCTTTCAATTATATATTCCAAACATTGCCTGTTATTAAATTTAGATACATGCTCAAGATACTCGTCGTCTATTTCATGGCCATATTTTTTTAAAACTTCATTGTCGGCTTTTTTCCATACCCACATGGAATTAATGAGCGTGCCGTCAAGATCGAATATTAACGCATCCATAAAAACCTCCAAATTAATATAATTTAAAATCCTTCGTATACTACGAATTATTTAATTAAGCATACTTGTAAAATATATTTTTTTTGATAGAATAATAGTTATTATAAAGGAGAATAAAATGAATTTAAATAATAACGTCAACATAATAGAGCAACTTTATGAAAATTTTATAAATAACTATAAAGAAACAGTTTCGTCATTTACAGCGGCCGAGAAAAGGGAGTTTGCCAAATTTTCATCCTCTTTTTTTAATAAGTGGTATTTTTCATCCTTATTCGACGATTCCATATTTTCCCCGTCAAACATAATAAACTCTGTCTGCCACTGCGGGGAAAGCTCGGTTAATTCAGCCCGGCTTGTTAAAAACGGCAGCGGTTTTAATATAATATACGTTTCAGACACGTTGGAAAACCACAGTTTTATAAACGACTTAAAAGCATTCTGCACCTGTTTTGAGCCGGCCGGAGTATTTGAAAAAAATGCCCCGCCGCAAAATTATGCGGATAATATACAAAATATGGATCCCTTTTATTGGAACTACCTTTTTGCTTTAGCCGAAAACAACGGTTTAATAAAGCGCATGCTTTCAATAAATACAAACAAATACCAAACCGATCCTTCGGCGTTAAGTTCGTTTTTTTCCATGGACAATACCGAAATGTTGCGACGCCTTTTCGACTCGGCTGTCGGTATTTTTGTAAACGAATTCTATAAGTCGTCGCATGTTCAAGAAAATATTGTTTCTTGGGAAACAGTAATGGATTTCCTTTGCAATGCCGCGTCGGTAGACGAACTTTTTGAAAGTATTCTTACAAGCCTGGGGTTTAATCTGGAGAACATTCCACGCCAAAATAAATGTAACGAAAATTCGGAAGAAGCGGAAATGATTATGACTTCCGCTTACTTCTTGGGCTCCTTAATTTCACAGTGGCTTCTGATGCCTCTTGGCGCATATATGAAACTCATAACGCCTCTGTATACAATGCCGTTTGATTTTGAAGCCGAAGCGGACTATATCCGTCCCTTTCTTCTTACAGGCTGCGATATATCAAGCGAATTATTTTCTCCCTGCAATTTTTTTGCCCTTACATCCATAGGAGAAAAAGTTTTAAACGCTAAAAATAAAAATTCGGTATTTTCAAGCCTTAATGAAATATTCAGCCAAAAACAAATTAATGCGCTTACATTATCATACTTGAAAATGAACAAAATTAAAAGTACAAAAAGCCCTGATGCAAATAAAAAACTTTATAAGCTGAAAGTTTTTTATAAAAATGACAGGAATAAATGGAAAATAATCGCGGCAGAAGAAAAAACCACATTAGAAAGCATATACATTCATACGCTTTCGTTTTTCGGTATCGAAACTTCAAATAAATATGCTTTCTACTTGATGAATAAAGGCAATAATTCAAAAACAGCCGTAAGGATAAACAATCCTGTAAAGTTCCTTATTGACAATGTCAACTGGCTCACTGACAACCTTCTTCTTAAACACTCCAACGACAAATCGTCGGATCTAATATTTACCGCCACAAAAAGCGGAAGTTCAAGGAAGAACATGGCCGAGCCGACACTTATAAGGCAAAGCCGTGAAATAACTTTTGAAGAGCGCTGCTAATTAAACCAAAACAATTATATTCACGCCGTTTCAACGGCGTTCAGGAAATACAACAATATAAAAGGCAGGTTTTAAAAATGGAAAATTTAATTCATCAGCACGGCGGCGATTTAGACGCCATTGAAAGACGGTATGGCATACCTAAAAAGGAAATTGTCGATTTCAGCGGCAATATTAATCCGCTGGGATTTCCGGAAAGCGTAAAGAAAGAACTTGCAGAAAACCTTGACATCGTTTCCTCTTATCCCGATAAAAACTATACGGCCCTGAAAAAAAGCATATCTCAATATACCGGCGCGGACTCGGAAAATATCTTTGTCGGCAACGGCTCAACAGAACTTATAAACATTTTTATCACATCGGTAAACGCGAAAAAAGCCGTTATTCTTGGCCCGGCATATTCTGAATATGAAAACAGCCTGAAAAAATGCGGAAGCGAATTTGAATACTTTCCTCTTGAAGAAAGCCGCGGTTTTGTAATTGACACAGAAAAACTTCTTTCATACCTTACCGACGGAACCGATTTATTTGTCGCCTGCAACCCCAACAACCCGACGGGTACGGCAATAAACGCCGTACAAATGGATAAAATACTCCTTCATTGCAAGAAACATAATATATCGGTAATGGTTGATGAAACATACATAGAATTCAGCGATAACATAAACGAAATATGCTCAATCCCGCTTACAAATAAATATGACAACCTATTTGTTATAAGGGGAGTTTCGAAATTTTTTGCCGCTCCGGGCCTTCGTCTTGGATACGGAATTACATCAAGCGCCGGATTCAAAAAACTTATATCCGAAAATCAAGACCCTTGGAGCGTCAACATACTGGCGTCGTTTGCAGGAGAAAGGTTATTCGGCGATAAAGATTTTGCCGAAAAGACAAAACTGCTTATATCTTCTGAGCGCCGCAAAGCTTTAGATGAGTTCAGGACATGGAAAAATTTAAAAGCGTACGATTCCAGCTCAAATTTTATACTTCTTAAACTTTTAACCGACAAAATAACTTCCGCTGAAATATTTGAAAACCTCATACAAAAAAAATACCTTATCAGGGACGCCGAAACATTTACGTTTCTGGATAATACATATTTGAGGTTCTGCATATTAACCCCACAGCAAAACTGCGGGCTTATAAAAGAATTGAAGGCTCTTATTGAAGATTAACTTTTTTTCAAAATAAAAAGGCATTTCCTCCCGGTGTCCCCAGGAAATGCCTTTTATTTTTAATTATTGCCGTAATTATTTCCCAAATATGAATTTATCTCGTTTAGCAGTGCAGAAAAGCGTCCTGCATCTTTGGAATAATCGAAAAGCCTGCCGAAGATTTCTTCAAATTCATCTCTGTTATACGAATAGCTTGTAACTCCGCCATATTCATCTGAAATTATAAATGTACATTTTCCCATATTTTCAACAGCCGAAAAAAGTATTGCGGCGTTTTTAAACCATATATCAGAATTTAATATATCTCCTGTGCTATATCCTGATCTTTCAGAGTAAAAGGCTTTAAGTTCATACGGCTCGTAGCTTGTCTGAAGCTCCGTGCCGCCATCATGCTTTATACCGTATGGTGTCGGCAAAACCCCGACAATATGCGATACTCTCACGTTATCGCCAATATAATTCGTGCGGTTTTCAGCAACGCTGTTTAAAACTTCTTCTCCCCATAAAACATTTCCGTCGCCTATATAAAAATATGCATAAATCAGACTGCCGTTTCCGCTGCTGTCAACAACATGCCTGCCAATTCTATATCGGCCGTCAATAAGCTTTTTCCCATACATCCCCGATAAATCGGCCTCAAATTTATTTAAAGATACCGTATCCCCGCCGCTGTTTCCCGGTAACGGATTCATTATATCGTTTCCTTTATCCTCAACAGGTTCCAACCGTTCCCACTTGCCGTCTTTCATTATTTCGAGATAATTTGAATCGGTATACCAATAATCTTTTCCGCTTTCATTGACAATGCTTGCCTCGACAATAATTGGCAAGTCGTTTCCGTAAAGCTGTTTTGGCATAAACATATATAACCCCTGTGTTTCCTGCATATTTTCATAAACAGCGTTTCCTGCGTCCTGCACGGCGTCCTTTTTATTTGTAAGCATTGTACAGGCTGTAAGCGAAATGGCTGCCACGGCTAAAGCTGCCGCTAATATTTTCGGTTTCTTGAAACCAAGTATATTTTTAACTCTGGCTTTTGTATTGCTTTCAACGAACGAAGCTGCCGCAAAAAAACCGCTTTGTTTCATGGAAAGCGAAAGGAGAGTTAAAGAATATTCCTTTTTTTCTTCAATGGAATAATCTCTGCATGTACTTTCATCAACGCACATTTCAACATCTTTCGAAAACAGCCAATATCCGAGCCACACGAGAGGATTAAACCAATGGAGCGCCACTGCTGTAAACGCCAACGGCTTTACAATATTATCAAATCTTTTTATGTGCTCGTATTCATGCATAATTACATACCGTTTTTCTTTCTCTGTAAGCCCTGAAGGCAGATAAATACACGGCTTTGCTATTCCAAACAGGAAAGGCCCCGGTATATTTTCACATTCAAATACATTATCGTATAAATTTTTTGCAGGTTTTATAATGCTTTTAACTCGAACTACTTCAGCCGCCACTTTAATTAAAACCGCAAAAACTCCGGCAATCCATATAGCTTCCGCCGCATCCCAAAACATATGCCTGTTTTCTTCCTTTGACAGACCATACTCCAAAGTTTCCGATACATAAGCTTCATCGCCAACGTCCTCATATGCATAATAATGTAAAGGCTCTGTTTGCACATAACCTGTAGTAACCCTAGGCTCATAACGGACGCTGTCAGGCATGATACTGAAAACAGAATCTATTGTAAACGGACAAAGCAGTCTGAAAAACACTATTATCCATAGAAAATAAGCGTATATCTTTGGCAGTTTTTTAAAAAACATACGCAATATCAGCACAATACATATTATAAGCGATGCATAAAAAGACATTTGAAGCACATTTGAAAATAATTTTTCAATTATCATCGCATGCCTCCTCGATTATGCGTTTAATTTCTTCAGCTTCCTCAAAATTCAGCTTTCTGTCTTTCAAAAATGCAGAAAGAAACGCCGGAAGCGAATTATTAAAGCTTCTTTCAACTATAAGCCTGCTTTCAATCATCTGTACCTCTTCCCTTTTGACCAAAGAAGTCACGACGGCATTTTCGTTTTTCAAAATCCCTTTTAAACAAAGTTTCCTCAAAACGGTATATACGGTAGCTTTTTTCCATCCGAGCTTTTCGAAAGAAAGCTTTACAAGTTCGGTTGACTTCACAGGTTCATTATCCCATACGATGCAGGCAAATTTGTATTCGCCTTCGGCAATTTTCAGCCCTTCCATAAAATCCTCCTCCAAACAAAAAAGGTTTATCGCTATAAACCATAGTCTATAGCAATAAACCTTTTTTGTCAACACCGTAAAATTATTTTTCCGTATACTGCCCGTCAATATACCCGGGTTCTTCAGGTATAATAAACACGCATGCAATATAAAGAACAATTCCCATAAAAAATCCTGTAAAAATCGTAAACAACGCCCATATAAGCCTTATAATCGTTACATCAATATTTATATATTCGGCAAGGCCCATGCATACTCCCGAAAGTTTTTTCCCATTTTCAACTCTGTATAACTTCTTAACCATATATATTCCCCTTTCTAACTGTTATGTAATATTTTTAACCAAACCTTTATCAGACATACTTAAATATTCGTTTCCGGCAATTATAATATGATCCGAAACATAAATATCAATCATATTAAGAGCCTTTATTATGTTAACCGTCGTTTCAACATCACTCGGCGTAGGAACAAGGCTGCCGCCGGGATGATTATGCGCAAGTATAACGCTTCTGGAATTATACTTCAAGGCTGATTCAACAACACTTCTCGTATATACATGGGCTTCATTAACGGTTCCCATGCTTATAAGCGCGGTTCCGAGGAGCCTGCTTTGCGAATCAAGGCAAATTAAATAAAAACATTCTCTTTTTTCACTTGAAAGGAGATATTTGCAGTATTCGCCCGCTATATCGCTGCTGTCCATAAGCATCCTCGGTTTCCATCTTTCGCTGTCATATCTTCTTAGTATTTCACATGCAAGTCCAAAAAATACCGCCGTCGCTTCATTTACATCACACCGACGTTTAATATCCAAAGCGTCGGCTTCAAACAACATAGACAAAGAGCCGTATTCGTCCAACAGCTTATGCGCGTCTACATTCGTATTTTTCCTGCGGTCTGTATAATATAAAATCATTTCAAGCAGTTCATGATCCTGAAATCCTTTCGGGCCTTCATTTAAAAATCTCTCCCTCATTCTTTTTCTGTGTCCTTCATGTACCGAAGCCATTTATTCAATACCTCCGCTTTCATTTAAAAGGAACTGAACCCCTTTAGTATATATTATTCCAAGGAGTTCCGACAACCTCCTTAACGCCTTTTTGGCCAAATCGCAGTCGATAAGGCCCATATCAAGCGCATCGGCAATCTCCTCAAGATCCACAACTTTAACCGCGCCGTTCTTATATACAATAACATCCGCCAAAAGGTCTGAAATAATATAACTTCCGTCATCCTCATCACGGCTGACGTCGATTATATCACAATAGTAATACACCAAATTTCCGTTGCTGTCTATAAATTTACTAATTTTGTAACCTTTTTTAAGATAATAGAAAGAAATGCCGCTTGCAAAATCTTTCCTCGGCTTAAGCGTTTTCCATCTTGTTATGATAATATCGCCGTCCGCCTTTTCAATTATGTCGTCCTTTAAAAATACTGTTTCCTCCGGTATAAACCTCCGGCGGTAAAGCTTAATTTCATCCATAAAATTATTCTCCTTTGTTCCGGAAATCCCTCAACTGCCGTATCGGTATTTTTTATATTTTTATGATAATACACATTTCAAATTTCTTCAAGAATAAAGGCCGCTTTTGTAAAAAACAAAAACAGCCGCGCAATTCTAAACCGAGTATTTATTATTATAAAAATCATATGTTAAAGTATATTCTTTCGTAGGTTCATTGTGAAGCTTTTCAGCTAGCACATGGGAATTTGATTCTATATCGCTTCCAGAGCTGTTTTGGATTACATAAAGGGCTATATTCGAACAGTGATCCGAAATACGTTCAAAATTTGTAAGCAGTTCAACAAAAGAAATCCCCGCCTGCACGCTGCATTTTCCATCACAAAGCCTTTCTATATGCTTATCTTTAAGCTTATAATGTATATTGTCAATAACCTGCTCCAAAGGTTCCACGCTGAGAGCCTTCCGCACATCCCTTTCCGTATATGTTTCAACTGCCATTTCAAGTATTTCCTCAACAGCTTTTTGTATAATGCCGTATTCCTTCATTGCCTCTGAAGAAAGCGTTATTTCATTTTCATAATTGTATAAAGCAACTTCCGCAATATTAACGGCATGGTCCGAAATCCTCTCAAAATCCCCTATGCTGTAAAGCATTTCCGTAACGGCCTTGTTATTGTTTTCTCCTATATCTATAGAAGTCAGCTTTACAAGGTAGTTCCCCATTCCGGTTTCAAACCTGTCCATCAAGTTTTCATCGTCATTCAGCTTATTAAAAATGTGCGCGTCAAAATTTATAACAAGCCCGGAAGCCTTTTTAAAATTTTCAAGCGAAAGCTCAGCCATTGCATTTATAAGCTTACGGCACTGCTCAACTGCAAGGTTCGGCGTTTTAAGAAGAAGTTCGTCAAGAATATCAAGTTCCCTTTCATCATAGCTGCCGTCTTTATCCTTTACAAATTTCTTTGAAGCTTTAATAAGCAGATCTATAAAAGGAAGAAGCATTACTGTTGTACATATATTAAACAACGTATGAAAATCGGCAATATTGCCCCTAGTCATTTTTGAATTCCAAAATGAAAAATCAAAAACAGAATTCAGCCCGTATATAATTATGAAAAAAACTATCATTCCCAGTATATTGGAAAGCACGTCAATGAAAACAGCCCTTTTAGCAGGTTTTTTTGAGCCTATAGACGCTAAAATTACCGTAACGCATTTTCCCACGTTCTGTCCCAATATTATCGGCGCCGCAGTTGAAAATGAAATTGCCCCTGTCGAAGCGAGCGCCTGAAGTATTCCGACCGACGCCGAAGAACTTTGAAGCACGGCAGTCATAACACAGCCGAATATAATCCCAAGTATAGGATTTTTAAAATGTATTATAAAATCTGTAAACCATGGCATATCTTTAAGAGGTGAAAGCGTAGCCTCCATGGTGCTCATTCCGAAAAAAATCATTCCGAGGCCAAGAAATATTGTTCCGATATCCTTTGTTTTCTTCTTTTTAACAAAAACATACATGCCCGCCCCGGCTCCTATAAGCATAGGCCCGAAAGACGACGGCTTCAAAATCGAAAGCAGCATGCTCTCTCCGCTAATATCGCCAAGCCTCAATATCTGTCCCGTTACGGTTGTGCCGATATTAGCCCCCATTATAACAGGCACTGCATGAGAAAGCTTCATAATTCCGGCGTTTAAAAGGCCGACAACCATAATTGTAGTTGCAGATGAACTTTGGATAACTCCTGTAACGGCAGTTCCCAGCAGGACGCCTTTAAACCTGTTGTTTGTTATTTTCTCAAGCATCTTTTCAAGTTTGGCTCCTGCAATCTTTTCAAGCGACGCCCCTAGAATACTCATGCCGAACAGGAAAAGGCCAATGCCCGCAAACAGCGGCAGCACACTAATTATGTTCATACAAAATACCTCTTTTTTCTTTTGTTGTTAATAAAAGTTATATTTCTACAAAAGTATATCATTTTTTCAATACAACAACAAATCATAAACCGACTAAAAAACGCCAAAATTTTACATACAAAGCACTTCTTCTTTATATATATTTTACATAAAATTTACATTATTTTTATATTGCAGATATTTAAAATCGGCTGAACAATAGCCTTATCCGCCGCTTATAATAAGCTGCCGCCGTTATTTAAAATCATGAAGCTTAAACTAATGGCTTTTTAAAATTAATTGTTGCGTCCTATCTATTAATCTTTCTTCAAATCTAAAATTTTTCTCTTTTCAATCCTCGCTTCAATTTAAACGTATAACTTCGGTTTACAATAGCACACATGCCACACAAGAAAAATTTTTCCGCATTTTTGTGTTGCCTACGGCAAGAGGTTTTATTGCGCCGCCGGCACAGGCCAAAACATTGTATGCTTTTGTAAACGGAAGCTATATTATTAAAATAAAAAAGCGGCGTCGGACATATGGATATGCATTTGTAAAGGCGCGGGTTTAACGGCATTTTTATTAAGTCTATATACATATACTGCTATTGAAAATTTACTGCGTTTTTGGTACGATGTTTCTGTCTAATTAAGAATTTTTTAAGATACATGGTATAAGTTTTTTAAAAATAATTTGCTATTGTAGAAATATGTAAATTTGCTGTTTATTTCTAAGGAGGAAATAAAATGTTTAACATTTTGGTTTGTGACGACGATAAGTCGATTGTTGACGCTATCGAAATCTACCTTGTACAGGAAAAATATAATGTACTTAAAGCGTACGACGGTTATGAGGCGCTTAAAATACTTGAAGAAAATGAAGTGCATCTTATATTAATGGACGTTATGATGCCTAAAATGGACGGACTTAAAGCCACTATAAAAATCAGGGAAACCCAGAATATACCTATTATAATTTTATCTGCAAAAAGCGAAGATACAGATAAAATATTGGGGCTTAATTTCGGCGCCGACGATTATATTTCAAAACCGTTTAACCCTCTTGAACTTATGGCGAGGGTTAAATCTCAAATGCGCCGTTATACTTCCCTCGGCAGTATAGCTGAAAAGAGCAATATAATTAAGATAGGAGATCTGGAGCTTGACAAAGACGCTAAAGAGGTTCGTGTTTCAAACGAACAGGTAAAACTGACTGCAACAGAATACGGAATATTATTACTGCTTATGGAAAATGCGGGAAAAGTTTTTTCTATTGACGAAATTTATGAAAAAGTTTGGAACGAACTTTCTTTTGCCCCTGAAAATACCGTATCTGTACATATACGCAGAATCCGTGAAAAAATTGAAATTAACCCAAAAGAACCGAAATATTTAAAGGTGGTGTGGGGAATTGGATACAAAATTGAAAAAATCTAATTTCTATTCAAAAGGAATGAAGGCCATGGCTGTCGCTATGTGCCTTATTTTTACAGTTTTAGGTTCAATAAGCTTTTTTGGAATTGTGTGGGCAACAGACAGGTTTTCTTATACATATGGAGCGCCGTATGAAGGGAATGATGTGGAATACACATCTACAAGCGCATTTGCATATGAGTTTACAAATCTTATTGACGAAGCTGTTGATGTGAATATTGTATATAAAAGCGAGGGAAATGTCAGAGAAGGCAACGCCGTTAATGAGGAAGAGCTTTTAAGATCCTTTAAAAATTACTATAATATAGCAGACGGTATCATAACTTCGAGTACAGACATAAGCGACGACTATACTGTTGTTATAACGGATCCCGGAGCTATACCTGAAGATTTGATGTATAACTTCTATGAGTATTCCGACTTGGTAAGCACGAAACTTAGGGGATACAGGAATGTTTATATACAAAGCCAGCTAGATTCGTATATATCAATGAAAAAGAATTTAGACAGCTTTAAAAATTTCTTTTATTATATTGAAAACAGCGACGGATCAAGGGTTGCGGGAAACTGCGACAAAAATTCGATAACGGATGCCAGCCAGTATATTATACTGAGCGGCGAATTTTTATCCGACAAGATGAATTATTACACAGGCTACAACAACTCTGTTATTGCGGACGGAGGATACGTTTTATACGCGGGGATACCGGATACTTTTTCGCCGGGAGATGCGTTTTATGATGAACAGCGCGAGTTTACCGTAAGAAAGGAAATGTTTCCTATTTTCATTGCAGGGCTGATTATAAGCTGTTTTGCAGTAATTATACTTATCGTATATCTTGCGCGCGTTTCGGGGCAGGAAGAAAAAGGAGGTGCGGTATACCTAAGGACTGTAGACAGTATTTATAATGACGTTCATATATGGCTTATAATAATAGGAGGAATGTTCTCCGTTTTCTTAGGCCTAATGCTTTTTGGCGCTTTGCTGTATACATATGAAATGCTGTGGTATCTATGCTTATGCGCCGTACTTACAATTTTAGCCGTTATTGATATGGCTGTGCTTTTAAGTTATATATGTTCTGTTTCAAGGCAGATTAAAGCCAAGAGGTTTTTGTATAATACGCTTGTAGCGGCTCTGTTAAGACGTATAGGCGAAACGCTGGGAGGAAAAAGCTTAACAGGTTGGGTGATCACGCTTCTTGTTTTATACACTGTCGTCTGTATATTCCTTTCAAGTCTTGCAAGGTATGAGGGCGTGTTTATGTTAATGCTTATGGTGTTTGTAACAGTGTCCGTGATAGTACTTATAAGAAATATGGAGTCATTGGTTGCTATAATAAAAGCGGCAAAATATGCTTCTCGGGGCGAGTATAAGAACATTGACGTCAAAAAAATATCATCTACGTTTTCAGCTTTTGCAATAGATATTAACAACATACAGGCCGGATTGCAGGAGTCTATACAAGAGGCGGTAAAAGGCGAAAGGATGAAAGCGGATCTTATTACAAATGTTTCTCATGATTTAAAAACGCCGCTGACATCTATAATAACATATGTCGATTTATTAAAACGGGAAAAGCTTGATAACGATATTGCCGAAGGTTATGTCGACGTGCTTGTTGACAAAAGCCAAAGGCTTAAGCAATTGATTGAGGATTTAATCGAGGCAAGCAAGGCCTCGAGCGGAAACCTGCCTGTGGACAAAACCAGAATAAACTTGAAAGACCTGATATTGCAGGCCTGCGGCGAATTTGAAGAGAGAGCGGAAGCCATAGGGCTTGAGTTTAGGATTTCGTCGGACGGGAATGTATTTGTGGAAGCCGACGGCAAGCACATGTGGAGGATATATGAAAATCTACTTTCAAACGTCATTAAATATGCAATGCCGAATTCGAGGGTATACATTGATATTTATGAAGACAGGAATTTTGGGACTATGATAATGAAAAATGTATCGCATGACGAAATAAAAGTTAACGTTGAAAATCTTGCGGAAAGATTTACAAGGGGAGATTCATCAAGAACTACAGAAGGTTCGGGCCTCGGCCTTTCCATTGCAAAAAGTTTAACGGTGCTTCAGGGTGGAAAATTCGGACTTTCGGTTGACGGGGATATGTTTAAAGTTAAAATTGATATGCCTGCTTGGAAGGAACATACTGATGAGAAGGAAAGCGAAATAAAGGTTGTGATGCCTGAAAGCTCGAATAAAAAGTTTAAGATTTCACCAAGAAGGGCTCCCGGGAGAGAGGCTATACGCCAAAGGCTTTTTAGCCTCACGGAACTTAGTAAAAAAGAAAACAAAACGGATGAAGCAGGGGAAGCCTTTGAAGAGGAAAGTAAATGTACAGAACCGAAAAACATGAATGAACAAAATAAAGACGATACTACCGATAAGCTGCAGTAATCTGCGGCTTATTTTTTATTTAATTTAATTAATAACGTAACTTGCGCACTTATACATTTAAGAAGTTTTGAATGTTTGAATAAAGCTTATATACATATGGTTTTGGTAAGTTTCGATTTATGGAATGTAAAGCTTAAAAGATTTATAGATTGTGCATATAACTTATGTTTGCAAGGGAATTCGTGCCTAACAAGGAAAAATTTCCGCATTTTGGCGTTGCATATGCTTGCCGCCGCTGCGCCTGTGCGTATGCTCATTGAACAGCAAAAAAATTTCCGCGTTGCGAGAGGTCGGATGGTTTTAACAGTGTATGCTATTGTAAACCGAAGCTAACCGCGTTATATGCGTTAAAAATATTTTGCGCGTATGTAGCCATTATCATAAAAGTTCAATTCCGCAATATAACCTACAATAATTTTATATTTTGTTTCCAAATACATACCTGTATTTAGCCTGAAATAGTATGCATATCCATGAAACTCATTTCAAGCGGAAATCCATTTGCCTTGATAAAAAAGCGCAAGGCCGTATATCCGTTTAATCAATAGGCCGCGCGCTGTAAAATAAATATAATATTTTCCTGATATAAAACTTTTTCCGCAAAGCATCCGTTTCATAATTAATATAAATTAAAATAAAAAAGCCACAGTTAAAATACCGCGGCTTTAAATATTTTTTTAATTATACAATTCCCTGTGCCATCATAGCTTCTGCAACTTTCTTGAAGCCCGCAATGTTAGCTCCCATTACGAAATTATTTTCCTGTCCGTATTCTTTAGCGGCAGAAGAAATTTCTGCATATATATTTTCCATAATGCCTTTAAGCTTCGCGTCAACTTCTTCAAACGTCCAGCTTAAACGCATGCTGTTCTGGCTCATTTCAAGGGCGCTCGTTGCAACTCCGCCGGCATTCGCAGCTTTTGCAGGAGCAAAAAGCACCTTCGCTTCGAGGAAAGCGTCAATAGCGTCAAGTGTTGAAGGCATATTTGCACCTTCGCCAACCGCATAGCAGCCGTTTGCAATCAGAGTTTTTGCATCATCAAGATTAAGCTCGTTCTGTGTTGCGCAAGGAAGAGCAACGTCGCACTTAACGCCCCATACGCCTTTTCCTTCCGTATATTGGGCGTTCTTATGATAGTTAAGATAATCTTTAATACGTCCGCGCTTAACTTCTTTAATTTCTTTTACAGCGGCAAGATCGATTCCGTCGGCATCATAAATCCAACCGTTTGAATCGCTCATTGTAACAACTTTAGCGCCCGACTGCTGCGCTTTTTCACATGCATAAATCGCAACGTTTCCCGAACCTGAAATAACGACTGTTTGTCCCTCAAGACTCTTGCCGACCGCTTTAAGCATAGCATTTACAATATAAACGAGGCCGTATCCCGTTGCCTGTGTACGCGCAAGCGAACCGCCGTATGTAAGGCCTTTTCCCGTGAGCACGCCTTCATAAAGCCCGGTAATTTTTTTATACTGTCCGTAAAGAAAACCTATTTCACGAGCGCCAACGCCAATGTCGCCGGCCGGAACGTCCGTGTCTTTACCGATATATTTATAAAGTTCAGTCATAAAGCTTTGGCAAAATGCCATAACTTCCCTGTCGCTCTTGCCTTTAGGGTCAAAATCGGAACCGCCTTTGCCGCCGCCGATTGGAAGCCCTGTAAGCGAATTTTTAAAAATCTGTTCAAATCCAAGGAACTTGATAACTCCAAGATTTACAGACGGATGAAACCTTAAACCGCCTTTGTAAGGCCCGATAGCGCTTGAAAACTGTACGCGGAATCCCCTATTTACCTGTACGTTTCCCTTATCGTCAACCCAAGGCACCCTGAAAACAACAGCCCTTTCAGGCTCTACAAGCCTTTCAAGAAGGTTTGCTTCTTCATACTCAGGGTGTTTCTCAAAAACAGGCCTGAGAGAATTAAGAACCTCCGTAGCCGCCTGATGAAATTCCGGCTCCGCAGGATTCTTTTCGATAAGTTTAGCCAATACTTTGTCAATGTAATTCATATTTCTACCCCCATATAAATTAAATTTGCTTTTGATTATACATATTTTTTTATTAATATACAATAGCTTTTTCCTAATTTTGTATATATTTTTTTAAAATGTGCAAATAATAAATAATATTATAAATTTTTTCCAAATTAAGGTAATAAATTAGTGCTATTTTTGAATTTATGGTTTATAATTATGTGTATAAAAAGGAGAAAACAAAAATGGATATTGTAAATTTTCCATATTATACGCTTAACGCGCATCTAAGAGAAAGATTTGGCTGCAAAGTTGTAAAGCTAAGTATCGACGCCGGGTTCACATGCCCAAACCGCGACGGCAAAATATCTCACGGCGGATGTATTTTTTGCAGTCGAGGCGGAAGCGGAGACTTTGCGGGAAACCGCCTGCTGCCGATAAGCCGTCAGCTTGAAGCACAAAAATCACTGCTTAAAAACAAATGGCCCAGTGCAAAATATATAGCCTATTTCCAAGCGTTTACAAATACATACGCCACTGTGCCGGAACTTCGCAAAAAATATTATGAAGCTTTATCCGTCGACGACGTTATCGGATTATCGGTCGCAACGAGGCCTGACTGCCTTGATGATGAAATAATCGAACTTTTAAGGGAAATCAGCAGAACAAAACTATTGTGGGTGGAACTCGGGCTTCAGACTTCAAATGAAGCTTCCGCAAAATTTATAAATCGCGGCTATAAAAACAACGTTTTTGAATACGCCGTTAACAAGCTTAACTCCGCCGGAATAGAAACCGTTGTCCATATTATACTCGGCCTTCCGTATGAAACGGAAAAAGATATGCTTGAAAGCGTTAGATATGCATGTTCTTTTAATATAAACGGAATTAAACTGCAGCTTCTGCATGTCCTTAAAGACACTCCGCTTTACGAAATATATACAAAGACCCAATTCAAGACTATGTCGCTTGAAGAATATGCGGATATTATCTGCAAATGTCTTGAAATTATCCCTAAAAACATAGTAATACACCGCCTTACAGGCGACGGGCCGAAAAAAGACCTGATAGCCCCTCTATGGAGCGCAGATAAAAAGTCGTCGCTTAACAAATTGAATAAAATAATGCGGAAAAAAAATGTTTTTCAGGGCAATAAACTAATTGAGATAACGGGCCTTAAATGATATACTGTTTTTACAGGAGGTGTAACGATGTCAGACGAAAATAAATTGGCTGAAAATAAGCTTATAATACTTTATTTGCTTAAAAAAATAGACATGCCCCTTTCAAATAACGACATATACCAATTTGTTATGGAAAGGAACATCATGGATTTTATATCTGTCCAACAGTATTTAAGCGATCTTACCGACAGTGTTTTTATACAGGCATTCGAGGAAAACGGCTCGACAAAATACGCTTTGACGCCTTCAGGCGAAAAGGCTGTTGCGCTTTTTGAAGATAATATAGCTCCGTGGCTTAAAACGGCTGCAAACGAATATATTTCAAACAACCGCCGCCGGATACATAACGAAAACGATATAACCGCCGCATATTCTTTGGAGGAAAACGGAGAATATATCGTCAAATGCGGCGTAAGCTCACCGTCGGGCGGTTTAATGATAAACATAAGCGTGTCGGTGCCTGAAAAAGAACAGGCAAAGCTCATATCAAATAATTGGAAAGCAAACACAAGCCCAATTATATCGTCTATTTTTTCGGCTTTAACAAAAAATTACAGCGGTAACTAAAACAAAACCTGACGTCTAAAAAATACGTCAGGTTTTTGAATTTAAAAATCATTTTAACCGCTTACGAAAGTTCAGGAACTATAAAATCAATGCCTTGCCATTTGCGCATGCCGGCCTGTTTAATCCTTATTATGTTTCAAAATATATCAGTCCTGCCCGCTTGGCATAACTATCCACAGCAGTATATATATAATAACCACAGGCCACTTAAAAAGCAGCGTCAAAAGGACTGTTATTATCCTGACAATAGCAGGCTCAAACCCAAAACATTCTGCAATACCGCCGCAGACGCCTGTAAGTTTTTTATTTTTAGATAAATAAAGTCTCCTTGGCATTTAAAAGTCCCCTTACTCCTATAATAAACATGTTTTATAACCACTGATCTCAGCAAAAAAATCATACTCAATCTGAAAATAACGGCACATCGCATAAGTGAAATTCATCACATAAATTCAGGCTGTTAAAATATGCCCTGCATCTTTATATTCATTCACCTGCCGGAGCTTTCATTAATTATTTCCAAAAATTAAATTATGTCAAAAATGTTCGGTTTATTTAAAATAAAGCCGCCATATTTTATCTAACCTTGCTCCTTCTATGAATAAGACTGCTTCGCCGACGTTGAAAACAGGCGCTCCTGTTTTATGGTAAAACCAAAGCCGAATACAATTTCAACTTTGGCTTTGCCACAGCCAAAACCGTTTGTTATTAAAAATATATACGTTTGAAATTATTATTTGTCTGCCGTCTTTAATTATTTTTTTCAATACCGACAATGTTTTCTATAACGTCCCAAAGTTCCTCAACCCCTGCTTTTGAAACGCCTGAAAACGGAATAAGTTTATCCTGTGCCGAAAGGTTAAGCTTCTTTTTTATAACGGAAAGCTGTTTTTGTATCTGGCTTCTGTTAATCTTATCAACTTTAGTGGCGGCAATTATAATATCATATCCGTAATGTTTAAGCCATTCATACATCAAAATATCGTTTTGGCCCGGTTCATGACGAATATCCACAAGCATAACTATCGCTTCAAGTTCTTCCCTCTTTTCAAGATATTCCTCAATCATCCTTCCCCACTTTTCAATCTCACTTTTTGGGGCTTTGGCATATCCGTATCCGGGAACGTCAACGATGTACAAAAGGTTCTCAACATTATAAAAATTTATTGTCCGTGTCTTTCCGGGGCTTGAACTTGTTCTTGCCAATGCTTTCCGGCGTACCATCGCATTTATAAGCGTAGACTTTCCGACATTGCTTTTTCCCACGAACGCAACCTCCGGCAGACCGGTGCCAGGATACTGCGAGTGTTTAACGCCGACGGCTTCAAGGTTTACGTTTATTACTTCCATATACTTTCTCCTCCCGCCATGGCATTGTTAAAAACATCTTCCGCGCCCTTGGCAAATATAAATTCCATGCCTTCTTTTACATTGTCAGGCATATCGATATAGTCCTTCTCATTTTCCGACGGGATAATAACAGTTTTAATACCCGCCTGCTTTGCGGCTAAAATTTTTTCTTTAAGGCCGCCTATCGCAAGCACACGGCCTCTGATTGTAATTTCACCCGTCATAGCCACATCGTTTCTCACCGATACGCCCGTCAGCGCCGAAACTATGGCAGTAGCCATAGTGATTCCCGCTGAAGGCCCGTCTTTCGGGACAGCCCCTTCCGGTATATGTATATGAAGGTCTGTTTCTTTATAAAAGTTCTCGTTCAACTTTATTTCCGAAGCCTTTGAACGTATATAAGTTATGGCTGCCTTTGCAGATTCTTTCATAACGTCGCCCATGTTTCCGGTGAGTTCAAACCTCCCGCTTCCTTTCATTGCGCTGACTTCAACTTCAAGTGTTTCTCCGCCTGCGCTTGTCCATGCAAGGCCGCGAACAACGCCGACTTTAGGGCTTTCATTTGCGGCAAGCCGTCTTACTTTTGGCCTCCCCAGATATTTTTCAATGTTTCCTTCGGTAATTTTAACGCTCTTTATTTCCCCTTCAAGCAGCTCTTTTACAGTTTTCCTGCAAATTCGCCCAATCTCCCTTTCAAGCCCCCTTACGCCGGCTTCCCTTGTATAATTGTTTATAATTGTTTCCATAATGTCCTCGCCGATTTTAAGCTGACGTTTTGAAATACCGTTTAGTTTAAGCTGTTTGGGATATAAATGCTTCAGCGCTATATTGACTTTCTCGTCAAGGGTGTAACCGGATATGTTTATAAATTCCATCCTGTCCCTCAACGGTCCCGGTATACGGCTTACATCGTTTGCAGTGCATATAAAAAGGACTTTTGACAAGTCATACGGTATTTCCAAATAATGATCCCTGAAATTATTATTCTGCTCGCTGTCAAGCACTTCAAGAAGGGCCGAAGCCGGATCTCCATTCAGCGAAACAGAGAGCTTGTCCACTTCGTCAAGCAGTATAAGCGGATTAATTGTCCCGGCCTGTTTAACGGCATTTAAAATACGTCCGCTCATTGCTCCTATATATGTCCTTCTGTGCCCCCTTATTTCAGCCTCATCCTTTATACCGCCGAGGGACATCCTCACATATTTCCGTCCCGTCGCCTTGGCAATGGATTTGGCAACGGAAGTTTTGCCGACTCCCGGAGGCCCGCTTAGGCATATAATAGTAGGGAAATTTTCTCCCGTATTCTGCCTTACCGCTAAATACTCCGTTATCCGTTCTTTAACGTCTTTAAGGCCGTAGTGTTCGGAATCAAGTATCTTTTCGGCTTTTGATATGTTATGTATTTCGCGGCTTTCTTCGGTCCACGGAAGTTCTAATATATATTCGACATAATTTCTCACCACATTTGATTCGGGGGCGGTAACAGACATTTTTGAGAGTTTTTCCGCCTCCCTTTTCACAACGTCTTTAACTGTTTCAGGCATATTTTTATCTTCCGCCGTTTTAATATATTTTTCCGCCAGAGCCTGAATCCCGTCCTTATCGCCTAATTCTTCCTGAATTACTTTAAGCTGTTCCCGCAAATAAAACTCCTTCTGATTTTCTTCAACGCGCTTTCGGACCTTGCCTTCTATTTCGGATTTAAGTTTTATAAATTCTATCTCCCTGTTTAATATATTTATAACCTCACCAAGCCGGGCAAGAGGTTCCGTTCTTTCCAAAAGGCTCTGTTTTTCATAAACGTCTATTGCAAGCCCCGCCGTTATAACGTCGGCGAGTTTTCCGGGAGTTTTGGCCGAAACTGCGCTTATAACGGCTTCAGAGGCCGTCGATTTACTGTTAATCGAAAAATACTCCTCCTGCTTTTCCATAGCCAACGACATAAGCGCGTCTATATGGATATTGCCTTCAAATATATCGTCCTCTTTAACTGACGAAATTTCTCCGTAAAAACAGTCGTTTTCTTTCAGCAAATAATTCAGCTTTCCTCTTGAAAGTCCTTCGGCAATAATATGAGTCATGCTGTTTGGAAGCTTTAACACCTGTTTAACTTTGGCAACAACGCCTATTTCATAAAGATCCAAAAGCCCAGGCTCATTTACCTGCGAATCCTTCTGCATAACCAAAAATATAAGATCGTCCCTCTCCTGCGCCTTTTCGACAGCATTAAGGGAGCTTTGCCGTCCAACCGGAAAACTGACTACCGTATACGGTAAAACAGCCATACCCCTTAAAGGCAGAAGGGGAAATTTAAGTTTGCCCATTTATAAACACCTCTGCAAAAAAATATAAAAAAATAAGCCAATTACTTTTTTAAGGCATAACAAACATACTGCCAAACTGCAAATTGAAATCGAAAACTGCCTAAAAGCGTATATAGCCTAGTTTATACATTATATATCATTTTTCAACAGCTAACAAGGCTAAACTTTAATATAGAAATTTCTTCTTATATTCAATTTGTCGGCCAATAATTATCAGTTTAAACTTTTTCCCTCCCATTATTTCCCGGCGCTTAACAAAATACTTATGAATAAACCTTTCGGCGCATCAGAAACCGCACTGTTTTAAATTTAGGCCTGAATATATCATTATAAAACAGTATAGCCGACTTTAATACAAATCTGTTTAAAAATGTAAAACCTGTATGCCATATTCGGTATTCAAACCGAAAACTGCAATTCGTACTTTTGTTATTTCACCTTAACCGTCAGAAAGCCCTGAAAATTCAGGGCTTTCCAATATTTTTTCTTTAAGCGGTAAGTATTCCTTTATTCTCTTCTATAAAGCAGATATTAAGTATTTCCTCTGCTTTTTCAACGGCAATAATTTCTATATCCATTTTCTCAAAAGATTTTTGGAAGTTGTCTTTCGGTATAATCACCCTTTTTGCCCCAGCCTCGACAGCCGCTTCGATTTTTCTCGGAACTCCTCCTACAGGCAGTACGCGCCCGCAAATTGAAATTTCCCCCGTCATCGCCAAAGACGGATCCGGAATTTTATTTGTTACAGCCGAATAAATTGCGGTAAAAATTGCAATCCCGGCCGACGGTCCGTCCACAGGTATTCCGCCCGGAAAATTCAAGTGTATATTATAATCCGAATAATCTATCCCGTAATCCCTTTCCAAAAGCGTTAAAACATTTTGTACCGAAGATTTTGCAGTGCTCGACCTTTTCATCGTCTGACTGCCGTTTTTTATCTCTTCTTCCTCAACAATGCCTGTGACCTTAAGCCGTCCCTTTCCGTTTTCGGCTTTTTTCGCCCATGCTTCGATAGTCAAAAGCGTCCCTCCGCTTCCGAAAACTCCTAAACCGTTAACACATCCCGGCCTTCCCTTCTCCGGAACTTTAAATTCAATCCTCGGCGAGTATCTGCCCCATTTGACAACTCTCTCAATATCGTCTGTCAAAACTTTGTTTCGCTCGTCCAAAAGCGCAACCGTCGCCGCGGTCTGCATTATATTTACGGCTTCCCTTCCGCTTGAAGCAAACATTGTAACACGTTCTGCCGCATCGCTGCCAAATTCCATCGAAACGCTTTCGGCGGCATTTTCCGCAATGCGCTTAATATGGCATTTTTTAAGGCTGTCAAAAAATATTTCCGTACATCGGCTGCGCAGTGCCGGCGGTATATCCTCCGGAGATCTTGTCGTAGCGCCCACAAGCCTGAAATCAGCCGGAAGGCCGTTTTGGAAAATGTCATGCACATGTTTCGGTATAGTTTTGCTGTCGCTGTTATAATATGCGCTTGTTAAAAAAACCTTCCTGTCTTCAAGCACTTTGAGTAGCTTATTCATCTGCATAGGGTGGAGTTCACCGATTTCATCTATAAAAAGTATGCCTCCGTTAGCCTTTGTAACAGCGCCTTCTTTCGGCTGCGGCACTCCGGCGGCGCCGTATGCTCCCGCACCCTGATAAATAGGGTCGTGTACGGAACCCATAAGCGGATCGGCAATACTTCTTTCGTCAAAGCGTATCGTTGTGGCGTCCATTTCTATAAACGGGGCGTCTTTTGCAAATGGCGACCCCTTAACATTTTTCGCCTCTTCAAGCATAAGCCGCGCTGCCGCCGTTTTTCCTATTCCGGGCGGTCCGTATATAATAACGTGCTGCGGGTTTTTGCCGCACAAAGCGGCCCTCAAAGCTTCAATTCCTTCCTCCTGTCCTATAATATCGCCGAGGGCTTTCGGACGCACTTTTTCTGCCAAGGGTTCTGTCAGTTTAACTTTCCTCATTCTTTGTATACGTTCCATTGCCCTGCTTGATTCAAGCGTTCCTGCCGAACGCGTATTGCGTTGATTTTTAAGCGCCCCATAAAAGTACATGCCGGCAATAACCGTAAATATAAGCTGCCCTATAATAACAACCATAGTCAGAATTTCCAAATAACCACTTCCTTTCCAAAATTATTATGGACAAGTAAATGGGGGATTATCCAACAAAAAAACATTTTATCAGAATATGCCTTTCAGCCTTTATTAAAAACTTGCTCACTATGCCCGACATTACTTTCAGCCGTTTTCCATACCGAAAACGCCATACAGAAAATGAATGTCAAACCAAAAGTGATTTTTCTATGTATGCATTCCGTAATGAAGTATGGCAACCTATAATCATTATAATATTTCAACCATTTAATCCGATTTACAATAGCGCACATGGTTTTAACCGTCAGAAGAGACGCAATAGCCGCGTTAAAGCCACCTGCCGCATGGGTTCCGCGCACCTGCGGCAAGAGTATATAAGGATGAAATACGGAAAATTTTCCCTATAGGGAATGTATGATCTTATAAACCGATGCTACACCTTCAATGTACAAGGGTATATATGCTCCATATGGTAAATTTTTCTGCTCTTCGTCATTGCAAATACTTACCTGCGAACTCTCGAAAATTCCTTCGGAAAACGCCGCGTACCGCCACTCTCACGCGGTTCGCACCATTACCTCCAGGTAAACCGGAACATTTATGCCTTGAATAACAAAAAAATTCCCCTTTGGGATCAAAGAGTCCAGGACGGCATTAGCGTGCTTAAGAGCAAGTAAAAAGCATGCGGACGCCGCAAACTACATCAAATGCTTTCAACGCATCTATTAGACTTCTAATGCCGTCCTCAACCGTATATATCCCTGTACATTTAAGGTAATGCCATATTATATTTTTTTAAAATTTAAAATAAGGCATATAGCTATACAACCGCAAAATTTTCAATACAAAAAAGCCCTGCATATGCAGGGCTTTAAAAAATGGAGATGAGGAGAATCGAACTCCTGTCCGAAAACCCATCCGTAAGAACTTCTCCCATCACAGCTGATTATTTAAAAATTCCCTCAGATAACCGCCGGTCAGCAGGCTGAAACCCTTGGTAGCTTCATAATTCTTTTTTTGCCTCAAAGCTTTGGCAAAAAAGTGCCCCGCATTATCGACGCCGGTTGCTTCAGCCGCGGGAAGCGGAAGTCCGACGGGCAGCGCTTAGGCTGCCATTAAAGAATAATCTTTGTCTTTTCTTTTTAAGTTTTCCGGCTTGATACGCAGTTACCGGCCTGCGGATGGCTATTCCTATTTTCAGAGCTCCCGTCGAAACCATTACATCCCCGTATATACAGCCTGAAATCAATCAGACTGTTAGGTTACGGATTTTAAAATCCTTTTCGGCTTCTCTAAGCTGATCCTTTTTTGCTATAGTCTGACGCTTATCATAAAGCTTCTTGCCTTTCGCTATGCCGATATCCATTTTTACAAGGCTTTTGTAAAAATATACTTTAAGCGGCACAACAGTATATCCGGCTTCCTGTATTGAACGGCCTATTTTGTTAATCTCCGCTTTGTGGAGCAGAAGCCGCCTTGTCCTAAGGGGATCCTTATTAAATATATTCCCCTGTTCGTACGGGCTTATGTGCATATTATAAATAAACGCTTCCCCGCTTTCAATACGGATAAAGCTCTCTTTAAGACTGCACTTTCCCTGCCTTAAACTTTTAACCTCAGTACCCGCAAGAGATAATCCTGCCTGAAAGGTTTCTTCTATAAAATAATCATGATAAGCCTTTTTATTTTGTGCAATAAGGCTTGAGCCTTTTCCTTTAGCCAAAATTATCACCTCCGCGCTGAACTATTATATCACATATAACAATACATTTATATTAAAATTTTATTACAAAATAATATATTTTATTTATTTTGAACTTTTTCAAATATATACTCGTCTTTCATCTGCTCATAAGGCACTTCCCTTCCCAGCAGCAGAGAAGTAGTTTCGCTGTGTATCTGCCACAGCCTGTCAATATCTTTTTTTCTTACAGTTTCCCTAAGCACATTGTCGGGAAGGGAGAGCATTTCGTAAACGCTCCTTACTATAAAGTGATCCTGTTCGTTAACATTTCTGAACTGCGTCCATATGGGCACAAAAGATACCTGTGAAATTTCGGGCCGCATTTCGCCTTCCTTTTTTATATTAATATTTAATATTATGCCGGCGTTTCTCGGCGGAGTCGTCTGCGAAGATATAAAATTCCCCATTGAATAAATAACAAAACAATCCCTTGTTGTTCCGTCGCCATTATCAACTTCTTTAAATTCCATAGGCTGAAGCACATGCGGATGGCTTGCGACAACTATATCCGCCCCCGCTTCAAACATTTTATCCGCCCATTCCTTGTAGGCGTCCCTTGTATACGTTTCATACTCGACGCCCATATGCGGCAGTACGACAATAAAATCTGCCCCTTCCGCTTTAGCCCTGGAAATATCATTCTTGATTAAATTTTCATCAAGCATATTCACAAGGTATCCTTCCGGCGCCGGTATTCCGTTTGTACCGTATGTATATGAAAGAAACGCTATTTTAATGCCGTTAACGTCTTTGATTAATATATTTTCCCTATCCTCGGCGCTTTTATACGTTCCTATATGTTCTATTCCTAAACTGTCAAGCACATCAATAGTTCTTAAAAGCCCCGCGGCACGCTTGTCCATACAATGATTATTAGCCGTCGTAACAATATCAATTCCTGCATTTTTCATCGCTTCGGCGAAGCTGTCTGGCGAATTAAATATCGGATAATCACTGTATCCTCCCGCGCCTTCTCCCGCTAAAACAGTTTCAAAATTTCCTATAACCAAATCAGCGTTATCAAAATATTTTTTAACATCCTGATAATTGTGGTTGAAATCATACTCGCCTGTTTCGCTGTTGTACGCTTCATTATACTGCCAGCTATGGCACATAATATCCCCTATAAACGTGAGCTTAACTTCACTTGTTTCTTCATTTTTTATATCGGAACTTTCTTCAATAATCGATATTTCCGTTTTTATGGCTTCTTCAGCAGTTCCCATGCCTCCTCCTATTCCCGAAAAAGCCATAGAAAACGCTACTGCCGCCGCTTTTAAATTTATCACATTAATCCACCGCCTTATATTTCGGCCCAAAATAAATCCGGAAGCCAAAATGTAAAATACTACTGTCGTCTACGGCGTGAACCCCATTGGCAATCAAAATTGCCCACGTCAAAATAACAATTTTAAATAAAAAAATAATACCTTATTTCAGGATAACTAAATTAACAGCAAAATTTCCGACGCTTTTTTCACAATGTCCTGTTTTTATTTCCGCTTTAACCGTACCGCGTTGAAACACAGGCCTAAACCGCCTGTTTTGAAAAATTTTGTTAAAAAAATAAAGGCGCCTGTATATTCCTTCTTGAAACAATTTAAATTAAATTTGCTATCCCGGCAGGCCGAAACACAGGAAAAATTGTCAAACTGTTTTTTCCTGTATTTTTAGTCTGTAACACCGAACACTTCGGAAACATGGCTTAAACATAAATTTAATTTTAAGATAAACAGATTATACGGCGCCGTTCTAAATCAATATAGAATTATTTTGTTTTGTCAAACATAATAAGAGCCGCGATCACAAGATCCTCGCTGCCCCTGTTTTCCAAGCCGTGGCCTTCGCCCGGAGCGCAATAAGTAACATCGCCCGCTTTAACCTCAACTTCGGTACCGTTATCGTTATAAATTCCTTCTCCTTTAAGCACAACATATGTTTCGCTTTCTCCGTTATGTACATGGTATCCTATGGAACTGTTCGGCGGAAATGTAACAAAATTAAAAAGCCTTCCGGCCGCCGTAAACTCGTCGCCTTCCAAAAGAAGTTCAGCAAATATGCTGTTTAATCCTCCCTGTGCGTTTTTCATTTCAACAGTTTTTCTTGTACCGCTTTTTTTAATCACTTTTAATTCCTCCTTAATATTTAATACCCTATCATTTATGATAAGGTTCGTTTTTATTTATTTTAACGGCTCTATATATCTGCTCCAGAAGAATAACTCTCATCATCTGGTGTGGAAATGTCATTTTGGAAAAACTTAAATGGAAACTGCTTTTTCCGATAACCTCCCCGCTTAGCCCCAAAGAGCCTCCTATAACAAAAGTTATATGGCTTATGCCGCGCGTCATACTTACGTCAACAAGCTTTGCAAATTCCTCCGAAGAAAGGCTTTTGCCGCCGACTTCCAAAGTGATTATAAACGAATCGTCTTTAACAGCCTTTAATATCCGCCGTCCTTCCTTTTCCTTAACTTGTTCCTCCTGCGCCGCGCTCATTGTTTCCGACGCCTTCTCATCCGGGAGCTCTGCTATTTCAAGCTTTATATATTTAGAAAGCCTTTTTGAATACTCTTTAACCGCGTCAACCCAATATTTTTCTTTAAGGCGGCCAACGCAAACAACCGTTATTTTCATACTAAACCTCAAAAATTCAGGCATTGGCTGGGAAAATTCCTTCTTGCAAGCTGAATGTTTATATCTTTTCCAACCTTTATATTATTATCGAACATAACCTGCTCTACAGATCTATACGCAATCTCGGGAGTATTGTTCTCCGCGCTTAAATGCCCCAGAAAAACATGTTTAATCCTGGCGCTCATAATTTCCGCAAGCAGCCTTCCGGCATTTATATTTGCCATGTGCCCATAATCGCCCAATATTCTTTGTTTTAAATTGTACGGATATGATCCGCGTTTAAGCATTTCTATATCATGGTTAGCTTCAAGAAGCAGCACATCGCTGTCTGCAATATTCTCTTTGACACATTCGCTCGCATGTCCGATATCGGTTGCAACCGTAACTTTAAAATCTCCCGCAAAAACGCTGAAACCAACCGGTTCGGCCGCATCGTGGGGTATTTCAAACGGCTTTATGTAAATGTCGTTTAATTCTAATTTTTCCCCGCCGTATATTATTTTCCTGTTTTTTCTTGATATATCTCCAAGACTTCCGGCCATTGCTTCCCATGTTCCTTCCGTAGCGTAAACCGGCAGATCAAACCTTCTTGAAAGTATTCCGACGCCTTTAATGTGGTCAATGTGTTCGTGTGTAACAAAAATACCGTCCAGCGCCCCGCACTCTATATTAATAGCGTTAAGGCCATCCTGAATTTTTTTTCCGCTTACGCCGGCATCAATCAGTATATGAGTATATTCTGTTCCTATATATGTGCTGTTTCCGGAACTGCCGCTTACAATAGGACAAAACCTTACCATATATATTCCTCCCGGTTATTCAATCGGGACTCTTGAAATAGACGCTCCCAAAGCTTTAAGTTTTTTCTCTATTTCTTCGTATCCACGATCTATATATTTAATTTCGCCGATTTCCGTTTCACCGTTGGCGGCAAGGCCCGCAAGCACCATAGCCGCGCCGGCCCTAAGATCTGTAGCCAACACTTTTGAACCCATCAGCTGGTTAACCCCGTTTATGATTGCAACGCGCCCGTCGACGCTTATCTGCGCGCCAAGACGTTTAAGCTCGTCCGTATACTGATACCTTTTTTCCCAAACATTCTCCGTAATTTCGCTTGTGCCTTCCGCAACCGACAAAAGCGACGCCATCTGCGGCTGCAAGTCGGTTGGAAAGCCCGGATATACCATGGTTCTTACGTCAACGGCCGAAAGTTTTTTGCCGACGGCGTTAACCCTTATTGAATCGTCAAATTCCGTTACGTCGGCTCCCATTTCTATAAGCTTTGCCGTAAGCGAATCCATATGTTTCGGTATAAGATTCTTAACAAGAACGTCGCCGCCCGTTATAGCCGCGGCAATCATATACGTTCCGGCTTCGATCTGATCTGGTATTATTGTATATTCGGCGCCGTGTAGTTTCTCAACGCCTACAATCCTTATAACGTCGGTCCCGGCGCCTTTAATTTTCGCTCCCATAATATTCAGGAAGTTTGCAACGTCTACAATATGCGGCTCCTTAGCGGCATTTTCAATGGTTGTGGTGCCCTTTGCAAGGGTTGCGGCAAGCATTATGTTTATTGTTGCTCCTACGCTTACCGTGTCCATATATATAGGCGCTCCTATAAGCTCATCAGCCCAGACCTTAATTACATTCCTTTCTATGGAAACCTCAGCCCCAAGCCTTTGAAAACCCTTTAAATGCAAATCAACAGGCCTTGTGCCGAAATCACAACCGCCGGGCATGGCGACCTCGGCTTTTTTATATCTTCCAAGAAGAGCCCCCAAAAGATAATATGAGGCTCTCATTTTTTTTACTTCATCAAATGTTGCCGAAATATTTTCTATTTTGCAGCTGTTAACTTTTAATGTATGTTTATCAATAAATTCGCATTCAGCGCCGATTTTATTCATAGTTTTATAAAGGCTTACAACGTCCTCGATATAAGGCAGGTTTTCAATAACGCAAATATCGTCTGCCATAATAGCGGCCGGTATTATAGCCACAGCGGCGTTTTTCGCCCCGCTGATGCTTACCTCGCCTTTAAGGCAGTTAGGGCCTTTAATCACAAGTTTGTCCATTAAGTATTCAAACTCCTTCAAATCTTTTCTATATCTTAATATAAAACTTCTATTTTACTAATTATTTATTATAGCATATAAATATAATGCGTGGGAAGGATTATTTTGCCATTATTACATACAAGACGTTATTTTTAAAAATTTCTTAAAATAATCTTACCCAGCTATTAAAGTTTGGCAGGTACTTGACATTACATAGTACACAGTATAATATAATACCAAGGTGGTGATCGGTATTGAATGTGCAATTTAAAAAAGGCGTTTTAGAACTTGTCGTACTTATGTCGGTTACAAAAAAAGATATGTATGGTTATGAGCTTGTAAGCGAAGTATCTAAAATAATAGACGTAAACGAAGGCACAATATATCCTCTTTTAAAACGCTTGACAAATGAACATTATTTTGAAACATATTTAAAAGAATCCACGGAAGGCCCTCCCAGAAAATACTATCATTTAACGGCTGCCGGATTAATTTATAAAGACAACCTGAGAAATGAGTGGCAGGACTTTTCAAGCAAGGTAAATGAATTTATTAAGGAGTGTGAAAGAGATGACTAAGGCGGAATTTTTACATACACTGGAAAAACGCCTTCAGGTGTTGAATGAAAAAGAAAGGGCCGATATATTAAACGAATATTCCCAACATATAGACATGCGTGTTGAAAGCGGGCTTACGGAAGAAGAAACAATAAAGGACTTCGGTAATTTTGACGAACTAGTTTCGGAAATACTTGAAGCATATAACCTGAACCCTGATTTTAACAGGCCGCATATAGACAGCGAAGAAATAACAAAAAAAGTATCGAGCGCATTTTCAAAATTTACCGACATACTAAGCGAAACATTCCAAAGCTTAAAAATACTTATTAAAAACATACCGTATAAAAAACCTTTTTCTCTTATTAAATTTATAATTATGGTATTTGCAATCCTGCTTATATACCTGCTTTGCGTGCTTATTGTTGGCAGGGTTTCAAACTTTGCATATTATATACTCCCCGGCTTTATTGCCGAATTTACGGCAAACGGAATAATAATCGTTTTTCATTTGGTGTATATAATACTTGCAATAACCGTGCTTTACACATATGTAACCAATTCAAATGAAAAAAAGGATGAAACCGCTGAAAACGGAAACGGCACATACAGCGATAGCCAAGGAAAACCTTCAAAAACACGCCGAGTAATCCTTCCCAAAATAAACTTCAGTAAAAAAGAAAGGAGAAAGCATATGGAACTTAACATTGGCAGGCCGATATTAAACTTTATTATTCTAATTACAAAATTAATTATACTTTTCTTCTTGCTGCCGTTAGTATTATTCATCTTCTGCTCAATAATAGGCATAGGAATTTTAATTGTGCTCTGCTTTATGGGCTATCCGGTAATCGGCATAACAATAGGCGCTATAGGGCTTTCGGCATGCGGCGTTACTTTTATATGGTTTATATGGGATTTGCTTTTTAAAAATAAGGAGGCATAATTATGACAATATATAAAAAACTGTTTATCGGATTTCTTTCCGGCCTTGTGCTTATGGGCGCCGGCGCCGGTATTGCATTTGCCGAATTCTCGTCATTTTCATACGGCGGACAGAAAACCATTTCAGATTCCTTTGAAACAAAGACTCTCACGGTTAAAATGGACAGTTCCAAAGAAAGGTACTTTTTCCAGACGTATTACTATCCGGAAACAGGTATTTCAATAGAAACCGACAGCAATGTACCGGCCGACGAAATAATAATCGAAGCATCAGTAAATAAAATGTCCGCCGCCGTACCTGTAATTTCCATTAATAACGATTTAAAAGAAGAAAACATAAACGGCAATCACTCTGTACATGAAAACATGGAATACAGCAGCTATAACGGCAGTTATGTTACTATAAGCCAAATAGGTGAAAACGATGTTGTATTTGATTTATCATTTAATTATCACGGATATAATGGAGTTTCAAACTTTTTCATGGCAAAGGATGAATTCCTAAACTCAGTAAAAGAAAGAAAGATTTACGATTATAATTACAGCGACGTCGAAAAAGTAACCATTAAAGTTGCCCCGGAAAATAAAGATAAGGTAAGCCTTTTATACTGGTAAACTAAAAACTGCATCATAACATAATAAATTAAATAAAAAATTAAGCTGTGACACAGGAACCGTTTTAAAATCACTCCATGCACGGCTTTAATAACGCCAATTTGTCAACACAATACTCCGCATAAGATTACATTTTCAAATGTTACCTAAATATAAGCATAAAACAGCGGCAGGTTCAAAAATAAACCTGCCGCCTTTGAATTTATTTTAATATTAAAAGCAAAATTGCCCACAAAACACCAAACACAGCATTAAGCAAAAGCCCTTTTCGATACTTATTCCATTCCCGCAATTCATTCGTTCTTAAATCCAAGCCTTTTAGATATACCCAAAATGAAATTGCCCCGCTTAATACAAAATATACCGCCGCCGCACATTTATAAAAGTTTCCCGGAACCTGAAAAATATACATAACCAGAAAAACCGAAACTAAAATCAAGGAAGTAAAACGTATGAATTTAAGGCAGTTAGAAAAATAACCGCATTTATATTGATTTTTCTTAAAATTTTTTATCATATCTAATTTAAATCCTCAGACATATAAACAGCAAAGATTCTCCCTAATATGCCGTATTCAACTTTTGATACAATGTACTGGACTACTTTAAACATAGACGTCCGTATCGGATTATACAACGCCAAAATTTACAATCAAAGAAAACTTCGTGCAGGGTGAGCTTTTAATGTATAGTAAACTATCCCGCCGCCGAAAAGATCCCACGATGCAAAAGCTCATGTTGAAGCCTTAACTGAAGCATCATAGCTTAGACCGCAATCGCCTGTTATTTCTGCTTCAATTATCCCATAACTTTTGTAGGATGAGATAAAAATTCTTATGTCGCCGCACCTAAATCTACATATGTATATGAACCTTTAAATTCAGCCGCTTCTTCGCCGTTTTTCATATAAGCCTGTTGCCGGTTCGTCGCAAAAATATTTGTAATATTAATTGCAGATCATACAACAAACTGATTATTCACTGATTTTTTTAAATACACATATCTCAAATATTAATTTTCAATAAGTATCAATATACAATAAATTATACGGCATATATTTAAATATATTTTATTCAGAACATAAAAACAAAATATACATTGAAATTAATGTTCATATAATAATTTATAAATCAAACTATTGGCATAAGTTCTAAATTCATTTTTACAATATAACATAAATTATGATATGTCAATATAAATATATTCCAGTCATATATTATAAACATCATCAATATACATGTTGGTTATAAACTTAATAACTTAATTTAAAAATTTTCCGGTTCAAATCATAAAAAAGTGGGATACCCTCTTTATTATGGGTATCCCAAATCTTTTATTTATTAATTTTTTATTTTATTAATATTTTCATTTATAAAGTTATGATACAAAAACTCTTTATATAAGCTCTACTCATAAACCGATTGTTTATTTTATGAAACTTTCTGTTTCTTGCTCTTTTCCCTTTTTATCGGTTTCCTGTCCTCATTATATACTAAAGCAGGACCGCTGTTTCCCCTTACGCAATCGGCTGTTATAATGCATTTTTCAACCGTTTCATCGCTGGGGATATCATACATTATGCCGCTTATAAAGCTTTCAACAATCGCACGGAGTCCCCTTGCGCCTGTTCCCCTTTCGATTGCAAGCTTTGCAATTTCTTTAAGCGCTTCTTCTTCAAATTCAAGGTATACATTGTCAAGTTCAAAAAGGTATTCATACTGTTTAGTAATGGCGTTTTTGGGTTCCGTAAGTATCTTTACAAGTTCGTCCTCGGCCAAATCGTTAAGCGTAACGACAACAGGAAGCCTGCCTACAAACTCAGCAATCAACCCATATTTAATTAAATCCTGAGGCTGTATACTTTTCAAAAGCTCGTCAAAATTCCTGTCTTTCTTGCTCTGTACTTTTGCTCCGAAACCGATAACTTTTTCGCCCATACGGTTTTCAATAACCTTTTCGATCCCACCGAAAGCCCCGCCGCAAATAAACAATATATTTGTGGTATCAATCTGCAAAAGTTCCTGATGCGGGTGTTTCCTTCCTCCTTGCGGCGGAACTGAAGCAACAGTGCCTTCAAGTATTTTAAGAAGAGCCTGCTGTACGCCCTCTCCGCTGACGTCGCGCGTAATGGAAGGATTTTCACTTTTTTTGGTTATCTTGTCAATTTCATCGATATAAACAATGCCGCGCTCCGCGCGCTCAATATCATAATCAGCCGCCTGTATAAGCTTTAAAAGTATGTTCTCAACATCTTCCCCGACATATCCGGCTTCTGTAAGCGTCGTTGCGTCGGCTATTGCAAAAGGCACGTCAAGAAGCCTTGCAAGCGTTTGGGCAAGAAGGGTTTTTCCAACCCCGGTAGGCCCCACTATAAGTATGTTGCTTTTTTGAAGTTCCACATTTTCATCTGATTTTTTCCCGCCGGTCATAATCCTTTTATAATGATTGTAAACAGCAACCGAAAGTATCTTTTTCGCCCTGTCCTGGCCGATTACATATTCATCAAGCACAGATTTGATTTCCTTTGGCTTCGGAAGTTTATCAAACTTCTTTTCAGACGGATTTTCATAAAACTCCTCCGCTATTATATCGGAACATATTTCAATACACTCGTCGCAAATATATACGTCGGGCCCGGCAATGAGCTTCTTAACCTGATCCTGAGGTTTACCGCAAAACGAGCACCTAAGCTGTTTCTTTTCATCAATTTTAGAGGCCATCCATTCATCTCCTTAAAGGCTTAAACCGGTTTTGAAATGACCGCGTCAATAAGCCCGTATTCCTTAGCCTCGGAAGCAGACATAAAGTTGTCGCGTTCCGTATCCCTTTCGATTTCCTCGTAGCTTTTTCCCGTATTTGCCGCGAGTATTTCGTTGAGTTTCTTTTTAGTTTTAAGAATATTCTCGGCAACAATCTTAATTTCCGTCGCCTGTCCCCTGGCTCCGCCGGACGGCTGGTGAATCATAATCTCAGAGTTAGGAAGCGCATAGCGTTTTCCTTTCTGGCCGCCCGCAAGAAGAAAAGCGCCCATACTTGCCGCCATGCCTATGCATATAGTTGAAACGTCTGGTTTTATATACTGCATAGTGTCATAAATAGCCATACCCGCCGTAACGGAACCTCCCGGGCTATTTATGTATAAATTAATATCTTTGTCCGGATCTTCTGCCGCCAGAAAAAGAAGCTGCGCAACGACAAGGCTTGCCGTAACGTCGTTAACTTCTTCACCCAGAAAAATAATCCTGTCCTTCAATAACCTGCTGTAAATATCATAGGAACGTTCGCCACGGCTTGACTGTTCAATAACATAAGGTACTAAACTCAAATAAATCAAACCTCCTTTTAAATTAAACGGTTAATTATTCTGAAACCTCAACGCTTGCTTTTTCCGTAAGCACGGCGTTGTCTTCAATAAGCCTGAGCGCTTTTTGAACAAGCATATCGCTTGAAACGGCTTTCCTGTCTTCATCCCTGATTATTTCAATCATCTTTTCCGGAGCTATGCCGTAACCTGCACCGATTTTACCGATTTCCTCTTCCAATTCTTCTTTTGAAACTTCAAGCTTTTCAATTTCAGCAATTTTTTCAAGAACAAGCCTTGCTTTAACGCTTTTCTCAGCCGAGATCCTGAATGTAGAACGAAGCTGTTCTGGAGTCGTGCCGAGATACTGGCAGTATTTTTCAACAGTAAGGCCCTGCCTTTGAACATTGTTTGCAAAATCGTTCATCATCTGGTCAATCTTGTTTTCATACATAACTTCCGGAATGTCCATTTCGGCATTCTCAACAGCCATATCAAGAAGCTTGTCGCCCTGGATTTGTTTTGCATTCTGTTCCGCAGTCTTTTTAAGTTTATCCGCAATGCTTGCTTTATATTCAGCCATTGTTTCAAATTCCGAAACATCCTGTGCAAACTCGTCGTTAAGCTCCGGAAGCTCTTTAACGCTTATGCCTTTAAGTTCAACGGCAAAAACAGCGTCCTTGCCTTTAAGTTCTTCCGCATGATATTCTTCAGGGAATTTAACCGAAACGTCAAATTTATCTCCGATAGAATGTCCTGCAATCTGTTCTTCAAAATTATCTATGAACGTATGCGATCCGAGGGTTAAATCATAACTGTCGGCTGTGCCTCCCTCAAAAGCAACGCCGTCTACAGTGCCTGCATAACTGATGTTAACAATGTCGTCCATTTTTGCGGCCCTGTCCTCAACAGTTACCATACGCGAGTTCTGTTCCTGAGCTTTTTTAAGTTCCGCTTCGATATCCTCGTCTTTAACTTCCGTATCTTCTTTTTCAACGGAAAGCCCTTTATACTGGCCGAGCGTTACTTCCGGTTTAACCGTTACTTCAACTTCAAATTTTACGCCCGTTTCCTTATTGATTTCAGGCGCGTCAATAGTCGGCCTTGAAACAACGTCGAGCCCAAGTTCGTTAATTGCCAAATCATATTCTGTGTTGAGAATGAAATTTACGGCTTCATCATAGAAAAATTCAGGGCCGAACTGAGCTTCTATAATCTTCCTCGGAGCTTTTCCCTTCCTGAATCCCGGAATTGAAATACGTTTTTTATTTTTCTCATAAGCATATTTCATTCCTTCTTCAAGTTTTTCCGGGCCAACCTCAAATGTAAATTTAACAACATTATTTTCTTTGCTGACTAATTTTGTATTCATTTCCTAAATTTCCTCCTTAGATTATATCATTTCATGGTACAATTCCATATATTTCCAGCCAAAACAAATTGACCGCATAATTGACGATTATTATATCACACAGCCGCAATAAAATCAACATTAATAAAGCCCCGAAAGCTTAGATATTAAGCCTTTAACGCCTATAATATTTCTTTTGATATATCCGATAAGACAGCGTCTGTGTTACTTTCGATAAAGTTAACGACATTATCTATAATACTGTCTGCATGAGACGCCTCATTTGTGACGCAGGCAAAACCTATTACAATACTTTTATGAATATCCTGCAAATCAACTTCAGCTATTGACACATTAAACTTATGCTTTACTTTTTCTGTAATGCTTTTAACAATCATTCTTTTTTCTTTAAGCGATGAAACCCAGTCGGCCCTTAAACATACAGTGCATGTTCCAATAATCATAATAAACCCGCCTTGCTTGAACTTTATATAAAAAGGACCATCAAATTGATGGTCCAATAGTTAAGCGCGAAACGAGATTCGAACTCGCGGCCCTCGCCTTGGCAAGGCGATGCTCTACCACTGAGCCATTCGCGCATATAAACTTTATAATGCCCAGACTCGGAATCGAACCAAGGACACGAGGATTTTCAGTCCTCTGCTCTACCAACTGAGCTATCTGGGCAAATTGGGCGCCGCCGCAAATATAAAGCGTGCCCGAGACCGGAATCGAACCGGTACGGGTGTTACCCCGCAGGATTTTAAGTCCTGTGCGTCTGCCAGTTCCGCCACTCGGGCAAGGCAAAAATAAAACTAACTGTGACATAAGTTTTATCTAATTGACTGCTTGACTATAATAACAAACCCGTGTCCATTTGTCAATACATAATTTGAATTTTTTTCAAAATAATATTATTTATCCATATTTTTTGTAACCTCAATAAAAATTTCCATGCTTTAGCCGGAAAAATCAATAATAAAAATGTCCAAGTACTTGACACCGGTCTTTCGGATAAATTCTATTAATAAAAACAGATAAATTTTAATTTAAAATTATGCTGTCCAGTTTTACAATTTTTATATATAAAATTTATAAAACTGAATATACCGCACCTTCCCTATGTTTTCGAGATCAGATGCGTCCTTCGCGGCAGTATTATATTGACTTTTGTTTTATCTGTTTGTAATTAAATTACTGCCCAAATGCGGCTGTATCTTCCTGCAATATATTTATATATTCTCTGGGCATGCCGTCTGCTCCCGCCCCAAATCTGCCCGCCTGATTTTTATAAGATTTCCGGCGTACAGATTTTATATATACGTTATATCCAATAAGCCGCCAAAATTTAACACATTCGGAATTATATATTGTTAATCCGCGTCATTTTCAGCATTTCAATGTTTTTCCCCTCTTCGTCCCTTGCCGTTACAATGTAGAAAGTTTCTCCCTGTTCGATTTCCTCAATATTTTCCAAAAAGAAAAATCCGTCGTCGTCTGTTTTAATATCAAATATACGTTCCCTGCCGCTGTCCTTTGATTTTATTGATACGTTTACACTTTTAATTTCATTATTTCCTGTAATTCCCATAATTACGTTATCTTTATAATTGTGTATAAAAAGTATGTCCTCTCCGTCATTCGGCGGAACCAGCCCTGTAATCATTCCGTCCGAAAGCCCCCAAAGCCCGAACATTTTTCGTTCTGCGTTTATAATTGAAAGGCCGTTTTCACATTTGCCGATAATCACCGTATCGCCTTGCGAATTTTTATATTCTTTTAATATTCTTTCAGAAGGTCCGTAGTGAAGCCCCCTTTCACACGCATAGAACACTCCCTCGGAAGTAAAATATCTCCCGAACGTATTCATGTATAAACCCCCAAGCAAAATTACAGAAGCAAATAACAATAAAACCTGTCTTTTCCTTCCCATTATTCATCCTCCCTGCCGCTGTCAAGAGGTATATCAAAGCGAAACTTCCTTCCGTTGTAATCATAATCAATTATAAGCGTCTTCGCGTCATCGGGATAATTTTCCAGAAAAACCTGCGCCTTGCTTACAAAGCCCGCCGAACTTCCTCCGCTTGAATTAAAATATACATTCCCGTCCTCATCGTAGAAATTTCCGCCGCTTAATCCAAAACTCCATCCTATACTTCTTGAAAAAATATCATCCCACACTTTATATCTTACTTCCATCGTTTTATCATCATAATATCTTATTTCTTCTATAAGTATATTTGTATCGTCGATTTTTGCTTTTTCCTCAATTTTGATTTTATACACCATCTCCCCGCCGTCCCAGTCCCTGTATGTCCCAAAAACAGTCGATATAAACATAATGCCTATATTCAATACAGGTATTATGTTAATTATAATCATAAACAGCACAAGCGCCCGCAGTACGCGCCATATGGTTCCTATGACAGCGCCATGTTCTTTATTAAGGCCTTCCCCTATTTCGTCGGCGTTTCCCATAAATTCTACGGCAAGCTTTCCGGCTTCATCTTCTTCCACCCCCTGCGATACGAGATCTTCAAATATATCCTCTATATGTTCAAGCAGTTCGGTTTCTATTTCCCGATGGTCATACTTGAACTTAACATGGGAGAGTACGGTATTTATAAATTTATCCCATTCATACAATGCCATAATATTCCCCTCCAATAACTTTATTAACTGACGAGGTGAACTGTTCCCATTTCTTTTTTTCACTTTCGAGCCTTGCTTTGCCTTGTTGCGTAATTTTATAATATTTTCGTTCTTTACCGTTTTCCGCGGTTTTCCTGTAAGATTTCACCAAATTTTGATTTTCCATTTTATGCAGCACAGGATACAGCGTCCCCTCTTTGAACTTGAAAATGTTTCCGCTTTTTTCATCAATTTTTTTAATTATTTCATATCCATAGCAGTCGCCGTTTTCAAGAAGCGAAAGGAGCATCAAAACTGTACTTCCGCCTATAAGACCCTTATCTATTTCCATATTAACGCCCCCTTTCCTTATACATTGATATTCTATGTATATATTATACATAGTTTCCCTATGTATTGATACAGTAAATCTGCACAAAAAAAGCCTTCCGATTTTGACGTCGGAAAGCTTTTGCGGAAATATTCAAGTATTCCCTTATAAATTGTATTCATTTCAAAACATTTATCTATATGGTATACAGCAATGTATTTCTTTTAAAAATCACTGTACGAATCATTATAGTTTTTAACATAGCTCTTTATTCTTCATAAAATCCAAAATCAATAGTCCGCTGTTCTTTGTCCGCCTTTAAAACTTCAACGCGAACTTTCTGTCCGATATGGTATACTCTGCCATGTTTCTGCCCCTGAACCTGCATTGTGTTTTCATCATATAAATAAAAATCATCTTCAAGCGAGGCAAGCGAAACCATGCCTTCTACCGTGTTTCCGAGCTCTACATATATTCCCCAGCCGGTAACTCCCGATATAATACCGTCAAAAACCTCGCCTATATGGCCGCACATATATTCAACCATTTTAAGCTTGTCAGTTTCTCTTTCGGCGTCGTCCGCAAGTCTTTCCCGGGCAGAACATTGTTTTGCCACGTCGCTTAATATATTTCCGTAATGGCGCAGTCTCTTTTCGTCCAGCCTGCCTTCAATGCTGTCTTTAATTATCCGGTGTATCTGTAAATCAGGATACCTTCTGATTGGAGATGTAAAATGGCAGTAATATTTTGCGGCAAGACCAAAATGACCGAAATTTTCATCTTGGTATCTCGCCTGTTTCAGGCTTCTCAGTATTATCCTGCTTACTATGTGTTCCTCGTCTTTTCCTGCAACGCTGTCAATAATTCCTTGTATATCTTTCGGATGCAGATCGTTCTGCCCCTTTATCCTATATCCAAACGTTCTGAGCATTTTTTTCATACTTTCAACTTTTTCATCATCGGGGCTTTCATGATTTCTGAAAACAAACGGGGTCTGCCTCCAATAATAATCCTCCGCAACAGTTTCGTTTGCCGCAAGCATAAATTCTTCTATAAGGTTAGTTGCGGAATTTCTTTCATACGGCCTTATATCAAGCACATGGCCGTCCCGGTCAAGCTCGATTTTAGCTTCCGGGAAATCAAAATTTACGCTTCCCCGCCTTTGTCTTTTTCTGGCAAGTATCATCCTTAGCTTATTCATATCATTAAGCATGGGGACTAATTCCTTATACCTTTCGCAAAGTTCACTGTCGTTAAACTCTATTATTTTATTAACGTTTGTATATGTCAGCCTTGCATGAGAGTGTATAACGCTTTTAACTATCTTATGATCCACAACAGTACCGTTTCTGTCAATTTCCATTATACAGCTTAATGTAAGCCTGTCCTCATCCGGGTTAAGCGAGCATATGCCGTTGCTGAGCTTATGCGGTATCATAGGTATTACCCTGTCGACAAGATAATAACTTGTGCCCCTTTCAAGAGCTTCCCTGTCAAGTGGCGAGCCTTCCGTGACATAATGGGAAACGTCGGCAATATGAACCCCTAAAAGGAAATTTCCGTTTTCGAGGATGTCAATACTTACGGCGTCGTCAAAATCTTTTGAATCGTCGCCGTCGATTGTAACGGTTACAATGTCCCTTAAATCCTCCCTGCCGTCAATTTCCGCCTGAGTTATGTCAATAGGTATTTTTTCAGTTTGTCTGTAAGCTTCTTCACTGAAATCCTCCGGAAGATCAAACTGACGTATTACAGAAAGTATATCAACTCCCGGATCGTCTATATGCCCTAATATTTCCGTTATAACCCCCTCGGGGCTTCTGCTGCCTTCCGGCCTTTTCGTTATTTTAACAACAACTTTATGGCCGGTAACAGCGCCTTTTGTGTTTTCCTTTGATATAAATATATCCTGCGGAAGCTTTTTATCATCGCATACGACAAATCCAAACCCTTTCAAAAGTTCAAACGTGCCTACTATCCTGTCGGTTCCCTTTTCAAGTATTTTTGTTATCTGCCCCTCGGCCCTTCTTCCGTTTGAAGCGTCTCCGGTAATCCTCACAAGCACCCTGTCCTTGTGCATCGCTCCCATTGTATATTCTGCCGGTATAAAAATATCGCCTTCCCCCTCATCCGGCGTAACAAACCCAAATCCGCGGGCATTTCCCGTAAAAGTTCCCGCGGCAAGGTTTAATTCCTTAGGGAGCATGAGCTTGCCTTTCCTTGTTTCAATGATTTTTCCCTCATGTATAAGTTCGTCTGCAATATCGTCAAATATATGCCTTTCATTGCCCGGCACGTCTAAAACGACGCACATCTCGCCCCTTTTGAGCGGAATGTATCCTTCGCTCTTTATAAAATCAAGTATTTTCCCCTTACGTTCCTGCCTTAATGTTTCATCCATAAATTCACCGCCTTATACTTTAACATGTTGGTTGTTTTTATAATTATACCATAAATTATACAATATAACTCTAAAATTCTTTTCTTAGCAGAAAATACATGATAATATTAATATAAAAACAAGAGGTGATATATATGAATCCAACAGTCGGTATAATTATGGGAAGCGACAGCGACTTGCCGGTCATGTCGGAAGCGGCAAAAATTCTGGACAAGCTGGGGATCTGCTATGAACTTACAATAGTATCGGCGCACAGAACTCCTGACAGGATGTATGAATACGCAAAATCGGCGCATAAAAACGGTATAAAAGTAATAATTGCCGGAGCGGGAGGAGCGGCGCATCTTCCCGGAATGACAGCCGCCTTAACATCAGTGCCGGTTATAGGCGTTCCGGTTAAAACATCAACTTTAAGCGGCGTTGATTCCCTTTATTCAATCTGCCAAATGCCTCCCGGAATACCTGTTGCAACCGTAGCGATAAACGGGGCGCAGAATGCCGGGATACTTGCCGCGCAAATTTTAGGAACATATGATGAAAATATATATAAACGAATCGAGGACTTTAAATTAAGCCTTAAAGAAACAGTTGAAACAAAAGCCGAAAGCCTTGAAAATATTAAATACGAAAAATATTTAGAAAAAATGTCAAAATAATGCTTTTGTAAATACACTAAAACTTCTTGGCCAAATGCTTACGCCTTTAACAATGGCGTAAGCATTTTCAACAGGCGGAAGCTGAAAAGCCGCATGCAAAATAAAACTTTTGTCCCTTCTTATATAAACCTTGTAATACAAACATAAAATTCTATAAATGTAAATTCCGAAACGCGCTAATATGAACAATTTAAAACCTTACTGTATTTTAAGATTTAAAACCGAGGGACATTGTTTGCCGGCAAAACAGACGCCTCCATATTTACTTAATTAATTTTGAAAACCGCAATTATTAAAAATCAGCGGAACTATGGCATAAAATGTTTCACAGACGGAATTTCAAGTTCTCTTTTGAGTATTCATTTCAGACAGTGCAAAAAATCCAGCCATTGTCATGTATATCATTAAAATTAAACCGCACATGTTTTATAAAAAACTTTTACGGCATTAAAAAGCTCCTATTACATACTTAATCTAAGACCGATAAAATATTTTCCTTAAATCAAAATTAGCTTAAAATCGGACGCACGGTTTTAGTCGGGAACAACGGCGCAATAGCAGAGTTAAAGCCGTTTGCCGCGGAATTCGAGCGTCTGCGCTTCCTCGCCATGCTCTTACGCCGTTGCTTCCGAAAGCCCATTACCGACATCATAAGGTAAAAACTTTTTGCTGTGATGTTGTAGAGTTGAAACCGTATGTTCCATTGTAAACCGAAGCTATAACCGAATAATATAAAAGTTTCGGATGATTTGTTATATATTGAAATATTTATTAAAATAATTAGAAATAATTTTATATTTTTAATTCGGTATATTTATTTATGTAAGCTTAAAGAACAAAAATTTAAGGCAGTATTGCAATAATATAAATACATGAATTTCTGTTTTGACAAAATTAAGGAATATAAAAGCAATTTTATAGTATAGCGCATATTATAAATGGGGTGATAATATGGTTATAATAATTATTTTAATTGCTGTGCCTGTTATATATTATGCGTCGTGCAGGAAATGCGGGCGCTGCTGCGGATGCAGAAGCTGCAAAAGGAATTGCCGCTGGAGAATAAAATAAATATTTCAATATACACTTATCTAAATTGAATGCTCCAAAATACAAAATGATTTGATGAAAAAATTATTTAGCAATAATATCTGTTATTTTGTACAATAAAAGGACGCCGGTTTTCCGGCGCCCAAATATGCTAGGATTGTAATTCAATTATTTAACAAGCGCAAGGTAAGATTCCATACGGTCTTTTGCATCCTGTTCAGCTTTTGCAAAGAGTTCGTCTGCAATTTCAGGGAATTTCCTGTAAAGCGAAGTATAACGAACTTCTCCCATAAGGAAGTCTCTAAAGCTTGCCGTAGGCTCTTTAGAATCTAATATAAACGGATTCTTTCCTTCTTTCTTTAATTCAGGATTAAACCTGTAGCAGTGCCAGTAACCTGCTTCAACAGCCTGTTTAGCACGGATCTGCGCATTGCTCATACCGCCTTTTATACCATGGTTGATACATGGAGCATAAGCGATAATTACAGATGGGCCGTCATAAGCTTCAGCTTCTTTAATTGCAGTAAGCGTCTGCTGTGGATCGTAACCCATAGCAACCTGTGCAACATAAACATATCCGTAGCTCATGCACATCATGCCGAGGTCTTTTTTCTTTGTTTTCTTGCCGCTTGCCGCAAACTGCGCAATAGCTGCTGTAGGTGTAGCCTTTGAAGACTGTCCGCCTGTATTAGAGTAAACCTCTGTGTCAACACAGATAATGTTTACGTCCTCGCCTGAAGCGATTACATGGTCAAGACCGCTGTAACCGATGTCATATGCCCAGCCGTCGCCGCCGACAATCCACTGCGACTGCTTAACAAGATAGTCTTTCCTGTTATAAATAGCTTTTAATGTTTCATCGCTGTCAACGCCTGCTGCTTCCATTGCGGCTATAAATTTGTCTGCCCTTTCCCTTGTGCCGTCTGCAACCATGTAGCTGTCAGCCCACTCTTTTGCAGCAGATTTAAGGTTTTCATCAGAAGTCTTTTCAACAAGTTCGTCAACCTGAGCTTTTAACCATTTACGTACAGCTTTAGTACCAAGGTACATACCGTATCCATATTCGGCAGTATCCTCGAAAAGTCCGCTCGCCCATGCAACGCCGTGTCCTCTTTCGTCTGTACAGTATGGGATTTCAGGAGAACCGCCCCAGATGTGCGTACATCCTGCCGAGTTAGCAACCCTCATCCTGTTGCCGAAAAGCTGTGTTATAAGTTTAAGGTATGGAGTTTCACCACAACCAGCGCATGCGCCTGAGAACTCAAGGTATGGTTTGAGGAACTGGCTGCCTTTAACAGTAGTTTTCTGTTTTTCCGGAATTTCTTTATCTTTAACATTAGCGATTGTAAAATCCCATTCGCGTACCATCTTGTCTTTCATTGGTGCAAGAGGTTTAAATACAAGCGCTTTTTCCTTAGCCGGGCATGCTTTTACGCAAACGCCGCATCCCGTACAGTCTAAACCTGAAATTGAAAGGTGATACTGTAATCCTTCAAAACCGTTGGCTTTCTTCATTGCGTAGCCTTCAGGAGCCTTAGCCGCTTCTTCTTCATTAAGAAGTGTAGGACGGATTACGGCATGAGGACATACGATTGAACACCTGTTGCACTGTATACATTTGTCAACGTCCCATTCTGGAACATCAATAGCAATACCGCGTTTTTCCCACTTTGTAAAGGAAGGATCCCAGCTTCCGTCTTCACGTCCGTTAAATGCGCTTACAGGGAGATCGTTGCCTTCCTGACGTCCCATTTTAAAGAGCACGTCCTTAAAGAATTTAGGTATTTCAGGATTATCGGCTTTTGGAGCGTCTTGAGCATTTGCCCATGAAGCCGGAACTTCTATTTTCTGAATCATCTGAACGCCTTTGTCGATTGCGGCACAGTTCATATCAACAATATCCTGGCCTTTAGCGCCATATGTCTTATTAACCTGATCTTTGAGGTATTTAACAGCGTCTTCAACAGGTATAATTTTTGAAATAGCAAAGAAAGCCGCCTGCATAATCATATTGATACGTCCGCCGAGACCGATTTCTTTAGCGATATCAACAGCGTTGAGCGTATAGAAGTTAGCTTTCTTAGCGGCAATTTTCCTCTTAAGTTCAGCAGGAAGGTTAGCTTCAAGCTCTTCTGCCGACCAGATTGTGTTAAGGAGGAAGCTTCCGCCTTCTTTAAGATCCCCGATAAGGTCGTATTTATCAACATATGCCTGGTTATGGCAAGCGATAAAGTTAGCCGCCTTAATCTGATAGGAGCCTTCAATTTTCTTTGGTCCGAAACGAAGGTGTGAAATTGTAACGCCGCCTGATTTCTTTGAGTCATAAGCAAAATAAGCCTGTGCGTTATAATCCGTATGGTCGCCGATAATCTTAACGGCAGATTTGTTAGCGCCTACCGTACCGTCAGAGCCAAGACCCCAGAATTTACAGGAGAAGTTTCCTTCCGGTGTCGAGTCAAAAGGCTCGTCATATACAGGAAGCGAAAGGTTTGTAACGTCGTCTACGATAGACACTGTGAAACCGTTCTTAGGTTCTGCAACAGTAAGGTTTTTGTATACAGCCATAACGTCCATAGGAGTGAAGTCTTTTGAACCAAGACCATAACGTCCGCCTACAATCATAGGTTTTCTGTCGCTGTCGGCAAATGCGTTCTTAACGTCGAGATAAAGAGGTTCGCCCGGTGCGCCCGGCTCTTTTGTCCTGTCAAGAACAGCAATCCTCTTAGCAGACGCCGGGATTGTATCAAGAAGCGCCTTGCTGTTGAAAGGCCTGTAAAGATGTACTTCAACAAGGCCGAGTTTTTTGCCTTTGGCATTCCAGTATTCAATAGTTTCCCTGATAACGCCGCATGAAGATCCCATTGAAATGATAACGTCTTCAGCATCCGGATCGCCGTAATAATTGAAAAGTTTATAATCCGTTCCGGCAATTTCATTAATTTTGTCCATATATTCCTGAACAATGCCCGGAATTGCCTCATAGAATTTATTTACAGATTCCCTTGCCTGGAAGAATACGTCAGGGTTTTCGGCCGAACCCCTGCTCTTCGGATGATCCGGGTTAAGGGCGTTGTCCCTGAAAGCCTGTAAAGCGTCCCAGTCAACAAGTTCTTTAAGATCGTCATAATCAATAAGTTCAATTTTCTGATATTCATGGCTTGTCCTAAAGCCGTCAAAGAAGTGAAGCACCGGTATCCTGCTTTTAATAGCGGCAAGATGCGCGATACAACCCATATGGAAAGCCTGCTGGACAGAGCTTCCGGCAAGCATTGTAAAACCTGTGTTTCTGCATGTCATAACGTCCTGATGGTCGCCGAAAATCGAAAGCGCGTTTGACGCAAGCGCACGTGCGCTTACATGGAAAACGCCCGGAAGGAGTTCTCCGGCAATTTTGTACATATTTGGGAGCATAAGCATAAGTCCCTGGCTTGCAGTGTATGTGGAAGCAATAGCTCCGCCCTGCAGTACGCCGTGAACAGCGCCTGCCGCGCCGCCTTCATGCTGCATTTCCCTAACTTCAACTGTCTGTCCGAAAATGTTTTTCTTTCCGTTTGCGCTCCATTCGTCAACCATTTCAGCCATAACTGATGAAGGAGTGATAGGATAAATTGTAGCTACCTCAGTAAAAGCATAGGACGCATAAGCCGCAGCCGTATTGCCGTCCATTGTTGCTTTTGTCAACTGTTTTTTCATTATTTTCCCCCCTATGAAATATGGTCCTACATTATCAGTGCAGTAACCTGTACTACATTGTTTATATTTTAGCACAATAAAATTCCTTCCACAAGGCGTTTGTTTTTTTTCGTTGTTTTTCACTACAATACAAATACATTAAAACCTATAAACCGTCAAAAATTTTTGAAAACATTTACAAAAATCGCAAATACGAACATAGTTCGTATAATATTGATATTTTTTCATCATTTTATACAAAAATTATTATTTTAAATTAGCTATTTTTAAAAATTAGGCCATAATAATAACAGGCTTCAAATCCCGGCCTTGCCACCTGATTACCAGTTCAAATTTGACGCCTATCTCATTAACACCTTTACATTTTAAGTAAAATTAACTTTAATTAATAGAGTTTTATTTTTCAACGTATTTTGAATTTTGTGCATTTTTTATACTGAAAAGATAAGTTTTTTGTCCGTATATTAAGGACATCAATTATCAATTCACAATCAATCATACCAAAATATCCTCTTTTAATTTTAAAATTATTTCAGTCGGAGTTTATTTTATAAAAATCTGTTTGCAGTAAAGCTCTTCGTCCGTTTTCCTAATATATCCGTTAAAGTCGACGATAGGATAGTCTAAACTGTCTGAAAACATTTTTTTAATAACCGCCGTTTTGCCGCTTGATAACAAAACCTCAGTGTTGACAAGTTCTTTCATCATATTTTTTAGGAAAATATTTACAAGCTGCATATCAAGCCCGCCGAATTCCTGTTCATAAAGCTGCCTGTACACAGTAAAACAATTCTTTTTATCGTCATAGCTTTCTGAAGATACGGCATTATCATATACATTTGAAAGCGACGTTATCCTTCCGAACACCGGTATTTCGTCGCTTTCAACGCCTTCGGGATATCCGCCTCCTCCCATATTTTCGTGATGAGTCCTTACGGCCATGCACACCCTTTCGTCAAACCTTCCATAAAGACTCAGCATGTCATAAGAATAGACCGGATGCTTTTTAAGCATTTCAATTTCTTCTTTTTCCGACATTCCCTTTGAATTAAGAAGAGCCGAAAACAGCTTAATCTTTCCGACGTCGTGCAAAAACCCCGACAATATAAGCATTTTTATATCCTCATCAGACAATTTAAGCCAACTGCCTATTTTAGCGTTCAAAAACGCTACGTTTAAACTGTGGCGGTACAGCTTGTCTTGCTTTTTCCTTGGGGCTTGTATACATTGGAGTATATCGGCGAAGCTGCTTTCTTCAGATTTTTTATATATCGCCCTCATAATCTGCATAGCTTTATCGCTATCAATATATCTGTGTTTAACCCACATTGAAAACAGGCTTTCAATCTCATGGCAAAGCCTTGTGTAACCAAAATTATCTTCAAATAACCTTTCGCGTATAAAAACGGGCGCGTCAAGCCCCGACATAATTTCATCATAATATGTATAATCTATGCTTACCCTGCAATCGTCAGGATTAAACTTTTTGAGCTTGTTGATTTTTTCATCTGTAAGAGTTTCTCCTTTATTAAGAAGAAGCACCCTTCCGCTCGAATCATATACGTCAAAACATAATACAAGACCTTCCCATAAATAGTCTATATCTATTTTCTTTAGCATTTGAAGCCTCTACTCCTCCTTAAAAAATTATATTCTTTGAGCCGTTAAAAACTTGCAGCCATAATTCATAAATCCCGCTTCTTCTTTTTCCACCCTTACAACCTCGCAGTTAAACATAATTTTATTATTATCCATCTCAAGAAGAAGCTGAAATTCACTCCCAATATAAAAACTGTCCTGAAATGATTTTATTAAAACCCCGTTAGCGCTGATATTGCACACTTCAACATCTATTCCCTTATGAAGCTTTACAGGTTTGTTGAGCACAAGTACGTTCTCTACCATTCCGCGCGCTTTGATTTCGTATCTTTTACACGCCCTGTCTTCTCGTTCCTTCCCTTCATAAAGGGCAATACCTATCAAATTTGCCCCAACGGAATTTCTTATATATCCCAGGTACTCATACAAACTGCCGTCAACGACTATCAAAACCGATACGTGTTTAATTCCGCGGCTTTCGAAACAACCGGCGCTTACGCCTATAATGTTGTCCCTTTTGTCATACTCCAATATCTTTGTGTCTGCAATTGTTTTGCCCGTATCGGAATCCCTTATGACGGCCCTGCAATTTTTAAAATCACCGGTATAGATCATTATATTTCCCCCGTTATCCCTGTATTTTACATTGCGCCAAGTTCTGACTGTATAAAAATCTCTTTGGTTTTAAAATATCATATTTAAAATTGGAACGCAATGGACTTTCCCAAAAATTAACCAAAAATTTAATGCTTGAAGTATCGGCATATTTTAAAATAAAAAACGCGCCTTTATTTAAAGGCGCGATAAAAAGTTATACCTTATTTTTTCTTTTTTTCCTAAAATAAATCACAGCTTTAATTAATATAAATAAAACGGCGGCCGCCGCAAGCAACGGCATGGATAAAGCTGCAAGCCCTACAATTATATCCTGAAACCCGTTCACAAGAAAATTTATGCTTTTAATAAAGCTGTCCTTGATACGACCGGCAAAATCCGGTGAAATTTTACCAATCTTGTTCGGCATCTCTTCCTTTATATCAATATTAATTGTTGAAAGCTCCACAAGTTTATCCCAGTTATCAATCATACTGCGGTAGCTTTCTATATACCCCCGCACATCCGCAAGCCTTTCTTCTATTGATACAATATCCTGGACGCTTCCCGCATTTTTAAGCAGTTCTACAAGCCTGCTCTCCTCGGCCAGTTTTGCTTCAAGCTTTGCTTCCGTATCGATATACTGGCCTGTCACATCTTCCACATATTCGTTTTCACTTGAAACTTCTCCTATGCTTTTAATACTATCTTTAACTGAATTATAATTATTTTTATCAACCCTTACAGTCATGCTTCCCGATTTAAGCGATACGTCGTTGTCTGTATCTTCATAATATATATAGCTGTTAAAATTCTGAACATACCCGCCGGCTGCCTCCGCTTCATTTTCTATATTCTCGGCCGCTTCGTCAAAATTTTCAACTTCTATTGATATATACGACGTTTTTATATTTTTTCTTTCGGCAATATTAACGCTGTCTGCATTAAGCGAATTGCCTGAATCATATGCGGCTCCGTCATTCGCTTCGGCCGCTTCGTCATTTTCAGCACCGTAAGTTTCAAGCTTAGCTTCCGCCGGCGCCGCCCCAAGGCTTCTTCCGCCGGACGCCGCATCCATAGCCATTGTTTGCGGTTCCGTTCCTCCCGCTTCGTAACCTGAAGTTTCACTTGACGCTTCTCCCTGCGAAACAGAAATTTCGTTTGTTAAAATATTATTCCCGCCTATTCCTATAACCGCAACAACAAACAGACCGGCGGCTATCGAAACATATTTTTTCCAAATATTGCGTTTATTTTTGTCCTTGCCTGTAAAGTCCGCCCTTTCTACTTTTGCATTTTCAATTTTATCCATAAGCCTTTCATGGTATCCTTCCGGAAGGGGCATATATTCCATTTCCTTTAAGGTTTCAACCATTTCTTTGAGGCTGTCATATTCTTTTTTACAGCTTTCGCATTGTTCCATATGTTTTATGATTTCCTCTTGTTCTTCTTTATTAAGTTCACCGTCAATGTAAAGGCTGATTAATTCCAAAGCTTTTTCGCATTCCATTTATCTTCCCTCCTTCCTATATATTATCTGACGAACGCCCTTTGGTTTTGTTCCCGTTCTTTTACAATTAAGCCTTTAAGTATTTTCCTTGCCCTTGCAAGCCTCGATTTTACCGTTCCCATAGAACAATCCGTTATTTCCGCAATTTCCGTATAGCTTAACCCTTCAATATCCCTAAGGGTAATAATTGTTTTATGTTCTTCGCTCAATTTGTCTATTGCTCTTTTAATTTCCGAAAGCCCCTCTTTCGATAACACTTCTTCTTCAACATTCATTCCGGAATCTGCATATTCCCTTGAATATACTCCGTCGTCACCATCAGCTTCGGCATTAATGGATAAGGTTTCTTTTCCCTTTCTTTTTCTTATCTCGTCAATACATGTATTAACCGCAATTTTATATACCCAGGTTGAAAAAGAAGCCTTACCGTCAAACTTCCCTAAATATTTATATACTTTCAAAAATACTTCCTGCGATATGTCTTCAGCATCCTCTTTATTGGGAAGCATCCTGTAAACAACATTATAAACAAACCGCTCATGGCGTATAATCAATTCGCCGAAAGCAGCGCTGTCGCCGCTCTGCGCCTTTTTTATCAAAGACGTTTCTTCGCTGTGACCGGCCATATCATTTCTCCTTTCCCAAAATAAATTTATATATTATTCCTTTCTCCTTTTTATATACTATATACCTTATTACCTTCGACGTAAACAAAAATACTATGTTCCCATAAATTACAAAAAATAAAAAATTTTACTTCATCTATTTTTTATTATTGACATGCCGAAAAAATAATTATATAGTATTCCTAATAAGAACCACTAAAAGGAGGGGGTATTTATAGAAGGCAAAACAATTATCGATTCCCTGCTTAAATTCAGCCTGACTCGTCAGGAAGCAACCGTATACCACAGGCTTCTACTTTATGGAAAACAAACGGGATACGAAATATCAAAAGCCACCGGCATATCGCGTTCCAATGTATATTCATCGCTGGCTTCGCTTACTGAAAAAGGAGCCGCATACGTTGTAGAGGAGAGCGCAAAAAAATATATGCCCGTCCCTCTCAACGAATTTTGCAGCAACTGCATTAAAGTAATGGAAAACGAAAAAAACTGGCTTTTGAAAAACATTGAAACAAAGAAGGACAACACAGAAAGCTATATAACAATAGAAGGCGAAAACAATATACTTAACAAGGCAAAAAACCTTCTCTCGTCAGCCGAGGAAAGGGCCTATATATCGTGTTCGGCCGATACCCTTAATTTAATTGAGGACGAAATATCATGCCTGATTGATAAGAACCTTCGTGTCGTTATATTGACTGACAGTACATATGCATTGTCAGGAGCGACTGTTTATAAGACTGATTTCAAGGGAAACCAGATCGGTATTATCACAGATTCAAAATATGTGCTTACAGGCGAATACGGCGCCGGAAGCGCCAACACATGTCTTTATTCCGGCCAAAAAAACTTCGTATTGCTTTTTAAAACGGCTCTGTCGAATGAAATTAAATTAATACAGTATACGAAAGGGGTACAAACAAAATGAAAAAAGAACCTTTTGCAACAAAAAGCCAATTAGAAAAAATTATAGAAAAAATTCCCACTCCATTCCATCTTTACGATGAAAAAGGTATACGCGAAAATGTAAAAAAACTTAAAGAGGCTTTTTCATGGAACAAAGGATACAAAGAATACTTTGCCGTTAAAGCAACCCCAAACCCATTCCTTATTAACATACTCAGGGAATACGGCTGCGGCTGCGACTGCTCGTCATATACTGAGCTTATGCTTTCGGAAGCTATAGGAGCCGTCGGCAGTGACATTATGTTTTCATCAAACGATACTCCCGCCGAAGACTTCAAAAAGGCCGCGCAGCTCGGAGCAATCATTAACCTCGATGATATTACCCATATTGAATTTCTTGAAAAAACAATAGGAAAAATACCTAAAACAATAAGCTGCCGCTATAATCCCGGCGGAATATTTAAAATAAGCAACGACATTATGGATAATCCCGGCGACGCAAAATACGGCATGACAACAGAACAGCTTTTCGAGGCTTTTAAAATCCTTAAAGAAAAAGGCGCCGAAGAATTCGGTATCCACGCTTTTCTTGCCAGCAATACCGTTACAAACGAATATTATCCGATGCTTGCAAAAGTCCTTTTTGAAACGGCGGTAAAACTCAGCCGTGAAACAGGGGTGCATATTAAATTTATCAACCTTTCCGGCGGCGTCGGAATACCTTACCGCCCCGATCAGGAGCCGAACGATATAATTGCCATAGGCGAAGGCGTAAGGAAAGTTTATGAAGAAACGCTTGTTCCGGCCGGAATGGGCGACGTTGCCATTTACACCGAACTCGGACGTTTTATGATGGGTCCTTACGGCTGCCTCGTAACCAAAGCCATTCATCAAAAACATATTCATAAAGAATATATCGGAGTAGACGCGTGTGCGGCAGACCTAATGCGCCCCGCAATCTACGGAGCTTACCACCATATAACTGTTATGGGCAAAGAAAACGAACCGCTGTCCCATAAATATGATATTACAGGCTCGTTATGCGAAAACAGCGATAAATTTGCAATAGACCGCATGCTGCCCGAAATCGAAACGGGAGATATACTTGTAATACACGATACCGGCGCACACGGATATTCTATGGGATATAACTATAACGGCAAACTCCGTTCGGCTGAAGTCCTGCTTAAAGAGGACGGTTCGGCAGAACTTATTAGACGCGCCGAAACACCGAAAGACTACTTTGCAACGTTTGACTGCTTTGATATAGGAAAAAAGCTTTTAAAATAAAATTTTACTTGCAATGTTTTATGTAATATGATAAAATAAAATCCGGTTTGAAAACCGGATACGCGGGCGTGGCGGAATGGCAGACGCAGCAGACTCAAAATCTGCCGGGGTTTCCTCGTGTGGGTTCAAGTCCCACCGCCCGCATTAACTTATAAAATATCCCAAGTTTGATTTCAAATAAATCATGATTGGGATATTTTTTTATAACTACAAAAATTTTATGATAATCTTTATTTATTAAAAAAGTAATTGCAATCAAATTTTTTAAACAAATACAGTTAGGCGGTAAAAAATGGATATTATAGAACTCAAAATAAGAAATTCATCTTTTATAAATGAACTTGTAGAAGTCTGGGAAAGCTCTGTCCGCGAAACACATCTATTCCTCACTGAAAACGAAATACAGGAAATAAAAAAATATGTGCCTGAAGCATTACGCAATATCCCAACTCTCATTGCAGCCGTTGATGAAAAAGGCATGCCATCGGCATTTATGGGAATAAGCGGGCAATCTCTCGAGATGCTTTTTATTTCCCCAAACGAGCGCGGCAAAGGCCTTGGAAAAAAATTAATCCGGCACGGCATAAAAAACTATTCTATCAACAAAGTCAGTGTAAACGAACAAAATCCACAGGCAATAGGTTTTTATCAGCGCCTGGGATTTAAAGCCTTCATGAGAACCGAAACAGACAGCGAAGGCAGGCCATACCCGATTATCCATATGTCATTATAAGGCTTTTTAATAAGCTTTCAACACTGTATATCAATAAGTTTTAAGTAATATATTTTAAAATAGTTCGCCTTATATATTTCGATGTTAAAATATATTAAAATAGTATATCTCATAAATATTTTTTTGAGAATTATGCATCCCGCCCATTCATAATCCATAAAATTCATATAAATATAATATATTTATAATTATATCCTCCGACGTATATTTCCGCAGAACACAAATAAAAACCGCGTTTTATAATACCAATGACAGCTCCTATCAGCTTACCATGTCATCGTTTTTCTTATTTGTATCATTGCAGAAAACAAACAAATCATTTGGGCAGCAATTAAGACTGTTGCATATTTCTTCAATAACTTCATACTTTATCGATGCAGTTTCATTATTTACCATCTTATTAAAATTCTGATAGCTCATTCCAAGCCTCTTATTCAGCCAGTATTTTGTTTTTCCATTCTTTTTAAGCAATGTAAGCACATCAAGTTTTAACACGTTAATCCCCCCGTTACTGTAAAATTTTTAATGCAGACAGGAATTATAAAACCTGTCTTAATCTTTTTTATTTCAAAAAACCTAACGGAATCATTATATACCATGTCTTTTAAATATACAATATTTTTTGTTTTTTTATCATTTTATACAAAAATCCACATTATTATTTATATTTTGTGCATATATATTAAACCTCTCCAAAAAATCCGTCTATTGCGTCAACAGCTTTTTGGTTTTGCTCTTTATAATATTTAAGCCGGCTGTTTTTATCCGTTCCATCCATATTTCCCGCTGTATCTTCTCCCAAAATTACAAAAAATGCGTAGTTATCTTTGTCATATATTGTAGCTGCATTGATCCTCAGATTGTCAGAATTATCCAAAACAAGTTTTTCTTTATAATTTTCAAGATCTTCTATTACGTCCTCAATTTTTCCTGTTTCAGCTTCTATGATTATGACTGTATCCTCCTTTTCCTTAGACTGTTCAATAAAAAAGTCCTTAACATTGTCCATGTCAATATCAAGCTCGGATTCGGCTTTGGCTTCATTGTATTCAAAATCAGGTGCGTAACTGTCCCCATAAACTTCTTTTATTGCAATGTAAAGCTGATCCGTCTTTCCGCTGTACGCTGATTCTTTTTCCTCCTCCATTTTCTCAACACACCCAGTTAACGCCAAACACATAAACGATACAAACAATAAATATTTTTTCATAATAACCTCCAAATAACAAATATTTCAAAAATTACATAATTGCCCTTACGGAGTTTAAACAAAACTAACCGATTTTTTATATATCTAATATTTCCCAAATTATAATGCCTCAGCTTATAAAACAGCGTTTAATCTATTGAGTCTAATACTCTTTGAAGTCGACGGGAACCAAAACTTTTTTATATTAAAGCTTCAATTATCAGCCTCCTGACATGCATAAAACAGTATGGATTAATATAATAAAAGATTTAACATAAGAATAATACAAATCTCTTAATCATAAGTATGCTAAATTATTGTAACCACTGATGCATAAAATATTTAATATAATATCCGGCGTTTCAGATTACAAATTAATACAAAAACAGGGACGAAATTTAATCCGCCCCCGTCTAAAAACTATACATATTCCGCATATCATGCTTTTTTTCTCATGGAGTTCAAAATTGCTATAAATGCGACTCCTACGTCGGCAAAAACCGCAAGCCACATACCGGCAATGCCTGCCGCTCCCAAAACAAGAACAATCCCTTTGACGCCAAGGGCAAAAACTATATTTTCCTTAACAATTCTATTCGTATTTCTTGCAATTTTTATGGCCGCCGGAAGTTTCATAAGATTGTCGTTCATTATTACAACATCGGCCGCTTCTATGGCCGCATCACTTCCCATCCCACCCATTGCAACGCCAACTTCAACCCTGCTTAAAACAGGCGCGTCATTTATTCCGTCACCGGCAAAAAGCACGTTTTTGGAATATCCTCCGTTGTATATCTCCTCTATTTTCGAAACTTTGTCGCCCGGAAGGAGCCCGCCGTAAACTTTGTCGGCCCCAACCGCTTCAGCGACAATTTTGCCGTTTTCCTCTGTATCTCCCGTAAGAATAACAGTATTTTTTATACCGAGTTTTTTAAGCTTGCTTATGGCTTCCGCACTGTCCTCTTTTATTTTATCCGATACCGCAACCCTTCCGAGATATCCATTTTCGTCCGCAATATAAACGACGCTTCCCATGCCGGCATACTTTTCAAATTTAACGCCGTATTTTTCCATAAGCCTTCCGTTTCCCGCCAATATTTTCCTTCCGAAAACTGATGCCGTTACGCCATATCCGCTTATTTCTTCATAATCAGAAATGTTATTTATATCAATTTTCTCTTTGCTCCTGTAGCTTTCCGTTATGCTTTTTGCAATGGGATGCGTGCTCATCTTTTCCGCATAAGCGGCAAGTTTAAGAAGTTCTTCTTCATCGGTTCTTTCCGAAGGCTTAATTTCCGTAACTCCGAATACGCCTTCTGTTATAGTTCCCGTTTTATCCATAACGACTGTATCAACGGCGCATAATGCCTGCAAATAGTTGCTTCCTTTTATAAGTATGCCGTTTTTTGACGCCTCGCCGATACCGGCAAAAAATCCGAGAGGAACAGAAAGCACCAATGCGCACGGGCATGAAACAACAAGGAAAACAAGAGCCCTCGAAACCCAAACCTTTAGTTCGGCTCCCGGGATTAAAAGCGGCGGCAGAAACGCCAACACAGCGGCGGCTATAACAACAGCGGGTGTGTAAACCCTTGCAAATTTCGTTATAAACTGTTCTGTCTTTGTTTTCTTAGAAGCCGAATTTTCCGTAAGCTCCAATATTTTCATAACGGTGGAATTAGCAAATTCTTTTGTAACTTTCACCTTTATCATACCGCTTAAATTAATTGCGCCGCTTAATACTTCGCTTCCGGCTTTTATTCCCCGCGGTACGCTTTCGCCCGTAAGAGCCGACGTATCGACAGAACTTTCGCCCTCTTCCACTTTGCCGTCAAGAGGAATCCTCTCTCCCGGCTTAACAATTATAATATCCCCTGCCGTCACGCTTTCGGGAGAAACAGTTTTAACTTCGCCGTCAATCAATTTATTTGCAAAGTCCGGCCTAATGTCCATAAGGCTTTTAATAGATTTTCTTGATTTTTCAACAGCCATATCCTGAAACGTTTCGCCGATTTGGTAAAACAGCATAACAAATACAGCTTCCGGCATTTCGCCAATAGCTATCGCCCCTACAGTTGAAAGCGCCATTAAAAAGTTTTCGTCAAAAACCTGTCCGCGGGATATATTTTTAACCGCCCTGACAAGCACATCAAGGCCGAATATAAGATAAGCGGTCATAAAAAGCGCCGCATTTAAAATATAAGGAACTTCCGGCCTTTCAGTCGCTATCGCCGCTATAAAAAATGCCGCTCCAATTCCATACTTGATAAGGCGTCCTTTTAAGCTTTCATTTTCATCTCCGTGAGAATGTTCATGTGTATGTTCCTTGCCATGTAAATGTTCATGCACTGCCTGCTCCTCTTCATGCGAATGATGATGCCCGCGGCAACATTCCCTTTCGCGCATATGTCCGTCCGCATGCAAGGCATGTTTTGCAGTTGACAGTTGATCTGAACCTTTTAAATTAACTTTTACATCCGGTTCATATTTATTTGTAATTTTCTCAACCATTTCAAATATTCCCGAAACGCTGTTATTGTCAAAATCAACTTTCATTTCCTGTTTAAAAAGGTTTAAATCAACATTTTTAACCCCTTTGATTTTCTTTGTGTCATTTTCGATTTTTGCCCCGCAGTTACTGCATGTGAGTCCTTTAAGTTCAATAACCATACATTCCATATAATCACCTCGCATTAACATTTGCTTTAATGAACAATTATTCATGTATATTTCAATAATAACGGATGCCCAAAAGCTGTTCCTTAAAATTTATTATTTGATGCATACGCTTCTGAAACATCCATTTTTATAATTTATAACTTTCGTCAAAAACCATATGATTTTAAATCGCCGTATCGGAAATATAACCGGAAACAATAATAAAACTTACAGGGCTAAATTAACAAGTTTTTATTTCATGTTGTTTTATTTTCTCCATAAAACATATTAATATCCCTTTTTATGCTTGATATGGCTTATGCCTTGCCTTAAAATATTCTCAACATGGCTGTCGTCAAGAGAATAATAAACTGTTTTTCCTTCCTTGCGGTTTTTTACCAGTTCATTTTGCCTTAGTACCCTAAGTTGATGGCTTACAGCTGACTGCGTCATATCAAGTTTATCGGCAATCTCGCTGACATTCATTTCTTTTTCCAAAAGAAGCTGTAATAGTTTTATTCTGGTTGAATCGCCGAATACTTTAAAAAAGTCTGCCACGTCATATATCAATTCCTCATTTATATCATCTTTAATAATGTTAAACGCATTTCGGCATTCACTGCAGATTTGGCAGTCTAAGCCCATAATGTCCACCTCTTAATATATGAATATTTGTTCATATATTTATATTAATACTGTCAGTTTAATTTGTCAATCCTAAACTACAGAATTTTTTGTAAAAATAAAATATGCCAGAACTATTACGCCCAATACAATTCTATACCAGCCGAATACTTTAAAATCATGTTTTTTTATGTATCCCATTAAAAACTTGATAACTATAACGGAAACTATAAAAGCTACGGACATACCTGTTAACAGAACCATCATTTCTTCACCGGTGAAATTAAAACCAAATCCGGCTATCTTTAAAATGCTTGCCCCAAACATAACCGGCACGGCAAGAAAAAATGTAAATTCCGCCGCAACGGTTCTCGATACGCCTATCATAAGCGCGCCTATAATAGTCGCGCCCGAACGCGACGTACCCGGGAAAACCGCCGCAATCAGCTGGAATATGCCAATCATAACCGCCGTTTGAAGCGTTATGTCCTTAATCCTTGTAATTTTCGGCTTAATATTTTTATTCCTGTTTTCGATTACAATAAATAAAACGCCGAAAACTATAAGCGAAACCGCAACTGTTTGATAGTTATAAAAAAGCTCGTTAAGTTTTTCGTCAAAAAGTATCCCCACTGCCGCTGCCGGCACACATGCAACCGCAATCTTACACCACATAATAAACGTGTCTTTTTTAATCATGACCTTCCCCTTATATTTTTTAAACGGGAAAAGCTTTTTCCAAAAAATAAGCACAACCGCAAGTATAGCCCCTAATTGTATAACAACAAGGAACATTTCAAGAAACTCCGCGCTCGCCTCAAGTTTTACAAACTGATCCAACAGTATCATGTGTCCGGTGCTGCTTATAGGCAGCCATTCTGTAATCCCTTCAACTATGCCGAATAGCACAGCCTTTAAAAACTCCAACATTTTATTTTTCCTCCTGATTTTTTTATAATAATAGTATATATTATACTTCCATTTAAACAATACAAAATTTAACATCTTAAAAATTTTTTAATATAATTTACCAATACTCCTTTACCAGATTACATTTTAATGGTAAAATTATTTAATAAAGTGCTGGGGGTGCTGCCTTAATAAAGTCAGCTGAGAGAAATGTGTTTCAACTCCTTATACCTGATCCGGTTCGTACCGGCGTAGGGAAGCTATATGGAAAGGTATGCAGTCCAAAGCACAGTTATTTAAAGCTGTGCTTTTTTTTGGCCAAAAATAAGAGGTGAATAATTATGAAAACAAAAAAACTCACGCTTTGCGCAATGCTTATTGCAATCGGGATACTTGCCGGTAATTTTATTTACATACCTATCGGCGCATCAAAATGTTTTCCGGTGCAGGCGGCCGTCAACGTTATAGCAAGCGTAATACTCGGCCCCGCTTATGCCGTTTTAACGGCTTTCGGAATATCCCTTGTACGCAATATAATAGGAACAGGCAGTATTATGGCCTTTCCCGGAAGCATGGCAGGCGCATTTTTGGCGTCCATATTATACGCCAAAACAAAGAGTACCGCCGCCGCCGCTTCAGGAGAAGTTATAGGCACCGGCATCATAGGCGCGTTAATCGCCGTTCCGATTAGCAAATTTATATTGGGCAGTGAAGTCGGGGCATTATTTTATGTTGGCCCGTTCATAGTCAGCTCATTAGGAGGCGCCATTATAGGATACCTTATATTAAAATCAACCGAAATTATACGTCTTGGTAAAAAATTCAACGATTAATCAACGGAGGTATATAAAATGAAAAACGTATTGACAATAGCCGGCAGCGATTCATGCGGCGGGGCCGGAATACAGGCTGATATTAAAACTTTCTGCGCTCACGGCACATATGCGATGAGCGTAATAACGGCAGTTACCGTTCAAAACACTATGGGCGTATTCGGGTGTCAGGATATTTCCCCGGAAATTATTTCCGGACAGATTGACGCAATATTTACAGATATAGACGTAAGCGCTGTTAAAGTAGGCATGGTAAGCCAGATAGGAACTATTAATGCAATAGCCGACAAGCTTGAACAATATTCTCCAAAAAATATCGTTATAGATCCCGTTATGATTTCAAAAAGCGGTTTCGACCTTTTAAAGCCCGAAGCAAAAAACGCGCTTATAAAACGTCTTATCCCCCTTGCAAAAGTTCTTACCCCAAACCTCCCCGAAGCCGAAGCCATAACCGGAATAAAAATAGAGAATATTTCCCAAATGGAAGAAGCCGCCGTAAAAATCCACAGCATGGGTGCGGAATATGTTTTTGTTAAAGGCGGCCATCTCGAAAACGACGCCACCGACATACTTTTTGACGGCAGCAAGGTAATTACGCTCCCCGGGAAACGCTTCAACACAAAAAACACACACGGAACAGGATGTACAATCTCGTCGGCAATAGCGGCAAACCTTGCCAACGGCCTTTCCGTTGAAAATGCCGTTAAAAATGCAAAAGATTATATATCGACAGCTATAGAACATTCGTTTTCCATAGGCAAAGGAGTAGGCCCCACAAATCATTTTTATATGTTGTATAAAAAAGCCGGTATGATAAATGAATAAAATCACAGAAAATATTAATAACAGCCTGCTCAAAATCGAACAAACCGCCCCTGTCGTACACCACATAACAAACTTTGTAACAATAAACGACTGCGCGAACGTATCAACAGCATTAGGCGCTTCGCCCGTTATGGCATATAGCCACTATGAATGCGCGCAGATAACCGAAGTTTCAAACGCTCTTGTGCTGAACACAGGCACGCCGGACAAAATGCGTTTTAAGGCGGCTGTACTTTCAGGTAAATGCGCGAATACTAACGGCATACCGATAATACTGGACCCTGTAGGCGCCGGCGCCGTTGCCTTCCGTCAGAATGGAATTTTCGACATTCTAAAAAACGTCAGGCCTTCGGTTATAAAAGGGAATTCGGCAGAAATAAAAACTCTTGCAGGGCTTTCCAATATTTCCAATAAGTGTATTGATTCTGCCGAAAATCAAATTGATATGGAAATAGTAAAAGAATTGGCCGCCGAACTAAAAACCGTAATAGCCGTTACGGGACAAAAAGACATTATAACGGACGGTTTAAGGACAGTTTCCATAAGCCGCGGCACAAATATGTTCACCAGAATAAGCGGAGCGGGATGCATGGCTTCATCGGTAATCGGAGCTTTCCTTTCCGTCAACAAAGATCCGTTTAACGCCGCTGTACAAGCAATATTCCTTGTTGATGCATGCGGTGAAAATGCGGCGGAAATATCCCGCGGCCCCGCCGATTTCAAAGTCAACTTTATCAACGCATTATATTTATTTAGGAATACAGGAACGGACGAGGGAGGCATAGTTTTTGAACAGGGATAATTTGAAAGTGTACCTTGTAACCGACAGCCATTCATTAAATGGGCGCGATTTTTTCGATGTTGTTGAAGAAGCGGTTAAAAGTGGAGTAACAATGGTTCAGCTGAGAGAAAAAGAATTAAACAGCGCCGATTTTTTAAAGAAAGCCAACAAGCTGAAAAAAATAACCGATAAATACAACGTCCCCCTGATAATCAACGACAGGGTTGACATAGCTTTTGACTGTAGGGCCGCCGGGCTGCACATAGGCCAAAAAGATATATCTGTGCGCGACGGCAGACGTATAATGCGCCGCGACCGCGGTCAAATTCTCGGCGTAACGGCAAATACTCCCGAACTTGCAGTCGAAGCGGAAAAAATGGGCGCCGACTATATAGGCGCGGGAGCAGTTTTTCAAACCTCAACAAAGCATAATGCAGAAATCATATCAATAGAAACCCTTTCAAAGATAACGTCAAGCGTTTCCATACCCGTTGTGGCAATCGGCGGCATTACGGCAGAAAACGCCTGCATGCTTAAAGGAACAGGCATAGCCGGGGTTGCCGTTTCAAGCGGTATAATGAACGCTTATGACATTAAAGGCGTTGTTAAAACATTAAAAGAACTTGTATTTTAATATTGATAAACTTAAAAATTAAATATATAATTTATTTGGCGCCGTAGGTTTATTCAAAAAAATTTACGGCGTTAATTTTATTAATTGTTTGGGGGCGTTAGTATGGATAACGACATACCTTTAGATTTGTACAAAATATTTTGTATTGTTGTCAGGACAGGCAACATGTCTTCTGCGGCTAAAGAACTTTTTATCTCCCAGCCGGCAGTCAGCATGTCGATACGCCAGCTTGAAGAACGCATGGGCGCGCCCCTTCTGATCCGTACAACAAAGGGCGTGCATACAACGCCTGAAGGCGGCGTATTGTATGAATATCTCGAACAGGCTTTAGCTCTTATTAAAACTGCCGAAAACAAATATATGGAAATGGTAAACTTAAAAACAGGCGAAATTAAAATCGGCGCAAGCGATACGGTTATTTCCAACCTGCTAATGCCATACCTTGAAGAGTATAACGTCAATAATCCGCATATAAACATCAAAGTCACAAACAAAACGACATATGAATCCCTTAAACTGCTAAAAAGCGGTATTGTCGATATATGCTTTGTAAACCTTCCTATACAAAAAGACTCGGATCTGCTTGTCCTTCCCTTTAAGACAATACAGGACTGTCTTGTTGGAGGTTCAAATTACAAGGAGCTTGCAAAAACAGGGATAGAGCTTAAATCAATAGACAAATATCCCCTCCTTCTTCTTGAAGATCTCAGCAACTCACGCCGATTCTTAAACGACTTTATGCAAAAAAACGGCGTTGTATTAAAGCCTATAATAGAGCTCGGTTCAAGCGATCTTCTTTTGGAGTTTGCCAAAATAAATCTCGGCCTTACTTTTGCAATAAAAGAATTCACAAAAGGCATGATTGACAACGAACAGCTTTTTGAAATCCCCGTAACTCCTGCAATCCCAAAACGCAGCATCGGCCTTGTGAAGCTAAAAAACGTAGCCCTTTCACATGCGGCAAAAAGCTTTGCCGATATGTTTGTTTAAAACTCATTACATTATGCAATTAAATTGAAACATTCCGTTTCATGGAAAGCGTACCCAGTAAGCTATGGCCGTTACCGAATAAGTTACCGAACATGTATAGGCAGCAAGTGTAGTTATAGCGATAAACCTGAAGTCAGGAGGGTATTTTTATGAAAAAAGTATTTAGATTATTATTGATAATTTGTATCTTTTCCTTAACCGGATGTACAAATAAAGCAATATCAGAAGTAAATATTGACTATGGAACATCATCTATCTATACGGAAGATGAAATGAATGACGCTATAGAATTAATTAAGAAAGAATTCAATACTTGGGACGGGTGCAAACTGCACAGCATTTCATATTCAACTGATGATGAATGCAGCGAATCCAACATTGAATGGTTAAACAAGATTGAAACGGCAAATGACAATAAGGAAACTTTTACGCAATGCATTATGTTTACCAGCAATTTCCATTCACCAAAAGAAGGCGGCGGCGCATGGAATGCAGATACGGAATATACCGATTGGCAATGGTGGCTGGCTCGTTCCGATAACGGCCAATGGAAACTAATAACCTATGGATATTAACAAACCTATGACTTTATATTCGTCTTCCGGCCATTTTACAACAACAATTCTCTGCTTTATAATTTTGACAGACACTCCAGCGATTCTGACAAATACTAATTTAAAATCTAAATTAAAATGCGGCAAAAACAAAAAACTCCCGCTTTATATGGCGGGAGTTTTTTACATCCAAAAACATTATAAATATCTGTTTCACATAAAAATTTCGCAGAATTCCGCATTATAAACGTATCTTTAAATCCTGCGTAAATTATTATTTTCCTGTAAATTCAGCTTTCCTTTTGTTAAGGAATGCGTCTACGCCTTCTGTTTTATCTGCCGTAGAGAAAAGGAGGCCTGTAACGTCCCTTTCAAGTTCAAGGGCGTCGTCTAAATCCATTTCTTTGCCTCTATTGATCGCTACTTTGCACATTGCAATAGCAATAGGAGCTTTTGAAAGGATAGTATTCATCATTTCTTTTGCGGCCGACATTAATTCTTCCGGTTCCACAACTTTATTAACAAGGCCAATCCTTAATGCTTCATCAGCCTTAACCTGCCTTGCAGTAAAAATCATTTCCTTTGCATATCCATATCCTACAAGCCTTGTCAAACGCTGCGTTCCACCGAAGCAAGGCATAATGCCGAGGTTAACTTCAGGCTGTCCGAAAACTGCCTTTGTGCTTGCTATCCTTATATCGCATGCCATTGAGATTTCGTTTCCGCCGCCGAGCGCATATCCGTTAACAGCGGCAATAACAGGTTTTTCAAGTTTTTCTATTGAAGAGCATGCAGCCTGACCGAGTTCAGCGCATTTCCTTCCGCCGATAGCGTCAAGAGGTACAAACTGTGAAATGTCGGCGCCTGCAACAAATGATTTTTCACCTGCTCCTGTAATAATAACGCCCTTTACCGCCTCATCTTCTCCGATACATTCCATAGTTTTTTTAATTTCTTCAAGCGTTTCCGCATTTAAAGCGTTAAGAGCCTTAGGCCTGTTGATTGTAACAACGGCAATCGCACCGTCCATTTCAACAATAAGGTTGTTAAGCGTTTCTTTAAGTTCTGCTAATTTCATTATAATATTTCCCCCTTAATTTTCGCATACACGAATAAATATGTACAAAATTATTATATCCCCGCATAAGTTATAAATCAATAATAAACCGCCTTTTTTGGAATAAATTATATAAATATATGCAAAAACAGAAGGTGATTAAGTTGAGATTTAAAAAAACTGCCATAAGCCTGTTTACAATTTTAATAGCGGCGGCCTGCTGTAAAAACTGTATTGACTTTAAAACAGCGGAAACAATGATGCCCCTGGGTCATAAAACAATAGTAATCGACGTTGGACACGGCGGCTTTGATCCGGGCAAAACGGGCACAAACGGAAAAAATGAAAAAGATATAAACCTTGCAATAGCGCTGAAACTCCAAACATATCTTGAACAGGCAGGCGCTGTTGTAATAATAAGCCGCATAACAGACGAGGCATTGGGAGAAAACAAACGCGAAGACATGCGCGAAAGGAAAAACATCGCCGACTCCTCAAACGGCGACCTGCTTATAAGTATACACCAAAACGCTTTTACATCGCCCGGCGCGAAGGGAGCGCAAGTCTTTTACTACAACGGTTCATCCGAAGGCGAAGCATTGGCAAAACATATACAGGAAAGCCTGAAAACGTATGCGGACCCAAATAACAGCCGTCAGATTAAAGCCAATACAGATTATTACATACTCCGCAAACCTGAAATGGCAGCGGCGCTGGTTGAATGCGGTTTTCTGAGTAATCCTGCCGAAGAAAGCCTTTTAAACAGCGATGAATATCAAGAGAAACTTGCATGGGCAATATATATCGGCGTTACAAATTACCTTACTGAAAAAGACACGGCTTAAATTTGTTTACACATTTTAAAAAAACATATATAATCAAAACAGTGTATTTTTTATCTAGTTAATATATGTTTATATGGAAAAGAAAGGGAAAAATATGGATTTTAAAGAACTAGGAATAAACGAAAGCCTTATAAACGGCCTCCATGCCCAAGGCATAAACTCTCCCACACTGATACAGGAAAAAGTTATACCTGAAATGCTTAAAAGAAAAAATATAATAGCCAAAAGCGAGACGGGCAGCGGCAAAACCCTTGCATACCTCCTGCCGATATTTATGACAGCCGATCCCGGCGTAAGAAGCACACAGGCAATAATAATAACGCCAACTCATGAGCTAGCCGCTCAGGTAAACCGTCAGGCACAAATACTTTCCGAAAATTCAGGCTCTGAAATAAAATCCGCCCTTATAATAGGCGGCGCAAGCATAAGCCGGCAGCTTGAAAAGCTGAAGGAAAAGCCTCAAATAGTGATCGGTTCCGCAGGACGCATATTGGATTTAATCAAAAAGAAAAAAATACAGGCGCATACATGCCGTACAATAGTAATCGATGAAGCCGACAGGATGCTTGATCCACTTAATATCGAAAATATAAAAGCTGTTGTAAAAACAACTCTTGCAAGCGAAAGGCAGATAGTTATGCTTTCGGCTTCTATAAGCGGACAAACGAAAAAAGCGGCTTCCGAAATAGCCGGAAATATTATTTCAATAGAAAAAGAAAGAGGTATAATTCCCGAGAATATAGGCCACTATTATATTGTTTGCGACAAGAGAGACAAGATTGTTTTACTGAGGAAAATAATAGCGGGCCTGAAACCGGAAAAAACAATAGTTTTCCTCAACAACCCAAACAGTATTGAAGAAATGGTTGAAAAGCTCAATTATCACGGTCTCAAATCCGGCGGAATATATGGCGCCGCACATAAAAACGACAGGCGTACCGTAATGGATAACTTCCGCGAAGGCAGAATAAATATTCTCGTTTCATCGGATATAGGCGCAAGAGGCCTTGATTTTGACGATGTGAATATTGTGGTAAATATTGATATTTCAGAAGAACCGGTATATTATCAGCACCGGGCCGGAAGAACAGGGCGCAATGGTTCGGAAGGAACGGTTATAAATCTTGCCTCCCCAAATGAAATTAAATGGCTTAAAAAATACGAAAAAGCTTTCGACATCAATATAATTGAAAAAACAATGAGTTACGGAGCTTTATCGGATCCTGTTGAAAAGCATCGTTCTAAAAAAATTAAGAAAATTGTAAAAAAATAATTCGTTTTATGAAAATATATGGTATACTGTATCTATAAACCAATAACCTAAAGGAGGCTATTAATATGAATAACGATAACCACAACTGCGGATGCGGGTGTGATCACGACCATGAGCATGAAGAAATGGAAACAATGACCCTTACCCTCGACGACGATACCGAACTCGAATGTGGAATAATAGGCGTATTTGAAGTTGACGGCAAAGAGTATATCGCCCTTCTTCCGCTTGACAACGAAACAGTGCTTATATATGAATATAAAGAAAACGGCGACGACGTTGAACTCGGACTTATCGAGGACGACGATTTATTTGAAAAAGTAAGCAATACATTCTATGACCTTTGGGAAGAGGAAGAAGAGGAAGAATAATAATATACGGCGGCTTATATAAAGGCATTAATTCATAACTTATTTTATGCCATTATATAAGCCGCCGTTTTAAATTTAACGCATCATATTCAACGTTAAAATATATGTCCGTTCAAAGCCTGACATCCGGACAGTTCAAAAAATATACGTTTCCAATAATTAAAAATTTTTAATCAATTTATAACTTTGCTTTACAATGGCACACACGCCTTACAAGGAAAATTTCCCGAATTTCGGCGCGGCATATTCTCTTTGCCGGATCGGCGGCGCCTTCGCATATGCGCCTTGAACAGCAAAATTTTTTCTTGCGGTAGCGAAAAGTTTTAAGCGTCAGATTAGGCAAAAATGAGCGGGCGCCGCTAATCCGACGCCAAACGACTTTAACACGGCTATTGTGCCGCATCGGCCGTTTAAAACCATGTACGCCATTGCAAACCGAATCTATATACCATATATACTGCATTTCCACCGTATTTCAGATTCTTTCTACATGATCCCAAACCTATTTTTAAACTTATCCTCTTTAGGCCATTATAAAAACAGGCCGCATTACACAAAGCGCGCCTGTTTTATAATAATGTTTTATATCTCCTTAATTATGCCTTTATGATATGCGTCAAGCAGCTTTTCAAGTTCCTGTATGTTGCTTCTAAGCTCTGCTCCTATATCGGTATTTGCCACCCTTATACGTTCCTGCGAATACTGTAAGGCAACTGTCGAAGAATATATATCCTTTTCTTCCGCAATAGCCTTTTCCGTACTTTCAAAAGGTTCATGGCTGACAAGAACAAGGCCGTGGGAGTTATATATCAGCGTATATCCTGCAATACCCGTTACGCTTTGATAAGCCTTTGCAAATCCGCCGTCGATAACAAACAGCCTTCCGTTGGCCTTAATAGGGCTTTCCCCTTTTGCAACTTTAACAGGCACATGCCCGTTAATAATATGGCTCCTTTCAGGATCCATTCCGAAATCAGCCAATATCATTTTGCATATGTCCTCATCGTTCCTTAAAGAATAAAACGGATTGCTTATTTCTTTGTGCGATTCCTTGTCGTCAATAAAATATCTTTCAAAAGTAGTCATTTTCTTTTTGCCGAACACAGGCGAATCCTCTCCGCACCATAAATACCAAATCAGATCCATACATATACGTTTTTCATCGGAATGCGGTTTATTAAAATATCCTTCCCGTACCGCCCTGTCAACGGCGTCAAAATATTCGGCCCCCTTAACCCTTTCGCCCCGGAAGTTCACAATTTTGAGCGTTCCGTCCTCATTCATAGGAACGCAGCCGTGGAACATAAGGTTTGAATTGAATTTTTTATACAGGCTTCCGGCGCTGTATAAAAATCTTATATGCTCCTGGAGTTTTTCACTGTTTACAAAAGAAAACTTTATTTTATCCATAACAAACTGTTCTTCTTCCGTAAGTTCATACGGATTTGACGGATTAACTGTAGGGAAATTAGTGTCGTTAAGCTGGTATTCTTTTCCTTCAATCGTAACCGTTCCTTTTTCAAGATCCATACTGCCAAGGAGCAGCCTGTTTTCCATTTTAAACTCAGGATTACGCATTATAATTTTTGCTTCTTCCTTAAACTGCATAACCGAAATAGCTTTGTGCATTTTTGCAATAAGTTTTGCATCCTTATCGCTTATAAGTTCGTCGGGCTGTGTTTTCGGCATGAAATTTTCACATGGATCGTCGCCGTAAACTTCAATGGCAAATGTAGCAAGCGGTATAAGATTAATGCCGTAATCTTCCTCTATAGTATCGAGATTGGCGTACCGTGCCTGTATTCTCAGGACATTGCATATAAGAGCCTGGCATCCCGCCGCCGCCCCCATCCAGCTTATGTCATGGTTGCCCCACTGTATATCGACAGAATGGTACTTTAATATTAAATCCATTATCTTAGCCGCCTTAGGCCCTCTGTCATATATATCGCCTATCACATGAAGCTGATCTATTGCAAGGCGCTGTATAAGGTTTGATATAGAAATAATAAATCTGTCTGCTTGATAAAGCCGTATTATAGTTTCTATAATTTCATTAAAATACATCTGTTTATTTGTATCGCTTCTGTCCTCGTGCAAAAGCTCCTCAATTATGTAAGCAAACTCCTTTGGGAGCGCTTTCCTTACTTTTGAACGGCTGTACTTAGACCCTAAAACCTTGCATATTGTCACAAGCCTGTATAAAGTAATCTTGTACCAGTCAAAAATCTCTGTTTCTTCCTTTTTAACCTGTTCAAGTTTCTGTTCGGGATAATAGATCAAAGTTGCGAGAGCCTTTTTTTCACTTTCACGCATTTCCGTGCCGAAAATCGCGCTTATCTGATTTTTAATAACTCCCGACGCATTTTTTAACACATGGCTGAAAGATTCATATTCCCCATGTATATCGCTTACAAAATGCTCCGTGCCTTTAGGCAGATTTAATATAGCCTGAAGGTTAATTATCTCAGCGCTTGCACTGTTTATATCAGGGTACTTTTTTGAAAGAAGTTTTAGATATTTCAATTCCTCCTTAGAAAAACCGCTCATATCAGCTACCATAAAATCCCTCCTTATATTTAATATTTAAACTTTATTACCGCAAAATGATCCGCCGTAAAAATAAAAACGGCAGAAAACGGCTAATTTCCTAAGTTCGGGCATTCGCCCGCAACAGCTTTTCTGTTGACATAAAAAAGCGTGCTTGTTACCAGGAAAAAACAGCTTATTGTAATACTTACAATTCCTGCCAATATATCCCCTGCAACTCCCATATTAAAAACAGCAAAAACATAGCTTATTAAATTATTTATAGAATAATCCATAACAAATATTACAAAAACCGGTACCGCAGTTTTCAGAAATCTTCCTTTTGAAAGGATATAGCTGTATTTTAAAGCTTCAACCGTGCCTTTTTTGTCGAGTATAATGGCATAAGAATAAAAATATAATGTTACATAAAAGAATATGGCGGGTATTATAAATAACATAATTCCCGTAAATATTATAAATTCATATATAAGCGAAGCTATAATCAATACCGCCCCACATGAAAAACTTTCTTTTATCGCGTCGAATGAACGCGTAATTTTTCCGTAAAGCAAATCTTCCGTTACCCTTGCAACAGCCATTGTTACAAGAGGAATAAGCGCGCCTTGTACCGCAATTATTACAATATAATACAGTCCAAGCTTTTCAAATGTCCCGTTCACCAACAGATTTTTCATCTGCTCCACATTGGTATACGCGCCTACAATATTATTTGCATCCATAAAATTAAACATTGACACAATAATATATGACAAAAATATATTTATCGGAAGACCTAACAAAATCGAAATATCAAGTATTGATTTAAAACATGTTTTATACACCGTTTTAGAAATTGCCATTAGTTCAAATATATTAAATTCACGTTTTTTAAGTTCCTCAATAGGCAGCATGGTATCCTCCTTTATTTGTTATACTGAATGATATTATACTATTTTTCCCATGAAAATAAAAGGAGTTTTTAACCATGTAATTTCCTTCGGTTTTTGTCGGAATATTCCGCTCCTAAATCTTCAGGCCGTATATCCTCTTGGCGTTTTCATAAAAAACTTTTTCATGTTCGCTTTCGGGAATTAAAAACCTTGCAAACTCCAAATAATTTTCAATATTTACTATGGGCCAGTCCGTCCCGTATATAATGCGGCTGTAATCGCCTATATATCCAAGCCATGTTTTAATCATGTTTATATAATTTAAATTTTCGTTTATAAACTTTCCAACGTCAAACCTGCCTTCAAGTATACCGGAAATATCGGCGTACACATTACGGTTTTTTTCAATCACCGAGGCCGCGTCGCAAAGCCATGGATTTCCGAAATGGCACATAACAAAGTTTACTCCCGGATGGCTGACGGCCGCCTCGTCAACTGTAAGCGGGTGGCTGTACTTTAGCAGGGAACCCCCTTTTTTTGTATTTGCCACTGCTCCGGTATGTATTGCGACAGGCTTATTGTACTTTTCCGCAAGTTTATAAAAAGGTTCGTAAATCTCATCATAAACATAAAAATGGCAGTAACCCGGGTATAACTTTATTCCGACACATTCATCCCTTTTAAGATGAAGTTCAGCCATTTCCACAAAATATTTTAAAGGCCTTTCATTAAAAGTATTGCTGTCAAGGCCGACGCAATAACTCATGTATTCCGGATATATATGGTTTTCAAGCTCCAAATCTAAATTTCCCATAACAATGGCATGACATATATTGTTTTTTTCAAAAACTTCTTTTAAATGCTTTTCACTGTTTATATGCCCGGATGAAGCGGCCACCTCTGAAAAATTTTCATATTCAGGCCTGAAATGTATATGCCCGTCGATAATTTTCATAATTCTCACCTCTGTAAATTAAATATGCCGGATTAAGTATACCACAATTATACAAATTATACACGATAAGAACAGAAGGTTTATTTACAAATGTCTTTTATAAGCCTCAAAATCCATAATTTTAGTTAAACATAGCGCAATAGGGACGCCATACAATTTATTGACGGCTGTTATTCAATATATCCATATGCCGCAATTAAACAAATCAATATTTACAACAGGAATTCGCTGTGACATGGCGCCGTCATTAAACAGACGAGTTACCTCTGCTCCCATTAAACCGAGGCAAAATTCATATTTTCTTCTTAAACTTACATACATATTATCTATGTCTTTTTTTAATCCTAGGGTTTCATAGCGCGTTTTTATGTTTACCGGCGCAAAAAAGAACGGCCTTCTTTTAAAAGCCGTTCCTTTTTGAGGGAAATATTATATTTTATCACAATAAACCTTTCCGGGGTTTAGGATAAACTTTGGATCGAAGGCCGCTTTGATGCCTTCCATAATCTGTATATTCTTTTCGCCGAGGGACTGTTCCAAATATCCTACTTTGGCATGCCCTATGCCGTGTTCGCCCGAAACCTGGCCCCCCATTTCTTCGGCTTTATCATACATCTTTTTCATAACTTTGTTAAGGCGTTCCATCCATACGTCCTCTTCGAGATCGTCCTTACATACATAAACATGGATGTTCCCATCGCCGGCATGGCCGAAACTCCTAATCCTGATTTCACATTCCTTTTCAAGGCCGTTTACAAATTTAACAAAATCGGCAATTCTGTCCCGCGGTACAACAACGTCACATTCGTCCATTGCAGGCGTCGAACTTTTAATAGCCTCAAGGAACGCCCCCCGTGCGGACCAAATCGCTTCCTTCCTTTCTTCGGTATCGGATATAAAAACGTCCTCGGCGCCGCAGTCAAGGCATACTTGCGCAACGCTGTCACAGATACTGTCAGTTTCTTCTTTTGTATTTCCGTCAAAAGAAAGTATTAAATAAGCGTCGGAGCCCTTGTCTGGGAACACCTTTCCCAAATATTCTTCTGCCGCCATTATGACTTCTCTCTGCATAAATTCAAGCGTTGTAGGTATAAGTTTATTTTCAAAAAATTTAGGCACTGTATCAATACATTTGTCAAGATCCGGAAACGGTACAAGAAGGCTTACGCTCCTTTTCGGAAGAGGTATAAGCTCCAAAGTTATTTTCGTTACAAAACCGAGCGTTCCCTCCGAGCCTATCAATATATCAAGCAGGCTGTATCCGGAACTGTTTTTAGCAACATTGCTGCCTAAGTTTATTACTGTCCCGTCGGAAAGCACAACTTCCATGGCCCTTACATAATCCCTTGTAACGCCGTATTTAACAGCCCTCATGCCTCCGGCGTTCGTCATTACGTTGCCTCCGATTGTAGCGCTTTTCTCGCCTGGATCGGGAGGATACAGAAGCCCTTTTTCCTGAACAATAGCCGCAAGCTCCATAAGCATAAGCCCCGGCTCTACCGTTATAGTAAGGTTATTCATATCAATACCGATAACCTTATTCATTTTTGCCGTAGAAAGCATAACTCCTCCGAATTTTGCAACGGCTCCTCCGCAAAGCCCCGTACCGCTGCCCCTCGGTACAACGGGTATGCTTCTTTCCCAGCAATAACGCATTATATTTGAAACTTCTTCAGTGGTGAGCACTTCAACTACGGCTTCAGGAGGATATTTACCATATTCCGGCATTTCGTCATGGTAATAGTCAAGATTTATCGCATCTTTTACAAATACTCTTTCAGGCGAAGTCATATCAATAAGATCCTTTATATTTTCATCGCTGACTTTATTATAAACCGGTTTGTATGTCATGCTAAAGCGCCTCCTTCTTCAAGCCTTTTTGTCATTTCGGGTATTATTTCGTATAAATCTCCCACTATACAATAGTTTGCTATATTAAATATGTTGGCGTTTGGATCGCTGTTTATGGCAATAATACATTCGGAGTTTTTCATTCCTGCCGCAAACTGTATTGCTCCCGATACGCCGCATGTTATAATAAGTTTCGGTTTTACAGTCCTTCCCGAAAGGCCGATCTGTTTTGTATAATGAAGCCAGCCCTTTTCTATTATCGGTCTTGTTCCCGCTATCCTTGCGCCTATCTTATCTGCAAATTCCTGAATCATGTCAAAGTCAGCCTTAACCTTAATCCCACGGCCGACTGCCACAAGCACCTCGGCCTCTGCAATATCTTCCGTTTTAACAACAGGAACGCTTTTTATAACTTCAATAGCGTCCTTAACCATGCTGTCCGCAACGCCGCACCTTACTATCTCAGCCTTTGGATTGTCACGCCGTTCAGCCTTGTTCATGACTTTGCACCTGACTGTGGCAAACTGCGGGCGTGCATTTTGAGTCACTATCTGCGCCATTATATTGCCGCCGAATGCCGGCCTAATCTGGACTAAATCGGAATTTTCTTTTATATCAAGCATTGTGCAGTCAGCCGTTAACCCTGTCCTGAACCTTGTCGCCAAGCTTGGGGCAAGGGAACGGCCTACAGGCGTAGCCCCTACAAGCACAACGGACGGCTTTATTTTATTTATACAGTCCTCAACTACATTCGGATAAACGTCGCCTTTAAAATACCTGAGTCTTTCATCCTCATATATATAAACTTTATCGGCGCCGTAAGCAATAACTTCCTTTGCAATTCCTTCCAGCCCTTCAGCTCCCAATACTACGGCATAAACCTGTTGTTTTACTTTTTCGGCAAGCTCAAGCGCTTTACCTACAAGTTCAAGTCCTACGCTGTGGGCCGCCCCTCCGTCAACTTCTATGAACACAAGTATCCCTTTCCACTCGTCTTTATTCACAGCGCGCACTTTTGCAGTTTCAAAAGAAATTGCTTCGGCAGGACAAGCTTTTATACAAAGCTTGCAGTTTTTGCATCCCGCCCCTACTTCAGGCCTCCCGTCTTTCATTTCTATTGCATAAAACGGACAAGCGTCAACACATTTGCCGCATCCGATACATTTTCCGTTATTTATAACAATCATAATGACGCCTCCCTATTTTAAACATACTTTCCTTTTTTAAGCACATCCATAAAACCGTCGCATTGTTCCATAAAGCTCCCTCTGATAAAAACGCTGTCGCCCTTTGTTTCCGGCGGGAATATCCTTTCAACGCTCGTTCCTGAACCCATAAGTCCGTAATTGCTTTCGTCCCTGTCGCCGAATTCATTTAATGTCAAAGTCGCAACCGGCCTGTCTTTCGTTTGTATTTTCTTTTTATAGGAAGGCAGTCTGGGTTCAAATACGCCTTTTTCAACTGTAATTAAACAAGGATATTTAACTTTCACAGTCTGTGTAAACGTATTTAAGTCCTGCTGAACCGTTATGTACTGTTCGTCAAAATCTATAAGCTTATCAACCCATGCAGCGTGCGGTATATCCAAAAATTCGGAGATTGCCGGGCCAACCTGTGCAGTATCCCCATCGGTTGTCTGTTTGCCGCATATTATAATGTCAAACTCCCCAATCATTTTAATGCCTTGGCTTAAAGTATAGCTTGTGGCAAGCACATCGCTTCCGGCAAAGCGCCTGTCGCTGAAGAGGTAACCGTTATCAACGCCCATTGCATAAGCTTCTTTTATTATTTCCGTTGCCTGCGGCGGCCCCATCGTACATACAGTAACTGTGCCGCCTGTTTTTTCTTTCATTTTAAGAGCAAATTCTATCGCGTATAAATCATACGGATTCATTTTTGAATCCACGCCGTCTCTTTTAAGCGCGCCTGTATTTTGATCTACCTCCACTTTGTTTGTGCCCGGAACCTGCTTGATACAAACAACGATGTTCATATAAATTCCCCTCTCCCAATAAACAATAACATACTCTTACAGTGAAAAATCAGTTCTTGGCCTAATATTTCCAAGTTAGAATACCGCTAAATCAAATTCTTCAGCTCTGCTGCTTAGTTTTAAATTTCGGCTTTTTAATTTAAAAAATGTATTCCATGAAGCATCGAAAGCGGTATTATTTAATTACAAATTGCCTCCTCTTTGTGCGCCTCCTTTTTGCCTGATTTTCCTTAACAGAAATTGTGAAGGAAAAAACTATCTGTCAGGTTGTCAGACCACTATACCAACATACTACATTATTACCAAAAATTTGTAAAGTAGTTTTTGAAAAAAACAAAAAATATTTTGCATGGAAACTGCTTTGTTTACGAAACAACCTTATTTTTAAGGTTTTTAAATACCGTTTTAATATAATAACAATAAAAAACATGCCGAAAAAAGTATTTCAAAGCATGTTTTGGATTGTTTTTCTCAATTTTCGCATGTAAAAAAAATAACAATAAAAGAAAAAATTATACTCTTCAATTATATATAACGTAATATAATAAACACATTATAAATTGTTGCAGATTTTAACCGAAATTAATTTCATGTCAGCTTAAACCGATACTAATTGTTTTAAAATTTATTAACAGCTTCGGCTGATTTTAACATACAGCATAGCTCAATAGCCGCGTTAAAGCCGCTTGACACAGTGTTTGCCGTTCCTGCTCATCTTTATTTTGCTCTTGCGGCACTGCGGCCCGTTAAAACCTTCCGGCCTAACAAGTGAAAAATTTCTTCTGTTCAAGATATATATACACAGGCAATCGGCTCCTACGGCAAGCATATGCAACACTGAAATTCGGAAATATTTCATTGCCATGAGTATATGCTCCTGTAAACCGAAGTTGCCGTCAATATATTAATTATGTCAATTAATATTCGGCCATTGATATATATAAACTTCCGGGGGGCATAGCGCCTTAATATTCCCCAATAATTCCCCTTGCCATGAACAAATCCGGCTTAATTATAAATATAAAAACGGCCGCACAGCAAAGTTCGGCCGTAAATATCTTATACTATTTAATATTCCTTATATAAGCTCTTTATAAGTTTTAATATACATATCGGCCGTTTTAATTATTGTATCCCTATCGTCCTTAGAGCTTTCATCTTCAACGGCAACAGTATAATATCCCCTGCCTTTTGCATTTACAACGCCATGGCATGCATCCTCAAAAACAGCCGTATCCGCTGCCGTTCCCCCCAGCCTTTCGGCCGCGGCGTCATATATTTCGCCGCTTGATTTACTCATGCCAAGTCCCGTGCATGTAAAAATACCGTTTATAAACTTATCTATGCCAAGTCGTTTTACAGCCGGGATAACATAATCTTCTTCGGAAGCGGTAAGAATACACATGTTTGTACCCTTTTTGTATTCCTTTTCCAAAAATTCGTACGCATATGGTTTCAGAGGTATTGTATTTGCATAGCAGTCTTTAACCATTGATATAATCGACGAAATCATGTGATCAAAACTGCATTCAAGCCCTAAATTTTCGGCGAAATATCGGTGGCTTTCTTCAAAAGACATAGTTTTAAAAATTTCTTCAATATCTTCCGGCGGCTCAACGCCGTTGTCTTTAAGAAACTTTTTGCCTACGCCGTTCCAAACGGGCATTGAATCTATCAAAGTGCCGTCAAGGTCAAAAATTATATTTTTCATTTTCCAGTCATCTCCTCAGAAAGCTTAAGGAGTTCTTTTGCGGCGCAATATGCATCATCCGCGGCAAACAAGGCGGAAACTACGGCTACACCGTCCGCTCCGGAGCCTTTAAGTTCCAATATATTATTTTTGTTAATTCCGCCTATGGCAACCACCGGAATAGAAACGCTTTCCGTAATTTTTTTCATTTCTTCAAATGTTACGGCCGTAGCGTCCAATTTAGTATCTGTATGGAACACGGCCCCGACGCCTATATAATCCGCACCGTTTTTTTCAGCCTGCAAAGCTTCTTCAAAGTTGCCTGCCGAAATACCGATAATTTTATCTTCTCCCAGTATCTGCCTTGCCTTCCTTGCCTCCATATCGCTTTGTCCAATATGTACTCCATCGGCGTCGACAGCTTTTGCAACTTCTATATTGTCATTGATAACAAACGGGACTTTGTATCTGTCTGTCACTTCCTTGATTTTTTTAGCTTCGGAAATAAATTCCTTTTCCGAAATGTCTTTTTCCCTCAGTTGGACAAATGTCGCCCCTGCCTTTAAGATTTTTTCAACTTCGTCTTCAAGCTTTCTGCCGTTAAGCCATGTCCTGTCAGTAACGGCATATAAAAGCATCGTTTCTTTATCTAACTTCAATTTTAGCGCCCTCCTTAAAAACATCCGCCGTCATTTTGCTTACATAATCAATAAGGTGCATACGGAAAGACGACGTTCCTCCTTCAGTTTCAACTGTTTTTTTGTAAGCAAGCTCGCCTGCATATCCAAAACTGCTTACGGCAACAGCAGCCGCGTTAAGTATATCGTCGGGATTTGCCGAACAAAAAACGCCGATTAAACTTGAAAGCATGCATCCGGTTCCCGTCACCTTGGACATAATATTGTGCCCGTTTTTGATTATATAAGCTCTGGTACTGTCTGATATTATATCAAATTCACCGCTTATGGCAATAACCGCGCCTGTTTTTCTGCTTAATTCTTTGGCAAATCCGACTGTTTTGTCCAAATTTTCATATGTAACTTTATCGTTTTCATCCGCGTCAACGCCTTTAGCCGCACCGCTTCCGGTAGCTAAAAATTTAATCTCCGATATGTTTCCCCTGATAACGGAAAAATTTACATTTTCCATAAGTTTAAAAAGGACGCTGTTCCTTTTTGCCGCCGCCCCTGCTCCAACAGGATCAAGCACTACGGGATGTCCGATATTGTTGTTCATTTTTCCCGCCCTGATCATGCTTTCCACCAAGTAATCGCTTATATTCCCCATGTTTATAACAAAACCCGCGCATGCTTTTGTTATATCCTCTACCTCGTCGGGATTATCCGCCATTGTAGGGGAACCGCCGGCGGCAAGCGTAATATTGGCGCAGTCATTTACAGTTACGATATTTGAAATATTATGTACTATAGGTTTTTTATTTTCAATATTTTTAAATATAACCTCCGCATTTTTAAATAAATCCATAATTATTCAGCCTCCTTTTGAAGTTTGTAAAGTATACCTGATTTTTTCATTGCCTTTAAGAGTACGACGGCGCACAGCGATCCGAAACATGTGCTTATCATAAATGCCGGAATATATGTAAATACTGCTACGCCCGGTGTTCCATAATAAAATTTGGCAAGAGGATAAGAGCAAAGCGCACCCAGTATCCCTGTACCGAATATTTCACCGCCTACGGCCGCCCACATATTTTTTGTTTTGCCGAAAAGCACAGCCGCCAAGAATGCTCCTATAAGCCCTCCCGGGATTGAAAACAGATCCTCTCCCATAATAACAAGCTTCATAACGGTTAAAAGCACAGAACATACGAAACCGTATACGGGCCCGAGAAGCACAACGCCCGAAACATTAATCAAATGCTGCATTGGAGCCGCATAACCGGGTATCCTGAATATCGGAGTCAGAACAAACCCTAATGCTGCCCATACCGCTGTGAGAACAAGTTTTTTTGTTTTTGAATCCATTTTTATTCCTCCTTATAATAAAAAATTTTTTTATTTTGCAGGCCTTATATTCAATACATATTGATGCTATATTTATTATTTAAATCAAAACAGCCTAATTATAATGTCGAACATACCGCCTGCTATAATTTACATTATTTTCCATAAAAACAGCAAAAAATGGGCCACACCCGCGGTGGTGTGCCCCATAGACTGCAACGTTTATTAAATTATATTTATTATAAATAACCGGGATAAGTTTGTCAATAAAAAATCAACGCCGCTTAAAATTAAAACTGTAAACACTGTATCGAATCCTACGGCCATTCGTCTTAAAAATGTTTCTTCAAAAACTCAATTCATGGTTCCACGCCATATCTTATAAGTTTCACGGCATAAGTAAAAATGTCTGTAATACTCTTATACGTCCACTTCTATTTTATTCCATGCCTCTTCGTTTCTGTATATGCTTGATTCCATCTGCCACTTTTCAAATTCTGCGCTGAAAATATTTTGCCACACCGAATTTGTATAGTCTTCCCTGAGTTTGGCAATAACTTCTTCCCTGCTGCTTTCCTTTATTTCCATAACCCTGAATACGACGAATCCGTTGTTAATTTCTTCGGGTTTTGATATAAAACCCTCCTCAACACCTATAAATTCTCCCCATTCGCCCTCCAGTTCATTTTGATGCAGAGTTATATTTCCGCCGTCTCCCCAAGCGATTTCGGAAACATTATATTCATTGTAAAGCTCTTCAAAATCATCTCCGTTTTGAAGCCGCCCATATACTTCGTTTATTTTTTCCTCTTCGGTACAGAATATACCTTTCAGCTTTATCTGCCTTAATCCTGCCGCTGTGCTTTCATAATAGCTTTTGTAATACGCTTCATACTCAGCTTCGCTTATGGCATAATCCTTAACGACATACTGGCGAACTTTTGAATAAAGCATTTCATCGTTAAGCACTTTCTGCATAAGCTTAATATTGCTTTCAGTGTTTTCCATTCCGTATGCCTCAAGGTATTCCGGAGCCTGACGTGCCGTTTGTTTTTCTTCGTCCTCAGTAAGCGATATATTAAAATCATTAGCCTTCTGCGCCGTAATTTTAACGGCCGTCATAGAATTTAAAGCGCTTTCCTTCACTACATCTACAGCGCTGCGGCCGTCAAAATCCGTTTCCCATATATCATAGCCGCCTATTTCCTCAAAACTTTTTACAGCTTCGTTCAAATATATATTAAATTCTTCCGCGCTGATTTCTTCGCCGTTTATAACCATAAAATCAGGCGGAGTTTCTTCCTTCTCAACAGTGCAGCCTGAAAATACAATTGAGGCCGCCAGCAGCACAGCGGATAATATTAATTTTACATTGTTCATCAAGCCCACCTGCTTTCAAATTAATTATAAATTTTGTATTTCCTTTAACCTCTCCAGTATAATTTTAACATAAGTTATAGAATCAATACCTTCATTTTCATTCGTTTTTATTGTTATATATGGATTTGTAGCCGATGTAAACAAATACCTTCTCGGATTTTCCGCAACAACTCCCACAATAGCGGCAGGATTTATCTTTGCATCGCCTTTAAACGTCACGACAATATTAGCCTGTTTTTGTACAATAGAAAGTATATCAAGGCTGTGCGCGTCATTTTTCACCATAACAATCTCCAAAAGCATCTGTACGCTTTTAGGGATATTCCCGTATCTGTCCTCAATTTCTTCCTGAATATCAAAATAATCGTCTTTATTTGATATAAGGGATATTTTTTTATAGATTTCAAGCTTTTGTTCTTCATTCTTAATATAAAAGGGAGGTATATAAGCATTAACATTCAAATCTACCATCGTTTCAAATTCTTCTTCAATCTTTTCACCACGCAGCTCTTTAACTGCCTCGTCGAGAAGTCTGCAATACATGTCATATCCTACGGCTTCCATATGACCGTGCTGTTCCGCACCCAAAAGGTTGCCGGCTCCCCTGATCTCTAAGTCCCTCATTGCAATTTTAAACCCTGAACCGAATTCTGTAAACTCTTTTATTGTCTGAAGGCGTTTTTCAGACACTTCATTAAGTATTTTATTTTTACGGTACATCAAATAAGCATATGCCATCCTGTTGCTTCTTCCCACTCTTCCTCTAAGCTGGTAAAGCTGGCTAAGCCCCATTCTGTCGGCATCCTGTATAATAATCGTATTTGCGTTGGGTATGTCAAGCCCCGTTTCGATTATAGTTGTGCATACAAGCACGTCGATTTCGCCTTCTATAAAATCTTTCATTATTACTTCAAGTTCGCGTTCAGTCATCTGTCCATGGGCAAAAGAAACCCTTGCCTGAGGCACGAGTTCCTGTATTTTAAACGCTGTTTGTGAAATGCCGTCAACCCTGTTATACAGGAAATATACCTGTCCGCCCCTTGATATTTCCCTCAGTATGGCGTCCTTTATGAATTCCGGGTCGCTTTCCATCACATAAGTTTGGACGGGATGCCTTTCAAGCGGCGGTTCTTCAAGTATACTCATATCGCGTATTCCCGAAAGGCTCATGTGAAGCGTTCTCGGTATAGGAGTTGCGGTGAGCGTTAAAACATCAAGATTTTCTTTCATTGCCTTCATTTTTTCTTTGTGGGCAACGCCGAATCGCTGCTCCTCGTCAATTATGACAAGCCCCAAATCCTTAAACTTGACGTCCTTGCTTAAAATCCTGTGCGTGCCTATTACAATATCGGCAAAGCCCTGCTCCAAATCTTTTATAGTTTGTTTCTGCTGCTTGGGGGTTCTGAACCTGCTCATAAGCTCTACTTTTATCGGATAATCCCTCATACGGCTGACAAAAGTATTGTAATGCTGCTGTGCAAGTATAGTTGTCGGAACAAGGTATGCAACCTGTTTATTATCCTGTACGGCTTTAAAAGCCGCCCGTATCGCAACTTCCGTTTTCCCATACCCAACGTCGCCGCATATAAGGCGGTCCATAACGCGAGGGCTCTGCATATCCTTCTTTACGTCCTCTATGGCCATAAGCTGGTCGTCTGTTTCGGTATAAGGGAAAGTTTCTTCAAACTCTTTCTGCCAAAGGTTGTCCTCAGAATATACAAATCCCACCGCCGCCCTGCGTTTTGCATAAACTGCAATCAGATCTTCGGCAAGTATTTTAACCGCCGCCCTTACTTTTGCCTTCGCTTTGTTCCAGTCGTGTCCTCCGAGCTTATTCAGGCGCACTTTTTCACTGTCGCTGCCTATATATTTCTGTACGGCGTCCATCTGGCTTACCGGTATAAACAGGCTTCCGCCGTCGGCATAGCTTATTTTCATATAATCTTTGTTTGCACCGTCTACGGTTATTTTTTCAAGTCCCCTGAAAACGCCTATACCATGGCTTTGGTGAACAACGTAATCGCCGACTTTAAGATCTGTAAAGCTCTGGATTGTTTTTGTATTCTTATTTTTTTTCTTCGGCTTTTTGTTTTCGCGTCCGTCAAAAATTTCATGGTCGCTGTAAACCGCAAATTTAATGTCCCTGTACTCAAATCCGCGGCTTAAACTTCCTTTTGAAATATATATGCCGCCCGGCTTAAAGTCTATTTTTTCAAGGGTTTCCGAAAATCCTGCGGCAACGCCCTTATCAAGAAGTTCCTTAACCATCCTTTCACCGCGGCTCATGCTTGAAGTAAGCACAACAATGCTGTAGCCGTTTTCCTTAAGGCTTTTAACTTCATCGCAAAACAAATCCGTATGGTTATTAAACGAGGCTGTGCTTTTGACATAAAAAGGTATTATATCCTTAAAGTTAAAATAGCTTATTGTTTTTGATATGGTCGTAAAAACGGCAATCCTGTACCCTTCGCTTATTTTAACTATATCCGTATAATTAAATACATTGTCAGCTTCCCTTTTTAGTACATACCCTTTTAATATACGGCTTTTGATGCTTTCTTCAAATCGCTTGTAAGCAGTCTGCGCCTGATTCATCAACCTTTGAGGATCGTCTAGAAATAAAATCGTATCCTTCGCAAAATAATCAAGTATATTCCCTGTGTCCTCGTAGAAATACTGTATATATGCGGCTATATTTTTAACATATTTTTCTGTTTTTAACCGCTGTATGTCTTCGCCCACATGCTCGTCAAGCTTTTCCGCTTCCTCATCCATGCCTTTTTTTTCAAAAGACGCCCGTGTTTTTTTATACTCCTTCTCCATAAGGCCGACTGCTTTTTCCAATTCCTTATTACCGTATACAACGTCGCCTATGGGAAATATTTTAACGCTTTTCACCCTTTCCATGGATCTCTGTGAATTTGTATCCATTGTTCGTATCGAGTCTATCTCGTCGTCCCACATTTCTATGCGAGCCGCCGTTTCCTCAACAGGGGAATAAATATCTATAATCCCTCCGCGTACAGAGAATTGCCCGGCGCCTTCTACAAGATCTGTCCTCTCATATCCCATAAGTATAAGTTTTTCAATAAAGCCGTCTATATCCAAAACCTGGGCTTCTTCTATATTTATGACATACTTTTCAAAATCCACCCGGCGCATTTTTCTGTCCATAAGGCTTTCAACTGACATAACGGCCACAAGCCGCTCGTTTTCTAAAAGGGAATTTATAATACCTGCCCTCTGCATTTCGGTTTCCTTACTGTGAACGTCGGCGTCATAAAAAATCAAATCCCTTGAAGGATAAAACCTTACATTTTTAACAAAAAATTTCAGATCGTCATAAATTTCCTTTGCTTTAAAATCATTCTCGGCCACAATAACAGCCGGAACGTCGATATTTTCAATCACAGCCCCTATAACATGGAGCCATTGTACATCTATAACGCCCGATACTAGAATGGGAGTAATATCGTTTTTTAAATCTTCCAAAACGGCTTTAAAAGAGTCCAACTCCAAAAGAGGCTTTGATATTGCGCTCAAAAAATCCACTTCCTTCCTGCAAAAAGCAAGCAATTTAACCCTTGTACAAAAATACAAGGGTGGTATAAAAAATATTTATTTGTCGCTATTTGTTTCCGCCTGCCAAATTAACGGCAGGCTTGATCATAAATTGCACGCTTAAACTTATAAAACCCATGCCGATAAAAACAAAGCGGTATTCTTTACCCGTAATATATATCAAACGCTTCTTTCGTATATACGCCTGGGCTTTCATATATAATAAGCGATGGCAATACTTTAACCATAGGCCTGCCGCTTCTTGAAGCTTCAATAAGCACCATTGCCGGCTCCTTATGGGAATACGCCTGTATAAACCGCACTTTCTTTGGCTCAAGTTTATACTTCCTTAAAGTACACATAATATCAGTAAGCCTGTGCGGCCTGTGTATCATATAAAATCTTCCGCCGAATTTAAGAAGTTTGGAGGAAACGCGCGCAATATCCTCCAGATTCACAAGTATTTCATGCCGTGCTACGGCTTTAGGGCTGTAATTATTCGTAAGCCCTCCGCCGCTGTTCATATACGGAGGGTTTGTAGTTATAACGTCAATAGACGACGGCTTAAAAATTGAACCCGCGTCTTTTATATCGCCGTGTATAATCTCAATCTTATCTTCAAGGCCGTTCAGCTTAACGCTTCGGGCAGCCATTTCAGCACTTTCCCGCTGTATTTCAAGGCCGTAGAATTTCTTGCCTTCGGTTTTCGCTTCCATTAAAATAGGAATAATTCCGGTACCCGTGCCGAGATCCACAACAATTTCGTCTTTGCCGGCATTGGCAAAACCGCTTAAAAGCACTGCGTCAACTCCAAAACAAAATCTTTTCGGATCTTGTATAATAAGATAACCGTTCCTGTGCAGGTCGTCAACACGTTCATATTCTTTTATTTCAACAGGATATTCCATATCAATCATCCAAATCCAAATTAAGTATATCTTCGTCAATACATTCAACAGCCGTTTTCCCTTCGCCGTCAGCATGATTTTTATGTTTCTTTTTGCTTTTTATTACTTCAATTTCATTAACATTATAAAAAGCTATTGTAGGCGGATCGTTCTCCTTTTTCCGTACCACGGCCTTAACATTCTGCATCAGAACATTCACGGACATTATTTCTCCTGTTCCGTCAGGCGTTGAAATAATATCGCCCACGTTAGGAAGTCTGCTGTTTAATTCCTCATAAACATCCTCTTCATATTTAAGGCAGCACATAAGCCTTCCGCATATGCCGCTTATTTTGGTAGGATTTAAAGAAAGGTTTTGTTCCTTTGCCATTTTAATTGATACCGGAGTGAAATCTCCAAGGAAAGTAGCGCAGCAAAGCGGACGGCCGCATATACCTATGCCGTTAAGCATTTTGGCTTCGTCCCTGACGCCAATCTGCCTAAGTTCTATCCTTGTTTTGAATATCGACGCAAGTTCTTTGACAAGCTCTCTGAAATCAACCCTTCCGTCGGAAGTAAAATAAAATATAAGCTTGTTGTGATCAAACGTAACTTCAACGTCAACCAGTTTCATATCAAGCCCATGTTTGGCTATTTTCTCTTCGCAAATTCCAAAAGCTTCTTTTTCCTTGATTTTATCTTGTTCTTCCTGACATATATCCATGTCTGTGGCAATCCTGATAACTTTTTTAAGCGGCTGAAAAACTTCGCTGTCTTTGACAAGCATGTTTCCCTTTACGACACTGCCGAATTCAACGCCCCTAGCCGTTTCAACTATAGCAAAATCGCCCTCTTTGATTTTCAGCCCGTCGGGCGCAAAATAGTACACTTTTCCGGCCTTTTTAAACCTTATGCCAACAACTTCTACCATGTATTAATTCTCCTTTATTTTCATAAGCGTCGTTTCCATTGCAAGCTGAAAACTGACATTGCGCCCAACCAGCTTTTTGCCGTACCAAATCGCGTCAAGAGCCCTTATGATACTTTCAAAGCTTTCTTTTTCAGCCTGCTTTGATATTTTATCAGCCTTGTCCTTTTCAATTATATATTTATGGTTTTCCAAAGCTTTTGCGGCAAGTAAATCACGGTACCACAAATACATAATATCAAATATTTCTTCGTTTGCGCCGAACTCTGCTTTGATTTCTCTGCCCCAGCCTAAAATCTCGGCAAGATTTGCACTTTTAACGCCGAAAAGCCTGTCGGAAATATATTCCCTCATTTTATAAAAATTTTCGTCGTTTTTTAGCCGAACGGCTTTGCCTATACTTCCTCCGGCATATTCCGCAAGGAATTGGGCTTCCTCAGTTGGAACGCCGAATTTTTTTGATATATATTCCGAAACTTCCGTATTGCTTAACGGATTTATCTTAAAAACTACGCATCTTGACAAAACTGTAGGCAAAAACATATCCATATTCCCTGCAAGGAGTATAAACACGGCGTATTCCGGCGGTTCTTCAAGAGTTTTAAGAAAAGCGTTCTGTGCCGCCGCCGTCATAGTTTCGGCTTTATCTATTATATAAATTTTGCGGCCGGATTTATATGGCTTAACGGCCACGTTTTCTATAACCTGTTCGCGAATATCCTCAACGCTTAACGCTTTTGTTTTTGACGGCGCAACAAAAAAAACATCCGGATGATTTCCGCGGTCAAACACTCTGCATGAACGGCATGTTCCGCAGGCGTTTCCGTTTTCACAGCTTAGCGCCTTTGCAAATGTCTTTGCAATAAGCTTTTTCCCGCTTCCTTCAGAACCGCAAAATATATATGCGTGCGATACCTTATTATATTTTATTGCCGATTTGAGATTTTTTATAAGCCCGCCGTTGCCTATAATTTCCGAAAAACTATACATATGCGCCCCTAAATTTTGAGGAACTGCTCCACATCAAGCACAAATACCGTGGCGCCGCCGATTTGTACCTCTATAGGACGGCGCATAAAGCCCTCGACATTTGTATACGGAGTACTGTCCCCGACAACTTTCTTTCTTGTTTTGCACCGCTCTTCAAATATTCCCGTTACCTCGTCTACTTTATCGTCTTCAACGCCTATTATAAGAGTTGTGTTGCCAACCCTCAAAAAACCTCCTGTTGAAGCCATTTTGGTAACCATAAGCCCTTTTTGGTTCAAAATACGGATAATATCGTTGGCATCGTCGTCATGTACTATAGCTAAAACAAGTTTCATAAAAACACCCCCAAAGTTAAAGTATTACTTTAATAATTTTAATTACATCTTTATGGATCTCATCTATGCTCTTTTCAGCGTCAATCCTTTTTATCCTTTCAGGATACTTTTTTAAAAGCTCCTTATATCCATTATATACCTTATAGTGGAAATCTATTTTTTCATTTTCTATCCTGTCCAATGTTTTTGATGATTCTTTGCGCAGGATGCCTATTTCCGGCCTTATATCAAAAAAAAGCGTTATATCCGGAATACATCCGCCGACTGCATAGCTGTTTATTTCTTCAATAAGCCTAACGTCAGTCCCCCTTGCATATCCCTGATACGCAATACTGCTGTCCGTAAACCTGTCGCATATAACAACCGTACCTTTTTTTAAAGCCGGCTTTATTTTCTCATCAATATGCTGGGCCCGGCTTGCCGCATATAAAAGCGCTTCGGCTGTATCGGCCATTTCAAGGTTTTTAACGTCAAGTATTATATCCCTTATTTTTTCACTTATGGCAGTTCCTCCCGGCTCCCGCGTAACAAGCACGTCGCGCCCCGATTTTTTTATATAATCCGCAAGCAGTTCTATCTGTGTCGATTTCCCCGCCCCGTCAGTCCCTTCAACAGTAATAAACAAACCCTTCATAAGGCACCTCTATATTTTAATATTGCAGTTTAAAATTTGAAACAGCATAAATCCAATCCATAAATTTTTACAAATTTAATTGCCGCTTTTGACGGTTAACCGTAATCCCGGAATATAAAATACGCCCTGGGACTTATCCTGTTTCAGCGGCCGATAAAAAATAATTATGTTATATTATACCATAAATCATCCAAATCAACAATCAATATAATTCGACACTGTCAAAAGGATAAAATTTCATTACAACCTTTGCAGTAACGTCATCTTTTTCAACAAAACCGATACTCCTGCTGTCAACGCTGCTTCCCCTGTTATCGCCCATAACAAAAATACAGCCGTCTTCAACAACGGCGTCAATATCTCCAGCCGTATCCTGATTTATGTATTCTTCTTCAAGCTTCAGCCCGTTAACATATACGTTTCCGCCTTTTATTTCAATTCTATCGCCCTCAACCGCAATAACCCTTTTAATCATTTCAACCTGCCTGCCATTTATATCGTGCTTAAAAACAACTATATCGCCTTTATCATACATGTCCATATATGCCAAAATACGGCTGACAATTATCCTGTCGCCGTCGCAAAAAGTACGTTCCATCGACGGGCCGTCCACTTTAACGGGAAAGAACACAAGGTATAACAGGGCAAATATCAAAGCCGCTTCAGCGGCGGCTTCTAACCAGCTTTTTAAATGCTTTTTCACTTTCCCTACCTCGTTTTTAATTTTATATTTAAGCCCTAAAGGGCTTACTTTATAAGTATATAATCCTTATTCGGCCTGTTCAAGGTTTTTAGATGTAAAAAAAATTTTTTGTAAAAAAACTCAGTTTTTGATGAGTAGGGAAAATAATTTTATTAAAAATTAAGCCCATGTAATTTATGGTATCCGCCGTATAAATCACGAAAAAGCCGTATTTGAGAAACCGGTTCATAAAGCTTGCCAAAGATAACTCCCCGCAAATTTTAAGCCTTCCGAAACTCCTGCTGTCCGTACATTTCAGACTCTCTAAAAAACGGCCGAAGCTTTATGCCGCGGCCGATTTAAAATCATGTTATAGGTTTTCAATTAAATCTGAAACATATTTTTCAATTCCTTTTAATTTATTTTCGGCATCTTCAAGGCTGCCGCCTTTTACGCCGAAATAAATCTTTATTTTGGGTTCGGTACCGCTGGGCCTTACGCACACCCATGCGTCTCCCAAAAGTGTGTAATGCAGTACGTTGCTCGGCGGCAGGTTTGTCGTTTCGGTTTCACCCGTCAAAATATTTTTAAATACCTTTTCTTTGTAATCCCTAAGCCATTCTACTTTCATGCCGTTAAATTCCGACGGCGGGTTATTCCTAAGGGCTGTCATAATATATTGTATTTTTTCCAGGCCTTCAATTCCTTTAAGCGTTATAGATTTAATTCCTTCACGGTAGAAGCCGTACTTTTCGTAAAGCACGGTAAGCCCCTCATACAATGTCATTCCCTTATTTTTATAATATGCCGCCATTTCCGCAACGAGCATTGCGGCCACAACCGCATCTTTATCCCTTGCATATGTGCCGGAAAGGCATCCGTAACTTTCTTCAAAACCAAATTCAAACGTATTGGAACCAGTTTCTTCAAACTGTTTAATTTTTTCGCCTATATATTTAAATCCTGTTAAAACATCAAAAACTTCAACGCCGTATTCTTTTGCAATGGGGCGAATCATTTCGGTTGTAACTATTGTTTTAACGACGGCTCCGTTGCCGCTTAAAATTCCCTTAGCTTTTTTTTGTCCCAAAACGTAATCGGTTAAAAGCGCGCCTGTCATATTGCCCGTTAAGACAACGTATTTCCCGTCGTTATTTTTTACAACAACGCCAACCCTGTCAGCGTCCGGATCGGTTCCTATAATAACGTCGGCGTCCTCTTTCTCGGCTATTTCGAGAGCAAGTTTAAAAACTTCAGGATCTTCGGGATTCGGATATCCTACCGTTGAGAAGTTCTTATCGGGAAGCTCCTGCTGAGGCACAACAAATACATTTTTAAAGCCAATCTCCTTTAGTATACGCCTTACAGGCTTATTGCCCGTACCATGCAGAGGAGTATAGACTATTTTAATGCTGTCGGCCATCTTTTCAATTATGTCCCTGTTTATTGACTGTTCCTTAAGTTTTTCAGTGTAAGCGTCGTCTATTTTGCTCCCTATAATTTCATAAAGCCCTTTGGCTTTTGCATCTTCCAACGGCATTTCCTTAACTTTGTCATACTCCTCAACCTTATTTACCATAGATATTATGGCTTCGTCTTTAGGATAAGGCACCTGTCCGCCGTCAGGGCCGTAAACTTTGTAGCCGTTATATTCCGGCGGGTTATGGCTTGCAGTTATAACAATTCCCGCATCGCATCCAAGCTCCCTCACCGCAAAAGAAAGTTCGGGCGTCGGCCTTAATTCATCAAAAACGTACGCCTTAATTCCGTTTGCGGCAAGCACTACGCCCGCCCTCTGCGCAAATTTATCGCTTTTATTCCTTGAATCGTAGGCAATGGCAACGCTTAAATCGTTTCTTCCCTTATTTTCTGCTTTTATATAGTCGGCAAGGCCCTGAGTCGCCCTTCCTACCGTATACTTGTTTATTCTGTTTGTGCCGGCTCCAATTATCCCGCGGAGCCCCCCCGTTCCAAACTCAAGATCTTTATAAAACCTCTCCTTTATTTCATTTTCATCGTTCTCAATTCCTTTAAGTTCGGATTTGGTTTCTTCGTCAAAATAACTGCATTCAAGCCAGCTTTTGTACCTTTTCATATAATCCATAAATATCCTCCTCTATCCTTCAAAGTTTATTGTCGCCGTTTTTTCCGGCCCGTCAAGCGTTATATCCATTTTAACATCGTCGTATCCTTCAAGTTCTCCCTTTATTTTATACTTTCCGTAAGGCAGTTTAACCATAACCGGGGAAACTCCTATATATTCGCCGTCAATATATATGTCTGCCCACCCTGGCTCCGAATATATTGTAATGCTTCCCTCGTTTTTCTTTTCTTCGGCAGGCTGTTGAACGGGTTTTTGTTCTTCTATTTCCTTAAGTTCCACATCAAAACTTACAGGTTCTTCCGAAACTGTCGCGTCAGCCGTCCATTTTTCATACCCCGCCTTTGAAACTTCTATTTTCACTTCACCGTAAGGCACTTGCAATATTGCGCTGTTTCCGTCATATTTTTCACCGTTAACCAAAACGGTATATCCCTTAACATTTACATTAAGGTCGATAATTCCTTTTTCATCCTCTTTTTCTTTAACTTCCGAAAGATCTATATTTATCCTTTCCTTCTCCGTTACGTTTATATTTACTATATAATCGTCTATATTATCCCCTGTAAGCGTTACTATATGCTGACCGCTTGAAACTTCTATAAGGCCGGTTTTTTCATCTTGAATAGTTTCACTGCCGTCTATATCTATTTTAAGATTTTCCACCTTTTCTCCGTTTTCAATAACGACATAACCGTGGCCGCTTTCAACAACAGCGCTGAAAACCATTTCCCCCATGCCCTTTATAGTCACCGTATCGGTTTCGGCAATGTCCCCGGGGAATATCTCTTTGCCGTCATATGAAAAAAATGTGTCGCCGCCATAAAGATATTCTTCATTGTTATATATTATCTTGTTCTTTGTTATATCGACAACGGCCCCCGTAACGCTGTCTTTGCTCCAAACGTCCGAGGGTATTTTAACGGAAGAAGCAATTCCGGTATCCCCATTCTCCGTTACGACAACGACATCGCCTTGATTTAAATCAAAATAGCTGATTTTAACATTATTTTCGTCTTTAAGATCCGTACTTCCATCAACGATTACATTCATATTATCTTTGTCGTTTAAATTATAAAGGCTGAGCGTCCTGTCCTTTCCAACTTCTTTAACAACGGCATATACCGAACTTGAATTTTCATCTTTTTCCAGCACGTCGGAAATGTTATTATTATTTTCGGTCGCCCGGTTCGGTTCCGTTCCGGCGGTATTTCCGTTATAGCCGCCCATGCTTGAAATAAAAACAACGGCAAAAATCAAAACAAAAACAATCATGCCGCCTATTATGCTCAATTTGATAATGCCGCTTGAAAAAATCCCGCCGCCGTTGCCTCCTTTGTTGTTTTTTCTTTCCGGCATATCGTTTCCACATCCCTTCTTTGGCTTCAGAGGCTCTCCAAACTGCAATGTATCCTCAAAATCAGTATTAGAAGTTTTTCTTATTTCATTGTTTATATTGTCAATCCTAACTGTTTCGCCAAAATTTTTGCTCTCGTCTTCAAAATTGTAATTTCCCATAAAAACCACCTTTACAATTTTATGATATCCTTCCGACGCCAATGGCCTTGCGGCGTATATCAGGGTTAAAAAAACATATGTATATTTATTGTAATATTTTATAACAAATATATCAAGAAAAATTAACGCCTTAAATTCTTAAAGCTTTCTAAAATATGATTACGCCAAAAAAATATTCCCAATTTCGCAAAGCGTTGGCACAGGTTTTGTTTTATTAAAAAAGCCGCGGCTTTCAAACAGAAAACCGCGGACGCGATATTTTAACATTAAACGCCGCATCAATCACTTCTTTGGTATCATAAGCTTTTGGCCGCTGAAAATATAGTCGCTGTCAGTAATCCCATTAGCCTCCATAATATCGTCAACGCCTTCGTCATTGCCGTAAAATTCCCGGCTTATATACCAAAGGTTATCTCCGTCCTCAACATAGTATACATAATATTCCTCGCCGTTTTCCACAACGGTTGTCCCTGTGTTCTCAGGCGAATTTTTAACAAAAATTCTTTCTTTGTCATCTTCAAGAGCGCTTTCGTTATCTTCCGGTGTTTCCTCGCCGTTATTTTTCCCCTGTTCTTTCTCTTCTTCTTTCCGTTGTACGGCAAATACCTGGGCCGTTGCATTCGTAACAAGCCGGTTCATATCGTCATATGTAGACTTCACGTTTACAAGTTCGGCCTCAAGCCTGCGTATGCTGACTCTGTTGGCCATCAGGCCGGAAAATATAACAAAGCAGACAATACACAGCGCTCCGCATGAGGCCATGAACGCTGCCTGTCTGTTTTTTGTTTCCTTCTGCCTGATTTCCTCTTTTTGCTTCAATATCTCCCTTATGCGCACAGCGGCGTCGGGCCTGTCGCTTTCATTTGCAAGTTTAAAAGCTTTTGCGCGGGCGCGTCCCGTAACTTCAAGAAGCCGCTGCACTGCCGTTTTTCCCGAACCGCCGAAATTGAATTTCCGTTCCTTAACTTCTTCCTTAGGCTTAATAACATTGCTCTCAATTATATAAGTCTGCATATCTTCATTTTTTTCGTAATAAATAAAATAGCCGCGCGACTGCCGCATGGAAACCGCGCCCTTATCATAGCAGTAAAATGCGTCCGAACGCTCTATAGGATCGATTACGAAAAGCACCTGCCACGGCTCCTCAAAGCACCTTCTGTGAAACGTTAAATCCCTCGACATAAGATTTGTGCCAAAATCCGGCTGTACATGTACCCAGCCAACTACCGTCAGGCCCTTAAAATACTTTTCCTTCTGAGATATAATGTAATTCCAGCTGGCTTCTGTAAAACATAAATCGTCGTCATTATATTCCGTTGCCACACCCTCGACCGCACCGCTTATCATTACCACGTTTGTTCCCTCGATTTGAAGGTATTTTCCGATTAAAACGGCAAGTTTCTCGCCTCCGCCGACTTTTGCAAATTGGTATAAATATGTATACACGTAATCCTCAACATATATCTTTATTTCTTTATCTATGTTTCCCATTTGTTTTATATTTGCAGGAAATTTGAATTCCTTTAACTCACCTTCAGCCGGCAAAACATTTCCCATCACAAAGCCTCCTCCTTATTACTGGTGTATGAAGAATATACCACTTTTAGCATGGAAATTTTTGTAAAAACATGAATGATGAGAATTGTTTTTAGCGTCAAATTAAGGCGAACAAGCCCATAAATCCATTAGTTCCAATATATTTTTGCCAAAATTTATAAAAACGCCTTGAAAAACTCTTTTTATGACAGCAAAAACCACATTCCGAAAACATAAGTATATTATCAGGCCGTTGACAACAGAAAAAACCGGATTTTCAAAGGTATTCATATCCTTCATAAAATCCGGTTTCATAAGTATGTTTTTGCAGCGCCCGTTTTATAAAAATGCGTTAAAAACTATCTATTTATTTGTTTAAAAATTCCCTGAGATTTTTCTCATACACTTCAAGATCTACGTCCTCAGGAACAAGGTTTCCTATTTCGCATACTCCAACAGGCTTAACGTCAGCCTCGTATTCGGCAGTATCGGCCGGAGTTTTGCGGAGTTTTTCATATATAGGCGCCTTTGTAACGTCGTCTGCAAAAGGCATAGGGAAATTATAGTCCCTTAAATGCTGTACGTAGTGATCCAAAAACATAGTCCCGTACTGCCTGCTTCTTTCAACAAGGTCAAGATCAAGCGTAACTGTCGCAATAGTAGGCTCCTGCCCAGCTTCCCAAAGGAGATTGCCCTCCGGGCTTACCACGAGAGAATTTCCGTAAAGATGCACATTATTGAAAAATCCAACGCCGTTTGTCGAAACAAGATAAGCCTGGTTTTCAAGCGCGCGCGTAAAATGCACCGGCTTATTAAGAAGATAAAGTTCCTGAGGATCCATAGTAAGTTTAACAAGAACTTCGGCGCCCATTAAAGTTTCGTTCCTGGAAATTTCAGGGAAGTTAAGGTCATAACATATCTGCACGCCTATTTTTGTATTCTTCTCCGGAATATCAAAAACAACATATTTGTTTCCCGGCACGGTAATGTCTTCCGACGGCCTCCATGGAGCCATTTTCCTGTATGTGTCTATAAGCTCGCCTTTAGGATTAAAAATAGGGGCCGTATTATAGAACTTGCCCTCCGGAAGTTCGTCATGTTTTTCAAACATTGTGCCCGGAATAAAATATATGCCGTATTTTTTTGCAAGGGAACCGAAATATTCCGTCATAGGCCCTGGTATATATTCAGGCGTGAAACACTCCATACATTCGACGCCCAAAACAAGTTCGGGCTTATGATAACCGGACATTAAAGCAGCTAGCTTTTCCTCAATAAACCTCAAATTTTCAACAGTATCCTTACTTACAGGCATCTGAATAATGCCGACATTTAAAAACCTTCCCAATTAAAACATCTCCCTTCGATAAATTAAGCGTTCTCTTTTTTAAGTTTATTTATAATTAATATACAGCATATTACACTTACAAAACCTACGGCGCCGCATATGCCCCAGCCTATATTCCAAAGCCCTTTAACGCCGAAAATGATGCCTACCACAATAGGAGCGAATGTCATGCCGGCGTCACCGCAGCCTCCAATAAATCCTGTGGCAACCGGAAGCGTATCGTCGGAAAATACTTCCGGAAGTATAGAATAAAAGCATCCAAGCCCCCAAGAACCGGAAAATGACAAAAGCAGTACACAGAAATAAAATACCGAAAAATTTTCAAGCGGCAATGTCAGCAATAATATAGTTGAAACAACTATAAGTATGCATCCTATCATTAACACGCTTACCCTGCCTATAGCCTTGCTTTTGTTCCTTGCCGCCGCAAAATCCGAAGCCTTGCCGGAAACTACGCAGGCGCTTATAATACCGATTGTTACGGCTGTCATAATTTTTCCTATTTCCATCTCTCCGTAGTTGAGGTATGAACCAAAAAGCGTCATATCCACCGATATGGCCTGTACAAGCCATGTCGTGCTCAAGAAACCGAAAACAAAAAACCATACTAAAGGCATTTTTAGAAGCTTGCCGTAAGATATCGTTTCTCCTTTCGTATCTTCCGCAACCTCTTTTTTCCCGCTTTTTTCTTTTACTGTTATAATCCAAACGACAGAAATAACCGCCTGTAAAATACCAAGAGCATAGAATGATGAAACCCAGCCCCATTTTGTTATAACAAAACCGGCAAAAGTTCCTCCGATACCGCCGCCGCCATAAAATATGCCGTTAAATACAGCCGTAGCAAGGCCAGTTTCGCTTTCGCTTACCCAATCCATTATTATAAGAAGGAACACAGGAAATACAAGCGAAGCAAAACCCTGTATAAATTTTAATATGTACTGTATCATTATACTGTCAACATGAGGCAATATAAAAAGCGGTATTATTGCAACTGTCATCGAAAAAGCGAATACCTTTTTCGCACCGAACTTTTTATATGCAACCCCCGACAGCATCATTGAAAGCACAACGCTTATTGTTTTAATTGTGTCCCCTGCAAGCAGGGCTTCCTGCGTAACCCCCATTTTCTCCGCCATATACGGCACGCTCATGGAGAACTGCGGAAAACCAGCTGACAGTACACACCCTACCAAAGCATTTATAAAAACAATATACCAACCATAAAGCCTATTTCCCTTTACTTTTTCCATAATAATCCCCCGTTAAAAATTAAGTTAAAATTAAAACACTACGTCAAGCCTTCTTTGCCAAACCTCCTTTTTCCATTTGGAGTCGCACCATTAAGTAATTTGAACTTTTTATTTGTAAGCGGTCATTCTATAATTCATACAAATACATACGGCGCAAATATTCCTATTGCTGCCGAATGTATTCCGTTATAAAACTATACCTGATCATGACGCCATATAATGATACTGACGCCGCGCGCTTTAACGTCAGCATTTAACACCGTACATCTTTCAGGCTATTTGGTTATATATTAAGCAAACCGTGTGCCAAAGTTAGTCAAAATACCACTTATATAAATCATTGTATCAATATAAACAAATTATTTACTGTAAAATCGCATTTTAAGCCTCATAATATATACAATTTTACTAATCACTTAAAACATTTAAACTTCAAAAAAATATCCGAACAATTTTTATGCGGCAGAAATTACATTTTAAAAAAAGTGTGCGTTCAATAATATGAACACACACTTTTTTTAGACTAATAAAATACCGTATAATAGCCGTATTCCTTTTAAACAGCAAATGTCAAAATCTTGAACATAGTTCATTTTTTTGAACATATTTAAAATTTTTGCTGATTAAGGCCGTATTTCTGCATTTTATAATAAAGCCCCGTCCTTGAGATTTTAAGTATTGCCGCCGTTTTGTTCCTGCTGCCTCCGGTAATTTCCAGCGCGCGCCGTATGGCTTCCTTTTCCGCTTCGTCCCTGACTTTTTCAAGAGGGTTTTCTTCATCCGACGCAAGCTCCGGTTTTGAAGAAATTGAGTCCACAATAAAATCCGTAAAGCAGTCCATTGTCAAAACGTCGCCGTTACATGCGTTTACCGCCCTTTCGAGTATATTATTAAGCTCGCGCACGTTGCCCGGCCAGTCATACCGCATAAGCATATTCATAACTTCCGGTTCAATGGATTTTACTTTTTTCCCTGTTATTTTATTGAGGTTTTTAAGCTTATTATTTGCAAGAAGAGGTATATCCGAAAGCCTTTCGCTTAACGACGGAACCTTGATTTCAACCACGTTCAGCCTGTAATATAAATCTTCCCTGAACTTTCCCTGTTCGACAAGCTCCTTTAAATTTTTGTTGGTTGCGGCAATAACCCTTATATTAACCGGTATGGTTTTCCCGCCGCCGATACGGGTTATTTCCTTCTCCTGAAGCGCCCTCAAAAGCTTCGGCTGTACATGCCATGGAAGCTGATCAATCTCGTCAAGGAAAAGAGTGCCTTTATCCGCAAGCTCAAATTTGCCTATTTTTCCACCTTTTTTCGCCCCTGTAAAAGCCCCTTCCTCATATCCGAAAAGTTCGCTTTCAAATAAATTGTCCGGTATAGCCGCACAATTTATTTCGACAATATGCTGCATGCGCCGCCTGCTTACATTATGTATGGAATGGGCCACAAGTTCTTTGCCGCATCCTGTCTGTCCTATTATCATAACCGTCGATTCAGATTCGGCCATAGCGTGGATTTGCTTTCTAAGCTCCTTTATCTGCATACTGTCGCCTATTATATCGGAAACACAGTATTTAACACTGTCAAGCTTTTTCATAACGCCGTAAATTGTGTTTATCGTTTCCGTTAAATTTAAAAATCCTTTAAGCGAATAATCGACGATTTGATCCATAAAAGCTTTCAGATCATAATCGTCGCTGAAAATATCATAATCTATCGCCCCTTTAAGTTTTTTATCCGAATATATCGGTTTAATACGCGCTATATTCGTAACGCCAAGGCTGAAATAAAAACAATTTCTTATTTCCTCCCCGCTTTTTAAAACGCTGCATATTTTGCTTAAAGGGTGAACTTCCTCTATGTGCCGCCCTGAAACGTCGTTCGGAACCGGCCTGCCTTCTATCGCATGTATTATCTTAAAAAGATTAGGCGAAAGGTACTTAATGTACCCGCCGCTGTCAACCACAACAAGATTGTCTATTGTGTCAAGTATTTCATTACACTCTTCAAGCGTTAAATCAAAATTGTCATACTTTTTATCCCTGTCCATAACCGCCATGCTCCCAATAATAACATGTATCCCAAAATAAACTTAACTCAAACTGCTTTATACTTTCCCCTAACTTCGGATTAATCCCTGCTGTATCAGCCACAAATTCATCATAACCTTTTGCGGAAGTATTTTAGCGGCCAAATGGCATGCCTTCACATACGGGCCGTATACAGACATATCGCGGCCCTTCAACGCGTCTTTCACAGCTTTTTCAGCAACTTTATCGGGAGAAACCATACCCATAAAATTATTTGCGGCCATAACCGCCCCTATCTCCGCACGCTTATAAAGCCCCGTATCCATCCAACCCGGGCATACGGCGGTAACCGTAATCCCTCTATCCTCAAGCTCTACGTTTAACGCACGCGAATAGCTGCGGACAAACGCCTTTGTGGAGCTATAGATATTCTGGTACGGAAGCGGCTGAAACGAAGCCTGCGACGCAATATTTAAAATATGTCCGCCCCTTCGCATAAACGGTATGCATATAAGCCCCATGGCGACAACGCCGCTTACGTTTAAGTTAATCATATTTACGGATTCTTCAAGGCTAAGGTCGCTGTAAGAGCAAAATTTTGCAAATCCGGCGCTGTTAACAAGGTATCTTATTTCCGGTTTTTTCTTCCTGATTATTTCCCCAAGCTTTTTAACGGAAGAAAAATCCGACAAGTCAACCGAAAAAAGTTTTATATTATTTCCATATTCTTCTTTTAATTTTATTAAATTATCCTTGTTTCTGGCTATCGCCCAAACCTCGTCCAAGTTCCTGTTTTTTATAAAAATCTTAACAAATTCTTTTCCGAGGCCGCTGCTTGCGCCTGTTACAACGGCAATTTTTTTCCGCTCCATAACAAATCCCCTTTGTTTATAATATTTTTCAGTATTAATATTATATTTCCGAAAATACTCAAACATAATCGTATATATTTTACCACATTATTACATTAATAAACAGATGTTTTTGCTTTGCGCTTTTTTATTAGAATTAAGGTTAAAACTATTCCGTCGTTCTGCATTTCCATTAAAAATTCCATTTACGTACAATAGGATTATATATCATGTCCCATATATAAAAACATGCGGCTTCGCTTTACATGGCGCGCATGCCCCGCAATGAAAAATTTTCCGCATTTACGTTCTGCATACGCTTGCCGTAGGATCCGCACCGCCGGCGCGTATGCGCCTTGAAGCGCAAAAATTTTTTCCTTGCGAGGCCGAATAATTTTAACGGACGAGCGGCGTAAGGTCAAGGCAAATACGTACAGGCGTACCGACTCCCACGGCAAGCGGCTTCAGCACGGCTGTTGTGCCGCTGACGCCCGTTAAAACCGCGTGCGCTCTTGTAAACCGAAACTGAGAGTCCGTCCGAAAAATTCATCCGCGCCTCTGCTTTAACCATTCTTAAAAAAATTGTTATGCGAGCTTGCATCCGAACCGCCGTCCTGCCGTATTCGTTCAAAAAGTTCATACCATTGTAAAAATAATCCCGGCTAAAAAACCCACGCCGGCAAATTCGGCATGGGCTGTATGATATTACACTATACAAGCTTGTTGGAAAGCATTTCTTCCAAAAACTATATCGACGAAAATATTATCAAGTTCTTCAAACGACTTATAATTTCTCTCCGGCAGGAAATCGGCAAGACCTTTAAGATCAAGAAGCTGGTTTTCTATATATCGGTTTATACTGTCTATTCTTTTTACGCTGCCGTACTCTTTTGAGTTTCTTTTCAGGCTGAGCAGGTTTAAAACTTCCTCCTTAACGCTCCCGTCTAACTGCGATTCCACAAGTCTTTCAAACTCCATGGGAGACGGCGCGCCCTTTTCAGCAATCCATCTGCATGCAAGCAGAGGGCGCAAAACATAGAAATATTTTTTTATTTTAACTTCGCCGCCTTTCAGGTATTCCCTGTAATTGCCTTTGGCCATGCTTAAGTAATGCCAATAGCCGGCCCTTGAAGTAAAATACATATTTATGATTTTTTCCACTTTCCGCCATTGCGGGCTTGAACAGTATACCACAGGAGAATTGGCCCATTCAAATATCGTAGGGTTTGATTTATGAAGCAGTCTTAAAGCCTTTTTCAAATCCCATCCGTTTATATCAAGCGTTTCATCAAGCTGCCATTCTATTACGTCCTTCGTTTTTTCAAGCTTTAAATAGTATTCAGGTTTGCGCACATATATAAACCTAACGTCATAGTCGCTGTCGCATGAAGCAAATCCCCATGCGCGGCTGCCCGATTCGGCGGCATAAATTATCTTTACATTTTCCTTTTCCTCTATTTCTTCAAGCTTTTGCCTGATTAAATTCCGCACTGCACACACTCCTTCCTTATTCCACGGCTTTAAAATTATAGAGCGGCTTTATTTCTTTTATTATCTTTGCCGTAGGGAAAATATTTTTAACTATATCGTTTTTATCTTTATACGCCATAGGGCACTCGTCAAGCGTAAGGCTATTAACCGACGTAGTGAAAATACCTTTCATTTCATTTTTAAACTCCTCAACGGTAAACGTTTCGTTTGCTTTAGAACGGCTGTAAAGCCTCCCCGCCCCGTGCGGAGCGGAAAAATTCCATTCGGGATTTCCTTTTCCGACACAAATAAGGCTTCCGTCGCGCATGTTAATCGGTATCAGCATTTTTTCGCCGCTCAATGCCGAAACAGCTCCTTTTCTTATGATATTGCTGTTGTGATCCACATAATTATGGACTGTTTCAAAGCTTTCAAAATCATCAGGAGATTTATCAAACATATTTTTCAATATAAGCTCCGCTATTACAGAACGGTTAAGCGCGGCGTAGTCCTGGCATATTTCCATATCCTCAAGGTACATCCTTCGGCAATCTCCCGTAAGATAGCAAAGCTCCTTGGGGACGTCAATCTCTTTTTCTTTCCAATCTTTCATAAGTTCTTTAATTTTACCTTGTATCTCTTTTCTTCTTCCTGCTGCTTTATATTCGGCTATAATCCTATCTTTTTCCTCAAAAAACTTATCCTTTCCCTTCATAATATCATATGCAAGGCTCTGATAATACTCCGCAACCTGCTTTCCCAAGTTCCTGCTGCCCGTATGGATAACAAGGTATTTATTGCCGTTTTCATCACAGTCTATCTCTATAAAATGGTTTCCCCCGCCTAAAGTTCCGATACTTCTTTCAATCCTTTTTGTATTTTTCAACATTCTATAACAATTCAAATCCATTAAGCGCCCATATCTTACAATTCGCCCTTCATGGGTATTCTTACCGCTGGGAACAAATTTTCTTATAACGTCGTCAAGCTTTTCAAAATCTATTTCCATATCCCCAAGCTCTACCGTAAGCATGCCGCATCCTATATCGATGCCAACTATGTTTGGTATAACTTTATCGCCGAGATCCGCCGTAAATCCTATAACGCACCCCGCGCCTGCATGCACGTCCGGCATAATCCTTATGCGGCTTCCCTCGGCAAAACTTTGATTACAAAGCTTTTGTATCTGTTCCAATGCATTCTCCTCAATTTCATCGGCATATGCCACAGCCATGTTATACCTTCCAACTATCTCTTTCATTTACATTCCCTCCCTGAACGCCGCCGAAAGCTGCGCCAACAAATCATTATTCCCATTTAAATTAATGTTTCCCACATGCGAACATATCTTCTCAATATATTCCAGTTCCTTCAGCTTATAAAGGGTTTTATTTTCATCCATAAGCCTTGCCGTATTAAGAAGCGAACGTGTGGACGCTACTTCTTCCCTGCGGGTTATAACGTTTGCCTGAGCCCTTTTTTCGGCTATAAGCACAGTATTCATAATATCGCGTATCTCTCCCGGGAGTATTATATCCTTGACCCCCGCATCCTTTACGCTGATATAATAATCATTCTCCTTTTCTTTCAGCTTTTCAAGCACATACTTAGATATTATGTCTTTATTTTCCAGTATCTCGTCAATTTTATGCCCGCCCGACACTTCCCTTAAAGCGAGCTGTACCATTACATGTATATGATTTTCGTAATTGTCTACGGAAGCTTGTTTTATAAAATCGGTAATACTATAGCTTAAAACAAAATTAACCCTTATGGTTACTTTATCCTGTGTAAGAACCTCCTGTCCGTTTATATTCATTTGTATAAGCCTTGTATCCGCAAACTCTGTCCTGATCCTGTCGTTAAGTTTCCAAAAATAATATGTTCCCGCTTCAAGAAGCCTCTCAAATTTATTGTCAATATATAGCCTTGCTTTTTGATATGGAGCAACGTCTGATTTTATATAAAGCTCTTTCGGAAGCTTTGAAAAAATATATTCAGGTATCTCTTCGGCCGTTTCCGGAATTGACATATCGTATACTTTAAATTCATGTTTATGAAGCAAATTCCAAAAAGCATGTTTGCCGCACAAAAGAAAGCCTGCATATTTGCCGTCGATATAGTGGAGCGCTATTTCCTGATCCTTTACATCAATAACGTCTGCCTCCTCCGATATTATTTCGTCCTTTAAAAGTGTTTCCAATGAACATAATTCCGAAAAAATCGGGCCGTTTATATCCACGGTTTCTATCCTGCGTCCAAAAAACGCATAATATTTACCGTCTTTAAGCGCCTTCACAAAGCTTCCGTTTTTAAAAAGCAATCCTCTTTCTTCATTACTAATTGTTGTCATCATATATAAACCCCCCTAAGGATTATTTCCGCCGCTCCGCCATACATATACGGCGGCTTATAAATTCAGGCGCCGTATGCCAAAGCGGGATATCAATCTGGCTTCGGCATATAAGCGACGGTATCCTTTATAAGGCATGGCCGTATATGTATTTTCCCAAAAGTTATGGCGGTAACACTTTAACAATTTAATACTTGAGCTTTACAGATAACCTAATCCGTATTAAGTCTCCAAAGTCGGAATACATTACGGCACAGCCTCATGCACCGCGGTATGTCGCGCACGGAATATAACCCGTATCATCGCCGTCCGCATATTACGCCCAATCGGAGTAAAGCGTCTCCGCCGGGCGCCGCATCCGGCAGCAGTACGCCAAATACCGGCTACTGACTTTGTATTTAAAGTATAATACTGGAAATAATATTAATCACGGAAAAAAAGTTGCGAAATCAAATACCATGTCGGCCTGCCAAGCTTGCCCAAATTGGGAACAGACAAATCCTGCTTATTGACATAACGTATCTGCTTTAAAAAACTGCCGGAAAATAAAACCTAAAAAAGATATATCTGCAAACGCCTGTATACATAATATTGCCCGTTTTGCAGAACTTTGCAGTATCCCGCCGTTCAATATACAGCTTATTGCGGACTTGCTTAAACATACGGCAGTTTTTAAAACAGTATACCTGACGCTGTAAACTGAAAGGCATATAAAAATTGTCGGGCAAATACTTCCCGACAGTAAAAACAATTCTATAAATTCGTTAAATATTACATTAAAAACGGCGTTTTCAAAATCCGAAAACGCCGTTTTTATTATTTTATATTGCATTTCTTCTGCATGACAAGCCGCTCTTTAATTAGATTTACAAATCCCTCCGGTTCGACCGCTTTCACCTGAGGACCAAACGACAAAACCCGTATTACAAGTTCTGTTTCATCTTCTTTTCTGTAAAACACTTTCATCTTAAAGCGTCCTTCTCCGACTTTTTCCGCCTCTTTTTGAAAATGAGCAAAATGCATCATTACCCTTTCCAACGCATTCCTTTTATCTTCAATTTCAATCACAAAGCTTTTCTTTTCAACCGCGTTTTTTATATCATATGTTTTTTTAAACGCGTCAGCCATACTGCATGAAATAATCTTTCCCAGGTTAAGAACCGAAACTTCGCGTCTGCCCGCCGTATAAAGCCTGAATTTATCGTCTTTTGCCGAATACTCAAGCTTGACCGGGACAATACATGTATTTATAACCCTTCCGTTTTTTCCGCTGTAAGATATATAAAGCCTTCTTTTTTCGTTCAGCCCTCTAAGTATTATCCTGAAATTTTTGATATATGTTTCATCCTGAAAATTATCTCCGTCATTATAACGGTCAAACACAAAATAATCGTCCGTAAGAAACAGAGGCTCGATATCTTCCAATCCTTCCGTTCCAACGCCGAAAAGTTTAAACCTCGGATCTAAACTTACGGCCTTTAGCCAACGTTTTTGTATTTCCGTAAGCGGCATCGACGGCGTATGCTTTATCGGGGTTGTCATATCCCTGCATATAAGCTGCCACTCCTGTTCTTTTATTGACGGTATAATATTAAGCGCGCTTTCTTCAAAGGCATATTTATTTATAATCTCACTCATACGGCTTTCCGTAAGGCCGCCTTCCTGCGCGCATTTAATTATGTCAGCCACTGCGTTATAATACGAACCGTATATTTCATGAAAAATCATGCCGCAACCACCTCAATAAACGCCGTACATATCATACATTTCTTCCAGATCGTTTTTGAACGTGTTCTCAACCGTTCTGTTTGAAAAATCAAGCTGCGTAATCCTGCCGATAAAAGTCCTTATCCATGGTATCATTTCCGAAGTGTCAAAAACGTCTGCATAAAACCTGTACTTGTTTTCGCCAAGAAACTCAACTTCGCCGCATCGTTTTTCGCGTTCCAGCCTGTTTAGTATATATTCCTCGCCGTCGTTTATTTTTATTGTAAATTCCACATGCTCAAGACCGTTTTTGCCGTTACAGCATATTCCCCATATATTGTCTTTTATACTGTTTAATCTTTCAGTCAGCTGTTCGTAGTTTTCACATTCTTTGCCGATCTCAACTTCATTTATAAAGTCTGTCCTGTAAGAATTTATAACTTTGTAATGCTTATCACAGCCAATTAAATACTGCCTTCCCGTTTGCGAGCTTACATAAATTTTAAGCGGAGTTACGTTTATATTGTTTTTATTGCTTTCGCCTTTTTTTATGGTTACGTCGCGTCTTTGCCTTATAGCGTTAAAAAGAACGAAAACAATTCCGCTGTCAAGGGCATATGTAATATAGTGGTGTTTAAACGTAAAATTGCCGTTAAGCTTTCCCATTTTGTCGAGTATAAAGCTTCCTATCACTCCGCACTGCGAAGCTTCCGAAAAAAACGACACCGCATCTTTAAAACCTGATATGTCAAAACTTCCGCGCCGCCTGTATAAAACATTCCTGCCTCTTTTTTCAGATTCCGTAAGTCCAAGGATACAATACTCCTTCAGTTTTTTTCTTACCCCCGACTCGTCAAAAGCCATCGGCTTATCAAAAACAGAAAGATATTCGGCATTAATCTTTTCCATTATTTCTTTCATTGTAAAACATTCATCGGGCTTGTAAAGTATATCCATTATTATAAAATGCAGAGTTATATCCCCGCTTGTGAAGCTTTTGGCTTTAAAAGCTTTATAAAGCGGGTTTCCCGATATAATCCCTGTGTCAATGGATATAAAAACATTTTTTCCGGCCGCCGTCCTGTTAAACCCCATATATCCGCAAAGGTAGCTTTCAATACGCCGGCGCTCATTATCGTACGAACGCAGGCTTTTCCCGCTGAAATCCTCACGGCTTTTAAATCCGTATACATAAAAATCCCGCATATAGCCGCGTATTTTAGAAAAGTTTTTTATAAGTTCGCTATATGCCATGTCAAAATCCCGTCCTTAAAATATAATTGAAAATTACTCCGCTTTCGCAAATTTCCCTTCAAAGAGTATTTCGCCTGTTTCCTTATCCCTTAAAAAATAATAAAACGGCCTGTCGGCTATAAATTTTTTCTGCTCGGGAATACTTCGTACAAGCGAAACAGAAGAAACAGAAGCCGCTCTTGTACCTTTCTCATCAACGCTTATAGCTGTATTTTGAATTATATCAGAAACATAATAATTATACCCTTCCTTCAGCATCGGGCTTAACTCGGCTTCACCTGGTTCAAATATATTTGAAACTCCCATATTTTTAAGCATTTCCTTTATATTTATATTGTTGTCTATTTCAAATTCCGGCATTTGGATATATACGTTTTCTTTTTTGCTTCCGTTGAATATTCTTTCAAGCATGCCGTTGTCAACAGGCTTATCGGATAAAACAAATGTCATGTCGTACGGCGTATAAAGTTCTGCCATATCGCCGGTAATAATATCCATGTTTCTAGCCGTACCGTATGCAAGCGTTAATGCCTTCATCCCTTCTTCTTCATAATATTGGAACAAATCTTCATCTCCGAGAGGCTTATCCATAACCATATAGTCTATGTCAATTTCCGTACCATCCGCATTATGGAATATGCCTTTTTTATTGTCGCCGTCAAATGGACAAATCCATGTCCCCTCAAATAAGGCTGCGTTCAAAAGTACAATTTCAAATTCGGCGTCTTTTACAGGAGATTTAACATAACCGTCTGTTTTTTCCTCGACCCATTCATTAATAGGGCTTATATCGCTATTTTCAATTATTTCTGCCGTACTTTTATAATAATTTTCGGCTGTATCTTTAAATTCCTTTTGCAGCTCGTTTTCAGCCCCATTTATCCATATTGAATTAGCGCTTGTATAAACAGCCGTCGTAAAAGGCGAATTTTCCCAAAGTTCCAAATTTTTGGCTGAACGTCTATTATAGCTTTCAAGCTCCGATATATTTAAAGCATTTAAAATCTGTTCCCGCGTTTTGCCTTCTGTGCCGTTTGCCGTCATCGCAAGAGCTGTTTTAAGGCTTTCAACGGCTATTACGCTGTTCTCTGTTTCAGGAAGTTCATTTAAAAGCGATACGGCGAAAGTATAATCGTTCTCTCTCCGGTTTTTATTGCTTTCGTCACGCCATGTTATTAAAACATTTCCTTCATCCACAGACAGGCCTGTTTCATAGAAAATCCTGTAAAGAAGATCTGAAGGTATGTACATAACACCATCCGAAACTTCGATTTTGTTTTTTAATTTTATTTCAATATTTATTTCACCATAATATAGAGTGTCTTCCGACAAACTTACCGTGTTGCTTTGCGGTCCCCGATCTATTATTGCATACGGGTGCGAATATGCAACTGTATATCCCAATTTTTCGCAAAGTTCCCTCAGAGGAAGGTATACAACGCCGTTTTTCTCATAAGGTTCATTCAAAAATTCTTCCTGTTCCATGCTGTTGATATAAACATTTAAATTTTTTTCACTTGCGTTTTTTGCATAAGCGAATGAAGGAAACGTCATCGAAATTACGACTGCGGCAAATATCAGCTTTTTAAAAAACATATATACTCCTCCTTTGACAATATTGAAATTTATATATTTCAATATTACTATATGGCAATAATTTTGTCAATTTTCCCCATTTCATATCTTTGACGATGAAATTCAATTATGATAAAATATCAGAAATAAACAGGAAAAACGGAGGCATTTTTACATGCGCAAACACGAAAACAATCAAAAATATAAACCAAAAACCGAAACCTGCGACATAAAATTTGAAAAATTTGCCGCCTTATTTCCGTCCGCAGTTACGCAAACAGTTATAAACGGCCGAGTAGTCCGGGCTGTTGACAAGGATATATTATCCGCCGAAATTAACGCCGAAATTGTCGGCGGAACAGACGAGGAATATGTATTTTCATGGCCCGGCAAAAGGCATGCCGCTCTTGATACATTCTCTAAAGCATCCGCGTCCCTTGTGCCATGCAGAAGTGAAAGCGTATTTTTTGATGAAACCGAAAATATATATATCGAAGGCGATAATCTGACCGCTTTAAAACTGCTCCAAAAATCTTATAAAAGCAGCATAAAAATGATATATATCGATCCTCCATATAATACGGGCAATGATTTTGTATATAACGATCGATATGCGCAGAGCGTTTCCGAATTTTCCGCAAAAAGCGGGAAAAGCAAATTTTGCGGCGGCCGCCTTCACACAAACTGGCTTAATATGATGTATCCCCGCCTTTCGGCGGCCCGAAACCTGTTATGCGATGAAGGAGTTATCATAATAAGCATTGATGACAATGAGCTTGCAAATACAGAAAAAATATGCGACGAAATATTCGGAAGCCACAATCATTTAGGCACTTTTATCGTTAATTCAACCCCAAACGCCCGCGATTACGGCCATATAGGGAAAATGCATGAATTCGCCCTCTTTTATGCAAAAGACTGCAAAAAGGCAAAAACTTTCAGCATCCCCGACGCCGAAAAAAAATTCAAATACAGCGATGAAAACGGCGGCTTCAACATACACCCTCTTTACAACAGCAACGAAGCCTTTACAAAGTATAACCGACCGAACCTTTACTACCCATTTTATCTGTATCCTGACAGGCCCTACGGCAAAAACTTTTTTGAAATCGGCTTTGAAAAAACCGCAAACTCCATTGAAATATATCCTCCGAAATCCGTAAAAAATTCGGTGCAGTTTGTATGGCGTTGGGGAAAAGAGAAATCCATGAAATACATGAATAAAGAAATAACCGGCTATATGACAAGCTCCGGAGAATACAGGATTGTACAGAAAATGCGCCGGAAAGATAAAATTATACGTTCTATGCTTACCGATACGAAATATTCAAACAGACGCGGAACACAGGAATTTGAAAAGCTGTTTAAAAACAAATGTTTTTCTTTTCCGAAGCCTCTCGGCCTAATAAGCGATTTTTTAACGGCCGGAACGGATAAAGAAAGCATTGTGCTTGATTTTTTTGCCGGCTCGTCTACAACGGCGCAGGCTGTTATGGAGCTCAACGCCGCAGACGGCGGACACCGAAAATTTATCATGATACAACGCCCCGAAAAAACGGCCAAAGACAGCATCGCTTACAAATCCGGATTTAAAAATATATGTGAAATAGGCAAAGAGCGCATACGCCTTGCAGGGGAAAACATGCGCGAAAGCTGTTCCATGCAAACCGCCGCAGACACAGGGTTTCGTGTTTTTAAACTTCGCGAACCTACCGCGAATGTCAAAAGCTGTATTTTGGCTGATAACGCAAACAACTATGACTATGCTGTATTCAACTTAATGGCCGAATCAGGCGTAAAACTTTCATGCAAAGTCATAGAAAAAACAATATGTTCAAACAGAATATACGAGACTTCCGAAGGCGCCTTAACAGCTTGTTTTGAGGAGTTTATATCCGATGAAGCCGCAAAATACATGGCCTCTGAAAAACCCGAATACTTTATCGTTTCCTCGCCGCCGTCCGAAAATATAAAACGGATTTTTGAGAATGTCAGCCCTGAAACAAAAATCAAAAACATCGGAAAATCCAATAATATTTAATACATGAAAAATTTTTACCTCTGCCGTCCCAACAAAAATCCTCATAATAATCCCGGAAGGGAATATATATCTTTTACTGCTTATTTAATTGTAAAGCATAGCTGTATAATTCGGAACGGAATATTATCATTTACTTTCAAAACAATAAAATCCGTCGGAAAGCAACTTTGAATAAAATAAAATCGTACGGGTTATATCAAATATATAAATGACAGCCGTTTATGAAATTTCAACTCTTTTTGCGATTTATATTTACAAACATAAAAAGACAGGTCCCTTATAAAAGGACCTGTCTTTTTATGCGGATAACAGGAATCGAACCTGCACCCTCTCGGACTGGATTCTAAGTCCAGCGCGTCTGCCAGTTCCGCCATATCCGCATGAAGCAAAATTTCTCATCATATGCATGCCGCAAAGACCTTGCGCCTAATATACATCCTATCTTCCATGCCGCAATGCGATATACCAAAATATTATACATTATAATAATAAAAAGTCAATATATATGCTCCAAAAATCCATTAATCCGTGAAGCAAACATTCCGAATATATAAAAGCTCCGTTTCTGTTAAACCAAAACGACATACGCTTTACATAATAAGAAAACAAAAACGCCGTAAAATCAAAAAAGCCTTCTGGCTTATGCAGAAGGTAATAAATGAACCGGAAGGGATTCGAACCCCCGACCCACGGCTTAGAAGGCCGTTGCTCTATCCAACTGAGCTACCGATCCGAAACGTCATTTTTGAGATTGAAAAAAGCGGGTGATGAGAATCGAACTCACGTGTTCAGCTTGGAAGGCTGACGTTCTACCATTGAACTACACCCGCATATCAACAATAGCTATTCTACAACATAGAATATAAATTGTCAATAACTTTTTTCAAAATTTTCTAAATTTTTTCTGATTTGCCTTTCGATATAAATTTATATGTTTCAAATAAGATGCGCCCGCCTTCCGTAATCTCCGCAATTCCGAAAGTAGGAAAATCCGTTCCCCTCGGCAATGATATGCTTCCCGGATTAAAAACGGCAACCCCCATGCTTTCATCATAAAACGGGCTGTGCGTGTGGCCGAAAAGAGCGGCGTCAGCCCCGTTTTCCTGAGCTAGAAATATAAGATTTAAAACCCCGTAATTAACCCTTTGCCTGTGCCCGTGAACAAGCAGAAACTTTTTACCGCCGATATTCACAGACATTTCAAAGGGAACCTTCCCTGAAAAATCATTATTGCCGGCAACATTATAGAACTTCCTGTCCGGAAAAATCTTTTTTAAATTTTCTACGTCTTCAACAACATCCCCCAAATGGATTACATCCTTTATGCCGCCGAACGTTTTTATAACTTCGGCGGCATTATCCAAATACCTGTGGGTGTCGCTTAATATAAGTATCTTCATTTAAATTAACCCCTTTAATTTTTCCTTCATGGCCTCAAGCGCCTTTCCCCTGTGGCTGATACTGTTTTTAAGTTCAACGTCGATTTCAGAGAGAGTTTTTTCAAACGGCGGATAAAAAAATATCGGATCATAGCCGAACCCGTTTGTCCCCTTCGGCTCATAAGCAATAATTCCCTCGACAGTTCCCCTCGCCGTAATAACCTTTCCGTCCGGGAACGCCGCCGCTATGACGCTTACAAATCTTGCCGTCCTCTCCTTCTCATCAACGCCTTCAAGCATTTCCAGTATTTTTGCGTTTTTAACCTCATAAGGAGTTTCTTCGCCCATAAATCTTGCGGAATGGACTCCCGGCTTTTTTCCTATGTAATCTATTTCGAGGCCCGAGTCGTCGCTTATGCTGACGCATCCGCTCGCTTCCATAACGGCTTTAGCCTTAATAATGGCGTTATCCTCGAAAGTTTTCCCGTTCTCGTCTATATCAATATCTATACCGGCCTCGGTCATTGTCAATATTTCCGCGTTAAGCTCGCTTAGCATGAGCTTTACCTCTTTAACTTTTCCTGCGTTTTTTGTAGCAAATATTATTTTCATTTTTTCCCTCCGTCTGTCCGCTGTACTATTTTCTCTGACAAAAATCTTTTTCTGTATTTTATTTCCGCATACTCGGCAATTCTTTTCATATAAACTGCGTCAAAAAATCCTCCCACGGCCCCTATTACAACAATTCCCTGTATAAATTTCATATATAAAATTTCTTTTGAAATTGATTCGGCGGCTTTTTTAATTAATTCGTCTACAGGCCGGCTTATTTGACAAATCCCTTTTTCTATACACATATTTATTTCATTGTCAATTTCCTTAAATCCACTTCCGCCTGAAAACGCCCCCTGTATAATAAGCAGTATAAAACGCCGCTCATCCTCCGTTTCATAATCAAAACCGAAGCTTAAAGCCGTTTCATATATATTTTTAAGCATAATCGCCGTAAATACGGGTATATCCGGAACACCTACGCCTATAACGCCCATTCCAACGCCGGACACTCCTGAAATTAATATATTCTTTGCCTTGGCCCTTCCGGCTCCTTTGGAAAACTCTTTTAGGGTTTTTCTTGTTTTATACACTTCATCCGCATATTCATTTACAAGGAATGTTTTTTTCATTCCGCTTTTATCATACGTCTTTTCAATAATTCCTGTCCCTTTTTCAAATACGGCGGAAAAAGCCTTTATAAACGCCGCGTCTAATGTTTCCTGAAGTTTCCGGGGAACCTTGCCTTCAAACGCCTTATTAATACGCGATTCTTTTCCGTTTATTCTTTTCAACATAAAGCGGCGTTCCTGTTTTTCCAATTTTTTGATTTCAAGCTTAACCTGATCTTTCTTTTGAAAAAAAATCATTTTCCACCCCCAATTTATAAGACGTTCCCATATAATTTATATAATACCATAAAAATTGCTTTATAATATATTTTTCATCAAAAAAATATAAAGAGAAAATCATGTAAATTTACTTGAATAATAATTTTGTTGCCGCAAATACTATTTCCATAGAATTTCAAATGCAAAAACGCCTTAATTAAAACAGGCTGCATTTTGCAAATTTCATTCTAGGAGGAATAATATTAATGAAAGCTACAGGTATTGTCAGGAGAATAGATGACCTCGGAAGAGTAGTTATTCCTAAGGAAATCAGAAGAACAATGCGTATAAGGGAAGGCGACCCTTTAGAGATATTTACAGACAGGGACGGGGAAATTATATTAAAAAAATATTCGCCTATAGGCGAACTCGGAACCTTTGCCAAAGAATATGCCGAAAGCCTTGCGCAAACGGCGGGACACATAACGTGCATTATAGATAAAGATCAAATAATTGCCGTTTCGGGCGGCGGAAAAAAAGAATTTCTTGAAAAACACATCAGCCCTGCTATGGAAAAATGTTTAAGCTCAAGGAATTCCTTAAATGCAAACAGAAAGGAATCCGCATTCGTGCCAATCCTTGAAGACGACGTTGCCGACGCATATAATTACCAGCTTGTAACTCCCATAATCTCCGAGGGCGACGTACTCGGAGCAGTCGTATTTTTATCAAAGGATCAAAAAATGGGAGAAGTTGAAGGCAAACTTGCTCAAACGGCCGCGGCATTCCTCGGAAAACAAATGGAACAGTAAGAAAAGCGTCGGCTTGGAAATCATTTATAACCTTAAATATTAACTTCAATAAAAATTCCAACATAAAAGCCGCAAATACGCTTCTGAATACAATATATTTTAAGCATAATAAGCTGATTTAAGCAAAATAAAAAATCCGCCGTGCTGCTTCCCCCTGATACAGGGGGATTTTTATATAATTCAATACTACTTGAAATTCCTTTCTGCTCAGTATAATCGGTAAATACCCGAATTAAATGCGCCTTCACTTTTTAAAAAGATCTTAATACATACTTGCCTTTTCAGATACTTTATGTTAATATACATTCAAGATTAATTTTTGGGGTTGAGTTCCGCACATTCCGTCAGAAGTGTCGGGACTCTTTTTTATTGTTTTAAGAAAAGAAAATGCTTTATATAAGTTAAAGCTATGTTTTAATTAACTTATACAGGCTATGCCTTTTTTGAAACCATAAACTCTATCGGCGGCAAAGCCTGTATAATTAAACTTCAATAAATTCCAAAGCTCCGTTAATTATTATAATTTATCCGCCAGCCTAAACAAGTCAAAACCCTTATAGAGGCCCGTCCATGTGAAATAAACAACTGCATATAGAAAACGATGCGCAAACCGCCATACATACGGAGCGCCCACTAAGCACGCGTGGACTGCAAAATTCAGCCGGCTCTAAGCCGCCGCTATCAATCCTATTTCAGATACTCTTCCTTGACATACTGGATTGTATTTGGATTTGTAATAAGACAGCTTATCTCTTTTTGTTTAGTCTTGCCGCCGTTAAAAAGCCAGTTTAAAGAACCTATAAACAGAAATCTGTCGTCTGCCAGCAGAAGCTTTACATGGGACGGCGGTTCATATTTTTTGACAAAAAAGAAAAATTGCACTGTTCCGTAAAAACGTCAATTCCTATATCGCTCTTTACAGCGCCGCAAAACATATTATCATATAAATCATACTCGCAAAAATATGAAATAAGCTTCTTAAAACACGCCATACCAACGCCCCCATTTACTAAAACTCGACAGCATGGATAATAAATATTTTACAATAACATGCAAAGCTAAACATAAATATCCCGCTGCTCCAGCTATGCGTCCCACTGCTTTCAGTTGTATTTTAACTTGCAGAACAAATTCAAAAAAAACAAATCGGATAAGCTCCGCTACAAAATCATCCGTTTCAAATAACCTTATATAAAAGCCTGTTTCGTCATTAAATATATCTTGCTATATTTCCGCTTTATCAGATATATGTAAGCTTTATTGTCATGAAATATATAATTATAATGAACTGAGCTGAATTTTCCTGCTTTATGCCGCTATTTTACCACAATTTGTCACCCAATGTCCACGTAAAATTTATTACTTCCGTCCGCAGTATTATCGTAGCACGATGATATTATTATAAAAATTGCAAGCGGGCGTTCATGTATATATTCCTTATTTCCATTACTATACCGATGTCCCTGACACGGCAGTCCCTTTTGAAAAATACGCGCCGTTCTTTTTTCACTTAATTATTAAATGCATATTCGTCATTTTCTTTTTAAAGCAGTTTTCGAAACAAAATAAAGCTATTGCAATCTATTTACGCCGCGTCTTACGGAGCCTGAATTTAGCCTTAAATATAATTCGATATATTATGGCAAATTAGATTTATAAACCGTATTCTATAAATAAACTAACAAAACTGAAAATAATATGATATACTTTTATATCATCATTATTAAGGAAGGGATTTTATGTCTAACAAAACAAAAGGAATATTATATATTATAACAGCAGCGTTCTTTTTTGCTCTAATGAACACGTTTGTCCGTCTTTCAGGCGATTTGCCGCCTATGCAGAAATCTTTTTTCAGGAATTTTATAGCTTTTTTTGTGGCGCTGTTCCTGCTTTTAAGAACGGAAGAAAAATTTTCATTTAAAAAAGAAAATCTGCCGTTTTTTATATTCCGTGCATTTTTTGGCACAATAGGCATATTCTGCAACTACTATGCCATAGACCATCTGCTTTTATCCGACGCGACAATGTTGAATAAATTGTCGCCGTTTTTTGCCGTTATTGCATCATACTTTATACTGAAAGAACGCCTTTCTTTATCGCAGGCGCTTTGTATAATAATAGCCTTTATAGGAAGCCTTTTTATTATAAAGCCCGGCGCCGGCGGACTTTCCGCAAGCTTTCCTTCTTTTATAGGGCTGATAGGAGGCATTTGCGCCGGAACCGCATATACGTTCGTAAGGCTTTTAAGCAAAAAAGGCGAACGCGGGCCGTTTATAGTATTCTTTTTTTCAGGCTTTTCATGTTTGGCGTCCATACCGTTTTTTGCATTTAATTTTCACCCAATGACATTATTCCAGATTATTTATCTAATATGCGCCGGCCTTGCCGCTGCCGCCGCTCAATTTGCAATAACGGCGGCTTACTCCAACGCCGCTGCAAGTGAAATTTCCATATACGACTACACGCAGGTCATATTCTCGGCGTTACTCGGTTTTATACTGTTTTCGCAGGTTCCCGATATGTACAGCATTTTAGGGTATATAATAATATGCAGTGTATCAATGTTTAATTTTATTAAAGCAAACAAAAAAACGCGTATATACATGAAAAAAGCTTAAAGTCAAATCTTGTAAAAATTTTATGGCGCAATAAAAACATAAAACGCGCCTTATGCAGTATTTTCTGTATAAGGCGCCTCCATATTGCATATTTATTTTAAAAATCCGTCACTAAAGCGGCGTTAGACATTACCCGTAAAGTTTTCAGAATTCTGCCCCGAAGCCTAGAGTCTTTTAAACACTTCCTTAAAAAGCTTCCAGAACTTCTGTACGGAAGATATAGTTACATATTCCCCTACTGTATGTAGATTCCTTATATCGGGTCCGGCTGCAATCATATCAACATATTCCGGGATTTTTTTGCCTATAACTCCACATTCAAGACCTGCATGCAGCACAAGTATTTTTGCCTTTTTACAAAACAACTCCTCATAAACGGAAGAAAAAAGGTCTATAATCTTTGACTTCGGATTAAATTCCCATTCAGGGCAGTTTGACATTATTTCTGTTGTGCCTCCCATCATTTCCGCAAGACGTATAACTTTATAATATGTATCCATATATATACTTTCCACCGAACTTCTTGTCATTGTAAGAATAACGGCATTATCGCCTTCCAATCGCACCGTACCAACGCTTACCGAGCTTTCGACTCCTTCAAGTTCAGCGTGCATCCTTATAATTCCGCACTCCGAAAACATTATAAAATCGTTAATCCTATTTTTTGAATCCTCATTAAGCGTTGTCCCGTTTCCCTTGATAATTCCAGCTGTTACATATAAACCGGGTTCCGTTGAATAATACTCGGCCTTAAATGCACCCTCCATTTTGTTCACAATGTCAACAGTCTTTTTAATATCGTTTTCTCCTACATAGATTACGGCGCTTGCCTCCCTTGGAATAGCATTATATTTAAGCCCTCCGCTTATATCCGAGAGGCTGTAAGCCACTTCCCTTCCGACTGCCGCCAGTATCCGGTTAAGAAGTTTATTGGCATTTGCCCTTCCTCTGTGAATATCTTCGCCCGAATGACCTCCCATCAAACCTTTAACACTTATATGCAAAGCCTTCATACCGTCTACAGCTTTTTCCTTTACTATTGGAATTTCAATCCTTATAACAGGCCCGCCTGCACTCCCGGCTATAAATATACCCTCGTCGTCAGCATCAAGATTTACAAGCGTCCTTCCTTTGAGAAGCCCTGTATCAAACGCCTCAGCGCCTGTCATCCCGCGTTCTTCATCGCTTGTGCATACTATCTCAAGAGGCGGATGGCAAGCCGTTTCGTCAGCAGCCAGCGCAAGAGCAAACGCAATTCCAATGCCGTCATCCGCACCCAAAGTTGTTTCTTTTGCAATAATTTTATCATCCTCTACTTCAAAACTTATAGGTTCCCTCGTAAAATCGTGAGAAGTCCCTTCATTTTTTTCACAAACCATATCCATATGCCCTTGAATTATAACCACAGGCTTGTTTTCATAACCTTTTGTTGCAGGAACCTTTAAAAGGACATTTTTTGCCTCATCCTTGTAATATTCAAAGCCATGGCTTTGTGCAAATTGAAACAAATATTCGCATACCATTTCCTCATTGCCTGAATCCCTTGGTATCCTTGTAAGATCTTCAAAATATTTAAAAACAAGTTTCGGTTCAACATCGTCTAAAATTCTTTCCATAATAAGTTGCCTCCTAAAAAATAAAATCAAAAAAGGATAACCGTGGCTGCCGCAAGCACAACTATTGTAGCCACTACTATAAACAACAGGAATTTTCCTACAAACTTAATCCATACAGAATATGGCGTTTTTGTCATAGCAAGCACTCCCATAAGAAGCCCACATGTCGGCGCTATAAGGGCTATCATTGAATTAGCGGCAGCATACGCTATAACAACAATTTCCCTTCCGACATTCGCAAAGTCCGCCAAAGGAGCCATAATCCCCATTGAAAGCGTAGCAAGCGCCGAACTTGACGGCACAAAGAATGAAAGTACTAGATATACAATATATGTAGCCGTTGAAAAAACAACCGTCGATGTACCCGTTAAAAACTCTTCGCCGGCATGCAGTATGGTATCAGTAATCATAGCGTCGTTCATTAGCACTGTAACTCCCCTTGATACCCCTATAATTATCGCAACCCCCAGAAGGTCTTTTGCCCCTCCGATAAAAGTATCAATAAAATCTTCCTCACACATCCCTGCTATGACAGCCACGATAATGGACGCTACAAGGAATACTCCGGAAAGCTCTCCGAACCACCAATGCATTGTAGGTATAAAAGTAATTCCCAGATCTTCCCACGAAAGCACTCCCCAAAGCATAACAAGAAATGAAATAATAAATACCGCCATTACAAGTTTCCTTTTAAGCGTAAATTCGGGAAGGACATCATAGTTTGCATTCTTGAGAAAAAATTTCCTGTTCTCCTCAGAATGTTCATAGACAAGTGATTTTGTCGGATCTTTACGCACTTTTTCGGCATATCTCATTGTAAATATTATTCCAGCCGGGATATAAATTAAGAGAAGTATTATTCTGATTCCTATGCCTTCGCCCATAGATATTCCCGCAAAACGGCTTGCAATAGCAACGGCAAACGGGTTTGCAATGGAAGCCATAACCCCAAGCGCCGCGCCCATTTTAATAACGCTCAATCCAACCAGTGTGTCATACCCTGCCGCAAGCAACACAGGAATTAATACCGGGAAAAACGGAAGCGTTTCTTCCTCAATGCCAAATGCCGCCCCAGCAAAGCTGAAAACAAGCATGAGTATGGGAATAAGAAGTTTTTCCTGCCCCTTAAGCTTTCTGATAATATGGCCTATAGCCGCGTCTATAGCTCCCGTTTTCATAACAACCGCCAGAAAACCGCCTATAACCAATGTGTACAGTATAATATCAACAGAATCATAAAAACCGTTAATCGGGGCAAGTATAATTGCGCCAATCCCCTGTGGATTTGATTCTATGGCATGATATGTGCCTGCTATAGGCTCAAGTTTAGCGGCTGTCGGATCGACATACTCATAAGCCCCTCCAGGCAACACATACGAAAGTATCGCTACCGCAATCATAATAGCAATAATAATTAAATATGACGATGGCATTTTGAACTTTTTCTTTTCATTCATAATAACACTCTCCTTAATAACATAAGATAATAAAACTTCAATACCACGCCATATTATTAAGCAAATTAAATGCCAAAAAAAAAGCGGCTGCCCGTTCTGCCATAAAGATCCGCAAATATTATTTTGTTTTTAAATTCTTATTTCGCATTTATTCAAAAAAATTTATTATAAAATATGCTATCCTTTTGTTTTGAGTTATTTTCAACTCGATTTTTAAAAAAAATAAGTCAAAATCAACTTATTTTAATCTTGTTTCTAACATATAAGTTGTTTTTGACTCATTTTTTTACAATAATCCTAATTCTACTATGGCATTTGCATAAATCTCCGACATTTTAAGAAGGCTGTCAATCTCTATGAATTCATTAACCCTATGCCAAGCCTGATTTCCACCGGGGAAAATAGCTCCAAACGCCGCAACATTAGGAATAACTTTTGAATAACTGCCACTGCCGCTTACCAACGGATCCGTTTTGTCTTTTGTTACCTGCCTATATGCTTTCAAGAGCGCTTTTATTAAAAAATGTTCCTTTGGAAAGTAAACAGGATCCCAATATGAACATTCAAACTCATCAAAACCGTTGGAATTAAACACCTCTTTCAGCGCATTTGCCGATTCTTCAAAATCGCATGTGACGGGATACCTTATATCCAGCCTCACGCGGGCTTCCCTTCCATCATAATCAATTATGCCGAAATTTACCGTAAATTTCCCAGAAAAACCGTCTTCAAAATTCACTCCCAGCTTTTCCCCATATATGTCGAATCCCAAGTAATTGTTTAAAAAAGCAATAAGTTTTCTGACTTTTCCTTTCCCAAAATGTATGCGGTTTAAAAAGCTTATCAGAGGGCATATGGCGTTAATTCCCATTTCAAGCGCCATACTGTGGGTTTCCATACCGTATGATTCTATTATAACGCCGGTTTCTACAATCCTTACAGACATGTTATGCCTTGTTTCGCATGCAAATAAAGACAGCGTATTTACTATTTCCATTTTTCTTTCCGTTTCAAGGAAAGCTTCGCAGTAACCTGGAACCGTATTTTCACAAGTCCCCCCTTTTATATAAATAATCCTTTCTTCTTCCTCCTGTTCAAAAACCCCTCTGTACTCCATCATGGCAAGACCTTTTTCAGCGTAAACCGCCGGAAAATGCCCGTCAAGCGTAAATCCCGCTATAGGAGGTTTTTCCTTTTTAAGATAGTATTTCATATCCTCATAATAACGTTCTTCATCGGTTCCTATTATAAACCTGACTTTTTTATTAAGTTTTTTCCCACTGTCTTTAACGGCTTTGAGTGCATAAAGCGCGGCTATGAGAGGGCCTTTGTTGTCCATTGTCCCTCTGCCGTAAATCTTTCCATCGATAATCCGCCCTTCAAAAGGCGGAACCGCCCACATATCACCTGCCACACATATATCTACATGCGATATAACGCATACATACAAATCCCCTTCCCCATATTCAATATAACCGCAATATCCGTCAAGCATCTTAACTTTAAAGCCCATGCTCTCAGCCAAAGCAAGCACATACTCAAGGGCTTTGTTCATATCCTCGCCAAAAGGCATACCAACAGTTCCCTTTTGTTTAACGCTTGGTATCCTGATAAGTTCCTGAAGCGAAAATATCATATTATCTTTTTCATTTTGTATCATTTTTTTCAATGTCATAAATTCATTTCCACCCGCCAGTCAATATAAAATTTATATTAACAACAATTATATCAAATACAAACTTTAAGTATATAGTTTAATACAAAATATTTATATTATTAAGCCGCTTTGACTTTATGCAAATAAATATGATAAAATAAATTTTTAAAACAGTTGTCACATTTAGTTTTAATGGGGGTGCAATTTTGTCTGATAATTTATTTTTATTTGAAAACATCTTAAACGCTATCGGATATTACATATGCGTTTACGACAAATACGGCTGTATAAAATACTGTAATAAAGCCTTTAAAAACGCATATCTGCATGGATCCGACACATTTTCAGGCAAACACTTTTCTAAAATAAAAAGCCGCGAATATCAAAATATTACGGGAATTCCAAATATACTTATAACACATTCAAAATCATCTGTTCAAAAAAAAGTTGAAAACAACGGCACATTTTATATTGATACGTCGCCGTGCTTTAACAATGACGGCAGTATCGATTACATAGTTGAAACCATTGCTTCTCCATTCAAAGCTCCTGTACTCCCTTTAAAAGAAGATGTGCCTAATACGCCTGCAACAGATATATTCCTCGGAGATGTAAAAATGAAAGGCATACTTGAAACAATAAACAGGATTTCAAAATTTGATTCCACCATACTTATCACAGGTGAATCTGGAACCGGAAAAAGCATGCTTGCAAACTTCATACATTCAAAAAGCAAACGATGCAACATGCCTTTTGTGACGATAAACTGTGCCGCAATACCAGAAAACCTTATTGAATCCGAGCTTTTTGGATATGTCCCCGGCGCTTTTACCGGCGCAAGCCCAAAGGGCAAAAAAGGCCTTGTCGAAATAGCTGACAAAGGGACGCTTTTTTTGGATGAAGTAGGACTTCTTCCACAAAACTGCCAAGCAAAGTTTCTTCAGCTTATCCAGGAAAAAATATATACGCCCATAGGTGCGGTAAAACCAAAAACAACCGACATACGCATTATATCCGCAACTAATTTAAATTTAAAAAAGGAAATCTCTGAAAATAAATTCCGCGAAGATTTATATTACCGTTTAAGAGTAATAGAATTCTACATGCCTCCTTTAAGCGAACGTCCCGACGCAATAGATCCGCTTATCGATTATTTTTTATGTCAATACAACAGAATGTATAGTATAAACAAGTCTCTTTCACCAAAAGCCCGGGAAATACTCCACAGCTATACATACAAAGGCAATATCCGTGAGCTGCAGTATATAATTGAACGGCTTATAGTAACATCCGCTGAAAACCAGATAATGGCGTCGGATATGCCAAACCTCGCTGAAACCGAACCGACGCCGCAAAACAATTCTATAGAAAATATGGACTTTGAAACTGCAGTCGAAAACTATGAAAAAGAAATACTGTTAAAATATTTTGCTAAATATAAAAGCACCTATAAAATAGCTGCCGCCCTCGGCATAACCCAATCAAAGGTATCAAGGCTTATGAGAAAATACCAAATAAACTAAGCCTTTTCAGGCGTTTTATAAATAGAACTGCGGAGCTCAATAAAAGCCCCGCATTTTTGTTTGCCGCCATAATCCTAAAATCTGTTTTTATGTTATTCCCACTATGAAATCAGAAATTAAAATCATTATCTCCGATGAACCGTATTTTCAATTTATATATAGCCTTTTCTGCAATCCGCTTAAATTAATTCCGCCTTTTAAACTTAAATGCCGTAACAAGCCCTGACATTAAAACTACAGCCGATACTAAAATCAATATTATTGCCGCCTTATCATTTTGTCCGTCCTGCATATCCAGTTCGGGAATATTTCCGGTTACATTTAAAGATGTTCTGTTCTTTGGTTTTATATCTGAAGCCGCATTTCCCCAGTTTCCGTTCTGCATGTTAAATTTGTCCGCCACACTATTCCCATCTCCGCCGCCCGTCTGCATATTGCCGTCTATTGAAACCGTTTGTTCTGCCTGTATTCCGCCGTCAACCGCATCATATTCTCTTTTATTAAAATAGTTATTTTCCGTAGAATTTTCCGTTTTGTTTTCCGAATTTTCAAAATCAGGATTGTTTTTCCAAAATGGATTAAAATTTTGTTCTTTTACGTTTTCAGGGTTCCCTATTCCCGCTCCCATGGACCCCATGGCCGAAATGTCAATATCATAAGATCCGATAAACGGATCGTTTTCATTTTCGCTCCCCTCTTGTACAGACGGTATACTTCCGTCAAGCTGTCCCCTAATGCTTTGCGCCCTCGCAATGGAAAATTCTTTGAGGACATTGAACCCTTTTTCAAATTCATCATATGTGCAGAATTTTGTAGGATCTTTTTGTACATAGGGCGAAATCATGCTGTACACAGAATCCATCATTTCTTCAAAATAACCGCTTTCAAAATATCCCGATATAAATTCATCAAAATAACTGTGATACGTCTGCGTATACCGTTCATCTGCAAATATCCATGCAAGCATCGGACGCGACTCCACAGTACCGCCAAAAACAGGCGTATCAATAGGATAATTTATAAGGCTTTCCGCGTCAATAGACGACTGAAACCCTCCGAACGCAAGATTATAGTCCCAAGGTATCATAGAAAGTTTTCCGTCTTTCTCATATAAATAGTAATTATGGATTATGGAACCTGTATAGCTGTCAAAATTACATACAAAATTATGAACGACAAAATATCTGATAACTTCATCGACGTCAACCACATTTTCAATATCTGTATTTTCATTAAGCAGTTTAATGGAGTTTATAAGGCGTTTTTTGTCTGCATCATCAATATCTGTTTTTGCATTGTCAAATATGTTGCCGTAACTTTCAAACTCATCGTTTGTGTATATAAGGGAAACGTCGTCCCCTCCCATTACGCCGCGGTTTTCATGGAAAGGCGCGCCGTTTTCCCCCTCACTGTCCGTTTCTGAAAATCCGTGCTCAAAGCCTTCTTCCACCGCGGCGACGCTTTTGTCCTCCGCTGTTTCCCCCTTTTCATTAGGAATATCTATTTCTTCCGTTACGGTATCAGCCGTTTCTGCCCGCTGTCCGCTCGGCCCGTCAATATTGCCGCTTTCTTCATGCGACGGCATTTCTGCCTTCATCAAGTTTTCAAAGTTGTGCTGCGCTTTATCTTTAAATCCGTCTTTATTTCTTTCAGGGCCGCCGCCTATATTTGTGCTGTCAGGTTTATAAATCTCGCCGTAATCACTTCCGTAATTGCGTTCAAGGAAACTTTCTTCAACTCCTTCAACTGCAATATAAAGCCCCCATTCCTCTCCGTTGACAGTTATATATACAAAACTGCAAAGCGGAGCGTCAACCCCAAAATATCCCATCATTTGGTATGTAAGGTAATCCTTCATATAAGTATTGTCCTGAATTACATTATTGAGCACCAGTTTATCGAGTCCGTGGTAAGTTTTCGTATCGTCATAGTGGTCGAACTCAATTTTAAAGCTGTATCTGTTATTGCCGTATGCCGCAACCTGCATTAACGAGGTGTTTCCCTTAGCCCTTATAGCTGCATTTTTGTAAGACTCGCCGTCAATTACAATGGCACATTCCGCATATTCTTCATTTTCACACGTTTCAATGAAACTTTCCCAGTCGTCCATAACAATATCCAGCGTGTGTACATATGAATCGTTAAATATCCTGTCCTCATAACCCATTTTGCCGGCGGACGTTTCTATTCCAAACTTTTCACCGTTAATAAAAACAGCGGTTAAAGCAATTACTGCGGCAATGGCAATACAGCATACTTTGTCAATATACTTGTGTGTAGACATCCGCATGCCCCCTTATCCCATATAATCGCCGTTATAGCTTACAAGCACCGCGCTGTTTACCCCCTCCAATTCAGAAACGGCATTAATAAAATCCGTGCCGCCGTCTTTCAGCCTTATTTCAAGGTTAAGTTCTACAGAACCTTTTTGGACGGTCTTGCTTTTAACAACGCATCTTTGCACCATGCCTTCAAGAAATTCCATTACGGCTTTTTCGCTTTGACTGCCACAGCAGTTTATGACAATTATATATGGGTTTAAATATGATTTTTTGTTGCTGAATATAAGAAGGATAAGCCCTATAACAACGCTTCCTATTACGGCAAGAGGAATCATCCCCGCTGCAAGCACAATGCCTACCGCTATCGACCAAAAAAGGAAAGCTATATCAAGCGGTTCTTTAATAGCCGTACGGAAACGCACAATAGAAAGCGCGCCTACCATACCTAGAGAAAGCACTACATTGCTTGTTACCGCCAGTATTACAACCGTTGTTATCATAGTAATGGCAACGAGCGTGACTCCGAAGCTTGAAGAATACATTACGCCTGTAAATGTTTTTTTGTAAACCATAAATATAAAAAGCCCAAGTCCAAACGCAAGCGTTAATGCCAAAGCCATATCAAATACGCTTATACTCGCAACATTTTCAAGAAAGCTTGATTTAAATATATCATTAAAAGTCATATTAATCCTCCTTAATACTATCATCCATATATACGGCAGGCGGCATATTTTGAAAACGCTGTTGTCCGGCGGCCGTCAAGCTGTATTATATCTTTTATTACAGACGGAAGAAACTCATCCCATTTTACTTCAAGTATTATATATTCCCTTCCTGCGGGAACAGTTACGCAATCCGGATTCAGAAAATCCGTACATCCAAGCCCTGTCCTTATGCTGTAATCTATAGTAACCCTAACATTGCCGGGAGAATATACAAATGCTTCCCGCGTATAATCGACTATTGTCTTTGGACGCAGGCCCTGACTTTTCATTTTGCAGTAAAGTTCTTCAACCGTCCCTCTCCCGCTTTCAATCATCCAGTCTGTTATCCCATCTACTATAAGCTGAGCTTCCTTTTTTGAAATCACGGCTTTATCCTTTTTGCCAAGCCCGTTGATTTTACTCTTCTTTTCAAGATGTATAAACGAAGTGTCGTCGTTATAATACCTTATGCGGAATTTTTCACGCCTGTTAACGCCGTCTATTTTCTCTCTCAAAGCTTTATCCGAAGGGCTGTCAAAATAAAGGCTTCTGATTTTATACCGGCCGTCAACGGAGTTTCCGTCCGTTTTTGCCACCGCCCTGAGCCTTTGGCGTACCGCTATCATATCGCATATATTTATTTCATGTTTCCATTCATGCCTAAAATCCATATGGCATCAGTCCTTTTCTTTAATTTTACTTATATTTTACACCCCCAACCTTAACCGTAACTTAGAAAAAAATACCCGCGCCGAACAAAAGCGCAGGTATTGTGTTAACAATTTGTTAATTCAGATTCTTACTTTAAAAGAAATTTCATTTCCTTTCCTATATTCGGCAGTAATTTCTCCTTTTTGAATTTCAACTATAGCCGCCGCAACCGAAAGTCCGACGCCATATCCGCCGTTTTTCTGGGTTCTCGCGCTGTCGCCCCTGTAAAAACGGTCAAAAAGTTTTTCCGGACGCCCTTCCGGCAAAAAACTGCATGTATTTTTAATACAAAATTCGGCCCCGCTGTCATTCCTTTTAAGCTCAATGTCTATACGCCCACCCTTATCCGTATATTTGGCGGCATTATCAAGAAGTATCGAAATCAACTGTATTATATTTTCCTTATTCGCGTATACGGCCACATCCTGTTCTATATCGGCTTTAATTTCCGTGTCGTTAAGCTCCGCAAGCTCATAAAAAGGTTCCAGCATTTCGGCAAATAACCCGCTTAAAGAAAATCTCTCCCGCGGGAAGCCGCCGCCTTCGTCCATTTTTGCAAGTGTAAGCAGGTTTTTCATAAGTCTGTCAAGCCTTTCTGTTTGAGATCTTATATTCCTGCTCCATTTATTCCCGCCGTTGTGCAGTTCCATAGCGTCGACATTAGCCATTATGATGGCAAGCGGGGTTTTTATTTCATGTCCGGCATTTGTAACAAACTGTTTTTGTTTTTCAATATTTGCGGCTATTGGGAATATCGCTTTTTTTGAAAGCGCCGCTACAAGAAGAAGCATAAGCGTCCAACATAAGATACCCACTGAAACGGAAATAACCATTACGATAAATATAGAGTACAGCTGTGATGAAGTATCAAGGAACACTGACATAATCTCACCGCTTACATTTTCTGTCACCTTATATTTAAATCTGCCTTTGCTCCCGCTTTTCCTTCCACCGCTCAATATTTCATCTGCAATTTCTTCCGCTTCCGCCGGCGTTACCGATGAAATACGGCTTACGTCAGTTTTTATTATATTTCCGTCGGAGTCTGAAAAAACAATAAAATACCTTGCCGACATGGCGTCGTCTTTGTCAATAGGCGGAGCAAAAAAATTCGGTTTCCTGCCTTCGCCGGGGTTTATTTTCGGAGGAAACATTCCCATGTTTTCCGTAAGGGCCAAAATCATTCCGTCGCTTTGCTTGTCCGTTATATAATAGTTTGCAGCGTTGATTGCCCCGACTAATACAATCAGAAGTATTGACACTGCCGACATTGCAGTTATTATAAACTTTTTTTGCAGGGTTTTTATCATACCGCGGCCTCCAAAGTATAACCTATATTCCGTTTGGCTTTAATCTCAACCTTCCGGCTTAGCGACGATAATTTTTTCCTTAAATACGATATATAAACCCAAACAACCCCTATTTCCGCATCCGTATCATATCCCCAAACTTTGGCAAGCAGATCTTCAGATGAAAGGTACCTTCCCTGATTCAGCATTAATATCTCCATAAGCCTGTATTCAAGATTTGGCAGCACATATGATTTTCCGCCGCCGCTTAATTCGTAACTGTGAAGGTTAAGGGATACATCGCCGCATGTGAGTATATCCGGCGTAAATTCTTCACGACGACGCAGCATAGCTCTTACCCTTGCCAAAAATTCTCCCATTGCAAATGGTTTCGGCAGATAATCGTCGGCGCCGAGATCAAGGCCATATATCCTGTCCTCAATTTCGCTTTTTGCCGTTAAAAGTAATACCGGCGTATATATACCGTCTTTTCTGAGCTGCTTTAATACCTCAAGCCCGTCTTTTTTCGGCATCATAATATCCAGTATAATTCCATCGTAATGCTCCGCACGAGCGTATTGCAAAGCCTCTTCCCCGTCATAAACGGCGTCAACCGTATATTTATGATACTCAAGTATATCCACAACCGCCTCTGACATAGCCTGTTCGTCTTCCGCAAATAACAGTTTCATATCAAATCACCCTTTTATATTATATCACGCAAACCTTAGCAAAAACTTAGAATATATAAAAAATTCCGTTAGTTTCGGTTTTCAATGGCACACAAGCCCAGCAAGGAAAAATTTTCCGCATTTCCATGTTGCATACGCTTGCCGAATGAGCCGATACGCCGGCGCGTATGCGTTTCCAACCGCAAAAATTTTTTCTTTGTGAGGCCGGAGAGTTTTAATGGGCGTTAGCGACTTAAGAACAATGCGAAAGCGCGCTAGGCGCAGAAAATTAGCAGGGGCTTTAACGCAGATATTTCGCCGCCAACGCCCGTTAAAACCGCATATGCTATTGTAAACCGAAGCTAAACTCATATAAAAAAGCCCTTGTATTTAACAAAGGCTTAGTATGTACTGCTTATGTATTTTTTCAATCTTTTTCCGCGCATATCCGTAAACATTTATTTCGGCTTTTTTACCAGCCAAAGCTAGATATGCATACTGTAATAAAATACTTTAATGCCGCCATTCATAATAATTATCCGTTATTCAGGCTGTGAAGGAGTTCTGCCTTCTTCCCTCAATGTTGCGGCTCCGTCAACGCCTGCAAGCGATTCCGCATTATATCCGGCGCTGTAAATCGCATTTTCCATTGCATTAACCGCAAGCACGCCTATTAAGTTCATATTTGTTGTAACTTCGCCCCATGTTGAAGCCGACGACTCAACATTTCCTACGGACATTGCAAATATCGTGTCGCCGTCCGATACCGTATGAGTCGGCTCTATTGCTCTTGCATAGCCGTCATGGGCCATTTCTGCAAGCTTATTTGCCTCAGACTGCGTAAGTTTGGCGTTTGTCACAATAAGCCCGATTGTAGTGTTCTCTGCCGATGAAGGCATCTCATAGCGGTCGCTCATTGTCCATTCTTCCAAGTCTATGAAAGAATTCGTTTCAGGATCAACCTTTCCCGCTACAATCTCACCTGTATCCGGGTTAATAATTTGGCCGGCAGGATTTGCAACAACTATTGCTCCTACATATAAATCGCCGTACTTATATGCATACGAACCGAGCCCGCCCTTCATATCTCCTGCACCGGCTCCTGTTCCTCCGCCGATATTGCCGTCGCTCCATTCAAGGCCGGCAAAAGCATTCTGCGCCGCTTTATATCCTTCTTCAACTCCCGGACGTACCATGTCCTTTCCGAGAGCGGCGTCTTCACCCATTGCAAGATCAAATATTACTGCCGTTGAAACTATAGGCACAACCGTAACTCCTACGTCTACGCCCATCCCTTTCTCTTCAAGATACTTCATAACCCCGCCGGCAGCGTCAAGTCCAAATGCGCTTCCCCCTGTTAGGCAAACTGCATTTACTGTCTGCACAGTTTTTGTAGGGTCGAGAAGATCTGTTTCACGCGTTCCAGGCGAACCTCCCCTTACGTCAACTCCGCCGATTGCCCCGTCCGGGTTTTCGGCGATTATTACCGTTGTACCCGTAGCATTTTCAAGATCCGTATAGTGCCCGACCTTAATACCCGGAACTTCCGAAAAAGGTACTGGCTGCGCCCCTGTCGCCGGGCTTATTTCACCTGCAAAAACAGTTGAAAATGCCGAAACAGATAAAACCGAAACCAATGCTGCACATAAAAACTTCTTCATAATTAATTCCTCCCTTTTTTATATGTTTCAGACTGCAAAATGCAGTCGGCAAGACAATCATTCCTTCTTCCAACCATTTTCATAAGCGCATAAAATTTGTGTAATATTCAGCCTCCATTCCCAAAAAACGACAAAACAATATAAAATATGCGTAATAAAACACCATATATTAGTGTAAATATATACTTTTTATATGATATAAAACTTGTTTATATTATATCATCGGTATAAAATAAGTCAAACAAAAAGTAAAAAATTTAAAATAAATTTTGCTTTACGATTAAGGTTTGCGGCCGCCATAGGAGATATGCATTTTTAAGCGGAGATATTGTAAAAAAAGGGCTGTTATGATATTATAAAAACAAGTTCTAACAACAGATTAGTAAGCTCTAATCTGCTGAAATGTTGATAGTTAAGTTTATATTAAAAATTTGGAGGAACAACAATGAAAAACGAATTAGTTATTGTTCTTGATTTTGGCGGTCAATATAACCAGCTGATTGCAAGGCGCGTCAGGGAATGTAAAGTATATTGCGAAGTCAAATCTTATAAAACGCCTTTGGATGAAATAAAAAAACTCGGCCCCAAAGGAATTATATTTACAGGAGGTCCTAACAGCGTATATGACGAAAAGTCCCCGCATATTGCAAAAGAAATCTTCGAAATGGGCATACCTATTCTCGGCATATGCTACGGATGCCAACTTATGGCATACACATTAGGCGGAAGCGTTGAAGATGCAAGCGAAAAAAGCGAATATGGAAAAACCGGCGTTATAATCTCGGATTGTGAAAGCAAACTTTTCGACGGCATTGAAACAGACCAGATCTGTTGGATGAGCCACACTGATTATATAAACAAAGTGCCGGACGGTTTTAAAATAACAGCGTCAACCCCTACATGCCCGGTTGCGGCTATGGAATGTGAAGAAAAAAATTTCTATGCAGTCCAGTTTCATCCTGAAGTCAATCACACGCCCAACGGCAAAAAAATGCTTTATAACTTCCTTTATAATGTTTGCCGCTGCAAAGGCGACTGGGTTATGACGCGCTATATAGATGAACAAATCAAGTCTATAAGGGAAAAAGTGGGTTCCGGTAAAGTTCTCTGCGCTCTCTCCGGAGGCGTCGATTCTTCCGTTGTTGCCGCTTTAGTAAGCAAGGCTGTCGGAAGACAGCTTACATGCGTTTTTGTTGATAACGGGTTAATGAGAAAAGATGAAGGCGACGAAGTTGAAGCGGCTTTTAAAGGCGTATTTGACAGTAACTTTGTCCGTGCAAACGCACAGCAGAGATTCCTGGACAAACTTAAAGGCGTAAGCGAACCTGAAAGGAAAAGAAAAATTATAGGTGAAGAATTCATTCGCGTATTTGAAGATGAAGCTAAAAAAATCGGCAAAGTAAGTTTCCTTGTACAAGGCACAATATACCCTGACGTTATCGAAAGCGGTCTTGGCGACAGCGCCGTAATAAAAAGTCATCACAATGTAGGCGGCCTTCCCGATGTAGTAGATTTCGACGAACTTATAGAACCGCTCAGGATGCTTTTTAAAGACGAAGTTAGACAAATGGGCCTTGAACTTGGGCTTCCCGACTCCCTTGTATGGCGTCAGCCCTTCCCCGGTCCCGGACTCGGAATAAGGGTTATAGGCGAAGTTACCGAAGAAAAGCTTTCTATACTTCGCGAAGCCGACGCTATCTTCCGCGAGGAAATAAGGATAGCCGGGCTTGACAGGGATATAAACCAATATTTTGCAGTTATTACAGACATGCGTTCCGTAGGAGTTATGGGCGATGGAAGGACATACGATTATACGCTTGCCCTAAGAGGAGTAACAACCACAGATTTTATGACGGCAGACTGGGCACGAATACCCTATGAAGTACTAGATAAAGTAAGCGTCAGGATCGTTAATGAAGTAAAACATATTAACAGGGTTGTGTATGATATAACTTCAAAACCGCCTGCTACGATTGAGTGGGAATAATTTCAGAGGCCCGAAAAAGCCCGGAATGACTGGGTTTTCTAAGGTTTGATGCCCTCTGTGGCAACGAAATGGCAACATTTTTTCATTATTCATAAAAAGAGAGCTAACTGATTTTGATTAGTCAGTTGGCTCTCTTTTTCTTTTTATTATTATTCTGTGCAACAAACGGCCTCTCCCGTGGCCTACAAGTGAGAGGGTCAAACGAGATCCTGGGGCGGCATCTTCACATAGTTCTGAGCCTTGTCAAACTCCGGGTAGTGGTAGCGCCACTTGTCGTAATCCTCTTTGGAAATCTCGCCCGCCTCCAACATGGTAGCGGCCTGCTGCCATGAACAGAGCATCTCGTGCAGTCGGGCAGCGTCCTTGTTCTTCCGAACATCGACCTTCAAGCAGATTTCTCCATCCATCTCGTTAACCTTGAGCCCGTAGTTATCCTCCAGGGTAAACAGCGTGTGCATCAGCCCTACATAGGAGTCTATGTCCGGAACAGAGAGCGCATGGGGCGAGACATCCAGCACCTCAGCCAGGGCGGCGGTCAGGTCTGCCTTAGGGGTTCTTGATCCTGTTTCGTACTGTGCAAGGCGCACATCAGCAGACTTCTCCGGGAAGCCCAGTGACATGCCAAGATATTTTTGTGTCATCCCCCGCAGGAGACGGAAAAAGTGAATTCGTTCACCAATCGCCATATCATCAACTCCAATCGTTAGCTGTCTTTATAAAAAGCGTAGCAGAAATGCTTAGGAAAGTCAAGAGAATACTAAACAATTTTATTTAATTTATTTTGTGTGCGCTGATTGACACAAGCTATTATGCTTAGTTAGAATAACTGAAGAAACTTTTTTCAAAATTCTTGGGTGCAAAATCTGAAAAAAGTGGCAGTAGAGAGTAAGGAGGTCTTTATGAAAAACAAAATTGGCAGGCAGAAACAACCAACAAGGAAAGGAAGGTATTTTATTTATGCAGAAACAGAGTTTTATGCGAGCAGACGAAGTTGCTCAAGAATTGGGCATCTCCAAATCCCACGCCTACAAGGTAATCCATGGGCTTAACGAAGAATTGCAGGAGAAAGGATATTTGACCATCTCCGGCCGTGTCAATCGAGAATTCTTTAGGGAGAAGTATTACTATACCAAAACAGCAAAGGAGGAGTCATAATGGCCGTTTACAAGGAAGAAAAAACCGGCACCTGGCGAGCAGTTTATCGCTATACCGACTGGAATGGTGAGCGGAAGCAGACCCAGAAACGCGGTTTTAAGACCAAGCGAGAGGCACAGGCCTGGGAGCGTGAACAGATTCATAAAACCAGTGCCGACCGGGATATGAACTTCAAAAGCTTTGTGGAACTTTACACAGCGGATATGAAGACCCGGCTCAAGGAAAACACTTGGGCCACAAAGGAGCATATTATCCGCACCAAGCTGCTCCCCTACTTCGGCAAGCTGAAGATGTGTAACATCACCGCCCAGCAGATTATCACCTGGCAGAACGAGATGATGAACCATAAGGATGAAAATGGGCAACCTTATTCACCTGTGTACCTTAAGACGGTTCACAATCAACTCAGTGCAATCTTTAACCATGCAGTACGGTATTACAATCTCCGTGATAACCCTTGTAAAAAGGCAGGCAGCATGGGGAAAAAGAAAAACCGAGAGATGATGTTCTGGACTAAGGAGCAGTATTTGAAATTTGCCGAGGTGATGATGGATAAACCGCTATCCTTCTATGCCTTTGAGATGCTTTACTGGTGCGGTATCCGAGAGGGAGAACTTCTGGCTCTGACCCCGGCAGATTTTGACTTTGAGAAGCGCACTGTCACCATCAACAAATCCTATCAGCGGCTAAACGGGCAGGATTTGATTACCACTCCAAAAACAGAAAAGAGCAATCGTGTCATCACTATGCCGCAGTTTCTGGCAGAGGAAATTCAGGATTACCTCAAAATGCTCTACGGCATTGGAGCAAATGACCGAATGTTCACCGTCACCAAGAGTTATCTCCACCGGGAGATGGATAGAGGCTCCAAAGAGGCCGGAGTCCCGCGTATCCGAATCCACGATATTCGTCACAGCGCAGTTTCGCTTTTGATCGACATGGGGTTCTCCGCCACAGCCATCGCAGATCGGGTGGGTCATGAGAGCATCGACATCACTTACAATTATGCACACCTGTTTCCGTCCAAACAAACGGAAATGGCAGATAAATTGAATATGGAAAGGGGCAATTAAAAATGTCAGCAAAAAATTTGGATAAGCACAATCGTTGGAGAAACAAGGCCGTATCTTTCCGGGTCTCCCCTGAGGAGGATGCCCAGATTGAAACAGCAGTCAAGCTCATCGGACTGACCAAGCAGGATTATATCATCCGTCGGCTGCTCTGCCGGGATGTGGTGGTGCAGGGAAATCCAAGAGTCTATAAGGCACTGCGAGATCAGCTGGCTGCTGTGCTGGACGAGCTGCACCGTATTGAAGCCGGGCAAGGAGTAAATGAGGAACTGTTGGACACCATTCAGATGATCACAACCATTATGAAAGGAATGCAGGAGGATATTGCCTATGATCGATGAAAAAAAGAAAATGACCACCCATGCTTCATCTGTTGGCGCAGACGATGGGCAGTCAATCTCTAAAAACTCTGACATTAGTATAACCACTTCTAAGGAAGAAATCAACGATGAAGTTGTAAATCCTCAGGAAAGCCTGGAAGAAATGTACCGCAAGATACAGCGCATGAGCGACCCAGCTTACCTGCACACTGTAACCCTGGACGAGCTGATGGACAATGTGTTTGAGGTAAAGTCTGCGGTGATTGAAAACCTGCTCTATACTGGAGCATATATCCTTGCCGGAGCGCCCAAAATCGGCAAATCTTTTCTGGTGGCGCAAATCGCCCACCATGTCAGCACTGGGCAGGATTTGTGGGGCTACAAAGTTCATCAGGGAACAGTCCTCTATCTTGCTTTGGAAGATGACGAAAGCCGTTTGCAACGCAGGATGTTCCGCATGTTCGGTGTGGAGGGGACAAGCTCTCTCCACTTTGCTACCAGTGCCAAGATGATCGGCAGCGGTCTGGATGAACAACTTGAAAAATTTGTCCGTGAACACAGCGACACCAAGCTCATTATCGTGGACACACTTCAAAAAGTCCGGGAGATGGTAAGTGATAACTACAGTTATTCCAGCGACTATGAGGTGATTGGAAAACTAAAACAATTTGCAGACCGGCATGGAGTTTGCATCCTGATTGTCCACCACACCAGAAAGCAGCCTGCGGGAGATAGCTTTGAGAAGATTTCCGGCACCACCGGACTGTCGGGCTGTGCAGATGGGGCACTCATTATGCAGAAAGAAAAACGAACTGACGGAAAGGCCACACTGGAAATTAGTGGACGAGATCAGCCGGATCAGCGGCTGTATTTAAGTAAAGATCAGGAGCGTCTGGTATGGCTCCTTGACCATGCGGAGAATGAGCTTTGGAAGCAACCTCCGGACCCGGTGCTGGAAGCGGTAGCGAAGATCGTATCTGACGAGAACCGCGAGCGGGAAGGCAGCCCTACAGAGCTTGCCGAAGCCCTCCAGTTGAATATGGCAGTGAACCGCCTTACCAAGCATTTGAATGTGAATGCCAGCCGCCTGCTGGAAGAACATCAGGTGAAGTACGAGAACAAAACCAAGCATGCCGGACGGCGTATCAGGCTGACTTATATGGTGATAGAAGCACCTATGGTTGAAGTAATCAAGTAAAGCGCAACGCTTGCAACGGTCGCGACGGTGTTTTGAGGGGGGCTCCTGCACCGTTGCGACCGTCGCCACCGTTGCGGAAAAGAAAATATGAGGTGGTGTTTTGCCACCCCATCTTTTCAGGTGAGCCCTATTTTAGGGCGTACCATGTAAATATTAAGGAGTAGCCCTCATGACTTGAGCCCGGGGCACAGGATGCGAAGTAAAAGCGAAGGATGGGAAAACATTTTGCCCACGCATCTAGCGATGACTACTGCGTTTCACGGTAGCCATCAGGCGTAAGGGTGGAACGATTTGTTCTATGGCATCTTAAAGGGAACGGCGCTTTGGCGTACCCTTTCAAAGCGTTCGCAGAACGCGCAGCCACAGAATGAAATTCTGTGTTCAAGGGGCTTGGGGGCGCTGCCCTCAACAAGCAGACGGCAGGAAATGTGAGTGTGTATTAACACTCGCATTGCTTGCCGGATTTGTGTGTGGATAGCCACACGCATTGCTTGCCAGATTCTAAAATTAACGAAACGGACTTTGTACCGCTACGAAAAATCAACCGAAATTTAAGCATTAGGAGGTAACGGCTATGAGAAAGATTTTGTCCTGTGAGTTCAACTTGGATACCGCCTGCGTGGAGCTGTCTCTGGAGGATGGGATGCTGCTCTCCATTGACTGCACCGCCGTAGAGAACGAGGTGGCAAACAGTATGTATCAACGGTCAGAACTAGACTGGTTGATCTACAACAATCCGCTGGCCTATGCGGAGCTGATTTTGAAGGGTGCTACAGAGAAGTATCTGAAAACTGTAACTTCAAGTAAAACATTTGAGAATTGATCAGAGTTACTGTATAAAAATTGTGGAGCCCAGTCTATTTTTCTGCGGTTAAAAATCATAGAAAAGATTTTCTAACGAAACCGTGAGAAAAATTGCTTTTTGGGTTGAAATGTGCTATCATATAGATAACCCAATTTTGTGTATTTGGATTATTTGATTTGGAGGATATGTTGTGGCTGTTAGTTACAATAAATTGTGGAAATTGCTGATTGATAAAAATATGAATAAAACCGAATTAAAAGAAGCTGCAGGGATTAGTTTTAATGTAATGGCTCGTATGGGGAAAAACGAAACGATTTCTTTTGATAGCATTGAAAAAATTTGTGCTGTTATGGATTGTAACATTGGAGACATTATTGAGATTGTGCAAGAAACCAGCGAAAAACCAACAAAGGAAAAACTTTCTGCCATAGAATTATTTGCAGGAGCAGGAGGACTAGCTCTTGGTATCGAAGAGGCAGGGTTTGATACAATTGGTTTAATTGAATTTGATAAAGCTGCGTCAGATACATTAAAGTGTAATCGTCCGAATTGGCGAGTTATTAACGATGATATTGCCAATATTTCTTGCTTAGATTTGGAAGAGTATTTTAACATAAAAAAAGGAGAGCTTGATTTATTATCAGGTGGTGCACCATGTCAAGCGTTTTCCTATGCTGGAAAAAGATTAGGTTTGGAAGATGCACGAGGTACATTGTTTTATCATTACGCAAAATTTTTGGAACAGCTCCAGCCAAAAATGTTTTTGTTCGAAAATGTGCGAGGTTTGTTGACACACGATAAAGGGCGCACATACAAAACAATTACAGATATTTTTGAGAGCGAAGGTTATACCATACAAAAACAAGTCTTAAATGCTTGGGATTACGGAGTTGCTCAAAAGAGAGAACGCTTAATTACGATTGGAATTAGAAATGATTTAGTCCCAAAAATTAAGTTTGATTTCCCTGCTCCGCATAAATATAAACCGGTATTGAGAGATATTCTTTTAGATTGTCCTCAAAGTGAAGGCTCACAATATTCCGATCATAAACGCAAAATATTTGAGCTTGTTCCCCCGGGTGGTTATTGGAGAGACATTCCCGAAGATATTGCGAAAGAATATATGAAAAGCTGTTGGTATATGGAAGGCGGCAGAACAGGTATTTTAAGAAGATTGAGTTTAGATGAACCTTCACTTACTGTTCTAACTTCTCCAAGTCAAAAGCAGACTGATCGCTGTCACCCATTGGAGCCTCGTCCATTTACAATCCGTGAAAACGCAAGATGTCAGAGTTTTCCTGATGATTGGCAATTCTGTGGAAGTGTAGGACAGCAATACAAACAGGTGGGAAACGCTGTACCGGTTAATTTAGCGTATGAAATAGCAGTAAAAATAAGAGAAGCATTGGAGAGTTTATAATGTGGAATTTAACTTTTATAAGTGAAGAAGATTTTTCAAATCACGTCAAAGCAACGATTGAAAAATACGGAGAGAAACTTGAATCATTTGATTTAAAGCGCTTTAATAAAAATATCATTGATCCGATTAAATTGATTTTTGACAAGACAGTATATCAATCTTCTTGGGAAGAAATTGTAAGTAACGAAATTTTCCGTCAAAGGGACAAGTCTAACAACAACGATATTGGATATTTTCATCAGCGTATTTTCCAATACATTAAAAATTGTCACGTTCCGCCAAATGGTGAAGAAGGCGGTTGGGATGTAATTTACGAAAATGCTGATGGTATTCCTATTCCTGACGCAGGAAATGTACATACCGTTTATGTTGAAATGAAAAATAAACATAATACAATGAATTCTGCTTCAGCAGGTAAAACCTTTATCAAAATGCAGAATCAGTTGTTAAATGACGATGATTGTGCTTGTTTTTTGGTAGAAGCAATTGCACAGCGCTCCCAGAATATCAAATGGGAAACGACAGTTGATAAGAAAAAGGTTGGTCATAAACTTATCCGCAGGGTAAGTCTTGATCAATTCTATGCCTTAGTAACAGGACAGGACGATGCTTTTTATCAGATGTGTATGATATTGCCGTCCGTTATTGAAAAGGCAGTTAAAGAGTTAGAAGGTACGATTGTGCCACACGATACAGTTATTGACGAGCTGAGAGCTATGGCAAGCAAACAGAATGTTGAATCGGAAGATTTGGCCATTGCTATGGCTGCGTATATGCTTGGGTTTGGAACTTACAAGGGATTTACGAAATAAACAGAAGGATTTTATGCTATGGATTTTTCAGAATATTCTGGCATGGAGCTTATTGAGATTTACGGCGAATTACTATCCAAAATGCGTGAGGACAAGCTAATTCGTTCTAAAAATGTTACTGGTGATTTAGGTGAATATATCGTTGTGGATTATTATACCAAAACAAAAGGCTTGCCAAAATTACAATTTGCTCCGCCGTCAACTAAAAACATTGATGCCATTAGTGTAAATGGCGAACGCTACTCTATAAAGTGTATCACAACAAATACAACGGGAGCTTTTTATGGAATCGAAAAAGATACCGATATTAACGCTATTAAGCCCTTGTTTGAGTATGTGGTAATCATCAAACTCAATGAAAAATACCAGCCGGAGTTCATATTGGAACTTGACTGGGAAGCATTTTTTAAGCATAAACATTGGCACTCAAGAATTGGTGCATACAACTTGTTGGTGACTAATTCCTTGATTGAAGATGGCAAAATGATTTATAAGAAAATTTAATCGCCTTTTTCCTACATGTTGTGTTTAGCAAAAGAGTTTATGGGGGAGTGAGACGCAATGCTTAGTGGGCATTTTGAAAACTGTTATGGATTAAAACTGTTTAATCTACCTAATATCAATTTTTCTCGCTGTAACAAAGCTATGATATATGCGCCTAACGGAGTAATGAAAAGTTCGTTAGCAAAGGTATTTGATGACATTTCAAAAGGAGTAGAAACAAGTGACCGCATTTTTAGAGATGCAGTTACTAGTTACTCGGTAACACATTATACAAGTCAGTATGTTTTTAGTTCAGCCAATGCCGCGACAACTCTAGCGACAACGGATAGAATATATGTTGTCAATACATTTACTGATTCATTTGAATTTACTAAAGAAACTGTAAGTACTTTATTGGCAGATGAAACTACAAGAAATGAATATAATGTTCTTATGGCTCAGTTTAGCGACGAAATTCGGCAAATTGAGGATAAACTGAGGACTCTGACTGGTTTAACTAAGCCCCAAATTAAAGGAAAAATAATTGCTGATTTAGGGCTGGACAACACTTCCGATTGGACGGATATTTTTGAAAAAATACATGAGCTCATTGAAAATCGACAGGTACTCGATTATTTGAATGATTGTACTTATTCAGAGTTGTTTAACGATAAAGTGTTGGCCGTATATAGTAAGCGAGAATTTGTTAATTCTATTGAGGAATATATTGAGAATCTTAACACTCTTTTGGAAGATAATCCTATATTGAGCGACGGGTTTACCGATAGAAATGCAGAAACTCTCGGCAAAGAATTGGCAAAACATAATCTCTTTAATGCACAACACACTATTCACTTAAAAGACAGAATTACAGTTATTCATTCACTTGATGAGTGGAGAGCTGCAGTAGATGAGCAATTAGAGCGTATTTATGCAACACCTCAATTAAGTACAGTTTTTCAAAAACTAAAAAAACTACTTACTGCTAATGAAAATGTTTCGCGACTCCGTGATATTATTATCTCCCATCGCGAAATAATTCCTGCGTTGAGAGACATTAATGCCTTAAAGATTCAAACATGGCTTGATTGCTTTTCAAAACTTGACACTCCCTTTGCTGATTACTATGGTAGAATTTCGCAATATACAATTCAAATTCGGGCGTTGTATGAACAGGCTGCTGCACAATCGGCAAGATGGCAAGCGGTAGTTAATGAGTTTAATAGACGATTTCGTGTTCCATTTGAGGTTCAGATTGAAAACAAAGCTAACTTCTTGCTAAAAGATGAAGCACCAAATCTGTCATTCAAATATACTCGAGGGGTTACTGCACAACAGAGTGCTACGCTAAAAAAAGATGATTTAATGGGATCATTGAGTACTGGCGAAAAAAGAGCACTTTATCTGCTGTATATTTTGTTTGATCTTGAAAGAATTAGGCAACAAGCGAGTGCTGGTGGCGGACAGTTCTTAATAATTGCAGATGATATAGCAGATTCGTTTGATTATAAGAACAAGTATGCCATTATTGAGTATCTTAACGACCTCGGTAACACTTCTGGCATTGATTTGCTTATTCTCACACATAATTTTGACTTTTATAGGACAGTAAAACTAAGATTGGGTGTAAATCGCTCGAATTGTTTTATTGCACAGCGTGATGAAGAAGGTGTTACTTCAGTTACGGAATTCAAGTATCAAAAGGACTTTTTTAAGAATGTTGTGATTTCCGGCATCAAAGATGGAAACATTAATAACGATGAAAAGAAGAAACTTTTAATATCAAGTATTCCATTCTACAGAAACTTGTGCGAATATAGTGAAATGGACACCGGACCTACCAGTAGATATGCGAAACTAACCTGTTTCCTACATTTGAAAACCACACCACTTGATACGCAATCTATGAGGGTCTCGGATTTGTGGAATCTAGTCAGTCATTTTCTTAATGGAGTTTCCTTTTCTGGTGTTGATGAGAATTACTATTCAGCAATTATTAGAATCGCAACCCTTTGTGTTGCAGATAATACTAACGAAATGCTTTTGGATCATAAATTGGTTATTGCGATTGCAATTCGGCTTTTAACAGAAAAATTTATGCAGAATATAATTACAGAAAATGGGAAAATCTGCGTAGATGCAAGCAGTAATCAAACAAGAGAATGGTATAAACAAGCAGAGCCGTTCTTAACATCAGAGCAAAAAGCTATAATAGAGGAAGTAAATCTTATCACACCTGAAAGCATACACTTAAATTCCTTTATGTTTGAGCCACTAATAGATATTTCTGATTGGGCATTAAAAGAACTTTTTACCAAGGTTAAAGGACTTTGATTTGCCTTTTCTTTGGCAACACCATGGCAACAAAAAATCAGATAGCCGTTACTATCTGAATAATGGAAAGAATACCAATACTCTGAGCAAAATCTCATAAGCAAATCTGTTTAGAAAACATCTAACGGGAGCGAGTGGGAATAACTGACAGAACCCCGTAAATGCTGATAAAATAAGCGTTTCCGGGGTTGTTTTATGTCCTTTGGAGTTAAAATGGCTCTTTTTTTTATGAATATAGAGTTTACATTTCTTGAATTTCAATAGTGTCAACGATACCAGTTTCTTCTTTCTTAGGATAGTAATCTGGGTTGCTTAAAAGTGTATCATGCAAGGATTCCTTTAATTTGTAACAACAAGGTTTAAATAACAAGTATGTAATGCCTACGCCTATTGCGCCGCCAACAACAGAAATCGCTTTTTTGGAGAAGCCGACAAGTACTTGTTTTGTCATATTAACGCCAAACCATTTTGAAACACTTTTTACAATTGGGCAAATCGTTCCTTTTGTAAGAACGGTATTCATCAATTTCTCCCCCCTTTCCAAAGGCAGTTGCCATTGCTTTAAAGGAGGTATTTGTTCCTTGAATGCCATACATAACTTCTAGACAGATAATTAATAAATTCATAGTTTCGGAATCAAATCCGTGTTCTTTTTCGGTAGTGTCAATTTCCGGAAAACCATATAAGTACATAAGCTTTTAAGCGTCACGCATCATATAACCATAGTATTGAACTAAATCAGCATGTATAGCGGCAACCATAGCAGCACCGCCGTGCGCTCCCAGCGAAGCGGAAATTCCAGAAACGCAGTTTCGCTCAAAATTTATTACTTTGTCTGCAATTTTGTCAATTTCACAAGCAGGTATCTGAGCATAAGCTGGATTATGTGTAATATCCGATTCGATTACTTCGCAAGGATAATTTTTCATTAGTTCCCGCTGTAAAAAATCTTCCCGGTTGACTTTAATTGCGGGAGTTTTTAACCCGATAATAATAAAATCCTCAATATCAACTTCTCCATTACCATTCGTATCAATCGTTTTCAGAATTGAATCTTTAGATTTTGTAAAAGCTGTTTTAGCCTTATCTGTTGTAGAAGGAACCGTTGTTCCAGCATTTTTGACTGCTTGATTTAAGTTATCTTCAAAGTTTTTTGCAGCTGTTGAATTATAATTTACGTTCTCTTTCATCTCCCAATCCCCTTTCCGGAACAGCAGATATAATTTCAGCGAAAATTATCTTATTCTGAATATACTTTGACGGATATTCCGGAAGTTCCCTTTTTCACAACTCTGTTTGTATCAACTAAATGACGTTTGATTTGTTCACACATTTCGTTCATCTGCTCTGATTCATGCTGAAAATATTCTTCACATGGAAAATCATCTTGGGAAACTATTAGATTCTCTTGTAATTTTTTTGTTTTAACAAATTTAGCAGATCGGTTGTTGATTTCCGGATATTTTGAAGCTAATACAGATTGTGTCTGGAAACAAAATTCCGTCTGCATCCTTTTCTCCGTAAATTTCCATACTTGTTCATCAATTTTGAAAAGTAAGGTAATGACATCAGAATCTGTTTCTATATCAAAATCTGTAAATACATTGATACTCACACCCAGAGCATTGGCAAAAAGAAAAATCTTGAAATACTGTTATAGGGCAAGCAGCATTTGAATAATAATTGATAATCCTCAGTCCTTCCACCTGACTTACAGGATAGTAGAGTCACTTGTGTTTAAAGTAATTGAGTAAAACTCTATGTCCGCAACGGCAGAGCCTGTGTTTTGATAACTACTCACAGTGCCGTTGCGTGATTAAAAATATAAGACTACGTTTTGTCCCTAATTCCCTGATATGTACTAAAAACATCAATAATGGGCCATTTTGCCCATTCATCTGCCAAAGGTCGCCATGTTTTATGACATCCCTTAAAACCATAGTGTGTAACAATATGCTCCATTACTGCCAAAGGGAATTGTGTTTTGCCGTATCCTTGCAGAACGTACAGCCACAGAACAAAATTCTGTGTTCAAAAGCGGCTTGGAAACTATGCCTCAACAAGCAGGCGGTATGAAACGTTAGTGTTAATTAACACTCGCATTTCCTGCCGCTATATATTGGGGCATCCAATTTAGAGAGCCGGTTTATAAAAAATTTTAATTAAAAGATAGTTGTATATTTGTTTCCGTTCAGGTATTATATAAATACTAATTTAAAATTTTATTCTTTATATTGTCTGAAGGAGGATAGAAAGATATGGCGCGAAAAACCTATTCCAAACAGGAACGGGAGCAAATACGCGACACACTGCTGAACACGGTAATCCAGTGCATTTTGGACAGGGGGCTTATCCATAGCAGTATTGACGTCCTATGCAAAAAAGTAGGCATCTCCAAGACCTTTTTCTACACCTTTTTTTCCTCTAAGGAAGAACTGGTATTGGAGGCGCTTCGGTATCAGCAGCCCAAACTGCTGCAATATGCCAAGCAGTTGATGAAAGATCCTGCTCTCAGTTGGCGGGAAGGCGTTCGAACCTTTTTAGAAACCTGCGCTTACAGTGAGAAAAATGGAGTCGCCGTGTTGTCTGTTGAAGAAGAACAAGAAGTTTACCGCTGTCTCTCACGAGAAAATTTCCAGACCTTTCGTGAAGATCAAACCAAATTATTCCGCGATTTGCTTGTAGTTTTTGGCCTTCCTGTAGACAGTATAGACCCCCAGTTGTTTGGAAACCTATCACTGGCTATGATGATGGTCTACAAGGCAATTCCAGATACCATGCCCTTCCTTTTTCCGGATGCGGCAGAGGATATGGTAGCGTTTCAAATCAATGCCCTGCTGGATGAAATGCAGAGGGCAAAAGAAAAAACAAACAGAGCGAAAGAATATGAACGGAAATGACCAACGGTTCCATATAAAAGTACGATGCAGCTCAATAGAACAACCACTGAAAAAGGCCGATTTCCCTGGTTCGTATGCCGCTTATGTGCATCTTTTTGCCCTGCGGCAGCCTGTCTTTATGATAGCCCGGCGGATGAAAAGTCAGACAAAAAACATGGGATTATCTTTGGCACAAATCGCTCCGGGCTATCTGGGACAAGGCGTCCGAGAATGGCGGCAAGTCCTCCCCTGATAAGTTGAGGGAGCAGTATCAAAAAAAATTTCAAAGCAAAGGAGAACCAATATGCCTACAAAAGAATGGATAAACCAATATAAATCAATTAAGGACAAACTGGCCTGCAAAATTGACCTGGACGCCTATTTTATAGAAAAGAGCATCGGTAATACGGCAGTGGATGTGCTGGACATAGGCACAGCCTGCTTCCCCACAGGGATAGTCTTTGCCTGCGACCCGTTTGTTGAACTGGAAAATGCAAGGCCTTATCTCCAGACTATCCCCTCCGGAACCTACCCGGTTAGAATCTGTGTAGTACCCAGCGAACAATACGGAGACCGCTACGCCTGCATCAAGGTAGCAGTCAGCGATCAGAAACCGGTTCGGTACGAGCTTGGTATGGTTGGAAACGAGGATCTGAGCGAGGAGTTGGAGGACGGCGAATACTTCGGCTTTGGTGTTGATACCGGTATAGGATGTATTGCAGACATTCAAACACAGAAAGCCTTTCAAACATACTGGAGCAAGCGGCTGGCTGACGACAATGATATCGACCCTTACAACGACCTCTTCTGTGATTTATTGGAAGAAAACGCCAAAGCGCACCCTAAATATCAAAGAGATGGCGGCGATTGGCTCAACTGGACAGTAGCGGATACAGACTGCAACCTTCCTATTTTTGCCTCTGGCTGGGGTGACGGAGTTTATCCGGTCTATTTCGGCTATGACGCTGAGGATACGGTCTGTGGGGTATATGTCCACTTCATTGATATTGAAGAAAGTTACAATAAGTAATCAGAAAGGAGAATATCTATGAATTTGCTGGAACAATGCCGAAAATGGGATGAAAACGATGAGTTTCAAAAGATCGTCGACACATTGGAGGCCATGCCCGCCGGAGAGCGCACTCCGGAAATGGACAGCGAGCTGGCAAGAGCCTACAACAGTCTTGCACAGACGGAAAACCGAGAACTGTTTGAAAAAGCTATCGCTTTGCTGAAGCCCCACGAAGAATATTTCAAAGGGGATCATTGTTGGAACTACCGTATGGGTTATTCCTATTATTATATGGATCAAGAGGGGTTGGCTCTGCGGTATTTTGAACAGGCATTAGAAGCCCGCCCCGGCGACAAGGACACCCAGGAACTCATCGACGACTGCCGCCGCCGTCTTGCCCTTCCCCGGTTTGAGAAGAACTTCCGGGAAAGAACAGAGGAAGCTTGGGCCGCCTTTTCTCAAATCGAAGTTGAGCTGAGGGAAATTATTGATAATGATAAACTTCGTGAACGCGGCAAGGAAATAATGGAAAAATGCGGCAAAGCGTTGGAACTTGCTATTACCGCCCCATCCTTTGAGCTGGGCTTCGACGGGGTGAAATATGAGTTAATCCTCAGCGCCGAGGGCAGTCGATCCGGCCTGTTCCCACTGGTTTACTTCCGGCGTCATGCACCGGCATCTGTGCTGGAGCATTGGAATATTCTGGTTGGCCGTCGCAGCGAAGGCGACTTCTCTCTCCGGATCGGGGACATTGAAGTGCGCGCGGAGGATGTACAGGTCTGGACAGAACCTATAGAAGATGATCGGGTGGCCCTGACACTTTTCTGTGAAAAACTGTTGCCCATACTGCATACAGACGAGAACAAGGTCTGGTGGCTCCTCTCCACCCTCATCGACCAAATGTTGGGTGAAGTCAACGCCATCGCTCTTATCGGCAAATTGGATGTTGCGGAGCATCCCAAGGAAAGAGAGTCCTTTGCACTGTGCACCCTGCGTATGACTCTTCAGGATATGGGATACAGATTTTGGGACGATGCTCAGGACTATCTAGAAAATAGTTATATCGCCTATGAGCTCAAGCCGTTAAAGGATCCGGAAGCTGACTGGCGGTTGGATGTTTACACCGGAGCCAGCCGTCTGCCGATCCTTATCAACGAGTACATAAACGCTGAGAGCGGCGTGATGGACGAGTACCATAAGGATGGCATTACGGCTGGCTTTCTGTGCTATCCGGTAGACGGGTTTGAAGGTGAAAACCGAGCTGAACAGCTCCTGAAATTCCGGGACGCCTTGAAGGAAGCTATTCAGGAATACGCCGGAGATGACGCCGTAACTTTCCTAGGCGGCGCTACAGGATTGTACTATGGCTATCTGGACTTCATCGCCTGGGATCTGCCTATTATTCTGGATACGGCCCGGGATTTCTTCGCCGAAACCGATTTAACTTGGGGCGGCTTCCATGTTTTCCGACGGAATCTTGGGGCAGTTCGCCTGTGGGAACAGGAAAAAGAGCCGGAAGTCAACCCGGAAACCGGCTCCCTTCTATCTAAGCAGGATATTGAAACGCTGGATTCCTTTGACGATGGTGTGTCGGGCTACTTTGGGCAGATGCTCGGCTGGTTGGATGACTTTATCAAACAAGGTGTGCAGGAAAGGAAATTTACTCAACATCAAGCGCAACAGGACCTTCAAATCGCTCTGTGGTATTCTTTCGCCTGCAACAACCTAGACGAATACCGATTTTACTACAAGGCGGCCCAGTGGATGAAACATTCGGAAAAAAACGCCAAAGGCTGTTCTATGTGGTACTACCGCTATTCGGTAGCTTTAATGTACTGTGGGCAGCTGGAAGAAGCGCTTAACTATGCAGAAAAAGGTATTCAAGAGGAACCGGACTACCCATGGATCTGGCTGCAGGCAGGCAAACTTCGCAGCCACTTCGGCGACAAAGTCGGCGCCCTTGATGCAGTAGCCCATGGTCTTGACCTGGAGCCCGGCGATTATGAGTTCCTTACTTTGAAAAAGGAAATTGAGGAGGGCGCGCCGTTGGAACAGATGGAATATCATTGGATCAACCCCGATGCCGATCAAAATCTCCAGCAAGGATTGGATGAAGACGCAGATGATAAACAGCGCTCCATCTCTTGCATAACAGTCAATAAAGAAGGGCTGGAAGGCTTCTGGGAAATCTTTGAGCCAAAACCGGAACAGTACATGCCTAACGCTCCGTTTACCCAATTCCCATATACAGTAAACGACCATACTGTTGAACTGGTATTTCAGATGAATGAAGGCGGAATGTCCAAACTGCATAAGGCTTGGCTGAAACAACTGAAGGCTTGGCTTCAGGATGAATTGTGGTTGGAACGGAAACACCCGGACGGCAGACCGGCTTGCTTGGACGCGGCGCTGGTGGGACTGGATTACCGCATCGGCCTGCTTTACAAGTTGACGGAAACAGATGAATACTTCCAGATTTTTCTCAATCCAGATGGAACAGAGGTTGATGATGCCTTCTGGTCCTCAGCAGAAAGCAATGAACCGGAACTTTATACCGATGATGAAATGTCTGCAATAGAGCAGCATATCAATAGAACATTTGGAGAATTTGACTATGTGTTCCACGAGCTGGTTTCTCCCGACATTCATGTGGACATATGTATGGTGCCGCCTGCCGAGGAGCGGAATTACTGCACATTGGTAACCATGGGAATGGGAGCCCACCTAATGAATGTACCGGAGGAATTATCAGACTACCGCTTGGAGCGTGCAGAACTGGCCATCGCCCTGCCGCCGGAGTGGAAATTGGACAAGGAGTCCATGAATGACGAGCGGTGGTACTGGCCGGTTCGTCTGCTGAAAGATATGGCACGTTTACCCATCCTGTCGGATACTTGGCTTGGCTGGGGGCATACTATGGATAACCAAAAGCCCTTCTCGGAGGATACGGGGCTTTGCGCCGCGATTTTAGTTGGGCTTCAAAACGTCAAAGATGACTGTTGTTTCTGCCCGCTCCCCGACGGTTCGGAGGTCAATTTCTACCAGGTAATCCCTCTGTACCGTCAGGAGCTGGAGTATAAATTGGAACATGACGCCGGCGCCTTGATTGAGCAAATGGAGGATGTCGATTTTGTAGTGTATCCGAACCGACCAAACAGTATGGATAGCAGTAAATAAGAGTACGTTTTAATTGTAAGTATAATCTCAGCGATTGGCGTATCCTGCAATAAAAAATCAAACATGGTTTAAAATCAGGCATGCCGCTGATGTAATAAATTAATTCAGCGCGCCTTATCGGCAACGCCATGCCAACAAAAAATCAGACGGTCTTTGCTATCCAAATAATGAAAATAATGCGAATGCCCCGATCTAAATCCAAAAAGCAAATCTGTTTATAAAACTTTTGACAAGATCTGGCGGAAATAATTGAAAATTTTATATAGCAGGCAGTCTATAAGATTGTCTGCTGTATCTAAATAAATTTAATTGTATATGTTTCAGTAATTTTTGTTGCCAGATATTTATATGGACAATTTAACTAAAATTGTTTTCATAAAAACTATAATTTTGATAATAAGCGGTTTTGAAATGAGTTTTAAATAACAAACATTATCAGAAAAGAATTTGAGTTTATTATTTTCAAGCATTGAAAATCGGTATCTCCTAAGAAACTTTTGACTATTTGCCGAAAAATAATATTATAATAAATCGGACAGGCAGAAATATTGCATGTATAAGATATGAAATAGTATTAAAAGAATATTTCTGAAACTTATGGATACAAAAACGGTATATGTTATAGGTGCCGTTCATATTGCCGCCCGGAATAAAACAGATAATTTTGAGGATAAAGCAAAAAACCGAATACAGATAAAAATAAAAAAATTAAATTTCATATTATTACCTTCAGTTTACAAGGGCATACACAGTTGAGGATATCATTAGCTGCACAATAGCGGCGTCAAAAGCCTTTGACGTAGCTTTAGCTACGCCTTCATACTTTTTCCTTGCTCTTAAACCGCTAATGATGTTCTCAACTCTTTGACTCCACATGGAGAAATTTTTTTGTTAATCAAGGCGCAAATATACAGGCTTGCCCGTAGGCCAGTCAAGTATTTGCAACGCCGAAGAGCAGAAAAATTTGCCATGTGGAGCGTGTATGCCCTTGTAAACTGAAGGTAATTAAGTATGAAATAACATTTACATAATGTCAACAGAAATCCAAAAGTCGATATAATCGGATATAAACTTGTTATTATTGACAAACTTTCTTTAGACGCCAAAAATAAGCCATAGTTTCTGTCTGCAATGGCCACATGGTTTTAACCGGCGGCAGGGGCGCAAATAATCCGAGTTAAATCCGCTTGCCGCCCGTTTTTTCTCTCCTGACTGTTTTTGTCTTGCTCCCGTTCCGCCGCCGGTTAAAACTCTATGACCTCACAATAAAAATTTTTTGCTGTTCAAGGTGAAGCGAATCATACGGCAAGCGTATGCAGCTCCGAAATGCGGAAATTTTTCCTTGCGCGGCATATACGTATTTTAAAACCGAAACCGCCTTTACTCTTTGAAAGACTTTGGCTTGTTAATATTTTTCTGTTCAATAGTCATATATTATACGCAATATAAAATTATGGGGCATTGGAATCATAGTTCTGAAAATAAATAATATTTTCTGTGCCGTATACTTTTCAAAAACGTCGTCTAATCTAAAATATTTACAAAAATTTATTTATCGCTCACCCTCAGTAAATTTCCTCCGCTTTATTTTAATTATCATCAAACATATCTGATATATAATTTATAAACTGTTGTGCGGTACGTCCCGAAATACCGCCATGCCTTTTTTCCCATTTATCAGCTTCGTTCAGCAATTCTCCCTCTTCCAATTTAATACGGCTGTGTTTAGCGGCAATGGCCTTTACTATATTATAATATTCTTCCCTTGACGGCCTGAAATACCCTATTGTAACGCCAAACCTGTCCGAAAGAGAAAGTTTCTCCTGAACGGTATCGGATCTATGTATTTCATCATCCGATCTGTCTGAACGATCTCCCCATGTTTCTTTGATCAAATGCCTCCTATTTGACGTAGCATAAATTAATATATTGTCAGGCCTAGTTTCCAACCCTCCTTCAATAACCGCTTTTAGATATTTGTATTCCGTTTCAAATTCCTCAAAAGACAGATCGTCCATAAATATAATAAAACGATAATTCCTGTTTTTGATTTCCGATATTATTTCCGAAAGAAACTTAAACTCATGTTTATAAATTTCGATCATCCTCAAGCCGTCCATGTAAAATTCATTCAAAACGGCCTTGACGCTCGTAGATTTGCCTGTGCCCGCGTCGCCGTAAAGAAGTACGTTGTTTGCTTTTCCCCCGCGTACGAAAGCCCTTGTATTTTCTATAAGACGCTTTTTTTGATCCTCATATCCCGTCAAATCGTTTAAAACAACATCCCCTGTTGATGTAATCGGCACAAGCTCCGCCCTGTTTTCTTTATATGAAACACGAAACGCTTTATTTAGCCCAAACTTGCCGACGCCATACTTTTTATAAAACCATGTTACTATGTCGTACATTTCGTCAGCATTTTCTGCATTTTCTATAAGCCCGCTTAATTCCCGTACCTTTTGGCTGACGCTTTCATTAAATATATGGCTCTTTTTAACTACCGCCTTGTAATTTCCTAATATTGAAAAGCAATCTATGCCAAGTCCGTTTTCAATGTCGGAAAAATCATAATTAAAAAGCTCTTTAAATATTTTAAAATCATTTTTAGCAAATGCATTTATACTTCCATCATTTGCACCTACTTTTTCCGAAACAAGCGTAAAAGGATTCTCCGCTGCCGCAATCAGGAAAGCTAGGTAATTATGCCAAAGATTTTTGTCGAAACCATATTTCGTTCCGATATTTAAAAGCTTGTTAATCTGAGCAAATATTTCTGAAGTAAGCCCTTCCCTTTCAAAATCTCCGTTATAAAACCTCCGGCATATATCCGACAATCTGTAAAGTATCTCTCCATGTTCAATTCCCCTGTAAATTATAAGCTTCGACGTAAGCCTGTACATCAACGCACCTCCAAACAAATAAAAAACATAATTCAATGAAATTAAACGATATGCCAAACCGTAAGCCTAATCGGAAAATTAACGATTAATTCCATTCCCTTTATATAAACTGTATATTTTCAATCTTTTATTTAAATTGTAAGCCGTTTAATTGCCGTATTTTATTATAAGTATTTCCACCGCATTCCTGTCGCTTAATTCCCCTCTCCTTATGGCAAGGTTTGTTTCGGCGCATTCCCTAAAAGCTTTTTTAAGCGTTTGAGGCGTAAAGTTCTTCCCCTGGGCTATACATTTCTTAACCGCATAGGGATTCTCTCCTATTATTGCGGCTATATTTGCCTGCGGTTCGCCTGCGTCGATTAATGCCCTGCACTGCAGCATAATCCTGAATTGCCGCGAAATCATGCCAAGTATATTTACAGGCTCCTCTCTGGCCATAATCAGATTTTTGTATATTTCAACTGCAAGCCCCGTTTTTCTTGTCCCAATGGCGTCAACCAAATCAAAAACTTTGGACTCAAGGCTTTTGGCACATATTTCATCAATGTCTTTCTCTTTTATCTCAGAGCCTTCAGGCATATATGATATAAGCTTTTTAAGTTCGCTTGAAGCGTTTTCCATGCCGCTTCCAACAGTCCTGATAAAATATACGGCTGTTTTTTTATCTATTTTAAGCCTGCTTCTTTTCGCTTCGGAAACGATCCATGAGGCAAGCTCACTTTCCGCGGGCGTTTTAAATTCTATGCATCTTCCGGCTTTTGAAACAGCTTTATAAAGCGCGCCGGCCTTTTCCGCCTTGTTTTCCGAAAACAGCATGCAAACGCTTTCAGGCATGCTGTTTATAAATTTTGCCATAATCTCCGAATCATTTTTCCTTCCTTTCGAAAAAAGGCCGCTGTCCTTTACAATAACAAGCCTTTTTTCAGCAAAGAATGGTAAAGTTTCCGCTGCGTCTATTACAGCGTTAACATCCGAAGCCCCTTCAAATACGTTTATATTCATATCCGCCCCGGCTCCCTGTGAAAAAATCTCTTTAAGTTTTACCTCATAAAGCTTTTTTAAATATGATTCTTCTCCAAAAAAGATATAGCAGTCAGCCGGTTTCCCGGATTTTATCTCTTCTTTCAGCTTTTCCATATTCCCTCCCGCCTGTATAACTATTTACTGATAATCCTTTGCCGTCGGTAGTAAATGTAACCGCGCCGTCTAAAGAAGTATTATATATTTTTATATCAGTATTAACAAGCCTTTTTAATGTTTCGCCGTTCGGATGGCCATAAACATTGTTTATGCCGCATGAAATAACGGCATATTCCGGTTTTACATTATTTAAAAACCTTTCGCTTGAAGATGTTTTTGAACCATGGTGTCCGGCTTTATAAACGTCGGCCTCAATATCCTGCCCGCCTAAAATCATAAGCCTTTCGTCATATTCGTCTGCATCCCCGGTAAGCAAGAAACTTATTTCCCCAAAAACAAATTTAAGTACGATGGAAGTATGGTTATTATTTTCGTCATCCAGGGTAATTCCGGCATACGGATACAGACATTCAATGTATGAGTTTTCACCAATCTCCGCTATATCCCCTGCCGATATGCGTTCAACGGAAATACCTTTTGCGGCCGCCTCTTTAAGTACGGCAACAAGAATATCCATTTCATTTGTATGCGCATTTGATATGAAAACCTTATTAACATCGTAATATTTTATAAGTTCAATACAGCCGGCTGCATGATCCGTATCCATATGAGTTATAAAAAGCGCGTCAATCCTCTTTATGCCTTTGCTCTCCAAAAACGGTATTACATATTTAATACCGGTATTTTCACCTATTGCAGTATTTTGATTTCCTCCGCCGTCTACAACAAAAGTTTTATTGTCATATGTATTTATAACCGTGCAGTCGCCTTGGCCAACATATAAAAAACTAACCGTGTTGTTTTTCTTTACCAAACTATCGCCTGCAACCGAAACAAACATTAAAACCATACATAAAATAAATCCTGTATTCAGGAGTATTCCCCGCTTCCGTTTAGCATAAAGAAAAATAAAGTTTACATAATATGCGATGCAGAACATAAGCGTCGGTTTGCCTGTAAGCAAAACGGAAATCGGCAGTGATGTAAAAAATGTGCAGACTATAAAATAGAATTTTAGTATTATATATACCGGTCCGCAAAGGAATACGGCGGCTTTGATTGAAAAAAGCCCGGCTATACCCGCAAGCATGCCAAAACAAACGGCAATACCGATTAAAGGCGTCGTAATAAGATTAACTATAAATCCGAGAACAGGTATTTTATAGAAAAACCAACTTACAACAGGAAAACTCGCCGCGCTTGTAAGAAACGACGTTTTTACGGCCGCAAAAGCTTTATCTTTAAGCCTCCGCCCTTTTCCTATGCCGTCCGCAATAAAAATAAGGCCGCTGACTGTAACAAAACTAAGCAGAAATCCTGACCAGAATAACTGATACGGATTTATAATAAGCAAAACAAAAGCTGCAAAACCGACAGAATTGAGAGTATCAGGTTTCCTGTTTATAACATCTCCGAAATATATAACTTCCATCATTATTACGGCTCGGGCCGCCGCCGCTTTGCCGCCCACAAATATCAGGTATACAGCCATAAGCGGCATAACTGCCAAGCTTGCATACCTCTTTTTAAATTTCAGTATTTTCATAAAAAATGCGGAAATCATGACGGAAATTATTGTCGTATGGAGTCCAGAAACTGCAAGCATATGCGCAATTCCCGCATTGCTGTATAAATCCCTTATATTGTCGTCTAAATATGAAGTGTTTCCCGTAACTATGGCTTTTGCAACAGGGCTTATATCTTCGGGAAGGCATATATCAAAAACATTATTTACGCTTTTCCTCAATTTGCTCACAGACTCCATAAAATATCTGTGCTCCTCGCCATATTTTATGACGTCATTTGAAAACATAGTGTAATTATATTTCATGTTTTTCATATAAATGAAATTGTCAAATCCTCCTGGGTTAAAAGCCTTTTGCGGAAGCTGAAGCCGCCCCTTGACAACAAGCAGATCCCCTTCTTTAACATATATACCCTCTTCAAGATAAACAATTACATATTTTTCGGTTTCTTCCGCCTTTCCGTTATTATATATCTCTTTTGTTTTAATTAGAATACGCTGTTCCCCTTTATCCGATATATAGCTTTCATGTACCGCGCCATTTATGGCGGAAGTCCCGTTGTATATTTTATCGGGCATATTTGCATACAATATTAAACATATACCTAAAACAAATAAAATCGGAACCATATACACAAACCGTGCCCTAGTTAAAATACCAGTCACGATTGATATAATAATACTCAACACAATAAGGGCAATACATCCGTTTATACCGATGTATTGCCCTGTAATAATTCCTGCCGCTAAAACGGCCGCGGCCAAAACCATAGGCCGTTTTAAAATTAATTTGTAACTGAAATTCTTTTTTCTCATTTTCTTTAGTAATTTATTGCTTAATAACACTCTTTGCAAATTATCTAGAATAAAATATTATATTTCAAAAAACCTATCGTAACCGACTTCAAAAATTTCCTTCAACGCCTTTAAATCCCCGGCCTTAATACCTACTGACCCTGATTCTATATCCGCAAGCTCGCCTTTTGACAACATACTTCCCATAAGCCTGAGCTTTACGGCAACCTCTGTTTGCGTCATACCTTTTTCAAGCCTGACGGCGCGGATATTTTTCCCCAGCTGTATATCCTGAAAAATCGTCTGCATAAATATCCCCCAATCATAAAGCCTTATAATATCCATTGATAGTTTCAATTTGCAATGGCATACGCGCCCCGCAAGGAAAAATTTTCCGCATTTACATACTGCACACGCTTGCCGTAGGATCTGCTTCGCCGGCGCATATGCGCCTTGAACTGCAAAAAATTTTCTCCGCGCGCGGCCGGATAGTTTTAACGGGCATTAGCGGCGTGAGAGCAAGGCAAAGGCATGCAGGCGCGGATCTCCTACTGCTTTACATAGCTATTGCGCCGCTGACGCCCGTTAAAATCGTGCGCACTCTTGTAAACTGAAACAAAGTGCACATAAAACAATTTACAAACTTGCATTAAATGCATATCAACAATTCACAACATATTAAAATTCATATGCAAATAACTCCGCGTACTATAAACTGCCATATCCATACAGTTGTTTAATAAACGCCGCCGATCCGTGCTTTCTGTCGTTATTCCTTATCGGATATAATTTTTTCCATAGGCCTGAAAGGCTTGTCAAATTCAATGTGCCCTTTATATTCAATCTGCTTTTCGCCTTCAATAAGAAATTGGACTTTCTCAACCTCGTCAAGCTCGCAAAGGGAATTAACAATAGAGTATACTGTAAGCATCTCTCCCGTAGAGCCGCCTGAATGTTTTGAAACAAACTCCTGGCTCAGATCGACGTAACAAATGCCGTCTGCCGTTTGGATATCCCGTATCTTTGTTTCAGTGGGCACTGTTGCCACATGGCTGTCTTCAGACGGCCCCATAATAAGCTGCTCCATTACATATTTTTCAACAGGCTGGTTAGGATTAACCTCAACGCTCCGTTCCTCGGCTACAAGGGCGCTGGCGTCCTCGTTTGCAAAATAAAGCTTAAGTATCCTTGTGGCGTTTGTAGGCTCGGCGTCAATATCCGCGTTAACGACCATATTGCTGCGGTTCATCAACCCAAACGGTTCCCCGTTTGATTTTGTAAGCGGTTCGCCGCCGACATATATCTCCACGTTATCTACGAACTCAAGCCCCGTATATGTCCAAACAAAAGCCGCACGGCAGAACATCTCTTCGCTTGTTTTCATATCTTTATACTCGGCGCCGACATATATTTCAGCCGTATTTCCGTCTAGCACAACATCCGTTACGTTTAAATTTTCGGGAACGGCAACCGAGAGGGATTCGTTTTTCGGCGGAATACGCATTTCGCTTAACGTACTTTCAAGTATTTCTTCCGGCGTTCCGCCGCGCACGTTCCTAAGCTCAAAAACAAGCTTGTTGGTTTCATTTTCTACATAGTATACTTCCTGCATTAAAAGCGGCGGCTGGTTAGTGTCCGAATTGTTTTTCTCTTTTATAAGCAAAGCCGACGACAAAACCAATATTACCAAAGCAATATATATAACCATTCTTTTCTGCATTCAAATCCCTCCTTCAAGATTTACTGTGCATAAGGGGTATCCTTACAACGAAAGTAGTTCCTTCGTTTTCCCTGCTTGAAACCTTTATACTTCCGTTATGCATTAGTATTGTTGAATGGGTAATCGAAAGCCCCAGCCCCGTTCCTCCTGTTTCACGGTCGCGGGTTTTGTCAACCCTATAAAAACGGTCGAATATCCTGCCGATTTCATCGTCTGCAATTCCCACGCCCGTATCGCTTACAGTTATAAACGCATTTTGGTGGTCGCAGTCTAAAATAACTTTTACATGTCCCCCTTCGTCGGTATATTTTATGGCGTTGTCTACAAGGTTTGAAACTGCAAGGGTAAATTTCATAGAATCTATCTCGGCAATAACTTCCTGAACTTCTTCATATTCCAAAACAATGTTTTTCTTCTGGGCCAACGGCATGAGCCTTTTTACAATGTCTCCGACAATATTGTTAAGTCTTTCGGTTTTGAAATTAACCGGTATCTCCTTTTGATCCAAACGCACAAGGGTAAGGAGATCGTTTATAATTTCCGTCATCCTGTCTATTTCACTGTTAATGTCCTGTAGGAACTCAACATACATTTCCCTGGGGGCTTCCGTATTTAAAAGCATTGATTCGCTTAAAACCTTTATTGAGCTGAGCGGCGTTTTAAGCTCATGGCTTACATTGCTTACAAACTGCTGCCTTGATATATCCACCTGTTCCAGTTTTTCGGCCATATTGTTTACCGCCACCCCAAGCTCCATAATTTCACTCTGGCCAAGGTTTGATACCTGTATCCGCCTTTCCAAATGTCCGTCGGCCATCTGGCTTATGGTTTTAACCATTTTTTCAATAGGCTCGGTAATCATCTGAGAAAATATAAAAACTATAATTAAGACAATCAAAACTATTGCGATAGTCATAATATATACTTGTTTGCGGATTACTTCCATTCTGTCCTTAATGTCAGTCGGCATATCCGCAATCAGTACTGCTCCGACATTTTCACCCGTAGAGTCGACTATTGACGCCACTGCGTAAATACTTCCGTTAGGCTGTTCCCTTGCCACATCTTTATTGTCAAGCGCCTCTATTACTTCCGGTATCAGGTATGTTTTATTAATTTCCGTTTTATTGGAATCATTAACCACAGTGCCCATGGAATCCGTTACAATAATCCTGAAATCCCCCTGGCTGCTTGTCTGGGCAATATCCTGCGTAAATTCCGCCGCTTTATCCTTATCAAACATATAATTTGAAATAACTATATGCCCAGATAATATGTTGGCCTGATTTAAAAGTTCTTTTTTTCTTTCCTCAATATAATACTTTTCAGTAGTGCTGAAAACTACATTTGAAAGCAAAAATAACGGTATAATTCCCGTAAACACATAAGTTAAAACAAGAAGTATGCGTATGCCGTGCCTCTTTTTTTCCCTTTTAGCCAAAATAGTAACCCACTCCCCATTTAGTAAAAATATATTTAGGATCGCTTGGGTTTGTTTCGATTTTTTCCCTAAGGCGTCTTACATGCACATCCACGGTTCTCGCATCTCCCGGATAATCAAAACCCCATACAGTATCAAGAAGGTTATCGCGGCTGTATACTTTGCCCGGGTTTTCCATAAAAAGCTCAAGAAGATCAAACTCCTTGGCAGTAAGGTTCGCCTCTTTGCCGTCTATAAAAACCCGCCTTGAATCATACTCTAGGCGCAGGCCTCTTATTTCAAGCACTTTTTTCTTTGAAACTTCTTTAACGTCAACTTTCCTTACGCTTCTTCTTAATATAGCCTTAATCCTCGCTTTAAGCTCAAGTATATTAAAAGGCTTAACTATATAATCGTCCGCCCCATATTCAAGGCCGAGTATTTTATCCATATCTTCGCTTTTGGCAGTTACCATAATTATAGGTATCTGAGAAAAACCGCGCGTCTGCTGGCAAACTTCAAGCCCGTCCATTTTCGGAAGCATAACGTCAAGCACGACAAGGTCAAATTCATTTTCTTTTATAAGGCTGAGCGCCTCTTCGCCGTCATAAGCGGCGGTAACCTCCATTCCGTCCTGTTCAAGGCTGAATTTAATGCCTTTAACAATCAGTTTTTCATCGTCTACAACAAGTATTTTATAACCCATTAATATGCCCTCCAGTCTATTCGACAACAATATAATCTTTAATTTCTTCAAACTTTTTCTCGCCTATTCCTTTTACTTCCATTATTTCCTCAACGGAAGTAAAATTACCGTTTTCTTTCCTGTATTCCAATATTTTTTCGGCTGTTTTTTCTCCGATGCCTTTAAGGCGCATAAGTTCTTCGGCGCCGGCAGTATTTATATTTACGAGGCTTTCCAGATACAGGTCCTCATCAAATTTTTCTTTTATTTCTACGGTATTGTAATATTTTACATCTTTTGGGATAAAATTAACCGTATATGGCTCCACCATGTTAGAATACCACAAACCGCTGGCTATCACAAACACAGAAATAATAAAATATTTATATTTGTTTAAACATGAAAACAATTTATTCTGCATTTTTATGCACGCTTTCTAAATTTTAGTATATTTTTGTATTTATTTGACAATAAAATTCTGATATACTATTTTAACATGAATATCAAAAAAAATATATAGGAGTTAACAATGAAAAAACAACTATTTCTTTTAATATCAATCATAATTTCAATAGTGTTAACCGTCCCGGCATTTGCCGCCGTAATTCCAGAAGATGTTCAAAGACAGGCCGAATCCCTTGAACTCGACGCCGAAAGCGCAATATTGATAGACGCCCTCACAGGCGATATACTTTATCAAAAAGAAATTGACAAAAAGCAGTTCCCGGCAAGCATTACAAAACTTATGACAATACTGCTTGCCCTCGAAAACTGCCCGGATCTCGATGAAACAATAGAATTTTCGCATGACGCCGTTTTCAGCATAGAACCGGGAAGCAGCCATATAGCAATTGACGCCGGAGAAAAAATAACTGTACGGCAGGCGCTGTACGCAATAATCTTGCAGTCCGCAAACGAAGTTTCAAACGGCGTTGCGGAACATATAGACGGTTCAATGGAAGAATTCGCAAAGCATATGACATCGCGCGCCAAAGAACTTGGATGCAAAAACACAAATTTTGTCAACGCCAACGGGCTCCATGACGAAAATCATTACACTACTGCATACGACATGTCTTTAATAGCAAAGGAACTTTTAAAATTCGATTTTTTCCGCGAACTTATAGGCACGACATATTATGAAATACCTCCTACAAACAAACAGCCGGAAACAAGGTATCTTTACGGGCAGAACCAGCTTATAAAGCCCTCGTCCGCATTTTATTACGATTACTGTGAAGGCGGCAAAACAGGATTTACAAACGAAGCCGGAAATACCCTTGTCGCATATGCAAAACAGGGTAACACCGAACTTATCTCGGTTGTTTTAAAATCCACAGGCTACGGAGAATATACCGACACCGCAAAGTTATTTGATTACGGTTTTAATAATTTTGAAACGGTAAACCTTGCGTCTGCCGGTGATTCGGCAGGCAGTGTCAATGTAAACGAAGAACGCAAAAAAGAAACCGTTACCCTTGGAATAGTCAACGCCGTTTTTGAGGAAAATATTTCCGCAACTGTGACAAAGTCACTGACAGGAAGCATAGAAACGCTGTATTCTATACCTGAAGATATAAACGCCCCCGTTTCAAACGGCCAGTTCCTCGGAACCGCAATTTACAGGATCGGCAGCGACGACATCGCAAAAGTTAACCTTATATCAGACAGCTCAATTATGCTTACGGAAAACAGCATACAAAACGCAGGGCAGAATACGGTCAATTTCAAAACGGCGTCAATTTTGCTGGCGGCAGCCGTAATACTAATAATCGCCGTAAAAATTATACTTAATAAAATTGCCCATGAACGCCGCAAAAGAAAACGCCGCGAGCGCATAAAACGCTACAGGCAGACATACGGCAACATTGATAAATAAGCTTAATCAAAAATAGCAGTTCAGGCGTATATATGTTATAATTCAGAGCATAAATATATAATATTAAAAGGAGGAATATCAAATGAGCGCAATTAAAATTGATAAACATAATTTTCAAAAAGAAGTTATAGAAAGCGAAGTTCCGGTACTTCTTGATTTCTGGGCGCCTTGGTGCGGACCATGCAGGATGGTATCGCCTGTCGTAGACGAAGTGGCGCTTGAAAACGCCAACTTCAAAGTAGGAAAAATCAATGTGGACGACGAACCGGAACTTGCCGGAAAATTCGGCGTTATGAGCATTCCCACTCTAGTTGTAATGAAAAACGGAAATGTAATCGATAAATCCGTAGGAGTACAGCCAAAAGAACATATACTGAAAATGATGGAAAAGTAAAAATGTACGATGCCCCGAAAATCCCAAAACGGATTTATCCGGGGCTTTTTTAATTATTACAATAAATTTTTTACACACCACCCCCTTTCCCTAAAACTGCATCAATAACTTATTAAAATATTTTCCGGTTTTGAATAATTAATACACAAAACAGCCGTTCCAAATATTTTTAACAAAATATACAATTTACATGCTAAAATTGACATATATTTTATTGTCTTTGTACGAAACACATTTGTAATCCACCATATTTCGACATCAAAAAAGAAAATTCATTCTGAAATTGTAGAATACTTGGAGATTAATGCACAATATTATCAGAACTTGCGGACGGTTATTATTGTAAGAAATTGTTGCAAAGTGTACAATAAAGCCAGAAAGTACAATTTTATAAAAAACGAGTGGAGGAACTTTAATGGAAATTAATTTTAAACAAAAGCTTACAGAGGATTTTCTGAAACTGAAAACCGACAAAGAAAAACGGGTATATCTTGAAATGATAAATTTTTTTGCGGAAGCCGATGAAAACGATTACAAGAATTACTACACACACAAAATTTTAAATGACAGCGATTTTTACTCAGTGGTGGATATTTTGTATAATCTTGACAACTTCTATATGCTTGAAGATTTTTTAGCACGAAACAAAAATAAATTTACATACAAGGAATACTGCAACAATAAACCTTTCTGCGATATTTCTGACGGCAATATTAACACCTTAATTAAAAGATACTTTAAAACCGAAGATAAATATGCCAAAATAATCTGATTATATTTATTTTTTAACAGCTGCTTATGAAGCGATATATAAAATCCCTTAACGTATTTTAAATCTGTCCGAAAACGCCGATAAAATATATTATAACCGCATACTGAAAAAGGCAATATTGCATCAGCCCCAAAATAACTTGTTTGCCGCCTTATAAATATAGCAAAATATATTGAGTTTCCCGCTTCATATAAAATGCGGCTGCATATAAACTTTAAGTTCAATAAAAAACCTCCAAATCAACCAGTTTGTTTTACTGTAATTTGGAGGTTTTAAAATGCCCGAACAATTATTTTAATATACTACTAAATCTATACTGATATACTTCCAATCTCCCTTCCCCGTCCCTTTTAACAGAAAAAGATACGGTGCAGTAAGGTTCGTAGTCGAACCTCCGTGAAACCCTTCTTTCTACTATTTCATCTTCGTCGTCAATGTAGACATATTTCAGGGCTATTTTATAAAGCTCCTCGTCGCTTATTTTATAAGCCTCGTCATCTAACGGGGCTTTTGACGTATAATCAGGCTCGCCGTTTTTAGTTATTCTCATTACTTTGTTATCGTAAATCAGGGCCCTGTACTTAAAATCAGTTTCAAACTCGCCCTTCTTTAAAACAAAGCAGACAGAACCTCTGTTTCCCGAGCCAATTTGTATTGTTAAATCGTCGTAAACATTAAAATTTTCAATATCAAAATCCGGATCTATATTTGATATAATGTATTGTTCGATTTTGCTTGTATCTTTATCTTCATAAGAATAGCTTATGTCGTCTAAAACTTCATACGTAGTAAATTCAAAATCATTTTCAGCAACATCGGAAAGCGGCCGTATTCCTTCCAAAGAACAATTTAAATCGGCATGCATACATTCCCCTTCCGCACGGTTCAGACAGTACGGAATCTTTCGTTCTTTCTGCCTAACGCCGCCAAATTGTCCGCGGCAAGTTATATTTCCGTACATGCAGCCGTTACCGCACCCATATCCGCATGCCATTGCACCATAGCGTCCGTTTTCGGTTACGTTCAATCCTAAATTTTTCGGACGCCCATATTGCGCCGCGTATACAGGCAGCGTAACAGATGACAAGCACAACGAAAAAGTTAAAAAAGCTAAAATTTTCTTTTTCATAAAACCCACTCCCCCAATGCAGTGTAAATAAACAACAATATGTACCATATTATATCCGCCGCTATTTTATCAGATCATAAACCTAAACAAAATATATTGTCAACTTGTATTTCATATTTTTATTAATCTTTGCAATTTATATTCCTATAATCTGAATCGCTTTATTTTACCAGAAAACTTTGATACCCATAACCTGTAAAAATTCTATACTTTGTCCATTACACACCTTTTATAATCATAATTCAAAACCTGTAAAACTGTTTTGCAGTATAAAAACTTGTTTTTCATACCGTCAATGTATGGTATAATAAATTCGTTACAATAACATGAGTTAATCCCGCCCTTTTAATTTCTTTGCTTAAAATAAGGGCTTTGCAGTTTATATGCCGACAAAGCAGAAAAGAAGAATTTATATATTGCTTTTATTGCGGCATAAGGAGTTTTATTTAAAACAATAATCTGTTTTCCCACGGCGTTTCCGTGGAAATTCTATATTTTAGGGAGGAACATAATGAGAGCAAGCTGGGACCAATATTTTATGGAAATTGCCGAAATAGTTAAAACACGTTCAACATGTCTGCGCCGCCAAGTCGGGGCTGTCATTGTTAAAGACAACCGTATTATAACAACCGGATATAACGGAGCTCCTTCAGGAACCCACCATTGTACTGACGTGGGCACATGCCAAAGGATAGAGCTTAACGTGCCGTCTGGCGAAAGGCATGAATTATGCCGCGCTCTGCACGCCGAGCAAAACGCCATAATCCAAGCCGCTAATATCGGCGTAAGCACGGAGGGCGCAACTCTTTACGTCACTTTGCAGCCATGCGTTATATGTGCGAAGATGTCTATTAATGCGGGCATAAAAAAAATTGTATACAAAGGCGCATATCCGGATCCGCTTTCGCTTGATATGCTGAGTGAAGCCGGAGTTGAACTTATAGTAATGGAGGGCTGATATTATGAAAATGATTTCATGGAATGTAAACGGCCTGCGGGCAGCAGTAGGAAAAGGATTTATCGATACATTCAACAGTTTAGGAGCCGATATTTTTGCAATACAGGAAACAAAACTTCAGGCCGGACAAATAGATCTTGAAACGCCCGGGTATTTTCAATATTGGAACTACGCCGATAAAAAAGGCTATTCAGGAGTGGCTGTTTTTACAAAAAAAGAACCTCTGAGCGTTTCATACGGCATGGGAATAGACGAACACGATCATGAAGGACGCCTTATCACACTGGAATTTGAAAAGTTTTACCATGTTACCGCATACGTGCCGAACAGCCAAGCAGAAAACGCCCGCCTTCAATACAGGGTAAAATGGGACGACGATATGCGCGGATACCTGCTTTCGCTCAGTTCAAAAAAACCTGTAGTATTCTGCGGCGACCTTAATGTTGCCCACGAGGAAATAGATTTAAAAAATCCTAAAACAAATATAGGAAACGCCGGATTTACATATGAAGAACGCGGCAAATTTTCCGAACTTTTAAAAAGCGGATTTATCGATAGTTTCCGCTATTTCTATCCCGATACGCAAGGGGCGTATTCCTGGTGGAGCTACCGCTTTAACGCAAGGAAAAATAATGCGGGATGGCGTATAGATTATTTTGTAGTTTCAGAAAATGCCGAAAAAAATATGAAAAGCGCTAAAATATACCCGGAAATTATGGGTTCTGACCATTGCCCTGTAGAACTTGAAATAGAATTTTAGTTATTACATACAAAAAAGTATTTCAAAACAAGTCATATTATGGTATAATCAGCGGGTAACTTTTTCATTTATACTATTATGCTTATTAAGGAGGAATATTTGTGGGCAAGTTTGAGGAAATGTACAGCAGCAAACTCCGCACGGCAGATGAGATCTCAAAATTACTTCATGACGGTTATGTGTGCGCTTCCCCGATTTGTATGGGCGAACCATTCGGAATAGTCCAGGCCATTGCCAAAAGGTCGGCTGAAGGCAGCCTTCATGATGTTGAAATAAACGGACTTCTCAGTATGCCCGGACCTGATTATTTAAAACCGGAACTTTACGGCAAAATCAAGCACACATCATGGTTTTTTGGTCCTGGCAGCCGAAAAGGCGGACAGGAAGGGCAGTTTGATTATATTCCAGGCAATTACAGCGATTTTTCCATGATTTGGACAAAACGCCGGCTTGACGTATGCCTTCTTACGGTTTCACCTATGGATAAGCATGGATATTTTTCCATGGGGCCGTATGCATGTATAGGCCCGTCAATATTAAGGCAGGCAAAGCATGTTTTCGTTGAGGTTAATAAGCACATGCCTCGGACTTACGGCGAAAACATAGTGCATATATCACAGGTTGAAGCCTTATGTGAAAATGACAGGCCTCTGCCGGAGCTTGCGGTTTCTCTTCCGAGCGAAGAGGAAAAGAAAATGGGGTCGTTTATTGCGGAAATGGTTCCTGACGGAGCGACAATTCAATTAGGTATCGGCGGCGTAGCCGGTGCAATAGGCAAAGCCCTCATAAATAAAAAAGATCTTGGCATACATACGGAAATGTTCTCAGACAGCATGGTCGATCTTATAGAAGCCGGCGTCGTAACAAACGAACGCAAAAACATATTCAGGGGCCGCAGCGTCAGCGCTTTCTGCTTCGGCAGCAAACGGGTTTACGACTTTATAGACGAAAACCTCGGCGTTGAAATGCTCCCGGTTGAATATGTAAACAATCCTTATGTCATTTCACAGCTCGACAACTTTATATCCGTAAACGCAGGCATGGAAGTTGACTTTCTCGGCCAAGTATGCGCCGAAAGCATAGGGCCTGTGCCTTTCAGCGGAAGCGGAGGGCAGTTTGACTATGTCAAAGGCGTTAAAATGAGCAGAGGCGGAAGAAGTTTCATAGCTATGAACTCCACAGCCAAAAACGGGGCAATTTCAAAAATAAAGCCCATGCTTACTCCGGGCGCGGCAGTTACTACACATAAAAACGAAGTTGACTGCATAGTTACCGAATACGGCGTTGCCGAACTTATGGGCAAAACCGTAAGGGAACGCACAAAGGCGCTTATTAATATAGCGCATCCGAAGTTCCGCGAGGAACTGGAATTTGAAGCAAAAAAAATGAATATATTAATTTAAAATACCAAATCCCCTTGGCTTCTAATGCAGAGGGGATTTTAGCCGCGCCATTAAAACGTTTTTTATATATTGAATTTAAAGCGCTTTCTGCGCCATTATACTTTGGCTGCGGCAAATCATCGTCATACTGCTTGTTTCATATCGGCTAATCCGCCGTATGCACGTCTGTATCATTTATGAATATAAAATTTAAAAAACACATGATTTAATCCGGCGTAATACTCAACAAATATATTTAGTTCCGACGCCGCTTTGGTATTTAGGCACGAGCATATGCTCCATCGAAACATGCGGAAAATATACTTTCAATAAAATATTCTTTGTCGAATTTAAATACGCCGATATACTTAAAATCTTTATGAACGGAGGAATAAACATGGCCTTGTCCGATCAAAATATCAGCGGCGAATATCTGGAAAAATTAAGACAAAATGTTATAAAGAAAAGTAAACTGCAATACGTTTTCCCTATTATAACTTTAATTGTACTGTTGCTGTATTCATTTATAAAAAACGGTATATTTTTTTCGTATCTTAGTTCCGAGGGCTTTGGAAATGCCGCGACGCAGGGAGCGTTCTTCAGTCTTATAGGCGGGATTATAATATCAGTTATGATTGCCTGTACAGTATTCTTAATTTACCACATAATGGTATGGAAAAAGGCGTACGATTTATTTGACTTTACTTTCAAGAACAAATATGTCCTGCATGCAGTCAGCGAAGTTCCCGGATTTACGGATTTAAAATACAGCCCACAAGACGGATTTACCTATGAAGAAATTCAAAGCTTAGGAATTGTCCCCTGCGGCCTTAAAACATTATACAAATCCAGCGACAGCCTTAAAGGTAAATTTGAAAATTCAGTTTTTGTTTCCTCCAATATTTCTACTTTGGAAACCGCCGATCATGATCATCATAAAGGCGTAACCGAATTGTTCAGCGGACAAATAGTATCGTTTTTCGTACCCGAAAGTTTAAATTTGGGGAACGGCTATCTTCAGATTTTTGACAGGAAAGCCGCTACGAAAATGAAGAATCAGACTGCACGGAAAAAAATCGAAACGGGCAACGGCATGTTCGACAAAAAATTCTTAATATATACAGACAATATCGAATATTCAAACCGAATACTTTCCTTAAAGACCATCGAAAAAATTTTAGAATTTTCAGAAACCGTAAACGATTTGGTATATATTGTCTTTTTGGGAAACCGAATGTTCGTTTCATGCAGGCAATTCCATCCCCCGTTCGGAACTTTTACAGACGTTTCTGTAGAGGAGCAGACACGGCAAATAAAAAAAGATACATATATTATACGAAAAGCCAAAGAAATAACGTCAGTAATGGAATAAAATTTATTGCTTCAGCCTAAAAATCATCAGTTTACAAAAACCAGCAAGGTAAGCTCTCACAAACATACAATACTTTTGGCACGCTATTCAACGCATCATCAAATAAATGCCGGCGCCGCTTTACACAGCGGCGCCGTTGTCTGTAAAAGCCATTATTCCGCTTTCTTTTGCTCCGTTTATAACAATATTCGCATACTCTTCCTCAGTCATACCGCCGCCACAGCTTGATCCCACACCTCCTATAGGCGCAATGAAAACCGGAATGCCAAATTTATGCCCAAACAGTTCAATGCTCGTGTCAATGCCATTATTTTCGTATATACAATCCATATGTATCTTAACGCGCGATAGGAAAGCCTCACTTTCAATAACTCGCCTGCCGCTTCCCTTTCAGCCAAGCCCCGGAACTTTCCTCTGCATTACGCCCCATTTTACACGAATGGCACACGTTGCAGTGCGGATAAACGGTATTCCTCGTATTCTTTAATACAGTTTCATAATTCACAAAACGCCGCTCCCTTAATTTTGATTATTAATACAAAACGCTGAATAATATGTCAAAATAACGCCTGCCGGATGATTTTATTATACTGTAACACCCGAATAAAACAGCCTAAAATACCTAAAACTACAAATACTTTTAAAAAATAATAGTAATTCATTGAATACATGTCCGCTATGTGATAGTATAAATACATTATATTTTTGAAAGGGGTTTATTTATAATGGAAGCTATTGATGTTGGGTTTTTGTCCCTCCTGCCGCCGATAATTGCCATTGGGCTGGCGCTTATTACAAAGGAGGTAATTTCGTCGCTTATAATCGGCATACTTTCGGGGACATTTATCTATTCGGCCTTTACCGCGGACGGTGTTATCAATATTATTGTAAAAACAATCGAAACAACCGTTACTCTTATGAGCAGCAAATTGGCCGATAATATAGCCATTGTTATTTTCCTTTGTTTCCTCGGCTGTCTTGTTGTTGTCGTAACAAAGGCCGGAGGTTCCAAAGCATACGGCGAATGGGCAAGCAAAAAAATTAAGTCGCGCGCTTCCGCCCAGCTTGCTACCAGCGCATTGGGCGCGTTAATATTTATCGACGACTATTTTAACTGTCTTACAGTCGGAACCGTTATGCGTCCGGTTACGGATAAATACAAAATTTCCCATGCAAAACTTGCATATATAATTGACGCTACTGCGGCTCCCGTATGTATTATCGCCCCGGTTTCCAGCTGGGCGGCGTCCGTAATAAGCCAGATGGGCGACACAGGGCTTAACGGTATGGATTCTTTCGTACGTTCAATACCTTTTAATCTCTACGCCCTGTTAACTATTGTGATGGTCGTAGTCCTTTCCGTAAGCAAGCTCGACTTCGGCCCGATGGAAAAATATGAATATATCGCAAGAAAAACGGGTAACCTCAACTATTCAAAATCAAACGCTGTTTCAAGTTCTTCATCTGACGAACTTGAAAACCTTGAAATATCGCCAAAAGGCAAAGTCCGCGATCTTGTTATACCTATTATTGCGCTTATCATATTTTCAATACTTTCCATGCTTTATGTAGGCGGATATTTCGAAGGCGGAATGACGATAGCGGAAGGTTTCGGCAATACAGACGCCGGCCCTTCGCTTGCATTAAGCAGTTTCGCCGCTTTAATTGTTGCGTTCTTCCTTTTTATACCTAGGAAAATTATAACTTTCCGAACATTTATGGACGGAATGGGCGAAGGCGTCAAATCAATGACGGGAGCAATAATAATACTTACCCTTGCATGGACAATAAGCGGCGTATGCAGGGATCTCCTCTCCACAGGTCCATATGTGAGCAATATTGTTGCCACATCAAATATGCCCACTATGCTTATTCCTGCCATTATATTTGTTGTAGCAGGGTTCCTTTCGTTCTCAATGGGCACAAGCTGGGGAACTTTCGGTATTTTAATACCAATAATCGCTTCCATATGCGAAGCCGTTGCGCCTGAGCTTACTATAATCTCGCTTTCCGCAACACTTGCAGGTTCTGTTTTCGGGGATCACTGCTCTCCGATTTCCGACACCACAATATTGTCAAGCACCGGAGCATCCTGTAACCATATAGACCATGTTTCAACGCAGATACCTTATTCCGTAACTGTGGCGGCATGTTCCCTTTTAGGATATATTGTTGCGGGATTTACAAAAAATCTTATCGCAACATGGATTGTGTCTGCCGGCGCGCTTGTAATTATTATGGTAGCGCTGCACAAGGCGGCCGTAAAAGGCGAAGAAGAATAAATATCCCAAAATTAAAAACCGCGGGCCTAACCCGCGGTTTTTAATTTTTCACCCTTTTCTGCGTTGCGCTATTCCTTATCGGTAAATTATTTTCGGTTTTACAAAGTACGCGCCTTAAATTAATAATATTTTAAATAAAAATTCAACTTTTTTTTGAATTCTGATTTTACGGTTTATTCGTAAATTAATTAACTATTGTAGAACTAAAATCCGTATTTAATATATAATATCTACGTTTTACTCTCTGTTTCTCATTTTTTCTTAAAATATAGCCATTTGAACGCTTATACCGCGGCTGTTATAATAATCCCATAGTAAAGAGTTTCACATATACCTAACCTTCCTTAATACAAGGCCTTGTAATTATTTCAAAGGAAATTCGGGACATTTTTAAAGCGACTCTCTTACGCAAAAATTAATCCCGTGTTCTGCCACAGGAGTTTATCATGAAAAAAAACAAATCTTCACTTAAAAGAAGGATTTCATTAATCTATGTAAGCCTTATATTTATTATTATAGTTCTCGGCGCAATTTCGATTTACAGCCTGAACAATATAAGCCGGTCTGTAAGCAGTTTAATAACGACAAACTATAATAGTATTGAAAGAATTTCAAAAATGGACGCGGCGCTTAAAGAACAGCGGCAGGATATGCTTTTATACATATACAGCGCTGATGAAGAAGATTCAATCTTAAGCTTTCAAAATCATTATTCAAGGTTTATGTCATACTATGATACGGAGTACAACACAATAATTATTCCGGAAGAAATGAGTTTTATTGTTCAAATAAAAACGGAATACTTAAAGTTTGTCGAAATGTTCAACAACCTTCAGACGTTTGACACCAGCAACCCTGAAAGCGGCCAATTCCAGCAAGCGCTTACATATTTTGAAACAACAATAGAGCCGCAATATGAAAAAACCCTTGACGAGCTGGAAAAGCTCAAAAAGTCAAACGAAACCGCTTTATTTGCAAGAAGGGACGAAACATATTCCATAATAAAAAATACCACATTCCTTCTCTTTTTGCTTTTCATATTCACGGCGGCAATATCATTTGTAGCCTTCCGTTATTACATAAATAAACTTTTCGGCCCGATTTATGAAATTACGCAGAACCTTAAATCAATACGCCAGGGGAATTTAAACAAAAAGGCTATAATACAAAATACCGACGAACTCGGAGCGCTTTGCAGCGAATTTAACAATATGACGCAGCGTTTAAGCGAGTTTGAACAAAGCACGCTGGGTTCCTTGATGGAAGAAAGGAACAAAACTTACGCGATAGTTAAAAGTATAACCGAACCAATGCTTATACTTGACGCAAACTATCATGTGACTTTAATGAACGATTCGTTTGAGAAACTTTTAATCCATTCTTCCGACGATAATACTGTAAACAGCCATTTCCTTGATGTTATGGCAGGCAGTTGTTTTTCAGACGTATCGTCAAAAATAAATTATAAGGCGGCCGAGTATTGGAACGGAATTGTTAAAATTACATACGACTGGAAACCTAAATATTATAACGTTATGGTTTCCCCCGTTTCATATCAAAACGGCGAACAGAAAAAATTCGTTATAATAGTTTTCTACGATATAACGGAAATGAAACTTTTGGAAAAAATGCGGACAGATTTTATCGCAACAATTTCCCACGAATTTAAAACGCCTTTAACTTCGATAATAATGGGCGCCGATCTGCTGGGAAATTCGTATATAGGCGATATGAACGACGAACAAAAGGAAATTGTCGAAACAATCAAAGAAGACAGCCAGCAGCTTAATGTGCTTGTAAACGACTTACTGGAGCTTTCTAAGGTGGAATCAAGCAGTATAATGTACCAATTCAAGCCGTTTTTAATTGAAAAGGCAATAGATAAATGCGTTAAACAATTTATGCCGCGCGCAAAAAACCTCGGAATAAAAATCGAAACGTTCCGCAACGGGAACCTTCCAATGGTAAACGCCGATTTTTCAAAAATAGTCTGGGTGCTTAATAATCTTGTGTCAAACGCCCTTAAATACACAACTGACGGCGATACCGTCAAAATCAGTTCCGTCTATTCAAACGGCGTTATAAAGGTATGCGTTGAAGATAACGGCAAAGGTATCCCCGAAGAATTTTTGGAGAAAATATTTGACAAGTACGTTCAAGTTCCGGGATGCGACCTAGAAACAAGGGGCACAGGTCTTGGCCTTGCCGTCGCAAAAGACATTATAACCGCTCACAAAGGGCGTATATGGTGCGAAAGCGATATATCCAAAGGAAGCCGGTTTTATTTCACCCTTCCGGCAGACGGAACCGGCATAAAATAATTATTGGAGAGCTGCTATGAATTTAAAAAACCTGACAAAAAACGCCCTTATAATTGACGACACAAAAAATATACGCCTTATGCTGTCAAAATGCCTTGAACTTGAGGGCTACAAAGTTGAAACGGCAGATAACGGCAAAAGCGGTCTTGAAGAAGCTTTGAAAAACAAATTCGACCTAATATTTCTCGACATAAAACTTCCCGAAATAAGCGGTACGGAAGTTTTAAGAAAGCTTAGAGGCCAAAACATTATGACCCCCGTAATAATTATAACTGCATATCCGACAGTAAAAAATGCAGTTGACTGTACGCAGCTTGGGGCTATTGCATATCTTCAGAAACCGTTTACAACAGAACGTATTCATAATGTTCTTTGTGAACTGCACTTGGAATCATCTAATAATAATACAGATATTGATTTTAGCTACATTAACAACCTAATTGAACGCGGCGAAACCGATAAAGCCATTTCAAGGCTTAAAACCGCCCTTTCATCTTCTCCCGAAGAAAGCAGGATTTACAACATGCTTGGGGAAGCTTACCAATCAGCCGGAAACAGTATATTAGCTGAAAAATTTTTTAAAGCGGCTGAAGCTTTTAAATAAAAGAATCTCAACCAGAAAGGTGGACTCATTATGGCAAACGAAAACGCTAAAAACTTTGTAGAAAAATATGTGCTCAACGACGGTGAAAAGGTGCTTTGGGAAGGCCGTCCGAAATCAATCAAATTTTTTGAAGAACCTCATACAACCCTCAACATTATACGTTGGGCAATAAGCGCGATATTGGTGTTCTGTGCTTTTAAGTATTGGGCGTACGGTTCTGCAATATCTATAGAAGCAAATGTTCATGTCGGAACAACTCTTTTCCTTTTATTCTGCGCAGCGCTTATTGCAATACGTCCGTTCCTTAACATCAGGAACCTCCAAAACAGGATTCACTACATTATAACGGACAAGAGAGTTATCGCTTACAGGAAAAAAGATTCTGAAACAGCTTTCATACAGTGCCGCAATCTTAAAGATTTTACAGAAGCTACAATAGTTTCTAAAGAAGGCAACTTAGGCGACTTATATATCGGCCCTAAAACAAGCGCCGCAGTAAGGTCAAGCCGCCGGGATTTACCTCCTGTTCAAAGGGAAGAAGATTATGTGCTCCCAATGGTATTATACAATATCTTCCTTCCGGAAGAAGCCGCCGCATTCCTCCCAGATTATATCAAAGTGAATAATGCAGGCTTAAAATCAGAAAAAAAAGCAGCATAAACCCAGTTGCTTTTTTATATAACATGTTCTTTGTGCGTTATCCCTCGCACAATTTGAACAAATCCCTACTTCTTAATAACCGGCCGGATATAACACCCAACCCAATATTCGGCCGGACTTCCTTAAAAATGTTAGTGCAAATACAACCTTCCTTATAAAATAAACCACTACCTATCTATAAAAATAATGACATAATAAGAACCTGTATCCATATTAAAATATGGTTACAGGTTCTTATTTCAATATCGGCATAAAATATATAAAGCGATTCCGGCTTAAATATCATTTCGTTTTTCCATACCTGCCATTTAGTAACTGCTATTTATATTGTTTTATGCACAGCTAAAATATAGCGTTCCTTATAGCTTAAATCACAGGGTTTATCTTCATCTGCAAATCATACGCACTGCACGCATGAGATTTTCCCTTTCAGCTTCATTGAGGTTTGTAAGGCTTGCCCGTATATTCGTGCCTTGAATTACAAAAAATTTCTTCTGCTTCAAAACCGATCTTGCATAGCAAAGGTCGGCTTCAATTTACAAGGGCACACACGGTTTTAACGTACGTTAGCGGCGCAATAGCCGTGTTAAAGCCGCTTGCCGTAGGAACCCCCGTCTTTGCCTTGCTCTTGCGCCGCTAACGTACGATGAAACTCTCCGGCCTCACAAGGGGAAAATTTTTTGCGGTTCAAGGCGCATATGCGCCGGCATAGCCGATCCTATGACAAGCTTATGCAACTCGGAAATGGGGAAAATTTTTCCTTGTGTGGCGTGTGTGCCCCTGTAAACCGAAGCTATTATTGCCAGTGTAGCGGATAAAATATACAAACTTAATCTTCCACAAATACGCGGCGGCTTTCTTAAAACAATTCTCCCGCCTCATAAGCCGTATCCACAACAACAACCGCGCCGAAATCTTCAAGCTCCTTACGGCTTCCATATCCGTATGTAACTCCAATCGATTCTATTCCCGCCGCGGCCGCTCCTTCAGTGTCAAAACGCCTGTCGCCTATCAAAACCGCCTTGTCCTTATTGTTTACTTTAAGCTCTTTCAGGCAATCTTCAATTACAAGAGCCTTGTTAGTTATTCCCTTTTTAAGGTCCGCCCCGCCGATATAGTCAAAATATATGTCTATTCCTTTATCCTTTAATATCCTTTCGGCATAATACTTGGGCTTGTTTGTTGCAAGCCCCGTTATTTTTCCCTTTGCCTTAAGCACCGCTAACAGTTCTTCAACGCCGTTGTAAAGACGACATTCTTTCCAGCCTTTTTCATTGTAGTATTCATGATAATATTCCATTGTTTTTTCAGCTTCCTCCAGCGTCATTTTATATACGCTTTGAAACGTACCTATAATAGGCGGGCCTATATACGGCAGAAACTCGTCGGGTTCCACAGGTTGCCTGCCCGTTTTTTCAAAACAGTACCTAACTGCATTTATAATTCCATCCATGGAGTCAATAATTGTGCCGTCCAAATCGAACAATACAACGTCTTTTTTTAACTTTTCCATATTTCCTCTCCTATCGGCTGTATCCGGAAATTTTTTATTACAAACTATTATAATTCAAAAACCGAAAAAATCAAATCAAAAAAATTCTTAAATATAATAAAATCCGTTTGAGAAAATATATATTCTCTCAAACGGAAACAATCGCTTCTTATATCAAAACTGAAAAACCATGTTTATCCTTGAAAAATAAATTATGAACCCATTTCAGAACGCTGCCCGAATAACGCCCCCGCGTTAAATTTATTCTCCCTTTAAAACCCTCATAAATTCTTCACCGGTGATAGTTTCTTTCTCCAAAAGAAATTCTGAAATGCGGTGAAGCGCATCAATGTTGCCGTTTAAAAGTTCAGCCGCCTTTTTATGAGCCGCTGTTATAATTGAAAGCACTTCCCTGTCAATTTCAGCCCCGGTTGCTTCGGAACAAGTTAAAACGCTCCTGCCGTCAAGATACTTATTCTGTATGCTCTCAAGCCCCATCATATCAAATTTTTCGCTCATACCGTATTGCGTTACCATATTCCTTGCAAGCGACGACGCTCTCTCTATGTCGTTTGACGCTCCTGTTGTTGCAGTGCCGAATATAATTTCCTCCGCTGTACGCCCGGCAAGAAGAGTTGTAATCTGCGCCAAAATTTCTTCTTTGCTCATTAGGAATTTTTCTTCTTCGGGCATCTGCATCGTGTATCCGAGGGCTCCCATAGTGCGCGGCACAATCGTTATCTTCTGAACCGGCTGCGAGTCCTTTTGAAGCGCTGTTGCCAGAGCGTGGCCAACTTCATGGTATGCGACAATTTTACGTTCTTCTTCGTTCATTATGCGGTCTTTTTTCTCCTTGCCGGCTATTATAACTTCAACGGCGTCAAGGAAATCGCTTTGGTTTACTTTATCCCTTCCCAAACGTACAGCCCTAAGCGCGGCCTCGTTAACGATGTTTGCAAGATCCGCGCCGGCCCCGCCGCTTGTTGCAAGGGCAATCTGATGAAGATCCACGTCTTTATCAAGTATAACGTCTTTAACATGTACTTTCAATATTTGCTCCCGCCCAGTCAGATCCGGCTTATCTACAATAACCCTCCTGTCGAACCTTCCCGGCCTTAAAAGCGCTTTGTCAAGGACTTCCGGCCTATTTGTCGCGCCTAATATTACAACGCCTTTTGACGCGTCGAAACCGTCCATTTCGCTTAAAAGCTGATTTAAGGTCTGCTCCCTCTCGTCATTTGAACCCATTTGATTGTCCCTGCTTTTGCCTATTGCGTCTATCTCGTCAATAAATACAATACATGGGGCGTTTTCGACAGCCTGCTTAAAAAGATCCCTTACCCTTGAAGCTCCCACGCCGACAAACATTTCCACAAAGTCTGAACCCGAAAGGGAATAAAACGGCACCTTTGCCTCGCCTGCAACGGCTTTTGCAAGAAGTGTTTTTCCTGTGCCCGGAGGTCCCACAAGCAGGGCGCCCTTCGGAAGCTTCGCACCGACTTTTTTATATTTTTCCGAATTGTTAAGAAAATCCACTATTTCAAGAAGGCTCTCTTTCGCCTCTTCCTGCCCCGCAACGTCTGCAAATGTTACGCCCGTTTCTTTCTGCGCATAAATTTTTGCGTTATTTTTTCCGAAAGCCATAGGCCCCCCGCCCATTCTCTTGCTCATGCTCTTCATAAAAATGCTGAAAACTGCATATATAAGCACAAAAGGTAAAACCCATGTTGTTAAAAATTCCAATATAGGCGACGAATTTATTACAGGCGTTGAATAAGTAACGCCATGTGCGTCAAGCTTTTCATAAAGCGCCGGATCGTCAAGCTTTCCCGTGTAATACATCTTTTCCGGATTTTTAAGTCCGTTAACTTCCGTTTTAGATCCCGTTCCCGGCTTAACTGCAATAATAAGCCTGTCCTCGCCGATTTCAACCTCTTCAACTTTGTCCTCTTCAACCATTTGCACAAATTGGCTGTATGGTATTTCCGTTATGGCTCTTGTTGAATTTGAAGCGAGAAATATATTAAAAATACTTGTTACAAAAAGCGCTATAAGCATAAAACGTATAAGGCTTATAGTGTCGTTTGGTTTGCCGTTGTCCGGCGTTTGGCCCGTTGGCATTTTATTTCCCCCTTTAATTAACATGCTTTTGAACTTAATAAAATATATAAAACCGCTTATAGTACATGCTTATGCTTCATCATTTTATATTAATCTAATACGAATAAAATTACAATAAGTCTGCCGAAAAAACCGAAGCAAAACAAGCGCGTTTGAAAGTTCCCCACACATTTGATTTTAAAATCCCCACCATGACATAACGCCGCGGATAAATACCGCCCTTAAAACCAGACGTTCCATTTTTAACGGCGGCAGGATTTTAAGGCAAATTAATTAAAGGCATAATATTAAAGTATACATTCTCGTATATAATTCCCACGGCAAACCATACCGGTGCATAATCAAGGCGTATCAGGCCGTATACGCTTAAAGCTGCGCCTTCATAGTTCCACGGGCATTTTCCTATACTCCTTTCCAATAAATATCCGGTTAAATATTCTGCGCAAAAAATCAGGAGCATATATATCAGCCCCCTTATAAAAAACGGCAGCCCTCCAGACGCAATAAATACCGGTTCCATAAAAACCGCCATGCCGTAGATAAAGAACATCCACAGCGATGTGAAGGCCCTGAGGCTCACGTCTTTTTTCAAAAGCGATATCAGCCCGGTCCATAATATTTCCATTAAAAATCCCATTAAGCCGTAAATTATAAATCTTGTAATCATAGTGATTATTATTTTACAGCCGAAAATTTTTATTCTTCCAAAAGTACCCTTGCCAAAATATCCGCAAGCGGTTCCATGGAATTTAATATTTCTTCTTTTGTATTCGTTTGCGCCCCAACCTCTATAAGCAGGCTTTTTGGCGCCATATGAAGGCTGTACCTGTAAGCGTTAAGATAAACTTTCCTTGTAAAATTCGGATACATGCTGTTTGCCATAAGCTGCATATTGAAGCTTAGGGCAAGGTTATCCTTTAAATATGTATTAGGTAGGCTTGTCAAATCTTCAAGTTTGCCATCCTCATTAAGCCGGCAAAGTCCGTTAAAAAACATTATTTTTGCACACTGTTTGCCACCTACTTCTTCAACAAGATGTACGTCGCTCCTAACCCCGTCCCTGTGCATATCTATAACAACTTCAATAGTTGGGTTATCTTGCAAAACACGGCGTATATCAGGTTCCATTCTTTCATACGCCCCCGTTATCTGCCCCTTGCCGTCAACAACGTCATATTGTCCGTCGTGGTGAAGCACAGGTATTCCGTATTCTGTTTCAAGAATTTCTTTAAGCCTTTCTCCCGCGCCGTATATACCCTCCGTAATCCCTTTCGACGGATCGCTGTCGGCAAACATTTCGTTGGCATGCGTATGGAATATAAGCACTTTCGGCCCTTCCGTATTTTTATCTATTGTAAAATCCATATTTAAAAATTCCTGAGGGTTAATATCACCTTCCAAAAGGTCTGTCCGCTTATCAACTATATAAAAATTGCTTTTCAGGTAATTTACATCGCTAAGCTTCTCCAGATCCTCGGCCGTCAGATTAATTTTAGTTTCTGAGGAATGTATAAATTCAGTTTCAGGTTCTGATCCTTGTTTATCAATAATACTCTGTTCAAAATATGTGCCGCCCTCGTTAAAACCAAAAACCGCTTCCTCTCCTCCGCCCTGTTCGGAAACAGTTTGTCCCATAACTACTGTGGCAACCGCCCTCCCTGGGCCTGCAAAATAATATGTCCCGGCTGATAAAACAGTTAAAACAGCCGTCGTGGCAGTGAAATTTTTTAAAAACCGTTTATACTGAAAGCCGCTGTAACGCGCCATTTTATCCGCCTCCAAATCAAAAGTCCTGTCATAAATATAAATATATGTAAAACTTATTAAGGTATACCAATTTAAAAAAAGGGCAACCATTATATATATTATAAAATCCGGTATCCGCAATAAAACCGTTAATTTTTTTTCATCAATAAAAGGAGAACTCAAATGAAAAAAATTTTACTGATACTTATTATATTTTCCCTATCCGGCTGTAATACTCAGGAAAATGAAACTTCGGCGGTCGACATAACAATGAATGTCCCAAGCCAAACGGAATGTGACGTATATATAAAAACAGAGTCCTCAAAAGCCTTTAAACCGTTTACCGGAATAGAACTCACACAGTACTCAGGCTATAAAACCCCTCTTGACCTTAACCGCGTTTTCAGCGGAAGCAATATGTATGCGGTTACATTATCGGCAGGCAGAACGGTTCCGATATATTTCCTGCTTCAATGTATGACCGCCGCCAAAACTCCGTTCATAACAATAAATACGGATTTTGAAAACCTTCCCGGGGCATTTGAACTGCTGGAAACAGCGAAATCGCTCAGCGCTGTCAACACTCCCGTTATAGTAAACCTTTTTCCGTTGAATCCGAGCTTTTACGGCCATAGTGAAACTTATAAAGAATACTGGACAACCGCGGCAAAAATATTCGGCATATACGCCCCCAATGCAGTTCTTGTTTGTACTTTATCAACAGACGACGCCCCTTTTGAAAGCGAATATCTCCCTGACAGCGAACTTATTGGATATATAGGGCTGTCACATTACCAATATGCCGGAAAGGCCGAATTATTATACTCGGCCATAAATACTTTAAGCCGTAAGAGGCCCGAAACGCCTATTATTATATCCGCTCTCGGAATAAGCCACTATAATACGAAAAACCACACATACAGCCTTGTTGAAGCATGTGAAACGCTTGAAAATATTTACAGTTCCCTGTCGCTTTTCCCTCAGGTAAAAGGCGTCATTTACAGCGATAGGGATCTGTCTTTTTCCGCGCCTCGAATCGTGCCCAGCGACGACTACCGCATAACCACGGAGGAAACACTGTTCAATAAGTATATTGAAAGCTCGTCCCTCTATTCCTCTACCGAAAACAGCGGTTACTATAAACTTCCGATTAAAGGACTGATTTCGGACGGAAAGGCATATGTAAACGGCGATATACTGGAACTGGGAATACCGCTTTCGTATAATTCCCTCGAACGTTTCCAGTATAACAACGATTATATATTGCTGGATTCTTTTAAATTTCCGCAAACGTCATTCGATGAAAATTCAATTTATATTACCGCCGATATTGAAGCAGACAATTTTACGCCAAAGTCATAACGAACGTTTGCCTTCTGCTATTTCATTTTACGCTTACGCTTCAAACTAACAGAAAGCTTCCGCGCTTTTTGCGCTCACGCTTTCTTCCGTCCGTTAAATTAAATTTTGACATTTTCCCCCTTCTCTGATATTATCCATATGTACTGATATTTTTTTCTAAGGAAGGAGAAATAAAAAATGGGGTTTCTTGAAAAACAATTTAAACTGAAAGAAAACGGAACCACTGCAAAAATTGAAGTATCGGCAGGTATAACTACATTCATGACCATGGCATATATACTCATTGTTAACCCGAGTATTCTCAGCGCTACAGGCATGGATCCCAACGCTCTTTTAACGGCCACCGCACTGGCTGCCGCTTTAGGCACATTCTGTATGGCTTTCTTCTCAAACTACCCGTTTGCTCTGGCGCCCGGCATGGGCCTCAACGCATACTTTGCGTTTACAGTAGTTTTACAGTACGGGTACTCATGGCAGACGGCGCTTACCGCCGTATTAATCGAGGGTATTATATTTATACTCCTCTCGGCTGCAAATATAAGGGAGGCAATATTTAATTCGATACCGAAAACCCTTAAAAATGCGACAGGAGTTGCAATCGGGCTGTACATCGCTTTCATCGGCATGCAGAACGCCGGAGTTATTGTTGACAATGGTTCGACCCTTGTAGGCCTTGGCGACGTAAAAAGCGTGCCCGTTGCTTTAGCCCTTATAGGCACAATCATAACTGTCGTACTTGTAATTAAAAAAATTAAAGGCGCCCTTTTATGGGGAATACTTATAACTTACGCTCTTGGCATTATATGCCAGTTTACCGGAATTTATGTTGTCGATCCCGAAGCCGGCGCGTATTCTCTCCTTCCGGGAGGAGTCGTAGCAATGCCGCCTTCATTATCGCCTATATTCTTCAAATTTGATTTTTCAAATATATTCTCACTTGAATTTGTCACGGTAGTATTCTCATTCCTATTCGTTGACCTTTTCGATACTCTCGGAACACTTATAGGCGTTTCCACAAAAGCGGGATACCTTGACAAAGATGGAAAACTTCCGCGCATCAAAGGCGCGCTGATGGCTGACGCCGTTGCAACCACAGCGGGAGCCATACTCGGAACTTCAACGACAACAACATTTGTTGAAAGCGCCTCAGGCGTTGCGGAAGGCGGACGCACAGGCTTAACATCCGCCGTTACGGCAGTATTGTTCCTGCTTGCCCTTTTCTTCTCGCCTATAATAACGGCCATACCTTCATTCGCAACAACTCCCGCACTTATAACAGTAGGCCTTTTCATGATTGAAGCGGTTACAAAAATCGATTTTTCCGACTATACCGAAGGGTTCCCCGCTTTTATAACAATCATAATGATGGTTGTTGCATACAGCATTTCCGAAGGTCTTGTATTTGGCGTTATTTCATACGTTTTATTAAAAGCGCTTTCGGGCAGGGCAAAAGAACTTAACCCGGTTATAGTAGTAATAGCAATACTGTTCTTCATAAAACTTATCGCGGCTTAAAACATATATATAACTCCTTTAGGGCTTGACGCGGAAAGATAAAAAATATAAAATAATGTAAAAAGCATAAAACAATATCCATATAACTGGCGGAAGTGGACAACCACACGGGAGTATGGACTTATAAGCCGTCCGCCTGGGCAAACTGACTGTTTCGTCCCGGGCGGCGGCTTATTTTTGCTCACAACCGCAAATTTAATTATTAAAAGGGGGTTTTTAGAATGAAAAGAGCTTTATTAAGCGTTTCAGACAAAACAGGCATTATCGGATTTGCAAAGGAACTTGCGTCCATGGGCTGGGAAATTATTTCGACAGGCGGCACCCATAAAACGCTTGAAGCTGCCGGGATAAAGGTTACGGGAATTTCCGACGTTACGCATTTTCCCGAATGTCTTGACGGCAGGGTCAAAACGCTTCATCCGGCCATACATGCCGGCGTCCTCGCCGTAAGGGACAACAAGGAACACATGGAACAGCTTAAAAACTTAGGCATAGACACAATAGATATGGTTGTCGTTAACCTTTACCCGTTTAAACAAACAATACTAAAAGAAGGCGTAACAAGGCATGAAGCAATAGAAAATATAGATATAGGCGGCCCTACTATGATAAGGGCGGCGGCAAAAAATTTCCAGGACGTCGCCGTTATTGTAGATCCTGCCGACTACAGCGGAATTATAGCCGAGCTTAAAGAAACGGGCGATGTCAGGCCCGAAACCAAATTCCGTTTAAGCGCCAAAGTGTTTATGCATACGGCGCACTACGATTCGCTTATCGCGAACTATATGATGAAAGAAAGCGGCATTGAAGGATTCCCGGACACAATATCCCTTACATATGAAAAAGTCCAGGATATGCGCTACGGAGAAAATCCGCATCAAAAAGCTGCGTTTTACAAAGAAATAGGATTGTCAAAAGGCATGCTTACAAATGCAGTACAGCTTCACGGAAAAGAGCTTTCTTTTAACAATATAAACGATACAAACGGAGCGTTGGAGCTGCTGAAAGAATATGACGAGCCCACCGTTGTTGCATGCAAGCATGCAAATCCATGCGGCGTTGCAAGCGCGGATACAATACATGAAGCGTATGTCAAAGCCTACACATCAGATCCGGTTTCCATTTTCGGAGGCATAATAGCGGCAAACCGCGAAATTGACAAAGAAACGGCCGAGGAAATATCAAAAATATTCCTTGAAATTGTAATTGCTCCTTCTTTCTCAAAGGAAGCCGTAGAAATAATAAGCAAAAAGAAAAATATAAGGCTTTTGGAACTTAAAGACATATCTGCCAAACAGCCTGAAGGTTCCCTTGATTTAAAGAAAGTCAGCGGCGGAATACTTATACAGGAAGCCGACGTTAAACTTTTTGACGACAAAGACATAAAAGTTGTTACAGAAAAAGCTCCGACACCTCAGGAAATGGAAGACCTTAAATTTGCTTTTAAAATGGTTAAACACACAAAAAGCAACGGCATTGCCATAGCAAAAAATAAGCGTTCAATAGGCATAGGCCCCGGGCAGGTAAACAGGATTTGGGCATGCCAACAGGCTATTGACCATGGTATTAACTCCCTTGGCGAAAACGCCGTCAAAGGTTCATGCCTGGCAAGCGACGCATTCTTTCCTTTTCCAGACTGTATTGAGGAATGTGCAAAAGCCGGCATAACAGCCGTTGTAACTCCCGGCGGCTCCGTAAACGACCAGCTGTCAATAGATGCCTGCAACAAACACGGAATCGCCATGATATTCGTCGGAATGAGGCATTTCAAGCACTGACGCCAAATGAATTTAAATCCCACTGCAAACAGCATATAAGGCTTATATATTCCGTAAGCTTGTATTTAAGTTTTTATTGGCATGAAAGTTCCGTATGGAAAAGTTTTTGTTATTCGCATGTATAAACTTAGAAGAAAATCAAGCGTTTTCCATACATGAGAACATAAAAACTTCTATACAAAACTCGAGTTAACCATAAGCCGAATGTAATTTAATAAGTAAACGTATACTTTGTCCAAATATAATTATTTTGTTTTTTAACGCCAACGTATATAGAATTTAGATTTCCACTATAAAAGTTACCTACATACTCGGCGAAGAATAATTATATCGAAAATCCACTACACAGAAACAAATTATTTTGCGCAACATATCTCTATACTGTGGCTTTTATCAGGCAAACAGCCGCACATACAAAAATTTGCCATAATAAAAGCTGAATTTTTAACACTTTAAATCCTGTTAAAAAATTCAGCTTTTTTATTTTATAATATTTTATAATTCTTACCTTCAATTTACAAGGACATAACACGGCCGACAACAGCATTGGCGGCATAATAGAAACGCCAAAAGCATTTGACGCCGCGGCGGCTTCCGCATACTTTTTCCTTGCTCTAAAACGCTAATGCCGTTTCAACTCTTTGACTCCACATGGAGCAATTTTTGTTACTCAAGGCGCAAATATGCAGGCTTGTCCATAAGCAAGTGTGCAAACCGCGTGAGAATCACGGCGCGGAGCCTTCCCTATAGTGGAATTCGATAGTTCAGTCATGTATTCGCAACACAGAAGCACAGAAAAATTTACTATGTGCAGCATGTATGCCATTGTAAACCGGAAGGTAAACAATCCGCATATAAATACAGCGCCTTGTTTTCAACAATATAACCGCTCCCTAGGCCGTGATTTAACCCTCGTTCCCGCCGTCAATAAAACCGTTTAGTTTTAGGGCTTCAATAATGTCGTTAAGCCCCTCCTCGTTTTCCGCCTCAATAATATGCATATGGCGTCCATGGGTCAACCTAAGGAGCGGCTCGCATCCTGTTTCCTCTATTTTGTGAAGGAAATTTTTAACGTCCTTTCGGCTTTTTATATTCAGCGTTTCCCCGATTATTCCGTAAACAGGGTGTTCAATAGCCGTTGAAACCACATACCCGCCTAGATCCACAATTAAGTTAAGCTCATTTTCGATCTCCGACGCGCCATGGCATACCTTAACGGTGCGGCTCACCCCCTGATTATCAGGCTTATGGAGCAGATACCCCCTGGCAGTTGAAATTATATTTTTATTTCCCGCTTTTATAACAGCCATATCCTTGACTATAACCTGCCTCGTGACGCCGAATTTTTGAGCCAGGGACAATGCGCTGACAGGCGAATCCCTTTCTGACAGTATTTTTAAAATTTCTTCTTTCCTTTTGCCGCTGTCCATCTAATCACCTGATAATATACTTATCCTTTTTTGCCGGCCTCTCATCAAGTTCCTTTTTCTTTTCCTCGTATCCGGGCCTTCCGAACATTGCATATGTGGCGTTTTTACCTTCCTCAACGCCCGGCTGGTCAAAAGCGTTTATTTCCATAAGTTCACCCGCAAAACCGGTTGCAACCTCCAACATGTAAAGAAGCTGTCCTATTGTAAACTCATTTACTTTCGGAAGAGTTATAGTCATATTTGTTTTTCCGCTTTTTAAAAGGGCATATTCTGTGGCTGTCTGCTCCGTTTTAATAAGCTGGTTTTGAGTAACGCCGCCTAGAAAACCAAGGCTGGGTATGTCGCCGTATATTTTAGGTATGGTTATTGTTTCCTTAAATTCGTCAACGCCCAGAATAACGATTATTTTATCAAAAGGCCCCTCTGTATAAAGCTGTACCTGGGAATGTTGATCCGTAACGCCGAGGGCTTTAACGGGCGTTTGGCCGACATAAACTTCTTTTCCGTTATTATCGTACTTTTTGCCAAGAGATTCCGCCCAAAGCTGCGCATACCAGTCCGAAATGTATTTAAGGCTGTCGGCATACGGCATCATAACGGATATATTTTTCCCCTGTCCCATTCCTATATAGCTTAAAACGGCAAACATGTATGCGGGATTTTTGTAAATATCCCCTTCCTTGCATATTTCATCCATATATGCCGCTCCTTTTAAAAGTTCTTTAATGTCGATACCGCACATAGCGGCCGGGAGCAGCCCCACAGGGGTAAGTTCCGAAAAACGCCCGCCTACGCCGCTTGGTATATAAAATGTTTTATATCCTTCTTCTTTTGCCATCCTTATAAGATTGCCGTTTACCTTATCCGTTGTGCAGACAATATGCTTTGCCGCTTCTTCCTTCGGCAGTCTTTCTTCAAGCATTTCTTTTATAATCATAAACTGGCTCATTGTTTCGGAAGTGCTCCCGCTTTTTGAAATACAGTTAAAAAGGCATTTTGTCACATCAACTGTGTCAAACAGATATACAAGCTTTTCAGGATCTACGTTGTCGGCGACATAAAGTTTTGGAAATCCTTTCCGTTTGTCACGGGAAAGCTCATTATAATACGGATGATTTATGGCCTGCTGTACGGCTATCGGCCCCAGTGCGGAGCCGCCTATGCCTAAAACAACAAAAGCTTCTATATCGTCTTTAACCTCATTAACATACTGCAATATTTCCTCCACAACTTCATCTTGATTGTAAGGCAGATCCCTCCAATCCATTTTTCCCGTTTCCCTTTTATCCTTCATAGCTTTCTTTGCAGCGTCAATTTTGCCCTCAAGTTTTCTGATGTCGCCTTCGCATATTCCGTGTTCCCCTACGAAGTCTGTCATCATGTTGTTAAAATCAAGCCTAATTTTATCCATTCATCTAACCCCCATAATATTTTTTAATGGGCACAGACGCCCTAAATCAAGACATATGCCGCCGTTACGGCCAAATAAAAAACAATCGAAACTTCAAAATAAGACGGAAGAAAACGTATTGAACCGCTCTATTCTGTTTCCGGCAGATCATAAAGGGTTTCAAAAACATATCCTTCGGCCTTCAGATCCTTTAGTATACGATCGAGCGCTTGAGTATTAGACGTACTTACGGCATGAAGCAGAGTTATACATCCGTTATGCGTATAATCCATAACCCAGTCGTAAGCCGCCTGCGCTCCCGGCTGGTCGTCTACAAGCCAGTCTTTGTACGCAAAACTCCAGAAAATCGTTTTGTACCCCAACTCATGAGTTTTTTCAAGGGTCCTGATACTGTATTCCCCTTCAGGCGGCCTGAAAAACGGGGGCATGTCCTCCCCTGTAACTTCTTTAAAGTATTGCGCGCATCCGAGTATTTCATTTTCTATTTCTTCATCGGTAAGGGAACTCATCTGCGGGTGAGTTACCGAATGGTTGCCTACGATATGGCCTTCCGCAACCATACGCTTAACAAGTTCCGGTTCCGATTCTATATAGCTTTTTGTAACAAAAAACGCCGCCTTAACGTCGTTGTCTTTTAAAATATCAAGTATTTCGCTTGTGCATCCGTTTTCATAACCTTCGTCAAACGTAAGATATATAACTTTGCGGCTTACATCTCCTAAATAGTATGCCCCATATTGGCTTATATTAATATCCCCCTGTGCGGAAGGCGGCACTTTTTCCGTATTTCTTTTAAACCACCAGCTTTTGCTGTCATTATATCCGACAAGCGGGCTGTTTTGTTCGGGCTGCGGCGGCATTGCAGTTTCTTCGGCGTCCTGTTCGCCGACTTCCTCCTCTTGCAAAACAGTATCATGCAGTTGAACCGTTTCTTCGGCAGTATTTTCAGCCGAAACTACGGGAACCTCCGCAGCCTCTTCATATCCTTCATGGGTTGCTTCCTGCATAAATGGAGCCGCACTGCCTTTAGCGGTTTCACTGCAGACGCCGACGGCCGCCCCGACAGGAGAAACGCTTATAACGGCCGCCAAAGCCGCCGCCGTCAAAGATGAAAAAATCTCCATACAAACACCTCTTTCTCATTTTGTAAAACAAGCCGATATAATCACGCCGACACTCCGTATAATAACAATGGTATACTATAAAACAAAAAAATACATTTAAAAATTCTTAAAAATTACATAAACTAAACGGCTGAAATTATAAAAACAGGTAAAATATGCTTAAACCTATATTTTTTACATGATTTAAGATAACTTTTCCGTTATGAAAATATTTTATGAAAACACAAATAATTCTTTCTCAAACATGGATTTTTTGGTTGGAACCCTTTTATATGCGTACTGTTTCTATAAAAATATATTAACATATTATGATATGATTTTCTACCTAAATTTAAAATCATATTTTTTTAAAATTCTTCTTGCATTAAGGCGTATTTTGATATACAATAAGCCTTGATAATTTAATTTATTTACTCAGGAGGTGTATTCCAAATGGCATACCAGATTGATTCAAGCTGCATCGGCTGCGGCGCTTGTGCTGCAGACTGTCCAACAAGCTGCATTTCAGAGGACGGCGGCGTTTACAAAATCGACGAAGCTAGCTGCATCGACTGCGGCGCTTGCGCAAGCAACTGTCCAGTAGGTTCACCAAAGCAGATCTAATTTACTTATATGATAAAAATCTTATACTTCACAGTATAAGATTTTTTTCGTTTTCGGAGGAAATTATGGATAAACAAACGGAACCGTATATTCACAAAGTCCAGTATTATGAAACGGATAAAATGGGGATAGTACACCATTCAAACTATCTGCGCTGGTTTGAAGAAGCAAGAACCGATATGCTTGAAAAAATAGGTATGGGCTATGACGTTATAGAAGAAAAAGGCGTTATAATCCCGGTTCTTTCGGCATCATGCAAATATAAGAAACCTGTTGAATATGGAAATACCGTTACAGTTTCAGTTAAATTAACCGACTATAACGGCGTCAAATTCAAAATGGTATATAAAATTTGCTCATCTTCATCGAATATTCTCCATGCGGAAGGGGAAACCGAACATTGTTTCCTGAATAAGTGTTTCAAGCCTGTTAATATAAAAAAATATAATAAAGAAATAGCCTTGATATTGGAAAATTATATCACAGTATAATCTTTAAAGTTTCCTGCAAAAGCATGTCGGTGTTTACGGCAGAAAAGCGCGCGCCGCTCTTTCTGCAGTATTCCCCGATACCGTTCTGCATGGATAGTAAAGCTTTTTTATAGCTTTCAATTACAGCTAAGGACACAGTAATATCCTTATGCTCTCCTGTTTCACAGTCCGTAAGACATAGATTGCCGCCTAAAGGCGGATTTACTTCATCTTTTGAAAGCACCTGCACAACATTTACTTCCTGTTTTTTATATCTTAACGTATCGATTACGCCCTCAAACTCTCCGTCGATAAAAAGATCGGAAATTATAAAGCTTATTCCCCTCATTCCTTTTATAAGGCCCGACGATACCGTTTCTTTCAGGCTTGTAACGCCGTCGAATTCCAATCCTTCAAGAAATGAAACGACTTTAGGAAAGCTGTTCTTGGAGGAATTATTGAGCCGCCATTCTTTTATCCCGCCGCTCCAACCGTAAATATTAACCTTATCGCCGTTTTTAAGCGCTATGTATGACAATGAAGCCGCAATGATTTTTGCGTAAAACGCCTTATCCTCATAAAACCCCATAGAACGGCTTAGATCAAGGAATATATTAATTTCGGCCTGTTTTTCCTCCATTGATACTTTTGTTATAAGCTTCCCGCTTCTTGCATAACTGTTCCAGTCCATCCTTCTTATATCGTCCCCCGGGACGTACTGCCTGAAATCGGAATATTCTATGCTCGTTCCCTTCGCGCCGCTTTTCCGTTGGCCCGTCATGGCGGCAATGCTCATTTTTCCTGAAATATTTAAATTAAAATGCTCCAAAAAAGCAATATAGCCTTTTGTAAGGCCCTGAGAAAGCGTTTTCATTTAAAACCCCTCTTTTAACAGCCTACCGATCAAATCGTCGGCTGTTATGCCGTCGGTTACGGCTTCAAAATTTAAAAACAGCCTATGCCTTAATGAATTAAGCGCGGCGTCTTTAACATCATCAAACGCAACATTGTACCTTCCTTTTAAAAGGGCGGTAATTTTTGCCGCCGCCATTATTGCCTGCGCCCCCCTCGGGCTCGAGCCGAAGCGCGCATACTTTTTAATATATTCCGGTGAATTTTCATATTCAGGATGCGTCCTTAATACAAGTTCCATTATATATTCCCCGACAGCCTTTGAAACAGGGACGTCTTTTGCAATATTCCCCATCCTGATTATTTTGCCGCTGTCAAATACTTTTTTAACTTCCGAAAAAGACGATCCTGTCGTTAACATAACAATTTTATACAACTCGTCCTTAGTGGGAAAATCAACGTCAATTTTAAATATAAACCTGTCCATCTGCGCCTCCGGCAGTGGATATGTTCCTTCCTGCTCAATGGGGTTTTGGGTTGCGAGCACAAAAAACGGTTCCGGCAATTTATACGTTTCATTGCCGCTTGTAACTGTTTTTTCCTGCATTGCTTCAAGCAGTGCGCTCTGTGTTTTAGGAGTCGCCCTGTTTATTTCATCAGCCAAAAGAAGGTTTGAAAAAACAGGCCCCTTTTTAAATTCAAAACGGTTTTTTCCGTCTTCCTGAACGACTACGTTTGTACCCGTAACGTCGCTTGGCATAAGATCCGGCGTAAACTGCACCCTTGAAAATTCCAGATCAAGGGCGCGTCCTATTGTTTTAACAAGCTGTGTTTTTCCAAGCCCAGGCTGGCCCTCAAGGAGAACGTTCCCGCCGGCAATCATTGCCGTAAGGACTCCTCTTATAACTTCTTTCTGCCCTATTATGGCCTTTGAAATTTCATTTTCTATTAATCCGAAATCTTCGGCAAAATTTTTAACTTCATTTTCGCTGTAATCCATTGTACACCGCCCTTAATCCGGTTTTAACCGGTTTTTTTACTATAATTATATGGACAATGTAAAATTACGTCAATTAAACATTTCTTAATTTTAAGCCTTGCTGCTTAATATATTTTTACAAATATTTATCAAATCCTCACGGTTAATCTCGTCGCGAACTTTAACATATGCGCCGTAATTTTTAAAATCCGCCTTGTATTCTTCGGCCTTTTCCCCGCTTTGCGGAACGCTTGTCCAACCGCTTGGATCGTACGCCCCTATCATCTCGCCGTTTTCGTCAAATATAGAACCGTAATTAACGGGATCGCATGCGTCTAGTATTTTTTCTTCCCCTTTTTTAAGGACTGCCGGCACGGCTTTTTCTGCCGCGCCCTCGGATTCGGCCGTATTGGCGTTTTTAAGCTCAGACAAGTATTTGTCTTTTTCCCTCAAAGCGTTAAAACTGTTAAATTCAAAATTCCTATATCCCTCGGCAAATTCCGCTGCCTCTTCAATTTCCGCTTCCGGATGCGTCATTTTAAAATATTCTACATCCCTGTATACAACAGCCTCAGCTTCTTTATGGGCAGTAAGCGCGATCCTTTCCGCAAGCTTCTTTTCCGCTTTATTATTGCCGTCTTTAATTTTGGCTCCTGTATTTGAAGGGTTCTGTACGTCTATATTTTCAGTGTGTATCTCCATGGCACAGTCCTCCCTAAAAACACTTTTTATAATATATCGGATAAAAAATCACCCTTCTTAACGTTTATAACGTTAAAAAAGGACGGCGTTCCGCCGTCCCTTTCCGCGTCTATAAATTAAACCGCCTTTTTCAGAGTATTTTTTCTACCAAGCCAAATGTAAACGATAATCCCGGCTGCAATAAGTACCGCTGATAAAACTTGGCTTACGGCAATGCCTGTGTGCCCGATTAAAAGCTGATCGGTCCTCAAGCCCTCAATCCAAACCCTTCCAAGCCCATAGCCTATTATATACAGCGCGCCAATCTGCCCGTCAAAACGCTTATGTTTCCTAAGCAGTATCAAAAATATAAGCCAGCATAAGTTCCATAGGCTTTCATACAGGAACGTCGGATGCACCTGTATATATTCCACTCCGTTAACCGTTACAGTATGCTCAAGCACCTCGGGAGAAATATTTGAAACCTGATCTTTTATATACCTCATTGCAAAAAGGCCGTCAGTGTAGCCCCCAAATGCCTCGCGGTTGAAAAAGTTTCCCCACCTTCCCAACGTCTGACCAAGCATAAGGCTCGGCAGTATTGTATCTGCCATAAGCCAAAAATTCTGTTTTTTAACTCTGGAATAAACAAAACCCGTGGCAATTCCTGCAATAACCGCACCATATATGGCAAGCCCGCCTTCCCTGAAAGCAAATATTTTAAGAGGGTTGTCCTTATACATATCCCATGAGAAAATTACATAATAAAGCCTTGCGCCTATTATACTAAGTATTATGGCATAAAGCGCAAAATCTACATACATATCCGGATCCTGCCCGGAACGCTTTGCCTCGCGAAGGACAAGAAGCGTTGCCAGTATAATTGCAATCCCAATGATAAGTCCGTATTTATAAACCTGAAATCCGAATACCGAAAACGCTACCCTGTTTAATTTTTCAATTTCTATGCCAAGATTAGGAAACCAAACTTCCGGCATTTAAATCCCCCCTAAAATATTATTCAACAACAGAAAGAACGGCGCAGTTACTGTTAAATGAAGTTAAAAGCGTCTCAATATAATCCTTGTCCATGTTCTTAATTACGTTATAACTGTCAAAAAGGTCGCTGTTTAAGCCGCATAATTCAGTCTGAGCCATACATATGGCGTCAATGCTGTTAAAACCTCTTGTAAATCTTCCCAAATGTTTCTTTTTAATCCTTTTAAAAGTTTCATTGTCAATGCCGCTTTTTTTAAGGCAATTAATTTCCCTTATAATGCCGTTTCCAAGTTTTCTTGCATCCCCGCTCTGCCCGGATATAACGCTGAGGCTCACGCCTCCGCCCCAAACATACTGAAGCCCCAAAGGCTGTGAAACAAGTTCCCTGACAAACGCTTTTTCATATGATTTTGAACTTTCCCCCGCTATAATATCCAAAAGCATTTTATAGCCATAAATTTGCTTCACGCCGTTTTCGCCCGGCGAGTGTCTGAAACCTATGTTAAACACAGGAACGGAAAGCCCCATTTTCTTTGAAACAAAATTATTCCCTATTATATCCGTTTCTTTGTATTCTTCCCTGACAACGTCGCTTTCCCTTTCTTTAACCATTTTCTCGGCCGTTTCAAAAACCTTTTTGCAGTCCACATCGCCGCAGACTACTATAGTCATATTCCGCGGCGTATAAAAAGCATTATATGCCTGTGAAAGCGTGTCTGCACAAATCTTTCTAATACTTTCTTCCGTGCCTGCAATGCCATATCTTACAGGATTCTTTTTGTAAAGCTTCTTCAGCATGTTAAAGTATGCGGCCCAGTTCGGATCGTCGTCGTACATTGCTATTTCCTGACCGATTATGCCCTTTTCCCTTTCCACGCTTTCGTCATCAAAATATTCTTCCGTCACCATTTTAAGCAGCGATTCAAAATTATTATAAAAATTTTCCCTGCACGAAAAATAATACGCCGTCTTATTTGCATCTGTAAACGCATTTGAATCAGCCCCGTTTTTCAAAAACTCAGTAAAGAAATCGACGTTCTTTTTTTGAAACATCTTATGTTCCAAAAAATGAGCCGTTCCCAGCGGATGCGAAATTTTGTTTCCGCACGCGCTAAAATTTATATCACAAGACCCATATCTGAATATAACGGCAGCCTGTTTTTGCGAAAACCCATATTTAGGGATTATATAACATTTTGCCCCGGAAGACAACGTATAAATAAACATCCTTTCTTTTAAGGAATTTTCCGTTTTAACCGTAACGCTCATTTTATCCACCTCATACAAGAAAATATTCTGTTTCACACTTCAGTTTTTCAGCCATTTCCTTAACTTCCTTAACGGTTACCGCCTTAATTTCTTCCGCAAATTCTTTAGGCGTATCCGTAATGCCTAAAAGCCGCATTGTAAAACCGTAATTTATAATGCTTGCCGGCGTATCAAAAACAGAATCATAGTTTTTTGAAATATTTTCCTTTGCTTTTAAAACTTCTTCCTCCGTTATACCGCTTTTTATTTCTTCAATAGATTTTTTTATGATGCCCGTAACCTTACTGCGGTCGTTTTTATCAATACCGGCTTCGATAACCATAAGCATTTTATGCTTATTTACAGTTGACCCTATAGAATAACACAATCCTTCTTTCTCCCGTACTTTCGAAAAAAGCAGGCTGCCGCCGCTGCCGCCTATTATTTCGTTTAAAACAAGTATCGAAAGTATATTTTCTTTCGACGCTTCCTCTCCCGTTGAATAACACATACATAATTTGCCTTGATTAAGCCCTTGTTCTTCTTTGACCGTTTTGGCTTCTTTAAATTTAGGTTTAAGGCTTTGCTCGGCGATACGTTTAATATTGCACCTTGTACGTCCGAAAAGACTCTCATATTTTTTCCGTACAGTATTTACATCCTCGCTGCCGACAAAATATACGTCTATAATTCCCGTTGTCAGCAAACTGCTGTAAAATCTTTTCATCATCTGGGGTTTAAGCGCCGCCGCTTCTTCAGCATATCCAAGCCCAGGTATGCTGTATGCGCCGTTTTCCATTTCTTCCGCCATACGTTCAAGGGCATATTCGCTTTTGTTGTCCTTAACCGATTTGATTTCATATATAAGCCTGTCTTTTGCCTTTGAAAAACCCGAACCGGATAAATGAACCGGATAAAATATAACTTCCTTTATAAAGTCCGCCCCGTCGTTAAATGTCCCCGCAACGCTCTCAAAAAATATATAAATAAGCTGCCTGTTTCCTTTTTTTATTATAGAAACGTCAAATACCGCTCCGTTCATTTCTTCAAGCTTAACAGCCATTGCCCTTTGCGACGGGTATTTCCTTGCGCCCGATTTCATAACCTGGGCTGCCAGGGCTGTTTTTGCCGCATTTTCCGCTTTCATTTCGGCCGAAATTAAAACTGCCGTCGTATTTGTTTTAAATTTGCCAGTCTTATAGTAATGAAGATATACCCCTTCGTTTATCTCAAATATTTTAAACATTATTACCGCCCTTTCGTAAAAAGTCCTTTTAATAATTATCCTTCAAAACGGCTTAAAAAATACGTCCCCGCAATACATATCCGCGCTATCCGCAAAATAAAACATAAATCTTGATAGATCATTTTTACTATTGAAAAAATGTCATAATGGTAGTATTATTATATAAGAAATATTATAATTTATATTTTAATAAAACTTATATGGGGGAGAATCATGTTTAGAAACTTAAAAGTCAAGTCAAAACTTTTCGTATCTTTCGGGATAATTATTTTGCTGTACATTATTGCCGTTTTGTTTGCTACAGCAGGTATTTTTAAAGTTGGCGACGGCCTTGGAGATTTTTATAATAATGCATATCCTTCTGTCAGATATGCAATCCAAGCCCAATCGGATACACGCAATATACAGCTTAATGTATACAGGGCGTATGAGATTGACGATCCGGTTACAACACAGGAAATATTAAGTAATATCGAGACTTTGAGCTCAAATATGCAAGATTCGATAAATAACTTAAACAGTTCGTTTACAGGCGATCCCGCGCTTCTTGATAAAGTAAATGAAGCTATGTCCAACACTGCGGCGCCAAGGGCAAAAGTAATGGAATATATATCTGATGATGAAAACATAAAAGCCCTTGCATTAATAGAAGGGGAGTATGCGGATGCCTGCGACAATTTCAACAATGTCCTGCAGGATGTAATCAACGCTTCAATAGCCAGCGCTTCCGATTATTATCAAACGGGAAACAGCGTTGAATTGAACTGCCTTATAATATTGGGCGTTCTTGCATTAATCAGCCTTGCGCTTACTTTTGTGCTGATCGCTGTTCTTACAAAAGCCATTACGTCGCCTATTGCAGAAATCGAAGCGGCTGTCAAAGAGATGTCAAACGGTAATATGCAAAGTGAAATTACATATGAATCAAAGGATGAACTCGGCGAGCTTGCAGAAAATCTCCGCTTTGTTTTACGCACGCTTTCATCTTATATAGAACATATATGTTCACGTTTAGACTCCCTTGCAAACAAGGATTTCAGCGTTGAAATGGATATGGATTATCTTGGAGAATTTAGGTCAATCCAAATCTCAGGAAACCAGATCATAAATTCTTTAAACGATACGCTAAGCCAGATCCAAAACGCTTCCGAACAGGTTTCAAGCAGTTCCGAACAGGTTTCGAGCGGCTCACAGGCTTTAAGCCAAGGCGCAACCGAACAAGCAAGTTCCGTTGAGGAATTGGCTGCAACAATAAATGATCTTTCAAACCAAGTAAGCGAAACATCAAAAGGATCTCAGGCAGTTAATGAATTAATAAATATTACGGCCTCAATTATTGATGAAAGCGGACACCAGATGCAGCAAATGATGGAATCTATGACTAAAATTAACGAAAGCTCCAGCCAAATCGAAAAAATAATTAAGATTATCGAAGACATAGCGTTCCAGACAAATATTCTTTCATTAAACGCTTCTGTTGAAGCAGCCCGCGCCGGAGCTGCCGGAAAAGGTTTTGCAGTTGTTGCGGATGAAGTCGGCACCCTCGCGGCAAGAAGTGCGGAAGCAGTTAAAGACATTGCAGTGCTTATAGGCAATTCTTCCGAAGTTGTTGCAGAAGGTACTCAAATTGCAAACGATACTTTCCAGTCGCTTGAAAAAGTCGTTGAAAATTCAAAACGTATAACGGAAAACATGGAAAAAGTTACAGAAGCTTCAAATATACAAACAGAAGGTATACAGCAGGTTACTTTGGGGGTTGATCAAATATCAGCAGTTGTACAGACAAACTCTGCAACCGCCGAAGAAAGCGCCGCGGCCAGCGAAGAGCTGTTCAGCCAAGCAAGTATCTTAAAAGGCCTTGTATCACAGTTTAAGCTTAAATAATAAAATAAAAAACCCCTTGCCTTTTTATTAAGGCGCGGGGTTTATTTTATTATTTCAAAAACATCAGTATTTAATAATCTTATCAAATATCAAATCATTTATAAGTCGTTTGGCATGGCTTATAACAAATTTAAATTCCAGCCTTATTCCCTTCAGTCAGTTAATTACGACCGCTAATTAAACGCTTCACTTTATAAGACATTATATAGACATTATTTTTTATCCGAAAAACAAAAAATATTAAATTATTTCCATCTTCTAAAATTATGGTTTACCATATTAAAATCTTATGTTCAAAAAGAAATTTTTCATTACCGCACATGATTCTTTTCAATCTAATTATTTAACGGCTATATCGCCTACGCCGTTTAATATAAGCCGCGGCCTGAATGGATAATTGTTTATATTTTTCATCGTCGTAACGCCAGTTAAAACAAGTATGGGATCCAGCCCGCTTTCGATACCCGCAATTATGTCTGTATCCATACGATCGCCAATCATCGCGGCCTCGCCTGAATGTACTCCTAGCATTTTAAGCCCCGTACGCATCATTAAAGGATTCGGTTTCCCAACATAATAAGCCATTTTCCCCGTAGTGGCTTCTATCGGTGCAACGAGGGCACGGCATGCCGGCAATATTCCGTGTTCCGAAGGTCCCGTGAGATCTGTATTTGTTCCTATAAGTTTAGCGCCTTCCATAACAAGGCGCATAGCTTTACATATTTTTTCATAACTGTATGTGTTTGTTTCGCCTACTATTACATAATCCGGATCTATTTCATTTATAGTTATTCCGGCGTCATGAAGCGCATTAAATAGTCCCGGATCGCCTATTACATATGCACTGCATCCCGGATTTTGCCCGCTTATAAATTTAGCAGTTGCAAGAGCGCTTGTATAAAAGTGGCTTTCATCAACATCAAGCCCCATTCTGCTAAGCTTCTGCTGTAATTCTTTCGGCGACTTGCCGCTTGCGTTTGTTAAAAACAGAAATTTCTTGTCCTCTTTATACAGCCATTCTACAAATTCCTTAACTCCAGGAAGAAGGTAATCGCCATGATATATAACGCCGTCCATATCGCATATAAATCCTTTTTTCTGCCTAAGTAAATCCATATATATCGCCTCTCATCTCTTTTTTTACTATTATAGTAAGAGTATATAAATAATTCAATCCAAATCTTGTAAAATATTTATAAACAAAAATTTTTTTCAGTAAAATAGTCTAATTTTATATAATATATTTGTTATCATTTTACAGATATATTATTCAAAAACAAATCCAACAAAAAAGGCGCCGTAAATTAACTGCGCCTTGCCGGCCATTCATGCCGTTGCATCGTTTAGTTTCTGCCGACCTTCGTGATCCATATAATAATTGTCCCTATGTATTAAACTGCTTATCGGAACTATTTCATATCCTTTCTCTTTAAGCCCTTTTATAATGCTGTCGAGAACCTTCGGAGTGTATTTTGCGTCGTTATGGAAAAGTATTATAGAGCCGTTGCCAAGGTGCTTGTGGTTCAAAACTTGGCTTAATTCATGTTCTGTCCCAAGCTCCTTCCAATCTAAACTATCAACATCCCACTGTACCGTATAATATCCCGTTTCCTCGGCCGCCTCAATAACCTTGTTATCATACTCGCCAAACGGAGGCCTGAACAAATCCATTTCATACCCCGTAAGATTTTTAACCTTTTCGTGGGCGTCCATAAGCTCCTTTTTAATCTGTTCTTTTGAAAGCTGGCTCATATGCGGATGCGTTGCAGAATGGTTTCCGAGATCGTGTCCGTCGGCGGCAATCTTTTTAACTTCTTCAGGATATTTATCAACCCAGTATCCGCACATAAAAAATGTAGTCTTAACATCGTTTTCTTTTAGTATCCTCAAAAGTTCATCCGTGTCGTCAGCTCCCCATGCAGCGTCAAAACTAATGGCAACCTTTTTCTCAGGCGTATCTACACAGTAAATAGGCAGTTTCCTCTCGGCCTGTGCAAATGAATTGAAAACCATTTTAGCCGTTGGATTCACAGCAACCAGCGCCGCCAAAACTCCTATTAGTGCGCCGCATGTCACGGCCATTTTTTTGCCCGTCTTTTCATTAGTTGCTTTTTCTTTTATAGTGGCCTTCCGTCCGTTTCTTTTAAAAAGCTTTATGGCTTTCCCAAGATTTATTGTTGTTATCTTCAGTTTTTTTCTGCCGCCACTTGCGTCATGAACTCCGTTCTCTTTGAATTTTAAAGATCTTTTCATGCTATATTCACCTCGTTTAAGTATATTCAAGCATAGGTTTTCCTATTTCTATGAAAATAAAACGGCGTCCGTAAAACTCTCAATAAACGAATAACCATTTTTTACACGTCTTATATCAATATCGGTAACCAGGACTTTCATGACATTCTCTGTCTTTCCTGAACTGCCCATATAACGCGCTAGGGAATGTATTATATAAGGCCTACCGCCGACACAGCCTATATACATCGCCGTGTGGCCTTTAAAACTTAAAACTGTGCCTACAGGAAGCTTTTTAATTAAAAGTTCTTTTCCTTCCCTCTGCATATTTGAAATATCAATACGGCTTACGCCGCTTTTAAGCTGGTTTTCTACATTTCGTCCTATTATTATTCCAAATGTTTTCATAATATCGCATATAAAGAGCGAACAATCGCGCCCTCCAAAATCTCCTCCCCAGCCATAATTGCCTCCGATACAGCTGAAAGCTTGGGAAATAACGTTTTCCAAAGTATATTCCAAATAGCCGTAATTAAATCCTTCGGTAAAAACAGGCCTTATTTTTTCCACTGCCAAAACGCCGGCGCCTTCAACTGCCGGTATCATAAAAAAACCTTCTTTATCCAATGGAATCCTTGTTCCCATATAGAGCTTCGGCAAACCAAACGGCGTTTTTATATCGTCGTTTAAAACAATATAAAATTTGTCCGGCCTAAGATAATATTCCCACAAGTTTCGGCTTGACGTAACTGCAATATCACAGCAAAGGGCATAACCAACAGTACTGACGCCGGCTATGTGGTAATATTTACCGTTATCGCTTATACCTAATATAGCCACAGCTTCAAAAGGATATAAAACGCTTTCGATATTGCTGTCAAATAGCGGCTCTCCAATCCTTTCATCGCAAGGCTGTTTTTTCACCTTTGTTCGTTTTACCACAACTCCCATTCCCATTGAAAACGACAGCTTTTTGAGGTTATTAAGTCCATTTGCAGGCTCGTTAAAGTTCTTCCTGTTTAAACTCAATATCCTTTCTTTGTTTAAAATAACCTTATCTTTGTCTTCAAGCATATTTATCCAAAATGTTTTATTGCCGTAATCTCTCTCCAAAACGCCACCTTCCTTTAAAACCTTTTATCTATATATTTATAGTTCTGCCAACGTTAATTAATGACGTTTTTTTGAATATGCCGTAACTTCGGTTACAATGGCGTACATGATTTTAGCCGACTGCCGCAGTACGCATCGGCGTTAAAACGCTTGCACGGGTTCTTCTGTACGGCAGGCACATCTTTGCCTTGCTTTCATGCCAGTTCCGTCGCTTAAAGCTCTGTAACCTCACAAAGGGAAAATTTTTGCTTTTCAATGTGTATTCACACAGACGCTGAGATTCCTACGGCAAGCGCATGCAGCGCCGAAATACGGAATTTTTTCGCGTGCGCGCCCTTGTAAAGCAAAACTAATATATACCGTCAAAACATAATAAAAATATATCGTTATAATTCTTTAAAATTGAATTATTGACTATTTATTCTCTTTAGTATATAATCATATCCGTATGAGAATGAATATATAAATCCGCTATGGCATTTATATGCCCGGGGCTGATGTTTCTACCAACTGCCGCACAGTTTGGCTATATCATTCCTTTATAGGAATGTTGTAACCTTTTTGCGGCAGTTTTTATATTAAGGAGGAATAAAAATGAAATGCGACGTTGTAATTGTAGGCGCCGGTCCGGCAGGTATATTCACGGCGCTTGAAATGATTAAAAAAAACAGCGGCAGGAAAATCGTACTTGTCGAAAAAGGCAAAGCCATAGAAAACCGGCGATGTCCTAAAAGCGTAACAAAAGAATGTGTAAACTGTAAGCCATACTGCCACATAACGGCCGGTTTTTCCGGCGCGGGGGCGTTTTCAGACGGCAAACTTTCGCTAAGCTGTGAAGTCGGAGGCGATCTCCCAATGCTTATAGGAGAAGAAAAAGCTCAGGAAACAATTAACTACACAGATAATATATATCTTGAATTCGGTGCGGACAGCCATGTTGAAGGAGTAGGAAACAAAGAGGAAGTTAAAGAAATAAGAAAACGCGCAATCCAAGCAGGCCTTAAACTTGTAGACTGCCCTATCAGACATCTCGGCACTGAAAAGGCGCAGGAAATATATTTAGCTATAGAAAAATATCTTTTGGAAAACGGCGTTGAAATTCTTTTCGGTTTTGAGTGTACAAACCTTAACCTTGATGGCAACACATGCCGCGGAGTTTATATAGATAACGGCAGCAAAAGCATAGAGGTTACGGCTGACGATATTGTAATTGCAACAGGCAGGCGCGGGGCAGACTGGCTTGAAAAAATTTGTTCCCAACACAATATAGCCCACCAGCCCGGAACAGTGGATATAGGCGTGCGGGTAGAAGTGCGCAATGAAATTATGGAAAAAGTTAATAACGTACTTTACGAGTCAAAACTTATAGGGTATCCGAAACCATTCAAAAACAAAGTCCGCACTTTCTGTCAAAATCCGGGGGGATTTGTAAGCCAGGAAAATTATGACAATGATCTGGCAGTCGTAAACGGCCATTCGTATAAAGAAATTAAAAGCGACAATACAAACCTCGCTATACTCTGTTCTCATAATTTTAACGAACCGTTTAACCAGCCGATAGAATACGCGCAGAAAGTCGGCGAGCTTACAAATATGCTCGGCGCCGGACATATACTTGTGCAGAGGTTTGGCGACATACTCGACGGAAAACGCACGTGGCAGAAAGAACTCAGCCAAAGCAATCTAAAACCATCCCTTCCAGATGCTGTTGCAGGAGATATTACGGCGGCAATGCCGTATAGGGCTATGATAAATATAATAAACTTTATACATTCCGTAGATCATGTAGTGCCGGGTTTCGCCGCTACGGAAACACTGCTGTATTCCCCTGAACTTAAATTTTACAGCAACCGTGTAAAAATGGATGAAAATTTTAACACAAACATAAATAATCTCTATTGTTTAGGCGATTCCAGCGGTTGGACCCGCGGGCTGATGATGGCTTCCATAATGGGAGTATTAATGGGCCGTCGTCTGGCTTAATAAAAAAGGCCTGCAATCTAAATTAAATTGCAGGCCTTTTTGAATTTACAATAAATTTCATATGTTGAAATTTATTAAACTTCAAATTCCACATGCGTTAAAACATCTTTTAAACGCGGTTTTAATAATCGTTTTCCTCTATTTTAGGCGCGGAACCAAATCTGTCATTATTTTTCCGCAAAATGATTCTATCGCTTTTTCCTAAAAACATAACGTCAAATCCGTTATATTATTCCGCTTTTTAATATTAATCCATTACTTAAGCCATTTTTAGCCGCAATATTATATATCTCTGAAATATCATATATACTGCACTATTTATATACTTTAATCAGCACAGGAAATCATACCAGTCCCAATCCATATCCATAATGCAGGAAATTGTTTCCTCTTCCGGAAGTTCCAAAAGTTCAAATTCCACTTTAAAATCATGATAGATCTCGCCGTCAATCAGCGCCTTTCCCGTAAGGATATAATTTTTTCCGTTTCCTTCAATATACTCACATGTCAAAGTTACGTCGTCATCTTCAATTACAACAATGTCAAGGCCGTTTTTTCTGTGTTCATCGCTAAAATATTCTTTCATACCGCATCGTCTCCTTTAATAAAACTATATCAACTTTTCGTCCGTTTATCAACAAAATTTTCCTTTTACAGCTACCATACTTTTTGATATAATCATATAATATGGAGGAGTATATATGAATTATATTGTTTTGGATTTGGAATTTAATCAGCCCTACAATTTTAAAAACGGTAAACGTACTGTGCTTGAACCGAAAGTTCCGTTTGAAATTATACAGTTCGGGGCTGTTAAGCTTGACAATAACTTTAATATAACAGACAAATTCGATTATTTCGTTAAGCCACAGATTTACAGCCGTCTTCATCCAATAGTTGAAAAAATAACGGGAATAACCATTGACAAGCTTGAAAACGGCAATTCTTTTTTAACGGCTTTTGAAAAATTTACAGCGTTTGCAGGCAGCGAATCAGTGCTCTGTTCCTGGGGTGCGGACGATATAAAATCCCTTTACAGGAACATTATCTACTATAAGTGCAATCAGGAAAAAATCACAAAAAACTATATTAATATACAGGAAATAGCTACAAAGAAACTCAACTTTGAAAGCGGCAACTCAATCGGTCTAAAAGCCGCCGTAGAATTGCTTGAGATACCTCAGGAAATACCGTTCCATGACGCTTTAAACGACGCTTATTATACGGCTCTTGTATTTAAAAAAATCATCCCCGAAACATTTGATATAAAAACATTAAGCCTTTCGGAACTTGAACCGAAAAAATCAGGCCAGTCTAAAACAAATACTAAAGCCCTGCTTAATTATTTTGAAAAATCCCTTGAAAGAAAATTGACAAGCGAAGAAACGGCAATAATTAAAACAGCTTACAAGCTCGGTCAAAAAAGAAGCTATGACGCCAAAAATAAAAAAACGATACTATAATTTAATAGATAAAATTCAACAGACTTATAAAAACATGTTATAATCTTATAAACCGATTTTCCGAAATCATATGCTATCTTCAATGCACATTCATACCCGGCGTATACAGATTGTATTAAACTTTTATAAGGATGTATTTTAAATCAAAATCAAACGCCGCTGTATTTTCAGTTAATAATAAATAACTGTAAGCAGCGGCGTTTTATAAAGTTCACTTTATTTTTTAATTTGAATACAGCATCAATTTACAATATCACACAAGGTTTTAACGGGCGTCCCTTGTAAAGTGAAGCTATTTGCGTCTTACAAAGATAAAACTATATTACTGCTGATGATTTATATTGTCTTTAACAACAACGTCGTGTGCGCCGCCTTCAATAATAGAAACGCTGCTGACAAGCGTCAATTTTGCTTTCTGCTGGAGTTCCGGTATATTTAAGGAACCGCAGTTGCACATAGTAGAACGTATTTTGCTTAATGTAGTTCCAAGATTATCATGGAGAGAACCCGCATACGGCACATAGCAGTCCACGCCTTCAACAAACGAAAGCTTCGCGGCTCCGCCCAAGTCATACCTCTGCCAGTTGCGCGCCCTTGCGCTTCCTTCTCCCCAGTATTCTTTCATATAGTTTCCGTTAATCATAACTTTGTTTGTCGGGCTTTCGTCAAAACGGGCAAAATAACGTCCGAGCATACAAAAATCGCATCCCATTGCAAGCGCAAGCGTAATATGATAATCCAAAACAATGCCGCCATCTGAACAAATAGGCACATATACTCCCGTTTCTTTGAAATATTCATCCCTTGCCCTTGAAACATCTATAACGGCAGTAGCCTGACCGCGTCCGATACCTTTAGTTTCCCGTGTGATACAAATTGATCCGCCGCCGATGCCCACCTTTATAAAGTCTGCCCCGGCGTCTGCAAGAAAACGGAAACCTTCCGCATCGACAACATTTCCGGCGCCTATTTTGACCGTATCGCCATATGTTTCACGCACATACGAAATAACGATCTTCTGCCACTCTGTATATCCCTCGCTTGAATCTATACAAAGTACATCGGCTCCGGCTTCAATAAGCGCCGGTATACGTTCCTTAAAATCCCTTGTATTAATACCGGCGCCAACAATATATCTTTTATGCCCGTCAAGAAGCTCCAGCGGGTTGCCTTTGTGCTGTTCATAATCTTTACGGAAAACAAATGATGTAAGACGGCCTTCTTTATCAATTATAGGAAGCGAATTAAGCTTATTGTCCCAAATAATATTATTCGCCTCTTTTAAAGAAGTTCCTTCAGGCGCCGTAATAAGCTTTTCAAACGGCGTCATAAAATTTTTTACCTTTTCATCCGGCGACATCCTGCTTACACGATAATCCCTGCTTGTCACAATTCCGAGGAGCCTGCCGTTTGCCGTGCCGTCCTCCGTTACGGCTACAGTTGAATGTCCCTTTTCTTCTTTTAAAGCGATAATATCCGCAAGCGTAGCCTCAGGGCCAATATTTGAGTCCGAAACAACAAAACCCGCTTTATATGTCTTAACCCTCCTGACCATTTCAGCCTGATCTTCGATAGACTGAGAGCCGTATATAAACGAAACTCCTCCTTCTTTGGCAAGCGCAATCGCCATATTGTCGTCTGAAACAGACTGCATTATTGCGGAAACGAGCGGTATATTCATTGAAATTGCCGGCTCCTCGCCTTTTTTAAATTTAACAAGCGGAGTTTTTAATGAAACATTATCAGGTATACAGTCTGTTCCGGAGTAACCCGGAACAAGAAGATATTCGCTAAATGTACGCGATGGTTCGTCGTAATAAAAAGCCATATACAAATCCTCCTTAGTATGAATATTATAATTTATTAATGGTTATATGTTATTTTCTATTGCCGAAAACGTTAAAAGGCTACGGCAATAAGTTCTGACTTCCGGACTTAATATTTTTGTCGGCAGCATATCAAAACATGATGTTATATACATATAAAATTTAATTATTCCTATTATATCATATTATTTTTTATTTGGAATAAAAAGCGGATAAAACTTTAATTATTTATGCGCAAAACTTGTTAAATAATTTAATTCCAGAATTTTTGCGGCTTTATTTCACGCATGGCAATTTTTATAAAAAAGTGATAGGCAACGGGCAATTCCCCGCCTATCACTTTTAAATCCGTTTACTGCAACGGCTTCATTGTTGGGAAAAGTATTACATCTCTGATTGAAACAGATTCAGTCAACAACATAACAAATCTGTCAATACCGACGCCAAGTCCTCCTGTCGGCGGCATCCCATATTCAAGGGCGCATACAAAATCGTCGTCAATCATATTCGCTTCGTCGTCCCCTGCTTCACGAAGAGCCTCCTGATGTTCAAATCTCTTTTTCTGATCTATAGGGTCGTTTAATTCGCTGTATGCATTTGCATATTCACGTCCGACTATAAAAAGTTCAAAACGCTCTGTATATTCAGGTTTATCGGCCTTTCTCTTTGAAAGCGGCGATATTTCAACGGGATAATCAATTACAAAAGTAGGCTGTATAAGGTTTTCTTCAACAAATTCTTCAAAGAAAAGGCTTAATATATCGCCCTTTTCGTGGCGATCCTCAAATTGCACGCCTTTCTCTTTTGCAACAGCCTTTGCTTCTTCTGTCGACTTTATTGAGTCAAAGTCAACGCCTGAATATTTCTTAACGGCATCTACCATGGAAATCCTTGTAAAAGGCTTTTCAAGGTCTATTTCATGTCCCCCGTAATTTACCGTCATTTTTCCGTTAACCCTGTCTGCCACAGTCCTGAACATACTTTCCGTTATATCCATCATTCCGTTATAATCCGTGTATGCCTGATAAAGTTCCATAAGCGTAAACTCGGGATTATGCCTTATGGAAACACCCTCGTTCCTAAAAACGCGCCCTATTTCATAAACCCTTTCAAAGCCTCCTACAATAAGCCTTTTAAGCGGAAGCTCCAAAGCTATACGGCAGTACATATCAATATCAAGGGCGTTATGGTGAGTTATAAACGGCCTTGCCGCCGCCCCGCCTGGTATTGTTTGAAGCACAGGCGTTTCAACCTCAAGAAATCCTTTTTCATCAAGGAAATTCCTTATCTCCCTTATGATTGCGGATCTTTTGAAGAAAACTTCCTTAACTTCGGGATTTACAATAAGATCCATATATCTCTGACGGTACCTAAGCTCCTGATCTTTAAGGCCATGGAACTTTTCCGGAAGTATTTGAAGACTTTTGCTCAAAAGCACAACTTCGGTTGCATGTACGGAAATTTCGCCCATTTTAGTTGTAAAAACCGTGCCTTTAACGCCTATAATATCTCCAATATCATATTTTTTAAAATCGGCATAGCTTTCCTCGCCTATATCGTTGCGGCTTACATAAAGCTGCATCCTGCCGTTTCTGTCCTGAATATTTGCAAAACTTGCCTTTCCCATAACCCTTTTAGCCATAAGACGGCCGGCAATGGCAACTTCCTTGCCTTCATATTCGCTGTAGCGTTCAACAATTTCATTTGTATGGGTATCGACAGGATATTTAACTTTTTGGAAAGGGTCTTTGCCTTCGCTTTGCAGTTTTTCAAGCTTTTCACGCCTGACTTTAAGAAGCTCGCTGAGTTCTTCCTGGCTTATCTGGCCTTCATTATTCATATCTTTTGTATTATCTGCCACAGCTTTGTCCTCCTTACTTATTGCTGCTGTTTATCTCAAGCACTTTAAATTCAACATCGCCTTCAGGCGCGGCAATAACAACGGTTTCCCCTATTTTATGTCCCAAAAGCCCAAGACCAACCGGGGATTCGTTTGAAATTTTGCCCTCCATCGGGTCTGCTTCCGCGCTTCCTACGATTGTGTATTCAACTTCTTCATCAAATTCAATATCAAAAAGCTTAACTGTGCATCCAACGCTTATTACGTCCTTACTTACTTCGTCATCGTCTATTACTTCTGCATTACGCAGCATTTTTTCAAGCATTACAATTCTTGCTTCGATTTCAGCCTGTTCTTCTTTGGCGGAGTCGTACTCGGCATTTTCAGATAAGTCGCCTTGCCCTCTTGCCTCTTTAATTTTTTCGGCTACTTCTTTACGCCTGACAGTTTTTAATTCCTCAAGTTCTTCTTCCCTTTTTTTGAGGCCTTCATATGTCAAAACAACTTTCTTTTCTGACATCAATTCCACTCCTTTTTTGTCTATTACAATACAATAAACACCCTGATGGACAGAGTGTTTTTAACGTTCATAAGATTATACCCCGTAATCCTTCAAATGTCAACGCTTATAACGGCCAAAAACATTTATTTCCCAGCCTTTTTATGAAGATAACCGTACTTGCGCCACACTTCAAATTCCGCTTACCTTTACACTGCCGTTAATTAAAAGCGGGGCCAGGTTTTCAATGTTAATTTTGCTTTTTCCTGTTTCAAATATTTTCTGAAATTCTTTTATTTTAATTAAAAAATATGTTTCGGCGCCGTATGCATCCGTTTCATCCGCGCCGATTTTAAATCGGCAGTTATTAAGTATAAGCATATCGCCGCGTTTCTTTAAAATACGCTCCGACTTCCCCTCTATAGAAGACGTATCTACATAAACGGCCCCCTTCTTGAAAATATTGTCAAAATCCTCCATATCCTCTTTGCAGTTTATTATTATGTCGCCGTTTGCCATAATCGGATTATTAACGCTTTCAAAACATTCCGCAAGCAGGCCGCTGTAATCGTAAATCATATCAATCATGCCTGCAAGCTTTTCCTTCCTTTCTGTCTGTATCCACAGTTTATTAACTTCTTCCTTTACAGAATACATTGCGGCATAAGTACTTATGCCGCCGCCGTCTATAATAACAACTTCAGCTTTAGACAGATCTATCCCTTTTGCCTTTGCCGCTTCGTTTATAATTTGATTCATGAAAAATGCCATTGCAATCCCGCCCGTTACCTCCTTAAACCCGTGCATAAACGGTATGCCTTCCCTGTTTATGACAATATCAATCTTTTTATCCATAAGTATGGCGGCTGTCTTTTTAATAAGCCTCAATTCCAAATCCGGATCTTTATTGTCCTTATGAACGGGAAACGTTATTTTAAGGCCACTGCCTCCGTATGCCTTAATTTCTTCCATTTTAACGGGGGCAAAAGCCATAATGTATTTCCTGTATACAGTTTCAGGCAAATTCCTGATAAACGGTTTAAACCAAACTTTACTTCCGTTTTCCAAATATCTTATTTCCGCAAAGTCCATAAAACCACTTCCCAAATAAGCGTTATAATAATTCTATGACGGCTGTCGGCAGCAATATGTAAGCATGCGAAAATAATATAACAAAAATATGCCCGTCTGATATTAAGCTTCTTATCCGGCACATAAAAATATCGTCGTTATCAAACCATGAACTACTGCTATGCCATTCAAGATGTTTTACGGTTTATTTTCCTATCGTCATTTATTTAAATTTTAAATGAAATTCTTTGATTGCCGGAACTTTTCTCGTCATTATTCAAAAGCAAATCAAACGCAAAGAACATGAAGGCGGCGTATCACATTATGCTTACAGAACATAAATTCATCTTCTTTCTTATAATATAATATTGATGAATAAAATTTTTTGCTTTTAAGACTTTCATGTTGCAAAAACAATAAGTTTTGATCAGCCACAGGCAACAAATTGAAATTTTGGCCAAAGATTTGTTGAAAATAAAAATTGAAGGCTTAAAATACAAAGCCTCCAATTTCATAATAAGCCTTATAAAAACAACTTCGCTTAATTCCCTGTTGAATTTATATAGGCTTGTCCCCTATTGATTAAGAAAATACCTCCTATAGGCTAAAACTAAGCAGTCAGTGCCTCCGATAATCCCCTGTCCCGCTTTCTATTTCCGTAATATTGCCAAAACCGTTTATTTCTATATCATACCATTTGTTTCCGTTTACTATGATATAATTATATTCGTATAGGGGGCCTTCTTTGCTTATTTCTTCCGAAACAATTTCTCCTCCTCCGGTTTTAGCCATAGCTATACTTTCAGCCTCTTCGCTGCTTATTCTAAGCATCATAACCGATATTATCCCAATAACGGCAACAAGAATAATAACCACGGCCGCTATTGAAATAATCCCTTTTTTTGACATTTTATTCATTAGCCATTTTCCTCTTTTTCCATAATAAATTCAAAAAATCACGGCGGCGTTTTATTTTTTATTTTCCGTTTTTAAATATACGGCGGCCGATATATTGAGCATGATAATACTACATACTGTTTACAAATTTTTTAAAATTATATATGGAATATTAATCCCAGTCCCAGTGTTCTTTTTCTACTTTGTAAACAGTTCCGTCAATTGCGCTTACGTCAACGTCATATTCAAACATTCCCGCAATTATCTTTACTTCATATTTAAAATCATCGTCATCAAAATCAACTTCCGCAACCCTTGCCCCCGATTCGTTTACGCGGCTGAGAGCTGCATTCTTAGCTTCCTGCACAGTTATAAAGTTTCCTCCTGCCGAACCTGAAGCCTGCTGTGAAACCACAGGATTGGAAACAGGATAAGAGCCGTTCATGCCGAAATACTCTATATCTGTTAAATAAATTTTTCCCGTAACGCTGTTTACTTTGTATTCGTACTTAGCGGTGTCCGCAACAACGTCTATCTCATAGATGTATCCGTCGTCAAGTTCATTCTTTACTACGTATGCGCCCTGCTTATTTATATCGTTAAGAACTGCTTTTTCCGCTTCCTGTTCCGTCATGGCTTTTGCGCCTGTTACAGCCGATATATTCTGGAAATATTTGCTGCTTTTTAAATATGCGTCGCCTGTTACGGCATTTACCATATATTCATACTTTGTGTTGCCCGCTATAATCTCAACTTCATAAAATCCTTCGTCTTCAAATTCTGTCTTTAATACATATGCTCCTTCGGCCTTTACATTTGAAAGAGCGATCTTTTCAGCTTCAGATGGAGTCATAACCTTTATGTCGGCTGTATTCTGCCCGGCTCCCGTCCTTAAATAGCTCATTCCATTAGGCCATGCGGCGCCTGTTGTTGCGTTTACTTTATAATCGTATACTGTCCCTCCTGAAACAAATTCAACTTCATAAACGCCGTCTTCAAAATCGATGTCGTTGTCAACTACGACTCCGTTTGCAACTCCTGCCTGCTGCATTGCAATCTGAGCCGCTTTGTCCGAACCTATAAGCTGAAGGGCGGCATACGCCGTTGTTCCGGCCACACATGAAGCTATAACTGCAGACGATACCAATGTCGCTTTCATTTTCCCTGAAATTGATTTTTTCATAATATTACCTCCTGTATTTGCACAATTTAATTTTTATTTATCTGTTTGTTATAGTATACGGACGCTTTTTTTCAAAAACGGGGTATTAAAAAAATTTTTTTAAAGTTTTTAATTTTCAACATACATTTTCAAATACTCTTTTAATATTTCCCGTGCCATTTCTTCCTTCTGCCGTTCATACATATCGTCGTCGCTTTTGAAATATTCATCTTCGAGGTAGTCCTCAATTTCCTCCATTATATCGTCCATTTTTTCTTCAATTTCTTTTCGTGTTTCCGCGTCGGAAAAAATCATGCTTGCTAATTCTCCCGTAATATCCGAATATTCACCGCCGGTTTCCGTATCGGGCATATAAGCCGAATTATCTTGCGTATACTGCCCGTTTTGCATATTTTGAACGCTCTGCTGAGCCGTTTGCCCGTTTAACGTGTTTCCGTTATTTGGCGTTGTCTGCCCGTTGTTTAATGTATCGCTGCCGTTCTGCAAATCATATCCGTTTAGATGATTCCAATTATCATACATGCCTGTATCTTCGTTTTGTACGGCTTCCGACACCGTTACTACATCGGCCTGTACACGTCCGTAAATACGGAATTTTACTTCTTCAATTATCTTGTTTTCCATTTCAGACGACCAATCGTCATCCGGGGCAACAGCGCTTATAACAATCGTTCCGCCGTCAGTAAGATAGCCCATCGCGACTGCCCTGTCAACAAGCTCCGCACACACTTTCTTGGCGGTTTTAAAGGAATATCCATAACCTGTTTTAAGCACGTCCCCATCTTCATTTAAATCGTCCACATCCAAAGCCATGCCGCCTCGGCTTACAGTTATAATTACATCCGGATTTATATCAAGACGCACAGCCCCATACTCCGCAAAACAAAACCTATATGCAAAAACAGACATTATAACAGCTAAAAACGCTAAAAATCCTATCAGTTTAAAACGCCTGTTAAATCTTTTAGGCCTGTTGTTCATAATTATTACATCGTCAACGGCCTGCCCTACTTCATAATTTAAATTGGCTACCTTTATAAATTCACCGGATTTGGAAAGCACAACCGCATATCCCATCCGACATTCCATAACAAGATAATCCTTCATATTGCGCCGCCTCCTTTCAAGCTGCTGCTGCTTTTAATGTGGCCCCTGATAATTTCAAACCCATTAGTAAATGCCAGAAGGAGCGCAACCATATATTTCCTATGACGTTCAAGGGTTTTCCTGTCAACACCCGCCCCGGCGGAAAGCTCAGCTATAGGCAGCCTTCCCTTCTTAACAAGTTCATCCAAAAGGTAAGGGTTAAGCTTTGCATATTCCAGCGCCCTTTGGCACGCCTGGAGCGTCCTTTTTTGCTTAGGGCAATTTTCAGCTATTTCTGTTAGTTCAATTCCGAATTTATTAAGTTCCACATCAAATTCAAGTATTTCCATCTTAGCAGCCTGCCTAATAGTTATTTCAGCCGCTTCATCCCGTCCGCTGTCAAGCCTCTCGGCCAACGACGTATTTTCCTCGCCCGGCGCATCGTATGAAATAACGTTCATATGCCGCTTTTCTTTCCGGTAATAATCAATAAGCCGGCTTCGTATCGTCCGTGCGGCATATTTAATAAACGGCCCCTTAAACCTTGAATATCCCATAATAGCTTCATGGAACGCAAGCATGGCGATGCTCAGTTCATCATCCCAACCCTCTACAGGGGCCTTGTTTGTAAATTTAAATGTTTCGGATTTTATAAAACCCATATACTGCCTGATTAAATTATCAGCCGCATTTACGTCGTCTTTAGCCGCGTAAACAAGTTCTGCAAGCTGATGCTGTTCTCCTCCCATAGTACCACTCCTTAATAAAAGATTACGCAATAAAAACGGAATTTTTAAGGTAATTTCGCGTTTTTATTTTACCATATAAATCCTAAATAAAAAACGGCTTCTTTTCATTTAAGAAGCCGTTTAATAAATTAATTAATTTTTAATTCCCCGATGAAGCCGAACCGCCGCCCATGCTTGCTCCCGGGTTTTCAAAGGAATATACAAGATATCTGTGATTAACTTTCATTTTATATATACTGTCCTCAAGCTTAATTACATTTTCTTTCGCCTTATCAACGTCAAGCTGTATGCCGTTACCCGTTTCAAGATTCAATTCGGCAACCTTGAGAGCATCGTTTGCGGCTTTAAGGCTGCTTTCAGCGGCCTCAATACTTTCTTCAAGCGTTATTATCTGTGAATATACGGCCCTTCCGGCGTCCATAAGGGAATCCCTTAAATCCTTTAAATTCGAGTTCGCCTGGCTTATTTTATAATTCATCTCGTCAGTAGCATAAGGCGATGTGCTGTTTGCAAGCGTAAAAGCTTTGTTCCTTTCAAGATAATCAATGCTCGACTGCATAGCTTTCAAAGAAGGGTTTTCTGCATTCTTTTGCATTAAAAACCCGTCAAGCGTGCCGATAAGCTGATACGGCTCGTAATCTTCTTCAGGGGAATAGCTTATTTTAAAATTCGTATCTTCGATCCCCATTACAGTTGCAAGGCTCGAATATGCATTTTCCACCGATTTTTTTGCGGATTGTGCATCTGCTTTTGCCTGATCCAACTCAGCCTGAGCGGCGGTAACCTGTGTTTCGGTAGCCGTGCCGAGACTCTTTTTAAGGTTTACCAACGCTAAATCGGCTTCTTTATTGGCAATCGTGATTTCAGACGTTTCAAGCTCCCTTTCGCCGATAACGATAGTATTCATTGTATTTATTATGCCGCCTTCGAGGCTTAAAAGCGCGGCTTCCTTGTTGTACCTGTCGCTCTCCCTTGTCTGTGCAAGGCTTGTAAGCTGCATTATTGATTCATATTCCGGCGTATACGTAAATCCCATAGGCGAGCCTGACGTTGTCAGCCCTCCCAGGCTCTGCTCAAGCGCCCTGCCCTGCGCGCTTAGAAGATCGCTGTTTTCTTCAAGGAGCTTAAGTGTAGAAGAGTTCTTTTTTGCCATTTCATATACTTCGTCAAAGGTATAAACAGGGACCTGCTGTTCCTCAGTTTTTTCAACGGATTCGGGTATGGCTCCCGTAGAAGCTGCGGCAAAAGCCGAGCTGCTGATTGCCATCGACGCGGCTATTGCGGCGGCAAGAGTTTTTTTATAATTCATTCTTTATATTCCCTTCTTTCAATATATGTTTATTATTCATGCTTAATATCAAATGTGTGTACTTCTTCCTTGCCTTCTTCGTTGCTCAAAAGCTTAACCTCAAGAGTAGCTGTTTCCCAGTCCTCGTCAATAAGGTCAAAAAGGAGGAATCCTTCGCGTTCGTCGTCATATTGTATATCGCTTAAAGACCAGCTTTGATCCCAAAGGCGCACAACATTATATTTCGGAACTTCTTCACCGTCTACAACGAGGGTACATTCCGAAGGCACAATCTGGCATCCATAGTTATTGTCGTTTTCGACATTAAGGAAAATTTTTGTATAACTCATTCCTTCATCACGGGTAACTCCTGTTACTTCAACTGTGTGATCGTTCTTTTTGCTCTTAACCGGAAGCTCCTCATATGCCTTTTTCTTTTCAACTTTGTCATAGTTCGGATCATCCTTATCCACATAAACTATTTTTTCAACAGGAACTTCTTTAACATAAGTCCTTTTATCGCTTTGTATGTCTATAGTTCTTGTAGGTATATCGAAATTAACGGTTGCGCCGAGCGTTTCTGAAACATAGCGCAAAGGCACATACGCATACCCGTTGTAATTAAGTATAGGCTGATCTGCCGGCGGTTCTTTATATTCGCCGTCAACCTTAACAACAACGTCGTTGAAAAGTTTCGCCATAATCTCCGGATATGAATCGGCAAACGCAGTAACGGATACCATACATAAAGCTCCGGCAACAAATCCCATTGCAGCACTTTTAGCATTTTTCATAGATTTATCCTCCAAAAATATAATTTAAGATGCGTCATTTCCTTTATAGCAATAATTTTACAGCCTTGAAATAAAAATTACAATTAATAATTCCTTACAATACTATTACAATCACAATTCCAAAACCACTATATATTTTTATACGCATAAACGAAAAAAAAGTTTTCTATTTTCGGAATTTTTTCAGCAGCCTTATGTCTTCCCCAAAAAATTTCAGTGTTGTAAAACTGCCCATAAGCCTTGACGTAATCCTGTCCGAATATTTTTCCGTTAAGTCTTTCAGCCCTAAGTTAGTTGAAATGATAACAGGCTTTTTTGAAATCAGCCTTGAATTTATAATGTTGAAAAGCTCGGAACTTGAGAAAACCGTTGTAAACTCCGTTCCCAGATCATCTATTATAAGCAGTTCCACATCGAGAATATCTTCAACATAATTCCCAGGCTCATCATCCTGAGAGCCGTTAAACCGCTCCTTTTCTATGGCTTTAAAAAGCTGCGGGGCCGTAACATACATAACGGTAACGCCCCTGTCAAGAAGTTCTTTTGCAATACAGTTGCATAAAAAAGTCTTTCCAAGCCCGGGGCTTCCATAAAGAAGAAGATTATTAAAGCTTTTTCCAAAGGCCCGTGTAAAATTAAGGCATATGCCGAGTATGCTCTTTATATTTTCGAGAGGGGAAATTATTTCATTTTCTCCGCATTTATCCGAATAAAAGGAAAGATCAAAATTATCAAAATTTTCATATTTGACAATTTCCTTTATATTTGAACTGCTGTATGCCATATCCACAAGTTTCTGCGAAAAGCATTTGCACCTTTCCTCCCCTATAAATCCGGTATCTCCGCAATTTTGGCATATATGTTTTACTTCAAGATAATCGTCGTCAAAACCGTTTATTTCCATAAGTTCTTTTTTTTCATTTTTTAAGGCTGAAATTATTTCTTTAAGTTCATTATCAAAATTTTCCGTTTCTGCCGGATTTTCCAATACTTTTTTGGCGGCCTCAACTCCCGCCGCGGCAATATCTCTGTCTATTTCTTCAATGCGCGGCACAGCCGCATATACTTCCCTTTTCCTTTGCCTAAGTTCCGCTTCGCTGTTTGTCCTTAGCCTGTCGTAATATTTAAGTATCTCCTTATATATTGCGCTTCTTCCCGCCATGCTGAACTACTTCCCCTCTCTTTGCTGCTGTTCAAATTTTTCAAAGGCTTCAAAATCATAATTTCGCTGTTCGTATCCGGCAAATTTACTTTTTGCCGCCGTCTTTTTAGCCGTTTCCTGAGCGGATGTTTTTGAAGTATCCGCTTTTTCCGCGCGGCTTTGCGTGAATTTCGCCTCAAGCGCCGCAATATCCTCTTTTGTCCTGACTCCCTGTTCAAACCAATCCGCAAGTATTCTGTCGGCGTATCCGAAAACGGCGCGGCCTGTGTTAAGCACAGTTTTTTCGCAGGCCATAACAACAATTTCAACCGGGAAATTATACTCTTTAAGCCACCTTTTCATATATTTTTCTTCCGACGGCACAGGGTTTCTTCCGCTTTGGCCGAAAGCCCGCATTATCTGCCTGAAATCGGTGTTATAAAGCTTTATCCTTTCATCGGCCATTTCAGCCGTTGCAATTCCGCTTTCAGCCCAGTCCACGGCCACTCTTTCAATATAGCGTATATTCCTGTGGTTATTTCCCGTACAGTAAAAAAGAAGCCTGTCAATTACTTCAATGCTTAGCCCCATCCAATGATAAATGGAAAATATGCACGCCAAATCATTATGGCTCAGAAGCCGCCCTAAATATCTTTGAGCCATGTCAAACAGCTTTTTGACTTCGCTGTTTTTTTCCGCATATACGGCCAATTCCATAGGCGAATACTGAGGCGGCTCGTCAAAACGGACTTTTTTAGGCGCCTTGTCTTTTACGGCGGGCGTAACGACGCCGTTTTCAAATGTAACCGCTCCCTGCATTTTCCAATATGTAACGGCTTCATATACCATAGCTTTATCGGCCTTAATATAATCCGCTATTTCGTCGACAGCAACCCCTTTGCCGTTTTCCAAAGCCTTAAAACATATATAAACCCTAAGAAATTCGGCGGGCGTATATACGATATATTTTTCAAGGAAGGAGCCGCCCAGTTTTATGCTTCCAAGTTTTTTCTCTTTACTGTTATCCATCAAAAACACTCCGAAAAATTTATTGATATACAGTATATCATATTCCTAAAAATTTTTAAATACAGCCGTTTAAGTTTACATAAAAAATAGCTTCCATTTATTTACAAGGACGCGCTGTTTTAACGGGCGGCGGCACAATGTCTGCGTTAAAGCCGCTTTCTTGCCGTAGGCTACGCTGCGCCTGCGCGCCTTTGCCTGACTCTTACGCCGCTGACGCCCGTCAAAAATTCCTGCTTCATAAGGAAAAATTTTTTGCGGTTCAAGGCGCATACGCGCCGCCGCCGAACCTACGGCAAGCGTATACATCACGAAAATGCAAAAAATTTTTCCTTGTGGATTATGCTGCCCTTTTAAACTGGAGTTATAAGGTAATTAAATTCTTTTTTTAACCGGCTTGCCATGATATAATAATTATATTTAAAACCATTCCGATGAAAGGCGGCGGTCATATTGCGGAAAACTGTTTTATTTATTGCGGTAAGTCTCGACGGATATATAGCGGACAAAAACGGCGGCGTAGGCTGGCTTTCTGGCCAAAGCAGTGAAAACACCCGATACGATCCGTACTCGGAATTTATTAAAAATATTGACACAGTAATAATGGGGCGAAAAACTTACAGCCAGATAATCACGGAGCTCTCGCCCGGGAAATGGGTTTATGAAGGTTTAAAAAGTTTTGTGATTACACACAGCGCACCTGCTTCATCAGGCGACGTCGAATTTACGTCAGAAAACCCGAAAGCGCTGGTTGACAGGCTTAAAAAGGTTAGCGGCAAAGACATTTGGATTTGCGGCGGCGCCGAAACGGCACGGCAGCTTATAAAAGAAGATATGATTGACGTTTATCATATTTCTATTATTCCGACCATTTTGGGAACCGGCTTACGCCTTTTTGGAACATCTGAAATGGAAATTAAATTAAAGCTTATAAAATCATCAAATTATAACGGCATAGCGGAATTAATATACGAAAGAATGGATAAAACCCCTCAAAACAGATAAAAAGTTCAGTTATTTCTGCGAACATAAAATTATCGTTAAAAGAGCAAAAATTATTAACAAAAAAATAAGCCTCATGGAAACCGCTGTTTCCAACAAGGCTTATTTTTTACTGCTTATATCTTAATAATTACCTGATTTAATTTCAAAAAATGATTTCGGATGGTCGCATACCGGGCACACTTCGGGAGCTTTAGGGCCAATGTGGATATGCCCGCAGTTGCGGCACTGCCAAATTGTATCTCCGTCGCGTGAAAAGACAATTCCCTCCTCAATATTTGCAAGGAGCCTTTTGTATCTTTCTTCATGGGCTTTTTCAATTTTAGCGACTTCCTCAAAAAGAAACGCTATCTTGTCAAATCCCTCTTCTTTGGCCTCCTTAGCCATCTGAGCATACATTTCGGTCCATTCGTAGTTCTCCCCGGCCGCCGCATCTTTAAGGTTTGTCATTGTATCGGGGATCCCGCCGTCATGAAGGAGTTTAAACCAAATTTTGGCATGCTCTTTTTCATTTTCAGCCGTTTCCAAAAATAAAGCCGCGATCTGTTCATAACCGTCCTTTTTAGCCTTGCTTGCATAATATGTATATTTATTTCTCGCTTCTGATTCGCCGGCAAAAGCTGTTTTAAGGTTGGCTTCCGTTTTTGTGCCTTTTAATTCTCTCATATAAATATCCCCTTTCTTATTCTTTATTTTTTCTCATGTTGTTGAAAAAATATATAACAAAACTCAGCAGGAATACCGTTAAAATAATCACTACAAGAGTTTTTGCATCCTTATAGGTAATAAATATAGCCAAAAGCCCGCATAGCAAGCTGATACCGTAAAGTATCATAACGGCCTGCTTTTGTGTAAAACCTTTATCTATAAGCCTGTGATGGAGATGCCCCCTGTCCGGCGACATTATCGGCTGTCCTTTCGCCGCGCGTCTCAAAACCGCAAACAGCGTATCGAAAATAGGCAGCCCTAAAGAAAGCATTGAAACCGCAAGCGCCAAAAACGCATATCCCTTAAACACGCCCATGATACTTGTTACCGCAAGAGTAAATCCTAAGAATGTAGAACCCGTATCCCCCATAAAAATCTGGGCCGGGTTAAAATTTCTCGGAAGGAAACCCAGACAACTGCCTGCAAGCGTTGCAGTTAAAACAACCGACATTTCATCTCCGGTCAATATGCACATTACCATAAGAGAAAGCGACGCTATTGAAGAAACGCCGGCGGCTAACCCGTCAAGTCCGTCTATAAGGTTAACCGCATTAGTAACGCCCACAATCCATAATATGGTTATAGGAATACTCAAATAATGAAGTACTGTTGTAAACGGCCAAAACACAACGTTTATCCGTATGCCGGAAAAAACCACTACGCATGCCGCCAAAATTTGAACTATAAATTTAAACCTTGCCCTAAGATTAAAACAATCGTCGAATATGCCGAGCACGACAATGATCCCCGCCCCGACAATAAATCCTATTATCTGATTTGGGTTATTATGCTTCATAAACCTGTAAAGAAGAAGCAACGTAAGCATAAATCCCAAAACAATGGCAATCCCGCCCATACGCGGCATAGGCTTTGAATGCATCCCCCTTGCCTTCGGATAGTCAATCGCTCCAACTTTAACAGATATTTTTTTTGCAACCGGCGTCATAAGGTTTGAAATTGCAAAAGCAGTTGAAAAAGCCGCTATATATAAAACCCAATCGTGTACCAAATCCAATCTCTCCTAAAAATGCTATTTTGTCCCAAAAATCCTGTCGCCGGCATCGCCGAGCCCCGGAACAATATAGCCATGATCGTTAAGCTTAGGGTCGTACCCTGCCGCATAAATGTCAACGTCGTCATGGGCGGCCTGAACTGCTTTTACCCCGTCCGGAGCGGCAAGTATGCAAAGCATAGTAATTTTTTTAGCGCCTCTTTCCTTCAGGAACCCAATAGCCGCCTCGGCAGTTCCGCCTGTTGCAAGCATTGGGTCAACCAAAAATACTTCGCTTTCACCTATGTCGCTGGGAAGCTTGCAGTAATATTCAACCGGGTTAAGCGTTTCAGGATCCCTGTAAAGGCCTATATGCCCGATTTTAGCCGTAGGAAGTATCTGATTAATAGCGTCGCTCATACCAACGCCCGCACGAAGTATAGGCACTACGGCAAGTTTTTTTGTAATTGTTTTGCCGCTGCATTTTTCAATAGGCGTTTCAACTTCAATGTCCTCAAGAGGAAGATCCCTGGTGGCTTCATATGTTAAAAGAATTGCAACCTCACCTATAAGCTCCTTAAATTCTTTCGTTCCTGTTTCTTTGTTCCTTAAAAGCGTCATTTTATGCTGGATCAACGGATGTTCAGAAATAAATAGTTTACCCATTTTTGGCCTCCAATCAGTCTTCAATCATATTTATCCTGCGTATATGCCTTTCTTCATTGCTAAACGGCGTTTCCAGGAAATTTTTAACAATTTCTACTGCAAGCCCCGCCCCGACAACCCTTGCGCCCATTGCAAGTATATTTGCGTCGTTATGCTGCCTTGTCGCTTTTGCGGAAAAACAGTCGTGGCATAAAGCCGCCCTTACGCCTTTAACCTTGTTTGCCGCTATGGAAATTCCGATTCCCGTGCCGCAGATAAGTATCCCCTTTTCACATTCGCCGTTTACGATTGCGCCCGCAACAGCCTTTGCAAAAACCGGATAGTCGCATGAGTCTTCAGAATATGTTCCAAAATTCTTATACTCTATTTTTGCTTCATCAAGGTATTTTATAACTTCTTTCATAAGCGGGTATCCGCCATGGTCACAGCCTAACGCTATCATTACTAACTTCCTTTCGTAAAAAAATAGTTATAATGATATAATACCATTTATCGTCTGCTTTTTCAATTATTTCATCAATATATCGGCTATTTCGGCAATATATTTTTTTAATGTGATAATGCAGTCCTCATATATGTCCAAACCGCAGCCATACGGATCCGGAACTTCTTCTCCGCCGTGTCCCGAATATTCCGCAATTGTAAATACGGGTACGTTAAGTTCGGCGCATGCCCCTGCAATCGCCTGTTTCTGCCCGTTTGTCATAGTAAGTATAATATCTGCCCATTTTATAAGATCCAATGTTATCTGCGTCGGTTTATGTTTTTTTAAATCAAGCCCAAGCTCTGCGGCGGCCAAAACGGCGTTTTCAGACGCTCCATGCTCGCCTCCTGTATTTATGCCTGCCGATCTTATCTCAATTCCTTCTTTCGGAAAAATGCTTTTGGCTACTGCTTCCGCCATAGGGCTGCGGCATGTATTGCCTGTACATACGAAAAGTATATTCATAAAATCACACCTCTATATAGTTATATCCGGCCGCTTTTTTCAGCCTGTTCATTATTGCAAGCCCTTCACCCTTTTCGGAAAAAACTTCCGAAAACACAATATCGGCGTCAAGATAATCAAACTTTCTTAAAATTTTAAAAAGGTTAGCTCCAATCGAAACCTCATCATTCCTGCTTCCGGCGCTTAAAACTATATCGGCTTTATACAGCGCTTTTGTTTCGTCGGTGGCAAGCACTCCTATTTTAAGGCCGTCGCGCTGTTTTTCCTTTGCCCGTCTGTTAATTTCTTCAACAACTTTGCCCATTTCGCCTTTTACAAGTATAACGCTTGCCTTAGGAGAATAATGGGTGTATTTCATTCCCGGAGCTTTAGGTATAATATTTTTGTCAGGCTTTTTAAGTACGGCAGGGTCAATTTCGGCGTATCCCAAAAGGCCTTCCAGCATTTCTTTTGTTACAGCCCCCGGCCTTAAAATAACCGCCTTGCCGCCCGTAGCGTCGACAATAGTGCTTTCAAGGCCGAAATCGGCTGCCCCGCCGTCGAGTATCATATCTATTTTCCCATCCAAATCAAACTGAACATGGCTTGCGCGAGTCGGGCTTGGCTTTCCGGATGAATTTGCGCTCGGCGCGGCAACGGGGACTTTTGCAAGACGTATAAGCTCCCGGGCAATTTCGTTTGAGGGGAAACGCACTCCCACCGTATCAAGCCCGCCCGTAACATTATCGGGCACGCACGGCCTTTTTTTAAATATCATAGTTAACGGCCCCGGCCAAAACTTATCTATTATCTTTTTTGCGGTGGGCGTTATTTCTTCCGCAATTTCATAAAGCCCTTCAATATCGCCAATATGAAGTATAAGCGGGTTATCGCCGGGCCTCCCTTTAGCCTCGTAAATTTTCCGGCACGCCTCCGCCGAAAGCCCGTTGGCCCCAAGGCCATAAACCGTTTCTGTAGGAAAAGCCACCAGGCCTCCCCTTTGGAGAATACCGGCGGCTTCTTCAATAAATTTATGGTCGCTGTACAAATTATCTATTTTTCTGATAATTGTTTTCATACGTTAGCTCCGCAACATTTTTTATATTTTTTCCCGCTTCCGCATGGACAAGGATCGTTGCGGCCGATTTTAGGAGCTTTAACTACAGTCCTTGCTTTTTTCTGTTCCATGAAAAGCTCTTTTCTTTTTTCTTCGTCAAAAATATTATCCCATTGTTTAAGGCTGTAAAGGTGCTCCGCCTTATACTCAACCATTTTTTTGAAAAGCTTTTCAAAATCAATATCGATCTTAACTTCGCTCTTTTCGTCAAGTTCTTCTACCTTATAAGGATTCGGAAGAATGTCATTAAGGCCGTCTACAAACGCAATAGCATATTCGGCAGTAATATTGAACCTTTTTGCAAGTTCTTCAATAGTGCCTTCGATTTTTGTAACTTTCCCGTTAAGGATATATTCATATATAGCCTGTTCCTTCGGAAGGTAATCGTTCCAAACTGCGTCAACGCTTCTGCCTTCAGCTGTGAAAGCCCTTTTTATCCAGTCTTCATAAATACTCATTGTTAATTTCTCTCCTTTAAATAAATGGTGATGCTTTTGTAAAAAACTGCTTAAAGTTTATAATAATATATTATCCTTTTTAATGCAACAAAAAACATGCCATTTTATGTTTATTGACCCTTTTTTTGTATAACAATGTTTTCAAGGCCTTCCTGCCGCCTTACAATAATTAAATCTACGGGTTCATAAATATGGCGGATCACGACTTTAAGCTGCTCGAGTATAGTTTCATCCGTGATTTCCTTCACAACGGGAGGTTCTCCAAGTACGACCTTTGTTATTCCCGTTTCGTTAACAAAGTTCCCTATACATTCCGAAACATCCTCGTCGCAGTAAAAATGTACCATTCCGCCCTTTTGCGACGCATAATTAAATAATTCTTCCAAAAGCTTCGGCGTTTCGCTGTTATTAAAAATGCTGTCGCCTTGCTGCACATGCAGTATATGTAATTCGCCGTCATTCAAATCGGCAACCCTTGCGCCTTCGTCTATAAGCCTTTTAGAATTGCACTGGGCCGTTATACAAACAAGTATTTTTTCTATCTTTTCATTTGTTTTAATAAAATTGTCCTCTATTTCCCTAATCATGCACTGCCTCCAATCTTAAACAAAAACAGCTCTCGTCAAACCTCATTTAAGGCGGATACAAAAATTGCCGTTTCCTTAAAAATAATTTTCAAGCCGTTATGCCTCATAGAAACCACCAAAACGCCAAAACGCGCTGCTTTCAAAAAGTTGTTTTTCCATGAGCGCTCTATATATGTAAATCGCCGAATTTTCTAAGTTTCATTACAAATATTATATAACTATTTACGTTAACATTGGTGACAAGTCTTTAAACAGAATATGAATAATATGTAAATGCAGACAAAGCCCGCTTTTTATACGTTTCAGCTTCTGTCATTGTTCAGGCAGGCGCGTACAAAATCCCTGAAAAGAGGATGCGGCCTGTTTGGCCTGGACTTAAATTCCGGATGGAACTGTACGCCTACAAACCATGGATGATCCGGTATTTCAACAATTTCAACAAGCTTTTCATTGGGCGAAAGTCCCGTTATTTTCATACCGGCTTCGGTAACTTCTTTCCTGTAAACATTATTAAATTCATACCTATGGCGGTGGCGTTCATAAATAAGTTCTTCTCCGTATGCATCGTATGCAAACGAGCCTTTTTCAAGCCTGCACGGATAAGCGCCAAGCCTCATCGTTCCCCCCATGTCTTCTATATCGCGCTGTTCGGGCATAATGTCTATAACGGGATGAGTTGTGTCTGGCTTAACCTCAGCTGTAAACGCGTCCTCGTATCCGAGCACATTCCTTGCAAATTCGATAACGGCGCACTGCATGCCAAGACATATGCCAAGGAACGGTATCTTATTCTCCCTTGCATATTTAATAGCCGTAATTTTGCCTTCAAGCCCCCTGTCGCCGAACCCGCCGGGAACAAGTATGCCGTCGCTGTCCTTAAAAGTTTCAAAGGCGTTGCTTTCGTCAAGATATTCGGCGTTAATCCATTGTATGTTAACGTCTGCTCCGTTAAATATGCCGGCATGATGAAGCGATTCCACAATAGAAAGGTAAGCGTCATGGAGCTCAACATATTTGCCCACAAGCGCTATATTAACTGTTTTATCCATGCTGCGCTCTCTTTCAAGCACGGCCATCCAGTCGTTAAGATCCGGAGTCCTGTCTTCAAGGCCGAGTTTACGGCATACGGCCCTCGCAAGGCCTTCCTCTTCAAGCATAAGCGGAATTTCATAAAGGCTTTCAGCGTCAAGGTTTTGAATTATGCAGTCCTCTTCGACATTGCAGAAAAGCGAAAGCTTGCTTTTCATGCCCTGGCTTAATTCCTGTTCCGTCCTTAAAACAAGCATATCTGGCTGTATTCCGATTGAAAGGAGTTCTTTCACAGAATGTTGTGTCGGCTTTGTTTTAAGCTCCCCTCCCTTTGAAAGGTAAGGTATGAGCGTGACGTGTATATACATACAATTTTCTTTGCCTATTTCCCTTGAAACCTGACGTATGGCCTCAAGGAACGGATGGCTTTCAATATCGCCGACAGTACCGCCTATTTCCGTTATTACAATATCCGGAGAATCAACTTTTCCCGCCCTGAAAACCCTCTCTTTAATTTCGTTTGTAATGTGCGGTATAACCTGAACCGTAGCGCCGAGGTATTCGCCTTTGCGTTCTTTATTAAGAACAGACCAATATACCTTGCCTGTCGTTGTATTGCTGTTTATATTCAGATTTTCGTCAATAAACCTTTCGTAATGTCCAAGGTCAAGATCCGTTTCCGCGCCGTCCTCCGTGACAAAAACCTCTCCATGCTGGTAAGGGCTCATCGTTCCGGGGTCAAGGTTAATATATGGGTCAAACTTCTGGATAGTAACCTTATACCCGCGGGCTTTAAGAAGCCTTCCGAGGGATGCGGCGGTTATGCCTTTCCCAAGCCCGCTCACAACTCCTCCTGTTACAAAAACATACTTAGTACGCATTTTAAAATCCTCCCAAAATCTTTTCTAAAAGCCATATCGCCGTATAAAATAATAAACCGAACAACTGATTTAAAACATGCCGCCTTAAAAGTGCCTCCCGCCGCCGCCGATAAACAATACCGCTTCGCCGACCCGCATAAAACGGCGCGCAATAAAAAACGCGGCGCCGCACAAGCAAATTCCGTTTAAGAAAATCAGCATACATAAATATATTTTCTTAAACGGAATTTGTGGCGGCGTTCCCACCAAAAAATTAAACAGCCGCCATAAATATAAAGTTCCGTAAAAACGGTAATTTTATAAGCGCGTTAAATTTTCAAAAGGCCGCCGATAAACGCCTACTTTTATATAATATTATCATATTTTTCTGTTTTCCTCAACAAAAATAGCGTCGGATTTTAATTAAAATATATTTTGAATTTTGTTAGCTTTTTAAAAGACTGCATGCAGTTAAGTTGCAGGAGAAGTTAATTTTTTGTTTTTAACGGCGTCCAAAACAAGGCCCTGACGTGAAAACGCTGTTTTTGTAATCCAAACGAGCCTGTCCGTATTTTATAATATGCCGTTAATCTTTTCGGAATTAATATTATCCTCCATGCTTTTTATAATCTTCCTGCAAATATCCTCAAATTTCGACGGCTCTTTGAAATAAGGGCTGAGTTCTTTAAAAAGTATGTTTTTAATAGATTTATTTCCACTGTATGTTTCATTAATTTTATTGTACAAAATAGGAATAATATAAAAAAACTCATTTTCAACAGCATAAGTTAATGCCTTAATCCCATTCTCCGCACTTGTGTCATAAAATAAAAAATCATAAATTTGCCATGACTTTTCATTATTTTCAATAATCCATTCTGTAAATCTCCAAAATTCTTCCATTCTTATATATTTCATATTTTCCATACTCATAACTCCCATTTCATTTATTAAATACATTAACAACAATAATATTATATTGCATTATTATACGCATAATAATTATCAACTCCTGTACCCATCAGTACAAAGTTATGCAAATTTTATAATATTGTTATAATAAACTCATTAAGATATATCTGTTATAAATTGCACAACTTAGAAATTTTGATATGAAACAACTATTTCATCCCATATACGGCCGCTAAATTCTTCGTGAAATAAATCGGCAATATAAGAAATAATATCCGCCGTAAATAAAAAACTTTTGATTTCAAAATTTCTTTGCAAATTTTAAAAAATATGTTGATTTTTAACCGATTTAATGGTATATTGGATACGCTTAATTTTACGATCCATAGCGTTAAAGTTATAAAAGCGGCATTACAGACATCTATACTGTAATGCCGCTTTTACTTTTTCCCGATATCCGATAATTTATATCGAATACACAATAAACGCCGATACTGCCGCCGTTTCCGCGGTTTTAACCGTTTTCCCCAACTTCCGCTAACGTTAGGCGGCTTTCCGTTTCGGATTAAAATTAACGTAATGGAAACAAACCGAAAATATTTCCGGTTAAGAATATGAGATATAAACATTACGGCTTCGAGTATAAAAACCGCTTTGTTTTTATAAAATTAAAAGCCGCGATATAGTTTCATACGCCAAATTACGCTTAAAACTATATACGCGGCCTGATCATTTATTGGGCGCTGTATTCCTGTATTTCTATATTTTCAATTACTATATCCTCAAGCGGTTTATCAGTTTTATCAGTTTCAACCGACGCAATAGCGTCTACAACGTCCATGCCTTCATAAACTTGGCCGAATACAGTGTATCCGTAATCCAAATCCGGCGAACCGCCTACCTCCTCATATTTAGCTTTTACAGCGTCGTCATAGTTCGTCCTCAATATTTTTCCCGTATTTGAGTTATATAAAAGATCATTCCCGCCGTATTGTTCAACAACCTGATTTACATAATCAAAATAACCTTCGGTAATATCTTTTTTCTGCTCAATAAAAAATTGGCTGCCGTTTGTATCCGCGCCGCTGTTGGCCATAGACAGCGCGCCGCGGAAATGATACAGTTTTGATGAAAATTCATCCTCAAATTTTCCTCCGAAAGCGCTTTCGCCGCCCGTACCGTCGCCGTCCGGATCGCCGCCCTGTATCATAAAGTCGTTAATAACCCTGTGGAATATAACTCCGTCGTAGTATCCGCTTTCCGCAAGGCTTATAAAGTTCTCAACGGCTTTCGGCGCTTCTTCAGGGAAGAACCGTACTTTTATATCGCCTTTATTTGTTTTGATTACGGCAATCGTTTCCCCGTCGACCATGTCCGAAAACTGCGGCATGTCCGCCGTTGTCGTTAAAAGATCATTCTTAAATTCGTCATATTCTGCATCAACTTCGGCGTCAATATCCTCTTTTTCCTTGTCAGTTGCGGCATTTTCTTCCTGAACGCCCGTTTCAGCGTTTCCGCCCTCAGCCGTTTTGTCTGTTGAGCAGGCTGTAAACGCCATTACGCACATTGCTGCCAAACAAATAAATTTTTTCATCAATCAATCCTCCAAACCTTATTGCTAACATTGATAAATTCTAACTTGCCGCGGCATGGTTTGTCAAACACATTTTGTTAAAGTATATTACATATTTCTTAAAATTACTTAATTTCCATGATTCTATTCATTTTTCGGCGCATATTCCCTTATAATATTCATCACGTTTTCAACTCCGTTTGTCTGGCCGCTTTTATCCATATTGGCCCTAATGGAGTTTCTGTCGGCATAAAGGGATCTTATTCCTTCGGCAAGGCTTTTTTCACTCATTTTTTCTTCTTCGAGCACAACGGCAAACCCTTGTTTTTCAAAGCTCTTTGCATTTAAAATCTGATCCCCTCTGCTTGCCGAGGCCGAAAGCGGTATTAAAAGCGCCGGCTTTTTAAGGGCAAGGAATTCAGATATGGAATTTGAACCGGCTCTTGACACAACAATATCGGCCGCCGCAAAAATATGCGGCAGTTCTCCCGAAACATATTCAAACTGTTTGTATCCGGCAAGCTGCATTTTCGTTTTATCTAAGTTGCCTTTCCCGCATATATGCACAAGTTGGAAATTTTTTAATATTTCGTCAAGACAGCCTCTCAGGCAGTTATTTATCTTAACGGCTCCAAGGCTTCCGCCCATCATCATCACAACGGGTTTGGAATTATTAAATCCGCATATCTCAAGCCCCTTTTGCCTGTCGCCCTTGAAAAGCCCTTCTCTTATGGGTGTTCCCGTGTTTACGCCTTTTCCGCCTTTAATATATTTAACCGTTTCCGGAAATGTGGTGCACACCTTTTTTGCAAAAGGCATTGCAATCTTATTGGCAAGGCCGGGGGTTATATCGCTTTCATGTATTATAACAGGTATGTTGTTAAGCTTCGCGCCAAGAACTACGGGCACGGCGACAAACCCGCCTTTTGAAAAAACAATATCGGGTTTTATCTTTTTTATTATGGCTCTCGCTTCCGCCACGCCTTTTGTAACTTTGAAAATATCCGTTATATTTTCCTTTGAAACATATCGGCGCAGTTTGCCTGACGACACGCTGAAATACTCAATCCCCTCTTTTGAAATGAGCTCCTTTTCAATGCCGCTTTTAGTGCCGATATATTTTATATCCCAGCCGTCTTTTAAAAGTTCTGGTATCAGCGCGATATTAGGCGTTACATGCCCGGCAGTGCCGCCGCCGGTTAAAACGATTGTTTTCATACAAATTCATCTCCAAAATAGTTTTTTATATATCAAAATACATCCCTGGACTTTCAATATACGGCTCTTATTCAACACATTTTCCTTCTGCCTTTTGCAAATATACTCTTAAACACGCCCATCAATATTATAAAATAACTTGTACGGGTAATCTTTTCAGTCTATCGGAATATAATTTATTAATACTAATTTATTATGCAGGGAGTGTTTAAATGTATCCATATAACACGGAAATGCCGATAAAAAAAGCGGGAAACGAAAATTTATTTGCTCAAAATTCAAATAACGACGAAAAACTTGCCGAACTTATGATTATGGCCATAGAGGAAGAGGCCAACGACGAACAAAAATATAAAGCTCTGGCCGCCGCCGCTGTCAAGGAAGAGGATGTAGAAATATTAAGGAGCATATTCCTTGACGAAAGCCGCCACAAAAAACTTCTCGGCGAAATATATGAAGAGCTTTACGGCGTTGTGCCTCAGGTTAAAGCAAAAGAATATAATTTTGAAGGCGCGGATCTTGCCGCGCAATACAATAAAAATATTCTATCCGAAGTTGAAGCGGCCCGGTTCTACAGGGATCTTGCAAATATGTTCACCGACCAGGAAATTATAAATACGATTATGTCAATACTTAACGATGAACAAAATCATTCCGTATTAAATGTGTACCTATTCCATAACAACCATTAATTGTGGATTATTTTGCATTTTAAATCCATATATGGTATACTTTCCTTGAAGCAATAATTTCAAGGAGGTATTTTTTATGGACGACTGTATTTTCTGCAAAATCATAGACGGGAAGATCCCTTCGGCAACAATACTTGAAAACAGCGAGTTTAAAGTTATACTCGACCGTTTTCCCGGCAATGAAGGCCATGTTCTCATACTCCCCAAAAAACATTACGCCAATATTTTCGAGATAGAACCCGAAACGGCCGGAAAGCTGTTCCAGCTTGCAGTCCTTATTTCAAGGGCAATGAAAGCTTCCCTTGGGTTTGAAAATATGAACGTAGTGCAGAATAACGGCCCTGTCGCCGGGCAGACTGTAAACCATTTCCATCTTCATTTAATCCCCAGGTATGAAGGAGACGGCGTAGATATTAAATGGAAACAGCTGGATCTCACAGACGAACAGATCGAAACAGTAAGAAAAACAATTTCAAACAAACTTTAAATCCACAGCCCCACGAAGCGCTTACGCCTTGCGGGGTTTTTACGTTCAAATATGAAGGCAGTTTTTGGCAAAAGAAAGGGTTTTAAAATTTTGCCCTATGTTTTCCGCTATATATTTTTCAAGTATTGCCCTCAGCTCCACGTTAATTTCTTTTGAAACATTAAAAGCAAATATTTTCCGGCCGCTGTTTCCCATAACATATGTTAAAGCAAGGAAAGTGCCCCTTAATATCGGAACAGCCCCCAAAACTTTTTTCCCGCACTCTCCGCATATAATCCCTCCGTTTGAAGGGCTGAAATAATATACGTCTTTGAATTGTCCCATGCATCTTAAACATTTCCCGTAAAAACCTATAAAACCGCCCAGCTGAAGAAGTTTTATTTCAAATATGCTGACGGCAAGCAGTACGTCGTATCCTGTTTTTTCAATTACGGAAAGGGTCCTTAAAAGCAGTTTCAGCACTTCGCGGCTTTCCGTGCCTTCAAAATGCGTCCTCTCCGTAAGTTCCAGCAAGTATGTGCAGAAAGACAGTTTAATAATATCGTTTCTCAAATCATAAAAACTTTCTATAACGTCGGCCTGGGTAACGGAATAAAACCCTTTGCCTTCATAAACGACAAAGCTGCTGTAGCAAAAAAGCTGAGAAGATGCGGCAAGCTTACTCCTTACGTTCTTGGCGCCTTTGACGTTAAGCGTTAATTTCCCCATTTCTTCCGTAAGAACGACGATACGCTTGCTGCTTTCGCCTGAAATATATTCTTTTAAAACAATCCCTTTTACTTTTTCAACGCTCATATTTTAAATCCTTTTAGGATCGTAACCGAAATTTTTAAGCATAAAATCGCTGTCGCGCCAGTCCTTTTTAACTTTAACCCAAAGCTGGAGGTTAATTTCCGAGCCTAAAAGCGCCGATATATCCTGCCTTGCCCTTATCCCGATCTTTTTTAACATCGCGCCCTGCTTCCCGATTATAATGCCTTTATGGCTTTCCCTTTCGCAATATATCGTAGCTTCCACGTCGACAAGATTCTTGTCGGAACGCTTTTTCATGGAATAAATTTCCACAGCTATGCCGTGCGGTATTTCATCCTGTAAAAGTCTTAAAGCTTTTTCCCTTATTATTTCCGAAGCAATCTGGCGTTCCGGCTGATCAGTAACCATGTCGTCGGGAAAATATTTCGGCCCTTCCGGAAGGTATTTTTTTATAACTTCCAAAAGCCTGTCAGTATTGTCGCCTTCCTTTGCGGAAACAGGCACTATTTCGGCAAATCCGTAAATCTTCCTGTACATATCCGTAATAGACAAAATACTGCTTTTATCTACAGCGTCTATTTTATTTATAACGAGTATAACAGGCGTTTTAATCCCCTTGAAACGTTCTATAACGGCCGCGTCGCTTTCAAACGCCTTTTCGTCCGGCTCGACAAGCATCAAAACGGCGTCAACCTCGTTAAAAGTAGTTTCCGCCGCCTTTACCATATAATTCCCCAGTTTATGTTTAGGCTTATGTATCCCGGGCGTATCGATAAATATAACTTGGAAGTCGTCCTTTGTAAGTATGGACTGTATCCTGTTTCTCGTTGTCTGCGGCTTAGGCGAAACTATGGCTATTTTCTCGCCGATAAGCCTGTTCATAAGTGTCGATTTGCCTACATTCGGCCTTCCGACAAGCGAAACAAATCCAGAAAAAAATTTTTCTTTTGCCAATATTATTGTTCTCCTCTCAAATCAACATATTTCATCAAATTTCATCCGTATGCTTTTAAAATCCTCCCACACCGGACGTTTTTTAAGTTCATCCCTTAAAACGGCCGACGGGTGGAATGTTGCCATCATCCAAACGCCCTTTCGCTGTATCCATCTTCCGCGATCCTTTGTAATTTTAAAATCCCTGTCTATTATGGCTTTTGCGGCGATACGCCCGAGGCATATTATTATTTTCGGCTTTATAAGCGCCGTTTGATACCTTAAATAATTAATACATGCCTGCTGTTCTTCTTCCCTTGGATCGCGGTTATTCGGAGGCCTGCATTTAACTATATTTGCAACATAAACTTCATCAGGGGCAAACCCGGCCGCTACAAGCAGTTTGTCAAACAACTGCCCGGCAGGGCCGACAAAAGGCCTGCCCTGCAAATCCTCCTGCTCTCCCGGCCCCTCTCCTATAAACATAATTTCGGACTGTCTGCTTCCCCTGTCGATAACAACATTATGGCGCCCCTGAGAAAGGCCGCAGCGATAACAGTTCAAGCACCATTCTTCCAGCTGTTCCCAGCTCTTTTCAGACATAAATACCACCTTTTCCGTTACAGTGCGAAAGAATTAGGCAAAAGGCTTTTAACCGTATATTCTTTAACAGCGCCGTTTTTGTCTTTTAGTATAATACTTCCTTCAGGCATAAATTCCACCAAAACCTGCCTGCAAATGCCGCATGGGAACGTCAGATCCCCCGCGGACGATACAACCGCAATTTTTAAAAATTCCCTTTCACCTTCGGAAACGGCTTTAAACACAGCCGTCCTTTCGGCACAGTTTGTCGCCCCATAGGACGCGTTTTCTATATTGCATCCGGTATATATCCCGCCTTTTCCGGTAAGAACCGCCGCCCCAACCTTAAAATTTGAATACGGCGAATATGAGTTTTCCATCGCCTTTTCGGCCGCTTTAATTAAGCCTTCATTATCCAATAAAATCACTCCAGAGTATATTCAATATTATCAGGGAAAACGCATATCCATGTTTTTCCTTTGTTTAATTTTAATACGTTCCCCTTTTCATCATACCACCTTGTCGGAGAAGAGAAGCTGTCTTTCTCCCATGTAATATTTCTTGCCTTACCGTTTGTAATAAACATGCCCGCGCCGCTTCCGACAAGCTCTACGCCGCGCCTACCGGCGTCGTCTCCGGCTATTGCCCATGTTTTTGCATTTTGTATTATTATGTTCTTAACCTTTATCTGTTCTCCCGTCAGTTCGTCAATCTGAGGTTCGCCGCTTTGGAAACGGCTGTAAACCCTTTCCTGCGGATCATATAAAAATCCGCTTATCTGATAGCTTGAATACGGAAGGCTCACACTAGCGGCGTTGACGGCCTCGCCTGTAAGCTGCGTTTCGCTTTCGTAGAAAGAAAACATGCCGGGATAGTTTTCATCAAGATATTTCCTGTATCCCTTCTCTTCCGCTTCTTTCTTTATGTTCCCGGCGCTTGTATACGAACTGTGTTCGTACATTCCCGGCATACCGGCACGCTCGCTGTCACGCCAAAACGCGCCGCTTACCATTCCGTCAATATTTTCAACGCCCCTGTTTTTTATTGCGGCATACCCTGTTTCACTTCCGCCATGGTGCACAAAAACAGCATCGCTGTCCAAGGCAAAGCATGTAAAATATTCCCTTGCGCTTCTTACCGGGCCTATCTTTTCAGCGTCAAAGTCTTGAAAAACAGCCGTTATCCTTGTAATTTCACCCTCGGCAAGAACTTCATAATATATATCGGCCTGCCCTATCCCGCTCTGCGGCAAAGCCTTATGAAGATTATTTATAACAACGGCAAACGGCCTCAGCCTTGCGGTCTCTTTATCAATATATTCTCCCGTGAACGGGCTTTCAGCCATTGATTCATACGGATCCGCTTCCTCGGTAGGTTCTGCTTCCTCTTTTTTATCATAAATGTTTTCGCTCTGAAGTTCCGCGCTTTCTTCAGGCTTATCGTTTCCGCAAGCCACAAAAGAAAGCGCCGCCATGCATGCAAGCATTATAAAAAATCTGCGCATTCAGCCACTCCTTTTTATCTTCCGATGCCCATAGCGTCTAATATCTCCCTTTGCTTGGAAAACATTATTTCCTCGTCTTTTTTTTCCATATGGTCGTATCCAAGAAGATGAAGCATACTGTGGGCTGTCAAAAAGGCAAGTTCCCGCGTAAGGCTGTGGCCGTATTCTTCCGCCTGTGCCGCCGCACGCCCTATTGATATAATAATATCGCCGAGCATTATTTCTCCGTTTTCGTTCAGTTCAGGCCTCTCACCGTCATTAAACGACAAAAGCGGGAAACTTAAAACGTCCGTTTCCTTGTCTATTCCCCTGTAATACTTATTTATATCCCGCATTTCCCCGCCGTTTACTATAGAAAGGCTTATTTCGCAATTCGTATCAAACCCTTCGTATTCAAGGCACTTTAAAGCCGTGTCGTTAAACAACTTTTCGTATTCATCCGTTAGCTCCCAATCTGCCCTGTTATCAATTAAAAGCGTCATCATACACTTCCTTTCCCCTCATCGTCGTTTTTTTCTTTCGCTTTCTGTTCGCGCCTTGTCCTTTCAATATCTTCCTCCTTAGGATATGCCACGCGTTCATGGTACATGCCGTTAAACACTTTCATAAATGATTTTTTAATCGTTTCCAATTCCTTCAAGTCAAGACGACAGTCGTTAAGCTGCCCATCGTTAAGCTTGTCCTTAAAAAGCGTGTCTATTATCTTTTCTATATCCTTAGGCGATCCGCCCGCCGAAGCCGTGCTTCTGACAGCCGCTTCAACCGTATCGGCAAGCATAACTATCGCCGATTCCTTAAACTGCGGTATCGGCCCTGGGTATCTGAAATCTTCTTCCCTTGTTTCAATATTATTTTTTTCCTTAGCCGATTTCATATAGAAATATTTAACGAGGGTTGTGCCCTGATGCTGGCTTATTATATCTATAATTACGTTTGGCAGCCTGTTTTTCTTTGCCATTTCAATTCCGTCGGAAACATGTTTTATTATCATTTTTGCACTTATATAAGGATCCAGCCTGTCGTGTATGTTTTCTCCGAACTGGTTTTCGCTGAAATACAGCGGGTTATTCAGCTTTCCTATATCATGGTAATAAGCGCCTACCCTTGCAAGCTCGCCGTCGCAGAATATATCGTATGCGGCCGCTTCGGCCAAATTTGCCACAACAAGGCAGTGGTGGTATGTTCCCGGGGTTTCAAGCATAAGCCTCTTTATAAGTTCGTTATTTGGATTTGCAAGTTCCATCAGCCTGTATTTCGTATCAACGCCGAATATCCCTTCCCAAATCGGCATGCTCCCTACAACGACAATAACCGTCGCTATTCCGCATACGCCGGCCCACAGGCTTTTTTCAACTAACGGCGCGCCTGTTTCTTTATAGAAGAAAAGCCCTACGGCCATATAAACGGCCATGTGCACAATTCCCATAGCTCCCGAAACAATAAGTATCCTCGACCTTTTATTTGTATACTGCATAAGTATCGCCCCGAAACTTCCAGTTATAAGGCTGTAAACGAGAAAATCCGCCCCGCCGTTAAATATAAAAAGCGACGATATCGACATAAATATATTTAAAATTATGGCGGTCTTTGTTTTTGAAAGAAGGGCCATAAGCATTGCAAAAAGCGAAACCGGTATAAAATAGAAATTATTAAGATCAGCCATTATCCTTATAACGGCAACCGAAAGCATGTATATTGTAAAAATCACCGTTATATTTTTACTGTTAGCAAGGAATTTCTTTTGTTGGGTAACCATATAAAAATATATGGCTATAAATCCCGTTAATACAATGCCTATACTTCCGATAAAAGGCATAACGCTTCCCGAATAGCTGTTATTTATAAGGCCGAGATCCGTCAAAAGCACAAAAGCTTCTTCCGTCACGACTTCGCCCTCGTCTATTATCTTCTGGTTTTTTCGTACAATAACAGGCTCGACTTCATCATATTTTTTCTGCTTAGCCGCCTCTGTCGCTTCTTCATCTATTACGAGGTTCGGTTTTAAAACGGCGCGGCACAAGTCCTTGCCGAAATCCTTCAGGCTTTCCTGCCATAGCGTACCGTCGATAACGGCGTCTGTCTGCGCCTCAACCTTTTCAATCGTTTCGTCCGTTATCCTTTGTTCAAATCCGAATTTCACGGCATTTTTGACGTCCTCCTTAAACTGCTCCTTGCCTGCCGCCGTCAATATATAATAGCTTTCGGCTTCTTCAGCCGTCACCGCAATAGGTATATTAAGCAAAAATTCAAGGTCAAATTTAAGATATCCGCCTAAATCTTCCTCACTTTCGCCGCCGTTTTCCTCTTCCATTTTCTTCTGCGCTTCGGCCTCCATGTCCGAAAGGGTTTTATTGAAATCGCTGAAAAAAAGTTCAAGTTCTTCCATTGCGCTTTCTTCCACATCCGGATCATGCTTATAAAGAAAACTTATTTCTTCGGTCGCTTTTTCCCTGAGCCTGTTTGTAGCCACGGTGTTTTCTATATCCCTTGTAGAAACATACCGCCGCCCCGCTATATCGCCTACTTCAAGTATTTCGGTATCGGATATATAAGATCCGGTTATTATAGCGAACACCGTAGCTGCAAACGCCGTTATAAACATTATATAATAAACAGCCGTGCCGCCGTTTTTCATTTTTGGAAATTTTAAAGGTTTTTCCACTGTATCACTTCCGTTTTCCCCTTATAAAAATATGCTTCGCCTGTATTTCTCTTTCATTTTTCTTTCTGTCGCGGCGTGCGTCGGCTTTTTCATACGCCGCTATGATTTTTTGTACAAGCGGGTGTCTTACAACGTCTTTATTTGTAAGAGTAATCATAGAAATCCCGTCAATGCCGTTTAATATTTTTGTCGCCTCAAAAAGCCCGCTCTTTTTGCCTTCTCCCAAGTCAATCTGAGTAATATCGCCCGTTATAACGGCTTTTGAACCGTATCCAATCCTTGTAAGGAACATCTTCATCTGCTCCGGCGTCGTGTTCTGCGCTTCGTCAAGAACTATAAACGCATTGTCAAGGGTACGCCCTCTCATATATGCCAGCGGAGCGACTTCAATCAAGCCTTTTTCCATATTCGCCTGAAATTTTTCGGCGCCCATAATTTCATAAAGCGCGTCGTAAAGCGGCCTCAAATACGGATCTACTTTCTGCTGCAAATCTCCCGGCAAAAATCCCAGCTTTTCACCCGCTTCAATAGCCGGGCGCGTAAGTATAATCCTGTTTACTTCATTATTTTTAAACGCGGTTATTGCCATTGCCATTGCAAGATATGTCTTGCCTGTTCCGGCGGGGCCTATGCCGAAAATAACAGTGTTGTTCCTAATCATATCGACATAAGTTTTCTGTCCGAGCGTTTTCGGCCTTAACGGCCTTCCGTTAGTTGTAAGGCATATGACGTCGTCATATATCTTTCCGACTTCCCCGATTTTTTCTTCCGCCGAAAGATCAATCAAATACTGAAGGTTCTGTTCCGTTATGTCCTCTTTCTTTTTCGCAATATCAATAAGGCCGTTTATAACTTTAACGGCATTGTCGGCGCTTTTTGCATCTCCTGAGATTTTAACAATATCGCCGCGGTTTACAACGGCAACGCCGAATGCTTTTTCAATTTTTTTGATATTTGAATCATATTGGCCGAACACGCCCGATATATATTCATTCTCAATAGCCACTATTTTCTCCGTCCGCTCCATTTATAATTTCGTCACCTCTTAAATCTTCTAATGGGATTTCTTTTCCTACAGGTTCGGAAACCGTAAGTTCAATTTCGGCTTTCAGGCTCTCTCCCGTATTGAAAAAATTTATTTCTTCGTTTTCTATGTTTCCCCCGTTAAAAATATATTCTTCTTTAATTTTATTAACTTCTTCATAAATGATATTCTTTGCCTCTTCTTCTGTTCTTTCCAAATCCTCCTCGTAAAATTCAGCATATTCAACAGTTTCAAATTTAAAAGGCAGTATATAGTCGCCGATTTTAAATTCCTTCGTATCCTTTCCGGTTTCTTCATAGCTTACGAAATCAACGTCCGCGCTTATACCGTTAATCTTGTAGCCGCCTATAATAAGGCTCCTATTTTTTTCTTTTTTTCCTGTAAAAACTTTTTCGGTATATTTCAAAGGAGCTTCCCTTTCAAAAGAATATGTACTGCGGCCGTAAATTTCGGCGATACTCCTTACATATTTTTTCCCCACTTCCAAATCGGCGTCTTTAATAACAAGCTCGCCGCTGACAAGCAAATCCCCTTCCTCAATAACGTCGCCCTCTTTAACTAAAGGAGCGCCCGATGAAACGGAAATGCTTTCAATAACGCAGTTCTTTGAAGCGGCTATATTGCTTGGCGTTTCAAGGTCTTTTATTTCCGTTTCCGGTATACTTTCAACGACAGTAACGGTAACCTTTGTGCCTTCCGTCGTTATTGCAACCCATGAAATATCTTTAAAATTTGTTATAAGCTTTTTTGTTATGTTTTCTATATCCGCCCTGCTTTTAAGGCTTCCCGGACTTAAACCCATGTCGCTGCAAAAAGAGAGTATATCTTCGCTTTTTACCCTTTCATTTCCTTTAACGTCAACCGTCCATACAAAAGACGACATCACGTAAAGAAGGGTTACAAATACAAATATACCGGCGGTATACGCCTTGCGCCGTTTGCTTTTATCCATAACAAACGGCATACCGTGTTTTTCTAGTATTTTATATCTGCATCTTGTCTTTTGGGAACATTCCTTCAAATTTCTGAAGCCGTTAAGGCTTACGCTCATTATAACCGCCGTGCCGTCATGGTGCAGATCCCAAATATAAATTCCCCTGAGAGCCGCCAAATTTATAAACCTTTCTACAGAAAATCCCGATACTCTTATAATAACATATCCCCTTAAATAATTCCACAAGGTAAGAAACATATTATTCCCCCTGTCAGTTAATATATTGCACAGCCGTAAAAGTTCCCATAAGCGTTATGCTTTCAGGAAGTATGCTTTTAAGGAAAAGACCGCGGCCTTCGATCTTAAGCACGCCTATTCCCGTGCTTATCCTTACGGTTTCGTCGCTGTATTCAATTATGCCCTTATAATTTTCTATAAAAAGTTCTTCCCTTCCCAGTATAGTTATAAGCGGTAAATTTAATATAGATTCTTTCGGAAGTTCCATAGCTTCGGCAAAAGTCCTTTTTATCCCCCTACCCAAATATATTCCCCCTTAAAAACATGAAAACGGCCGTTTCAAGTTTTAATAATCCTATAAATGCAAAGCCTGCCTGTCAACGGAAATCAAATATATTTAATAAATAAACCATACTATGCCCGTTATGACAAAACATATTAAAATAGGCACTACTTTTATAAATATGCCGCAGAGAATATATAAATGATATAAAAAAGCCCCTGTATAAACAGGGGCGCTTCTCATGAAAAAAATTAAATTTCATGTATATAAACCTTTATTTTATTGTCCGTGGGCTGAATTTTATAAAACTCCGATAAAAACAAATATATAAAACCTTTTTATTTCCATATGTTTTCAAGATTTATGCACATATAAAAATACGGCGGAAATACCGCCGTATAAAATAAAATTCCAAATATATTATGCCAATATCATTTTTGTAAGGTCAATAGGATCAACAATAACGCCGTCTTTATAAACGCGCATATTTCCGGACGCTATTTCGTCAATAAGAATAACTTCGCCGTTATAGTAGCCGAATTCAAGCTTAATATCATAAAGGTCAAGCCCTTTTTCCGCAAGAGTATCTTTGATAATAGCGCATATTTCTTTTGTTTCGGCAACAACGGAATTAAACTGTTCGCCTGTCATAATTCCAAGCGCTTCCAAGCCTTCCTTTGTAATAAGCGGATCTCCCCTGCCGTCGTCCTTGCATGTAACTTCGACATATGCGTTTAAAGGAGCGCCTTCATCTATATAATTGCCGTAACGGCGTATAAAACTTCCCGTAGCTTTAAAACGGCAGATAATTTCAAGCCCTTTGCCGAACACCTTTGCCGGAAGCGCTTCCATTGCGGACGCTTCGACGTCGGCGCTTACATAATGCGTTTTAATGCCGGCTTTTTTAAGTATCTCAAAAAAGTATACGCTTGTTTTTAAATTTTCACGGCCTATGCCCTCTATTGATAATCCGACAGTATTTGCCCCCGGATCAAAAACGCCGTTTTCACCTGTCACGTCGTCCTTGAACAAAAGCCTGAAATTGCCGTTATCTAATTTATAAACGTCTTTGGTTTTCCCCTGATACACTTTTTCCATTTAAGAACCTCCTAATATTAGATTTATATTCAGTATATCATCTAAAATACGACATTGTCCATATTTTACAAATAAGAAATTCCATATGCCGGAAAAAAGTTTGTTTTCCAAAGCCTGTCCCCGCCATATATTTTTGAAAATCCAAGCCGCTCTTTTCAAACTATCCCCTGTAAAAATATGTTTATATCTCTCATATAGCTCAGGTTTGCAATGGCACAAACGTCTTGCAAGGAAAAAGTTTCGGCATTTCGTCGTTGCATATAATTGCCGCCGGAGCCGCTGCGCCTGTGTCTATGCGACTCGAACAGCAAAAAATCTTTCCTTATAAGGCCGTAAAGTTTTAAACGGCAACGGCGGCGTAAGGACAAGGCACGGATGCAACGACGCCGCTAACCATGCGTCAAGCGGTTTTAACGCGGCTCTTATACCGTTGCCGTCGTGTGAAAGCATGCGTGCCCTTTGCAGACAGAAGTTATATTGTGTTTAAAAATAACTTACTTTGTGAACTTCTTATAATTGACAAACAAATCCAATTTAACTTCGGCGCACAAGGAATATCCTTTTATATCATGAAACGTATGCTCCGCAAATTAATAAAAATTTAAAAAGGCCGCATATTCTATAAAAATGCGGCCTTCATTCACTGTATCTTAAAATTAATACAATATTCTTTTCATTTTATTTCCCGTCAAGAACGGCCCTTGAAATAACAACCTTATGTATTTCGCTTGTTCCTTCATATATTTCGGTTATTTTTGCGTCGCGGTACATCCTCTCAAGCGGATAGTCTTTCATAAATCCGTACCCGCCATGTATCTGCAATGCCAGGTTTGTAACAAAGCGGGCGTTTTCGGCGGCGTTGTATTTTGCCATGGCCGCAATCTTAGTGTGGTTCTGCCCGGTACTTTTAAGATATGCGGCATAATATACAAGCCATTTTGCCGCTTCCGTTTTTGTAGCCATGTCGGCAATGTACCACTGAAGCCCCTGCAACGAAGCTATAGGCTTTCCGAACTGCACCCTTTCATGCATATATTTGACAGAAAGATCCAATGCGCCTTCCGCAATTCCCAACGCCTGAGCCGCAACGCCGATCCTTGCGCCGTCAAGCGCCGTCATGGCTATATTAAATCCTTTTCCTTCGCGTCCCACAAGATTTTCTTTAGGCACACGGCAGTTATCAAATATAAGTTCCGCCGTTTCACTTGCGCATATGCCGAGCTTATCCTCTATTTTTCCTATGGAAAATCCTGGCATACCTTTTTCCACAATAATGCACGACAGCCCTTTAAGCCCTTTCGACGGATCTGTGAGGGCAAATATAAGCAGATATTTTGCCTGACTTCCTCCCGAAATAAAACATTTTGTACCGTTTAAAACATACTCCCCGGCGCTTTCGTCAAATATTGCCGTTGTTTTTGCACTTCCGGCGTCGCTTCCGGCATTCGGCTCCGTAAGGGCAAATGCGCCCAGAGCGCCGCCGTTTGTTACTTCCGGAAGATATTTCTTTTTCTGATCTTCATTCCCGAACTTCATTATGACGGATGCAAATATTGTATGTATCGATAATATAGCCGCCGTTGCAGCGCATTTTTTTGCTATTTCGGATACCACAATAACTTTTTCAACATCGCCGCACCCGCTCCCACCGTATTCTTTCGGCGTGCCTATGCCCGTAAAGCCTGCCTTCGCCATTTTTTCAAACGTGTCTGCCGGGAACTTTCCTGTCCTGTCAATTTCAGCCGCTATTGGTTCAACTTCGTTTTCTGCAAATTTTGCGGCAAGCTTTTGAAGCATTGTCTGCTGTGGCGTTAAACTAAAGTCCATAAGTAAACCTCCTCTTAAAATATGCCTGTTACAACATGTTGCAAAAGTCCCCGATACTCATTTATTTATATCTAAATCCGTCCCGCTTGAATACGCGGGCAGAAATTCCCTCTAATCAGAGTTCAAACCTTTTTGAAATTGTATTGAAGTTCTTATGTTTATAATTAAGCAGATATCCTGTAGCCTGTCCGCCCGTTCTTCCGGACGCTTCAATATAATCGTCTATAAACTTTTCGGAAATAAGCCCCATATCCCCCATGAAGCCTATAGTTTCTGTATCGCCGTGTTCCGCGGCATTTTTAATTATTTCATATTCACGCCTTAAAAGATATGCCTTATAAACTTCCCTTGCCTGCTTTTTAAGCCCTATTGGGTATTTAAGCCTGTATATAGCCATGTTCCGCCTGCTTGCCTGCTTTTTAAGTTTTTTAAAAAGGCTGTCGTATTCCTCCCAGTTTATATTCCTGCCCTCAATTTTTAAAGCAAACTTCACGGCGCAGGGTTCAGCGGCAACATACAGATACGGCGCTTTAATCCCCTTTATTAAATACTCAATGGTTTCAAGGTTGTTGCACTCATAAAAAACCTTTAAATTGAACTTTCTGAGGCTTTGAGGTATAACAACTGTTTCAAGGTTCCCGCACATTTCAAAAGCGCGTTCTTCCATATATAAAAGCCCATGGCCGAACTCAACCCTCTCAGCGCCGCTGCATACGGAAAACGCCCCGCGTTCCACACGTTTAAGAGATTTCGGAAGGTAAAGCCGTTTTATCCTCCTGCACCTCGAAAACGCATAGCTTCCAATGCTTTCTACACCCTGAGGTATTTCCATTATCTCTATATTGCGGCATTTTCCGAAAGTCCACGCCGCTATCTCTTTCATTCCTCTCGGAAGGCGTATGCTCCTTATCTCAACACAGCCTATAAACGCTCCTTCTCCCAAGCTCCTAAGACTTTTAGGCAGCTCAATCATCCTAATGCTTTTACATTCCCTGAAAGCCCAACTACCGATTTCCTTAAGGCCGTCCGAAAGGAACACGTCTTCAAGATTTCCGCACGCCTCAAAACATTGACTGCCTATTGTCCTGGTACAGGCGGAAACAGTTATCTTCCTAAGCCTGCTGCATACGGAAAACGCGCCTTTTCCGATTTTTGTAACGCTTTCGTTAAAATATACTTCCTCAACGGCCGTACAGAACGAAAAAGCCGTATCGCCTATAGATTTTTTCCCGCCGCCGAAATTTATTTCAGCAAGCGACGTACACCACGAGAAAGATTTATCCCCTATTTTTTTAAGGCTGTCTGGAAACGAAACTTTTTTTATGCCGCCGCATCCCAGAAACGCGCCTTCGCCTATCTCTTTAAGCCCCTCAAAGAAAATTATTTCCGACAGGTTCTCGCATTTTGAAAAAGCGTAGCTGTCTATGGATTTCACCGTTTTCGGAACAACGGCCCTTTTTATTTCCGGCCGCCCATAGAACGCCCCCGCGCCGATTTTTGCAACGGCCGTTCCTTCAAATTCCTCCGGAATACAAATTTCCTCGGCGGCCTCTCCTAAAAAACCGACGACCGTATATCCGTTTTTTTCCTTTTTATATAAAAATTCCATAATCAATCATCCCTGTTTAAGGCTTTCAAGCGCGGAAATTTCTTTCATAATATCCTTCTGCCGTTCATAAAACAGCATATCCTTATTATTTTCAAAATATTTCTCCGCCCCGTATTTGCTTATAAACTTCGCACTGTAAAAATTTGAAGTCATTTCCGTAACAAGCAGAAGCATCTCGTGCCCCTTTGCAAAGACGTCCTCTACAAATACAAACATATTGTCCGCCATGGCCTTTGTTTTTTCAATGCCGTTTTCCATAGCTTTAACCTCGCCGTCGAACTCTGCTTTTATAAAATCAAAGCCTTTTTTATTATCTTTTTCCCCTTTTTGGATAAGATTGAGGCAATACCCCTCAACAGCCGTCAAAGCGCGGCGCAGAGTTTCCTCCCGCTCCCTTGAAATTAAGGATTTGTTATGTTTTATATCAAAATCCGCTTTTCTTGCGTCGACTATTTCTTTTAATATTTCTGTTAATGTACAGCCGTCGCTTTTGTTTCCTATAGAAGCTTTAACGCCTTTAAGTACGCCGTAAAGTTCAGTTATATAGTCGTCGTCCGCAAGGTTTTCCTTCATACGGTCGGTTACTGCTCCGATTAAAAGCCCTATAAGCGTTACCCTTTCATCAAAACGGGCCTCTTTCGCCCTTTCCTTAACTTCGTCAGTATACTTTCCTTCAAGTATATCGATAACTTTGTAATCAGATTTGTATTTATTATATAGGTCGTAATAAACCGAAAAATCTTTTGCAATAGCCTTGTGCTGGACATATTGAAGGCACAGCCCCTCGTTTACTTCTATTCCGAGTTCTTCATACAGGGATATCATTTCGGACAAATCTTCCCAGCCCCTTGCAGTTACAAACGCTTTCCCGTCCACAGTGCTTTCAACGGAATAGAAATTATCCTTCTTAATTTCAAGATAAGTTATTACAGAACCGTGAAGCCCTTTTTTCACGGCATATTCCTTCCAAACCCCGTAATCGGGTTCAACGTCTATTTTTTTAACGCGGTCAAGCGTTACAACGTCAAACTCCCTTACGGACTTGTTATATTCAGGCGGATTTCCGGCCGTAACGATAACCCAGCCGTCCGGTATCCTGTTGTTTCCAAAAGTCTTGTACTGTAAAAACTGCAGCATTGCAGGCGAGAGCGTTTCGGAAATGCAGTTGATTTCGTCAAGGAAAAGTATGCCTTCCTTTAATCCTGTTTCCTCCATATAATTATAAATAGAAGAAACGATTTCGCTCATTGTATATTCCGAAACGGAATATTCCTTGCCGCCGTATATTTTCTTTTCTATATACGGAAGCCCTATAGCGCTTTGACGCGTATGATGCGTCATCGAATATGACACAAGCCCTATATTCAGCTTTTGGGCCGCCTGTTCCATAATCGCCGTTTTGCCTATGCCCGGCGCCCCTATTATCAAAAGCGGCCTCTGCCTTACAACAGGTATGCGGTATTGGCCGTATTTGTCCTTGACAAGATACGCCCTAACCGAATTTTCAACTTCCTTAAACGCTTCTTTTATGTTCATTTTAACTCCTCCGCCAGTTTGTCTTTTTCCAAAACAAGCTTAATCGCCCATGCCGGCGTTTTAGGCCGTTCCGTATCATACCCGAGATAAATAAACGCCGCTTCAAACGGCGGCTTTTTTTCGGGATATATGCCGTACCCGTCGGTAAAATAAATAAGCCCTTTAAACTTTTTAAACTCCTTAGCTTCTATAAGTTCGCAGACCCTTTTAAAAACAGGCCTGAAATCCGTTCCTCCGAAACCCTTCAGTTTCATGTTTCGTATATATTTATCAAATTCATCTTTATTTGTAATCAGCGTTTCTTCCTCAATTTTATCGTCGCATTGGATTATGCGCATATTTATTTTTTTGAAAAAACTTTCTTCGCACATCAGTATCGAATAAGTTTTTTCAAGGAATTTTTGTACAAGCTCGCCTTTAACGCTGCCCGATGTGTCTATAGCGACAACAAAATCGCATATTTTTTCAGTGTCTTTATATTCAAGCGGCTCTACAAGCGGCATATTCCCGTATTTTGTAAGCCCGTATGTATAGTAAATATAGTCAAACTCCTCATCGTTTATAAGCAGATCCTCGCCCCTTACGGAAAACTTCCGTAAAAATTCCCTGTAATCGTATTTATCACGGTTCAGTTCTTTAAGGCTTTGCGTAATGTCTTTCGCCCCGTCCTGATCCTTCGAAACAGTTTCGAGATCAACGTCGAGCTTCCTGCTTATTTCCTCCCATTCCTTCATAAGCTCGTCTATATCCACCGGCTGCCGGTTTTCTTCACCGCCGCTTTCAGGCGGTTCCACTTCGTCGTCAGGCCACCAAAGCCCGTGGTTGTCGCGGTAAAAATAGTCCCTTATTTTTTCCGCCTCGTCATTGCCATAGTTTTTATCCAAAAAATACCTGTAAATCCTCTCGGCGGTAAACGGCTTTATCTCGCTTCTCAGCATGTTAAGCATTTTGTCCTGATACTGCACGCCGTTACATTCAAGTTCCGGCGAATTCATTTGGCTCAGTATGTTCTCAACGGCAATATCGGCCGAAATATTCCAAAGCTCCCTATTCACATCAGGCGAAACAAACATATGGCGGAATATACAGTGAAGTACAGCATGCATATAGGCTCTGTTCAGCGCCTGCGGCTCTTTTTGATATTCCTCGATAACATACTGGCTGCAAAAATAAAGCCTTTGCCCGTTTGTGGCCAGCTGAAAAATAAGATCCTCATTTAAAACGTCAAGCCTTCCGATAGCAGTGTCAAGAAACCTGAAATTTACAAGCATCCTGCTTTTTGTAATGTTAAGTATATCCTTTGCAACGCTGTCAAGCCTCCGTTTTATTTCCGCAATATCAAACTTTTCCGCCATAAACTCACCTCTTTAATCAGTATACCATAAAATAGCAAAAACTTATATATAGTTTTTCCCGTCAAATAAATTATTCATCACATTGCACAAACGGCAAAATAAAAAGGCGGGATTTCCCGCCTCAAACTGTTAAAAAATATTTCCGACAGTTCAATATACATCTTTATATTCTTATGCTACATGTTTTTATGCCTTGAAAAATATTCCCTGCTTTCCTTAACAACCACACCGCTTAAAGCTATCAGCGCTATAAGGTTAGGAAACGCCATAAGCCCGTTAAATATATCCGCTATATTCCAAACGGCCTCAACTGTCATATACGGCCCTATAAACACACAGAAAATATACAGCCACCTGAAATAAGGTATCGGTTTCCGGCTTCCTTTCGCAAGATATTCAAGGCACCTTTCGGAATAATAATCCCAACCGAGTATTGTAGTAAACGCAAAAAATACAAGGCACAGCATAAGTATAAACGCCGCAATCTGCGGTGAAAACGGAAGTCCGTTTTGGAAAGCGTATGTAGTTACCTCAACGCCCTCAAGACCTTCTACTTTCCACGCTCCCGTCACAACTATGGATATACCGGTCATTGTACATATAACAATCGTATCAATAAATGTGCCTGTCATCGACACAAGCCCTTGGCGGACAGGCTCCTTTGTCTGTGCCGCCGCCGCGGCTATAGGCGCGGAACCAAGCCCGGCCTCATTTGAGAATATGCCTCGCGCGATGCCTTTTTGCATTGCTACAGTAATGCTTCCGACTATACCGCCGGTTACGGCCGCCGGGTTAAAGGCGCCCTTAACTATTTCAACAATAGCTCCGGGAACGGCAGTTATGTTTGTTACGACAAGCAAAAGCGCCGATAATATGTACACAGCCGCCATGAACGGAACTATAACCTGCGACACGCTTGCGATCCTTTTAATGCCGCCTATAACTACAAGAGCGACGCATAACGTAACCAGAAGCCCGGCTATAACAACTGAAATCGAATAATCCCTTCCGATTATATTTACAGTATGCAGCGACTGAGGATCAAAAAAGTTATTTACGGCGGAAGAAATTCCATTAACCTGTGTAAACGTACCTATACCCATAAGACCGACGCAAAGTCCGAAAACGGCAAATATCTTTGCCAGCCAAGACCACTGTTTTCCCATTCCCCTTTCAATATAATAGAACGGCCCGCCCAGCGCATGTCCCGTTTCATCCAACACACGGTACTTAACTGCCAGTACGCCCTCGGAAAATTTAGTGGCCATTCCGAAAAACGCCGCTACGACCATCCAAAAAAGCGCTCCCGGCCCTCCCGCGCAAACAGCGGTTGCAACGCCAACTATATTTCCCGTTCCGATAGTTGCGGAAAGAGCCGTACAAAGCGCGCCGAAACTGCTGACTTCGCCCTCGCCGTCGTTTTCGTTGATAAACATGTATTTAAGCGCCCGAGGCAGGTGGAACACCTGCAAAAGTCCAAGCCTTGCCGTAAGCATAATGCCGACAGCCAATATAAATACGATAAGCGGCAGGCCCCAAACCCATCCGTCAACAACAATTATTGCCTGATTAATTTTTTCAAACATACTTTCAATCCTTCCCCTATTAAAATAAAATAAGCCGTGGCACATATGCCGACGGCGTCCGGAGAAAAGACAAAACAAGTATTTGCATACTCTGTCCTTTTGCCTGAGAGATCAGCGTCAAAAACGCATTACACCTTCGGCGTCCGTAATCGGAACTCTCCAGAGAGCCCTTGCCCGCAAACGATACTGTTTGTGTGACAAAGTCATTTGTTCATATTTTTTACTAAAATAAAATACCATATATCCCCGTAATATACAATACTTTTTTATTTATTTATTGTTCATTTTATCATACAATGGCCCTGATTTTTTTCCGCATCATGCCCGGCCGCCTATTTGACCAAATAATCGAAACTTCAACACAACCTTAAAATATCATCTTTAATCACCGTCTTAGGCGCATGTCATCCGTTTTTACGTCTGTATTCCCTTTTTCTTTCCAAATCCCGCATAATCTTTTCCTCATCACGTTTTTTCGCTTCTTCTTCCATAGCTTTAATATCATGCGGAAGTTCAAGCGTTATCCTTCCCAGCTTGCCTGCGCGGAATTCGTCAATAAATATTTTTGCCGTGCGGAGAGTGTCAATTCCTCCGCCCTTTGCCGCAAACCCGCGCGCCCTGCCTATATCCGTAAATATATCATGCGCTTCTTCATCCGGCTTTAATTCGATTTTGTACCTTTGCGCTATTGCCTCCGGATTAAACCGCATAATATATTTAATAAGCTCCAAAGCCATAGTTTCGGCATCGAGTATATCGTCGTTTATAGCCCCGGTGAAAGCCAGTTTAAGGCCTACTTCCCTGTCTTCAAATTTGGGCCATAGAATTCCGGGGGTATCAAGAAGTTCAAACCCTTTTTTTATTTTAATCCACTGCTTGCCCCTTGTAACTCCCGGCTTGTCGCCTGTTTTGGCAGTGGATTTTCCAACGTATTTATTAATAAACGTGCTTTTGCCAACGTTTGGTATTCCCACAATCATAGCCCTGACAGGAACAAAAAGCCTGCCCTTCGCTTTAAGCCGGGCTATTTTTTCCGCCATTAAATCCATTGCCGCATCAGCCGCGTTTTTAACCCCCTTGCCTTTGACTGCATCGGCAAGTATTACTTCAAATCCCTGTTCTTTAAAATATCCGCTCCAAATTTCAGTCGAAGCGGCGTCGGCTAAATCGCTTTTATTTAAAACAACAACTCTGCGCTTGTTTTTGGCAAGCGCGTCAATATCGGGATTTTTGCTGCTGTAAGGTATTCGCGCATCCAAAAGTTCTATAACTACATCTACCAAGCTGATGTTTTCTTCCATCATACGCCGAGTTTTTGTCATATGCCCAGGGTACCAATTTATATTGTTAATATCCATTTTTCTGTGTTTTCCTTCCTCATCTGTTTATTTTTATAAATGTAAAAAATAAAATTTCCGTTTCATTAAATAATGCATGCCAATCATTGCTTATTCTTCCCATTGTCAAACAAACATGATTTTATGTATTGGGGGTTCCTCCTTCAACTCCGAAAAGAATTCATTCGTACCGCATTTTAGCCTATTCGCCCCTAAAACAAAAAAATATTATCTGCCGTTTTTATGCCTAAATTTAATGCCGTTTGTTTTATGCCGCCTTGTTAAATTCAAATACTCAGATTTTTTTGCCGAAATTTCCTTTAGCAATATATTATCATATCCTTCTTGAATTATAAAGGCTTGTTATATGTATCACGAAATTAAAATTAATTATACTCACATATCCTGCAAAAAAGAGGCTGTTTTTAAGCTTTTAAGTCTATATTGCCGATATAAAAGCTTATCGGTCAACATTCTTTGCTTTAAAATAAATATTTCCCGGCGTTATATTTTTAATCAAAAAACCGCCTTATACGTTAAAGTGTATAAAGCGGTTTATTTTCTTCCATGCTAACAATCTGGGCGTATTCATAGAACACATAAAAATTGCGCTCTGTAGTTCCATGCCTATATGACGGGTTTTATAGTCTCTGATAAGTTTTCCTAAATTCCCCTAAGCAAAACTATGGCAAGAAAGTTTTTAGGACTCCTGGATGGCAAGCGTCACATTAGTTTAAGTTTACAATGGCGCACACTGTTTTAACATGCGTTAGAGGCGCAATAGCCGTGTTAAAGCCGCTTGCCGTATGTATCCGCGGTGCCTGTGATCCTTTGAACGGAAGCCTCATGTAATCATGTTCCGTACTGTCCCAAAGCCGGAACAGCAAGAGCTGTTATTGAACAAACTATAATTGTATCGGCAAATACTTCAAAAGTTCTCCCAATTCCTTCCATTATAGGATGTATTGCGCGCGCCGATCGGCGTATAAGAGGCGGCCAATCGATTTAATAAAATCATGTTTAAGTCACCGCAAAAATAAAATAAGCAGAGGCAAAGTCGCAATACATAGCACATCGGTTAAAAATACGGAGGCTGAAGCAAGCTCGGCGTCGGCTCCGTACTCTTGAGCAAATATTGCCGCAGCGCCGCCCGTAGGCATAGCAAAAAGCGCCGTAAGTACGGCAGACGTAAGCTGTCCGCAGTTAAAAACATATGAAGATATAAAATACATTGCCATCGGAACAATACAAAGCTTAGCCGCCGCAATAAGCATAAGACGGCCTTTGTTTTTAAGAAGTTTAAAATTTATTCCCCCTATTTGGCCTCCTATAACAAACATCGTAACCGCAAGGCTTGCATCGGAAAGCTTTTCCAAAACGCCGTTTACCGCTCCCGGAAGCTTTATTCCCGTAAAAAAAAGAAACAGCCCGGCGGCTATCGAAAACATACCGGGACTTATAAGCGATTTAAAATCTATTCCCGTTTTTTCGGAATTTCCGGAAAACTGCATTATAATCGTACCGGCAGTAAATATGAGAATATCCACCGCCATTTCGACTGCAGAAGCATAAAACACAGCTTCAGGCCCAAAAAGCATATTCATTACCGGTATTCCTATCCCGCCCGTATTTGCAAAAAATAAGATAAAAGCAACAAGCCCCGCATATTTCCTGTCAAACCCAATGCAGGATGTGAATACCGCCGAAAAAGCCAACACTAACACAAACAGCAAAAAAACTGCTCCGAATACTTTTATGCCGCCGGACAGTATCTCTTGCGAAAAATCCTGCTGCATAGAATATATAATCACAGCCGGCAGTATGATTTTCATCATAAAGGACGACATTGTTTTAAGCTGACGGTCATCAGCCATTCCGAGCCTTCTGAATATAATCCCCGGAACAGCTAAAGCAAATATTATAAACAAAGAACTGTATACATTAGAATAACCCAATACAATCACGCCTCCAAGAAGTTTTCAGACTGATTCCGCAAAAGCCCGTTAACAGAAAAAGGCGCCAAAATAAATTTGACGCCTGTCTTAATCATAATTTTAAAGCCGCATATATTTTCAGTAAATTTACAGAGCCGTTATTAAATTATTTGCCGTAGGCCTCTTCAAGAGCCCTAAGCACATCGTTTACAAGATCCTGAGTATTTTCAATTCCAACGGAAAATCTTAACATGGAATCTGTAATACCGATAGCATACCTCTGCTCTTTTGTAAGATTGTCATGAGAACTGTGTGGAGGATATGAGAAAGTAGTTCTGTATCCGCCAAGAGTCATGGCATAATGGGCAAGTTTAAGCCCCCTCATAAATTTATTGAATTTGCTTGTAGCAACGTCATAGTCGTTTTCTTCCGGAAGTTCTACCGTAAGCATACCGCCATAGTATCCGCCGAACTGTTTGTCGGCAATTTCGTGGAAAGGATTGCTCTTAAGCCCCGCATAATGAACGGATCTTACATAAGGGCTTTTTTCAAGGGCTTCTGCAAGAGCCATTGCATTTTCAGCCTGTTTTTTTACACGAAGTTCCATTGTCCTCATACCGCGGCATACCAGCCATGACGAGAATGGATCCGCCTGTGAGCCAAGTACAACCTGTACGGCATGGCATTTTTTAACAAGCTCTTTAGGCCCGATAACGGCTCCGGCTACGGCGTCGGAATGTCCGTTGGCAAATTTTGTTAAACTTATAACTTCAAGATCCGCCCCCAATTCCAGAGGCCTTGCAAGGCAGCCTGTCATAAAAGTATTGTCAACAATAAGTATAGCTCCGTTAGCATGAGCAATTTCAGAAAGAGCCTTTAAATCCGCAACGCCGCAAAGAGGGTTTGAAACGGTTTCCGTATAAAGCACAGTCGTATTCGGTTTGATATGTGCCTTAACTTCGTCAAGGTTCGTAAAATCAATAACGTCGGACTCAACTCCGTATTTTCCGAGTATATCCGTAAAAACTTCATTTGATTCTCCGTAAATCGTCTTGTCGGAAAGGATATGATCTCCGCCTTTTGTCATAGCTATGATAGCGGTTGAAATAGCGGCCATACCCGACGAGCAGGCAATTGCATCCTCTCCGCCTTCCGTATATTTAATAAGCTCGGCAAGGGCAGTCCTGTTCGGGTTCCTGTTCCTGTTATAGCAGAAATCGCCGATTTTATACCTTTCAAGGAGATCCGCAACGTCTTCTACGTTATGGGCTGTAGACATATGTATCGGAAGAGCTTCGGGATCTTTGCCCGGGTGCGTAAAATAAGCGCCGGCTTCAAGGATGTTTGTTTCAAACGCAAAATCAGGGTCAAATTCATGTAACATTTCTCATTCCTCCTAAAATTCTTATCTTGCCTCAGCATCTACTTTTTCTATTGATTCAAGCCCTGAAAAACCGGGCTGTAAAATCCTGCGCGGCGTAACAATATGCCGTTTCATTAAACCGCCGATCGCTTTGGCCTAACCGCATACTGAAAATCTCTTTTCCACGCCGTCATATCTTATTAACGACGGCTTTATATCTCTCCCGCTTTTATGGAAAATGCCGCATGGATTTTTACCATTGTGTATCAATAAGTTAATTCTAAACTTTATTGCCGCTATAGAGTCAAGTAAAAAAATAGCTTATTTTTTGTTGATAAAAATCCAGTTTTTGGCATCATAAGGCCAGTTTTTTTTACAAAAACCTGATGTACTAAATTTAAATTAGTAAAATTATATAATATCATGTTAATATAAGAACACTGTTAAATTGAATTTAAGCCATTTCATACAAATATGCCGTATTATACAAATTATACATATTAAACATTTAATTTAAACAATTTATAAATAAAACGGCATTTAAATGACGTTTCAAAAAATCATTGCATATAAATTTTATATTTAGCCACATTTAAAATTATGAACCTGTTTTAGTTTTAATAATCATTTTTATAGAATAACCCATATGCCGCACATTTTTAATCCGTTTCAAAATATTAAATCTTCCGAAAATAACCGCTTAAAGCTTAATTATCACACCACCTGCGGCACTTTGCACATAATAATTTATAAAAATCAAAAAATTTTGTTGACTCTATTGTAAGAACACATAATATAATAAAACTGCAAACTAAAACAGCGCCTTAAAGCGCAGTTAAAACCATAAGAAAAAATACACAACCATATTAAACTTTTAATAAGGAGGAATTCAATTATGGCAATGGAAACAGAAATTCTTTATACCAGGAAATACAAAGAAGGGGCAGTCAACTTACTAAAACCGGAAGCATTCCCTCTTTATACATGTACGGCTTTCACGGCAAACAGCCTAGCGGAAATTAAAGAAGCTTATGCCCAAGGCTATACATATATAAGGACAAACAATCCCAACCGCGACGTGCTTGCTTCTCAGGTTACGGCTCTTGAAGCGCCGGGCCTTGACAGGGATACGCTTATCTTCTCTTCGGGCATGGCTTCAATTTCAACTACGCTCGGTTCTATCCTTAAATCAGGCGACCATGTAATCTGCAATAGGAACATCTACGGCGAAACATTTGACGTATTCGGCAAAATGTTCTCGAGATTCGGCATCGAATCTACCCTCGTTGACATGGGCGACATTGAAAATATCAAAGCCGCTATCAAGCCTAATACAAAAATTATTTACTCAGAAGTATGCGCAAACCCAACGATGAACCTTATTGATATTCCGGAAGTTGCAAAACTTGCCCATGAACATGGCGCGCTCCTTATGATGGACAATACTTTTACAACGGCAGTTTCCATCAAACCGCTCACACTCGGAGCCGACATCGTAATATCGTCAATGACAAAATTCATGAACGGACACTCAGACGCTATACTCGGCTGCATGACCTCAACTCATGAAATTATCGAAACAGTACGCCCAATGAGGATGCTCTTCGGCACTCCGGCGGATCCAATGCCATGCTGGATGATGATCAGGGGGCTTGAAACACTTTATCTCCGCGTTGAAAAACAGCTTTACAACGCTTACAGGCTTGCGGAATTCTTTGAAGCCGATCCTCATGTAATTAAAGTAAACCATCCTTCTCTTGACAGTTTCCCTCAGAAGGATATTGCTAAAAAATTATGGCCGGCAGGCGGAGAACACATGACAGGTATGCTCAGCATAATACTTAACACAGAAGATGAAGCCAAAATTAATAAATTTATGGAAAAACTCCAGTATGTTCATTATGCTACTACTCTCGGCGGTATCAGGACAACCCTCAACCATCCATGCACATCTTCACACAGCCATATGCCTGATGAGGACCGAAGGAAAATGGGCATCACTCCCGGTATGTTCAGGGTTTCAACAGGTATCGAAAATATTGACGATCTTATCAACGACTTTAAACAGGCTTTCGTTGAATTAGACAAATAATTCCCGAAAGTTTTTGCAGAAAACATATTTGATACCAGTTGCAGGCTGACAGAAAATCAGGCGTATCGCCTGGTTTTTTGTCAGTTTTAATATTATTTTACAAAAAGAACTCTATGTCTTTTGCCATTAAGTCTTTATGAGTATACAGATATTTAATATATTAATGGTTGTTCATTATTGATATTTTTAATTAGGTCAAACATAAATATCAGAAGCGTTAAATAAAAATTTTACGTTTCATTTAATGATCTTTTTATTGTTGATACTTAATAAATTTATCATCCACATACAATAAGTATACCGCCATATTAGAATTATTTTATTCTAAACGTACCATTCTAAAAATATGTAACTTTATAAAAAACAAATAGCAGAAATATAAATTTGGGGATATATGTATTGCGTCACTATATTTTGATTCTACCATTAAAAACTGTTTCGTAAAATATCCAACCGTTACGTGAGGAGGAGAAATGTTGTATGGAATTATCTGCATTTAAACTTAAAGGTCTATATGACGGAAAAGGAAATTTTATAGAAAAACCTGTTTTAATTTTAAAAGACGGAATATTTAATGAAATTTTAGACAGTTCATCATATGGAAAACTTGAAACTTTGAATATTTCAGATATTGTTGACTTTTCCGATAAATATGCGATGCCCGGGCTTATCGACTGCCACACGCACCTAATGCTGCCTGGTAACGGCGACACCGCCGAAAAAATATTAGAAACAAAAAGTATCGGTGAAATTGCGCTGATTGCGGGATATAACGCGTCAACGGCCTTAAAAAACGGCGTAACAACCATTAGGGACTGCGGATGCGCGCTCGGCATATCGTTTGATATAAAAAATTTCATACAATCCGGTTATATAAACGGCCCCGATATAATTTTATGCGGCATGCCGATAACTTCCTCATGCGGCCATCTAAACCGTATGGGCGGCATTGCGGACGGAGGCGCGGAAATCACTAAGCTGATAAGGAAACAAAGAATGAACGGAATTGATTTCGTTAAATTAATTGCCTCTTCCGGCGCATCTAAAGGCGTAAAGCCCGGTATTACCTTCACACAAGACGAACTTGACACAGCCGTTTCGGAAGCCCACAGGCTTAACATGAAAGTTTCAGTCCACGCAACGTCTGTTGAAGCAGTTAAAATGGCTGTTAGTGCCGGTGCTGAGCGCATTGAACATGGCTGGTGGATAAATACGGACGGAACCGAAATTATAAAGGATACCGAACTTGCCGAATATATTATACAACATGATATAATGACATGCCCTACCCTTCCCGTTATGGAAAGTTCCATTAATTATTATGCAAAACAGCTTGAAGCGGGATACTCTGAGGACATAAAAAAATCATACGACTCCCTTAAAAGCTATAACGATACGATGCTTAAAGCGTTTTGTTATCAATATTCATGCGGCATTGCCTTTGCAGGAGGAAGCGACTCGGGCTGGCGGCATATGGGCTTTGCCGACGGAATGAAAAATTCAGTTTGCAATATGTATAAATGCGGCGTAACACTTAAAGACATAATAAAAATTTCAACTTACAACTCTGCAAAGTACATAGGCCTTGAAAAAACCCACGGCTCCATTGAATACGGAAAAACAGCCGACTTTTTAGTGATGAACTCAGATCCCGGAAAAGATATTGCGGCATACAGCAGTATATTTCAGGTTTATAAAAGAGGAAAACCAGTTTTATAAAACGGCAGCCTAAAAATTCACTGAACTCAATAATAATCTGGTATTTATGGAGCTTATGAAAGGGGGAAACGATGTTATGATAACGTCAACGTTAGGTTTTATGCTTTTTTGATAACACTAATGGCAATTATTTTTTCACTCAGCAAAAAATTTTCCGATAAACTTCTCTTTAAAATACTGCCTGGTATGGTTTGGCTTATGCTTATTGTCGCTTTGGCGGCGACATTCCATGTCTTTGACGCGCAGTCTGAAGGGGTAATAGCCGCACAGGATTTATTATATTCAACCTTTTTACCCATGATGCTTATTATGTTTATGCTTACCTGTGATATCAGGGATATTATTAAGCTGGGGCCCAAAATGATATTGTCGTTTTTGTCATGAACATTTTCAATATTAATAGGTTTTACAGCGGCATTTTTAATAATGAAAAGGTTCCTTCCCGATAACGCTTGGGCTTCTATTGCCGCATCAACAGGAGCATATATAGGCGAAACAATTAACATGGCGGCTGTAGCATCCGTATTCGGGGTCGAAGGCTTGGACTATGTATATGCAGTAGTTATGGGAACATTTGGATTTACAGTTACTTTGTCAATTTCTATGTGGCTCCTTCCCAGATCAAAAAAATGGAATGAGAAAATGAAAGCTTCAACCGACGGCATTGATGAAATTGCGAAAAAAATAGATGAATCAAAAAAAGAGCTTGATAATTCTCCCCCGGTAATACTTGACTACTGCAAGCTGTTTTCCGTAGGCTTGATAGGCACATTGTTTGTAAACTGGCTTATCCCGCTCATTCCTCCGGTATCCTTTCTGTCAGCAGGCGGCTGGAGGGTAATTCTTTCATCTATCCTCGGCATCCTTCTTGGAATGACCCCTGCGCATAAACTAAAAGGCGCTCAGGAAGTAGCCAATGTATTCCTTTATCTAAGCCTTTGCGTTTCTATGTCGTACTCGGATCTAAGCCAATGCGTAAACGCTCCGGCTTATATTGCTTTAGTTTGCATAATGCTTGTAGTTATGTACGCCATATGGATCTTACTTTGCAGGCTGTTTAAATTTGACCTCTTTACAGCGGAAGTCGGATTAATGGCAAATATAGGCGGCACCGGTTCTGCCCCCGCAATAGCGGCCGCACATAATCCAAACTGGATATCGTTCGGAATACTGCTTGGCTTTTTCGGCGATCTTATCGGAACCGGAGCGGCAATTGCATTCGGCAACTTCCTGCATTATATATCATAATGTAAACTCATATATTAATATATGAGTTTAGTGAATTTAATATTTATTCATAGACACAAAATATAGCTTAATGCTGTTCAAAGCCCCTGCTTTTTTCGGAAAGCACGGGGCTTTTTAATATCTTTATCTGAATGCCAATATCCTTTTTACACGCCTAAAATAAAAAAATCTTTGCACAAATCAATTTTTTAATGTAAAATTAAATATGGATACATCACAAGCGGATAAAATAAGCGCTCATATATCAATAAGCGTTAAATAAAAAGAATAAATTCATTCCGTAAAAAACCCGCTTTATTATAAGGCGGCATATAAATAAACAAATGCTGAAAATATAGAAAAATTTATTATTGATTATGTTTTTAAAACTAATTCTCATTTTAGCTTGCACATCAATGCCAAAGCTTAGGAAAGGTGGTTAATGATGAAGGATCTATATTCTATCGGCGAAGTGGCAAAAATAATGGGTGTATCAATCCAAACACTCAGATATTACAGCAGCATAAATCTCCTGCACCCAATATATACAAATTCCGCCACCGGCTACCGCTATTACTCAGTAAACCAGCTTCATTTTATAGACAGGATAAAATACCTGCAAAAACTTGGCCTCAGCCTTGAAGAGATAAAAAAAGTAATTCTTAACAACGACATTAAAGAGCTTGTAAGCCTGCTTGATAAACATAAAAGCAGATGTATTGAAGAAATAAGCAAACTCTATGATGTAATAGACAGTATAGAATGGTACAAAAATTATTTTACCTATATCAACGAGGATAGCGTAAATGACAATTTTTATTCATTACATATAGAAAAGCGTTACCTTGTCGCCGTGCCTTACGAGGAAAATAAAAATGAAGAAGTGCACATAAAACTGCATGAAATAAAAAACAGCGATAAATTCCGTACTCTCAGATACTTCCGCCAATTCTCCCTTATACTTGATTACGACAGCCTTATGGAATGTAAGCTCGATCGTAAATATTTGGGAATGTTCATCAAGGAACCTCCGAAATTCGAATCTGAACACATAATAGAAATACCCGAAGGCGATTATCTTTGCTTCAAGGCCAGAATATTGTCCGAAACATGGAACCCGTATTTTGCAAAACTCTTTTTCAGCGGCAAAAAATCCCCATCCATAGTTTTAGCCATTGAATATGAAGATAACCTTTATGAATATTCAAGATGCGTTTATGAAGTTCAGATGCTTATAAACAGCTGATATACCGATTAATACTATCATGTTCTATTTAAGAAATTATAAATTATTTATAATTAATAATAAAACGGCAGGCGCATACAGGCTCCTGCCGCATATCGTTACATGGCTGAAAACTTGAAAATCTCTTTCATTTAATAATAACAAAACGTTTTAAACAGCCCGGCAGGATGATGTGTTCAAATACGCAGTCCGCCTGTGAATGATCGGTTCTATAAACCTTAAAACGCATCGTTTTCATTGTTAGTGCAGCAGCTTTTCCGTTTCAAGCCACTCTTTAAGATCGTTATATATGCATCCGAATATCCTCTCGGCGTTTCCCTCGCCCGCAAAGCTGTTGTGAGGGGTGATTATAAGCCTTTCAACGTCCCAAAACCGGCTGTCCTCAGGAAGAGGCTCCTGTTCAAACACGTCGGCAGCCGCCCCCATAAGCCTTCCGGACTCAAGCGTTTCAATAAGAGCCTCAAAATCAACGACCCCGCCTCTTGTTACATTAATAAATACGGCGTCATCCTTCATAACATCAAAGCACTTCTTATCGATAAGATGATATGTATTCTCAAACAGCGGTATACAGTTTACCACAATATCGGCTTTTGCAATTTCATCAAGCATTTTATCCATTTTGTAAACTTCGCTGAAACTGCCGTCATTTTTAGGATACGGGTCGACGCCCGCCACAACGGTGTCAAACGCCCTAAACCTTTTGGCGCAATGCGATCCTATTGAACCTGTGCCTAAAATACACACCCTCCTGTTTATCATTTCATGCAGGTTCCAGTCACATTCCCAAATATGTTTCTCCTGCTGTTTTTTAAGTTTGTCGAATTTTTTATAAATGGACAAAACAGCCCCTATCACATATTCGGAAATAGGCGCGCTGTGTACTCCGGGACAATTTTTTAAAATAATTCCGTTTTCGTCAATATATTTAAGCGGCATTTGATCAATCCCCGTTGAAGTAGTATGTATAAATTTTAATGATTTGAACTTTGAAATATCATTAAAATCAAAGAATTTAAAGCATACCACCGCATCTATATCGGAAAAATCCATATTATAGCTTTCCTGTTCGGATCCGTCAAGGTATATAACTTCAACGTCAAGGCCGTTGAGGCTTTCAAACATTTCTTTTGTAAAACTGTGCTTATTCGCAAAAAGAAGTTTCTTTTTCATCTTGTCAATATTCCTTTCCACCGCACGTATTATCGTTAATCATACTTTCCCTTCAATCATATCGCAAGTAAGCCTGCCCACAATTTCAGCGCCTTTTACTATTTCCTCGTCCGTAGCCGTCGCATAACACATACGCACCATATGGGAAGGCTTGTTTCCGTCAATGGCAAATCCGGAACCCGGAACGCATACAACTCCCCTGTCAATCCCTTTCCATGTAAAATCGACTGCGTCAATCGTATCCGGCATAAACATCATTATAAACATGCCTCCCGTAGGATGACTGAGCCTGCATGAAGGATGCATATATTTCTTAAGGGTCTCAACAATAAGCGATGATTTTCGGCGGTATTCTTCCTGAGCTTTTTTAATATGCCCTTCATAGTCCGTCTTTGTCATAACCCCCCATGCCACATACTGGCCGATCGTATTGCTGTGTACGTCCGTACACTGTTTGCATACGTTCACAAGCTTCCCGAATTCCTTTTTAACCACAAGGTATCCAAGGCGGAAAGACGGGGCTATAACCTTTGAAAGCGAGCTTGTGTAAAATACGCGCCCATCGATATCATATGATTTAATCGGATTTACCGTTTCCCCTTCAAACCGCAGTTCGGCATATGGATCGTCCTCAAAAATAATCACATCGTATTTGCAGGCAAGGTCATAAAGTTTTTTACGTTTTTCAGCGGCCGCCGAAAACCCCGTAGGGTTTTGGAATGAAGGGATTGTATATATAAGCTTTACTTTAGGATTTGTTTTCAGCGCTTCTTCCACAGCGTCCGTATCCATGCCCGTTTCGTCAATGGGCACTCCTATAAGATCGGCTTCGTAGGCGCGGAAAATATTATACATGCTTGCATATGACGGTTCTTCCGTTATAACGGCGTCGCCCTTTTCAAGCCATATTTTGGAAACAACGTCAGCCGCCTGCGTGCCGCCGCTTACTATGTATAAATCGTTCGTTTCAAAATCAAATCCGTATTTTTTGGCAAGCCTTTCTTTAAGGCAGTCAACGAGCGGCGGAAAACCCTGAACGGCTCCGTACATAAGAAGCTGTCCAACCTCATTGCTTTCAAGGGCTTCCTGAAAAAACTGCTTCATCTGCTCAACAGGATATGTAGCCGGAGCCGGATTCCCATTTGCAAACGTAATTAAGCCCGGTTTTAAAGCCGCTTCTGCAAACTGCCTGATAACCGATCCTTCAATATGGTTCATGCGGCCTGCTGTTTGGATTTTCATATTCCATTCCTCCCTGTAAATAAATATTTATTTAAATATATACATAAAATACCTTTGAAAAATAATCAAAAAAGCGTTCATTCATGAAAGTTTTTCGCAACTTCCAGCTATAAATGAACGCCTTTGCTCTTATAAATAATATACTACTCAAAAAACTTGATTGTCAATGTTTTTCAACACAATTATTTAATCTGCACGGCAGAAATTTTCATGCGTTTATCCTTTGCCAAAAAAGCAGACATGTTGTTTTTAACCCAGAATGAAATATAAATTTATTCCATCGCTGAAAATATGCCGTATGAAATTTAAAAATCAATAATAAATACCGCGGCTATATATGAAATATTTCCAACCGTATTAAACCTTGATACTATAAATATCCATATAAAACAATATTTATCCTAAAATATTTTAAACCTTCCTAACGGAAATATCCTTGCGGCGATTTTTCCGTCAATCTGATCCTCAGGCACCGCCCCTATGAGCTGTGAACGGCTGTCGTTTGAATTGTTTCTGTTGTCGCCCATAACAAAGTAGGAATCTTCGGGAACCGTAAAAGGATACTCTATATCCCCAATCTGTTCCATAGGCTCTTTAATATATACCTCATCCAGCCTTTCTCCGTTTAAAACCACAAAATAATTGTAGTCTGCATCCTTTTCAACATCAATAACATCTCCCGGAAGCCCTATAACTCTTTTTATTATAGTTTCATAATCAGCGCCTTTGTCATACCAGCATATAACAACATCGCCCCTTTTCGGACTGCCGACAGTGTATGCCAGCTTATTGACAAACACAGTGTCATTGTGTTCAAATTCAGGCTCCATACTTGATCCCTTCACAACCGCTGTTCCGAATACGAAATTTCTGAATATAAACGCCGTTATAATTACCGCCGCAAAAGTCACGGCCCATTCAATAATCTTTTTTCTTTTTTTTGCTTTACGAAGTTCTCCCATACTGTTCACCTCAACAGGCTGTAAATTAACGCGCCGAAAATTTAAGCTTAAAAGCCCGGCGACAGCGTCGCCGGGCTTTTAACATTGGCAATTATCTTAAAACTTCTTTAACTTTAGCAGCTTTGCCAACCCTGTCCCTTAAATAGTTAAGTTTAGCACGCCTTACGATACCGCGTCTGATAACTTCTATTCGATCGATACGCGGGGAATGGAGAGGCCATGTCCTTTCAACGCCTACTCCCGAAGCAATCCTTCTTACAGTGAAAGTTTCGCGAACGCCGCCGTTCTGCCTTTTGATAACGACGCCTTCAAACATCTGAAGCCTTTCCCTTGTGCCCTCGACAACCTTAGCGTAAACGCGTACTGTGTCGCCGACATTAAACTGTGTTACTTCGCCTTTAAGCTGTGCCTGTTCAATACCTTTAATGATATCGTTCATTTCAATTCCTCCTAAATAACCCGGAATGTTCTTGCCGCATCCATACAGCGACAGCGGACCATCCTTATTGCATGCGTATTAAACGCATAATATTTATTTACTATACCATAAATAATCGGCGCCTGCAAGCTTTTTATTTGGCATAACCGCAATTTGCCGCATAAACCGGGGCAATTTTTATATTTTTAATAATTCAAAATGTTTTCCAAATAATTTAAGCTGAAGCTTGCAAAACGCATTAATTTATAACTTTTAAATATATACCTACATTTCCGTAATATCGCCGATTAACCGTCGCAACGCCGTATTATGCCATAATGATTAAAATCAATATTTTATTATTGTTTCGACGTCATATCCTTCTAAAGCTCCGCGTCCATTAAGATCTTCAAGTTCAACAAGGAACACAAGCTTTTTAACTTCCGCTCCCATTTCTTCAAGAAGTTCGGTAATTGCCTTAGCCGTACCGCCCGTTGCAAGCAAATCGTCGATTACAACAACCCTGTCCCCTTTTTTAACGGCGTCTTCATGTATCTCTATTACCGCCTCGCCGTATTCCAGGCCGTATTTCTTGCTCCTTGTTTTCGCAGGGAGCTTGCCTTCTTTCCTCACCATAACAAACCCTTTTTTTAACTTATAAGCCACAGGCATGCCGAATATAAATCCCCGGCTTTCAGGCCCCACAACATAATCAAAATCAATGCCGTCAAGCGCATTTGCAATCATGTCCACCGATTCGCACAAGGCATCCCCGTCTTTTAAAAGCGTGGTTATATCCCTGAATATAATCCCCGGCTTCGGAAAATCTTTTATATTTCGCACTTTATCCGCTAAATTCATCTTAAAACCTCCTATAACCTAAAATCGCTTATATTAAGCTGCACACTGCTCCTGCCAAGATATGTATTAACACCTATGCTGTAAATAATATCGGCTTTCACTCCGTCAAGGCCTTCCAGAACTCTTGCCGTCTTTTCCCTTCCGTAAATTTCGGCACACTGTTTTTCAAAATCCTCAAGGCCTCCGAAGGAAATGCCTTTAATGGAAATTCCAGTTTTTAAGTCTCTGAAACTAATCTGCATTATGTTTTTTTCCTTGCCTACAAGGCGGATCTTTTCGGCAAATACATTTTTTGTTCCGAAAACGGGAGAAGGGTTTGCTTTTCCAAAAGGCGCAAGCTCTGCAAGTTCATCCGCAAGCTTTAAATTTATTTCCGAAAACTCAAGGGCTTTTTCTATATGGATTGACGGGATCATATCCTCTTTCGTAAGGCTGAATTCCAAGTTAAGCCTCCGCCTTAAAATATCAATATTTTCCTTTTTAAGTGAAAGCCCCGCCGCCATAGGATGCCCTCCGAAACGGCAAAAAAGCTCCTTATTCTTTGAAAGCTCCAAAAACATATTATATCCTTCTATGCTCCTTGCCGAACCCTTAGCCATATCTTCGCCCTTTGTAATCACAACGGTCGGTTTATAATATTTTTCCTTTATCCTTCCCGCAACGATGCCAGCTATGCTTTCGTGGATCTCTTCGTCATAAATTACAATAACGTTGTCTTTTCCTATTTCAGTGTTTTCAATAATATCGACAGCCCTCTGGGCCGCCCTTGCAGTTAAAACCTTCCTTTCGGAATTAAGTTCCACAAGCCTTTGCGCAAGCTTTTCCGCCTGCCGCATATCTTCCGTAATAAACAGCTCCACCGACTCGCCCGCGCTTTCAAGCCTGCCCGTCGCATTTACGCATGGCCCGAGTATAAAACCGACATGATATTCGGTTACGGCTCCTTTTTCTATCCCCGCTTTATCAATAAGGGCGCATAATCCGGGATTTTTGCTTTCGTTTATACATTTCAGCCCGTTTTTTGCCATTATCCTGTTTTCGTCAAGCAAATCCACAATATCGCATATAGTCGCCATCGCCGCAAAACCAAGCAGTTCGTCTTTTAATATAAACGGCTCGCCGCATGCTTCAAAAAAAAGCTTTGCAAATTTAAACGCCATGCCCCCGGCACAAAGAGCTTTAAAAGGATACGGGCAGTCCTTCCGCTTGTGATCCACAACTGCCGCCGCACGCGGAAGTATCTCCTTTTCCTCTTCCCCGTCAAATTCAACGGGCGGTTCGTGGTGATCAAGTATAATAAGCGTCATACCGCTGTTTTCGGCGGCTTTTGCTTCCTCAACCGCCGCAATCCCATTATCACAGGCAAATATAACCTTCACGCCGGCATTTTTAAGCTCCCCTATGGAAGAAATATTCATACCGTACCCCTCCTTTTGCCTGTGGGGCACATAATACATAACGTCGGCGCCGAAATGTTTAAGGGTCTTATAAAGTATAACCGAACTCATAACGCCGTCCACATCATAGTCGCCGTAAACGGCTATTTTGTCTCCTGCGTCCACAGCTTTCATTATCAAGTCTACGGCTTTGTCCATATCCTTAAACAGATAACCGTCATACATCATATCTTCATCACAGCTTAAATATTTAACGGCGCTTTCATACGTCCCTATGCCGCGGTTTGCCAATATATTTGCAATTACAGGCGAAATATGAAGGCTTTCGGCCATTTTGCCTATATCCGCCTTATTACGCCTTAAAAGCCATTTCTTCATATAAGCCTCCCGCTTTATTCGTTTGCATAATCATAATAGTCCCTTGGATCTGGCAAGTCTTTCATTTTTTTTGAAAGCAGGTACCATATTGACCCGGAAAGGAATATTGAGGAATATCCGCCGCTTATTATGCCCACCATTATAGGAAGGGCGAATTCCTTAACCGATTCCACGCCTATAAAGTAAAGCGGCGCGATTGCCAAAAGCGTTGTTATGGACGTGTAAAGCGAACGGCGCATTGTCTGCATAACGCTTAAATCCACAACTTTCGGTATGCCCTCTTTTTTTATAAGCTCCTTATTTTCCCTTATCCTGTCAAATATAACTATCGTAGCGTTTATGGAATACCCCACGACAGTAAGCACTGCCGCTATAAACGCATTATTTACGGGTATCCTAAAAACCGCGTAAAAGCCGACCATAATCAAAACGTCATGGAAAAGCGCGATTATAGAGCTTATCCCCATCCTGAAATCGGCGAACCTTATGGATATATACAAAAGCATAACGGCGCATGCAATAGCCAATGCAATAACGGCGGCTTTCTGCATTTCACCGCTTACGGCGCCGCTTATATCGGAAACGCTTAATATGCTTTCTTCCGTCAAACCGAATTTATCCATAATCGCCTTTGACAGCTCAGTTCTTGTTTGTCCGTCCACAGACTGCATTTTTATCGAAACTTGGTTGGTCCCGATTATCTTCTGCACCTGCGGGCTTTTCTGCCCCGTAACGGATTTTATAACTTCCGCCACGTCGTCGTTATTAAATTCTTTGCCTATGTCAACCGTCATAGCCGTACCGCCGGTAAAGTCTATATCAAAATTCAATATACCCTTAGACTGCACGCCGTTTATAACCATTGCTCCTATCCCTACGGCAATGCATATTATGGAAACGGCAAAGAATTTCATCCTGTTTTCAACTATCTGAATATTTTTGATTTTCAAAACCCTTCGCCTCCTTAAACGCTTTTCAATCCGTTTTTGCCGTCTTTGGGAATAAGCCCGTAAAAAGACGGCTTGTCCAGTCCGGCTCCAATCATCGCTTTTAATATCAGCCTTGTTACTACAATGGCCGTAAACATAGAAAGCGCGATACCTATCATAAGCGTCTGTGCAAATCCGCGTATTGTTCCCGTTCCCATAACATAAAGCACAACGGCCGCAATAAACGTTGTTATATTCCCGTCAAGGATTGCCGACAACGCTCTCGAAAATCCTGTTTTGACTGAATTTTTCATATTCTTGCCTGCCTGCATTTCTTCTTTTATTCTTTCAAAAATAATTACGTTGGCGTCTACAGCCATGCCTATTGAAAGTATAATTCCGGCAATTCCCGAAAGGGTCAGCGTAACGTTAAACATGTTAAGGGCAATTACCTCCAAGCCTATATATATGCATAGCGCCCAGTCCGCCGCAAACCCGCATCCGCGGTAAGAAAAAAGCATAAATAAAAGTACAAGCGCAACGCCTATTACGGCGGCTTTAACGCTTGTTGAAACGGCGTCGGCGCCAAGCCTTGCGCCTACGTTATTCATCTCTATAACCGTAAGGTTAAATGGCAGAGAGCCTTCGTTTATCCTTGCCGCCGTTTCCTGCGCTTCCTCATTTGTAAAACCGCCCGTTATGCTTGCCCTTCCGTCCGTAATAACGGAATTCACCATAGGCGCGCTCACTACTTCCCCATCCATTACAATGGCAATCATCTTGCCCAGATTATTTTTTGTAGCCTCGGCAAAAAGCTCTTTGCCTTCTTCTGTAAATTCCAACGCGATATACGGTTCGCTTTGCCCGTTGCTGCCTGCGTCGCCGACTTCCCTCGACGCTTTCTTAACGTCGGCTCCGGTTAAAAGCACATTGCCGTTTTCATCTATAAACTCAAGCTGCGCCGTCTTTCCGAGTTCTTCAACGGCCGTTTCAACGTCGTCTATTCCCGGTATTTCCACACGCACCCTGTTTTCGCCCTGAAGCGACGCTTCCCCTTCCGACCAGCCTTTCCTGTCAAGCCTGCCCTGTATAAGGGATACTGCCTTTTCCATCTCTTCCGGCGTCACATCCTCTTTTTCGGCCTGATATACGATTGAGGCCCCGCCGCTTAAATCAAGGCCCAGCTTTATATTGCCCATGCTTAAAAGCCTTCCCCCGCCTATGCCGAAAACGGCGACGGCGCACAATATTACAGCCGCGGCTAAAAGCAACGCCAACCCTGCTATGCTTTTACCTTTCATAATGTCATTCCTCCTCAAATGCTTTGGCCTTAATCATTATTGCGCATTCAATCCTCTTTTTCTGGAGGTCGCATCCTATTTTATACGGGTTTAAAAGCCCCCCGCCAAGCTGGTAGGCATTGGCCGCACACCCGCCGCTGCAGTAAAATCTTGCCCAGCATTTTTTACATTCTTCTTTTGCATAAACGTTGCAGTTTGAAAATTCTTCCCTCAGCTTTGGCGTTTTAACTCCGTCAAAAACATCTCCCATTTTAAATCCTTCAAGCCCTACAAACTGGTGGCATGGGTAAAGCTCTCCTGAAGGCGTAACGGCAAGGTATTCCGTACCGGCCCCGCATCCTGACAGCCTTTTGGCGACGCATGGTCCTCCGGAAAGGTCAATATTAAAGTGGAAGAAATTGAAATCCCTCTTTCCGCCTTCCTTATGTCTTTCATAAAGCTCAGCGGCAAGCTTTTCATACTCTCTGCATATCGTTTCTATGTCGTCCTCGCGTATTGCGTAAACATCGTCCTCCGTACCCACAACAGGCTCGACGCTTATCTGCTTAAATCCCAAATCGGCCATATGGAGCACGTCTTTGCTGAAATCAAGGTTATTCCTTGTAAACGTCCCCCTTATATAATAATCAGTCTGCCCGCGGCTTTCGGCAAGTTTTTGGAATTTAGGCACTATAATGTCATAACTTCCCTGCCCGCCCGCACGGGGACGCATTTTATCATTAATTTCTTTCCTCCCGTCTAAGCTTATAACAACGTTCTGCATATTTTCATTGATATAATCCATAATTTCGTCATTAAGAAGTATACCGTTAGTAGTTATTGTAAAGCGGAAATTTTTGTTATGAATTTTTTCCTGGCTGCGGCCGTATTCGACAATTTCCTTAACGACTCCGAAATTCATTAAAGGCTCGCCGCCGAAAAAGTCCACTTCTAAATTATGCCTCGAACCTGAATTTTTTATTATAAAATCAATAGCCGCCTTTCCGACTTCCGCGCTCATAAGCTCCCTTTTGCCGTGATACTCGCCTTCTTCTGCAAAGCAGTACACGCATTTAAGGTTGCAGTCGTGGGCTATATGCAGACAGAGCGCTTTAACGACAGGATCCCTTGCGGCAACCATATCCAAAACGTCGACATAGCCGTCCTCCGTAAATATCATGCCTTTGTTTTTAAGTTCTTCTATTTCGCTTAACGCTTCTTTTATTTCATCAGCGCCGTATGTGTCCGAAAATTTTCTGATAATCTCGTCATCGGAACATTTGCCGAATTCGTCGACCAAATCATATACTATTTTATCAACGACATGTACAGCCCCACTTGCTACGTCAATAATAACATTAACGCCGTTCATACTAAACTTATGTATCATCAAAAACTCCCTTTCGTCATATAAGTTTACAGGCAGTATTATAAAACATGCCTTAATTAACATTCACGTTGTCTTTTTTCGGCCGTTTTCCCTATATATAAGCATGCCCAAATTCTTCCGGAATAAATGCCGTGCAGTTATGAAACCCATTATAACTGCATATGCGCCCTCCAACCGGAGATATGGCCCTGTATCCTTAAAAAAGCGGCCTAAAAAATATATAGTAATACGGCGGCCTTCTTTCCGCATACAAATCTAAATTCGGCGTATGTTGCGTTCAAACAATAAAAAGCCCCGATTTCAGCTAAACCGAGGCTACAATAACTGTTCTGCCAATATTAATTTGCCAAAACAAAACGGAAAAAACCGCATAAAAACAAACTTAACGTTTCTTTAATTGTCGTCGCTTCCTCCGAAAACATGCGCCAGCCGCAATATTTTTTATCTGAAGCCGCCGTTAAAAACAACCGAAAAATAATTGCTCCCGGCTTTGGGACAAAGCGGTTTTCTCAGGAAATTACCTGTTTTCGCAGGACTGGTTAGCTACTGTACAGCTAGTTTTGCAGGCTGACTGGCATGAAGTCTGACATTCGCCGCATCCGCCTTTTGCAACTGTGTTTTTAAGCATTGTTGTGTTGAGTGTTTTAACATGTTTCATATTATATTTCCTCCCTATAAAATCCAGTAATAATATTCTTGTAAGATTATACCACAACGCATACTTTTTGGAAAGTATTTTTTGCTTAAAGCGCCGCAATGAAAATCAGCCTTTTATTTGCCGATTCCCAGTATTCCGCCTATTGCTCCGCCGCATACAGCCGCAACAATGCCCGCTCCGCGTCCGATAGTCATTGCAAAATCGGCGGAAGCCGTTATCATAACGGCGAAAATAATTCCGGCGTATATAAGCCCGGCTCCCATTCCCCAGAAAATTCCGCGGCTGGCCGCGTTTTTCGCGGTAATATAACCGGCCGCAAGCGCTGAAACAGCCGTAGTTATAACCGATACCATAGGTATAACGCTCTCAGATACGTCAGTGTATGTAAGAACCGCCGCAAGCGCAATAAATACCGCAAGCGTGATCACGCATCCAACTGCAAGTCCTTTGGCAAGCCCTTTAAAAACTTTTATGTCCTTTTCCTGTGACGCTTCTTCCTTAACCATAAAATCCCTCCTGATCTTAAAAATTATCAACGCCGCTTTTAAGCCGTTAAATTCTGCCGCGTTTAACTTTAATAAGCTTTGTTTTTAACGTCTTTATCCCTTTGGCGCAAAAAACCTCATATAACCGAAATATCTTTCAACATAAGTTTGTTTTTTCGCCATTAACCGCCCGCATATATAAAAATATATGCTCACGGCATTGATAAAATCCATTTATTATGCTTAAATTATATGTGGAGGTAATAAAACCTATGATTAGAGAAAAATATATTGACCTACATTCACATACAACATATTCAGACGGCACGTTCACCCCTCGTGAACTGGTGAAAGAAGCCGCCGCCAAATCCCTTGCCGCCGTTGCCGTTACGGATCACGATACGGTAAACGGCATTTCCCAAGCGCTTGAAGCCGGAAAGGAATTTAACGTTGAAGTTATAAGCGGCATAGAATTTGCCGCATACTATCCGGAGCCGAACGGCGTAGAAATACACATTGTAGGATTGTTTTTAGATCACACGTCCGAAAAACTTATAAAAAAAACAAATGAAATAACGGAAAACAGACGCAGGCGCAATCTTGAAATGGCAGAGAGGCTTACGTCAATGGGGATGCCCGTTTCATATGCCGAACTTACGGAAGAGGCCGGCGGCGACAGCTATTCCCGCACTCATTTTGCAAACATAATGCTTAAAAAGGGATATGTCAAAACTAAACGGGAAGCATTCGGCAAATATATTTCCCACGGAAAACCGGCGTTTGTGCCGCGTATACTGCCCACGCCGAAAGAATGTATCGATATTATAAAAAACAGCGGCGGGGTAAGCATACTGGCCCATCCAACGCTTTACGGCATGAACTATTTACAAATAAAAAACATGGCAAAATGCCTTAAAGATATGGGCCTTTGCGGAATAGAAACGATGTATTCCACCTACAAGCCCGAACAGCAAAGGGAAATAACAAGAATAGCCGAGGCTCTTAATTTGAAAAAAAGCGGCGGCAGTGATTTCCACGGCGCAAACAAGCCCGATATTTCACTGGGTATAGGAAGGGGAAACCTGAGAATTCCCGAAAAATTCTTAACCGAACTAAAAAACGCCCGCCCTTGAATAATAATATTCAACGCCTGCATTACATTCAGTTTGCAAACACACAAGTGGTTGACGGCATAAAGCGCGGCGTCAAAAATATTTTGCCGCCGCGCTTTATGCCTTGCCCTCAATTTGTTTTGCCAAAACCTTCGGATGCCAATGGAAATTTTTTATTTTGGAATATTCCGTCAATCATGTCATAAAAACTTATTTGCGGATCACATCGGCCCGTCAATTTTCCGAAATGAAACGCGGGAGCCTTCTAACAGTTTACAAGAGCGCACACGATTTTAATGGAAGTCAACGGCTCAATATCTCTATTAAAACCGCTTGCCGTAGGATCGGATACGCCGGAGCCCTTTACCTTGATTTTGCGCCGCTGACGCCCATTTAAACCCTTCGGCCCCACAAGGAAAAAATTTTTTGAAGTTCAAGGCTCATACGCGACGGCGCAGCATATCCTCTATGGCAAACGCAGCCACACAGAAATGCGGAAAAAATTTCCTTGTGGGACGTGCGTTCCCTTGCAAACCGAACTGCATAAACAAAAAAACCTTCCCCGCAAAGCGTATATGCCCCTTCAAGACAAAGGCAAGTAAATTTAATACGGCTGTTAAAACCACATTTCTCTTATAGGCAGTAATGTTATTAACATATCGTATTATATCGGCTTCATCATCATTTCTTGTCATCCGCGCTTTAATACAAAATGTACCGCCGCAGTTTAAGCCGAATAAAAATACTCATAACAGACGTATACTCATTAATCGCCTAAACTTATATATTTTAAAACTCTGTTTCCATAACGGTTTGTTCAACAACTGCTTGTTACTTTACAAAAGGGCAAACATAATTTTTGCTTATCCGCAACATCTCAAATATTCAATCAAACTGCCGTTTGTTATACTCCTAAAATATAAAAGCCGTTGTATTTTCCCGCTCCCTCCAGCCATCTAAGCAATTCCATGCAATCTTTTGGGTTTTCCTTTTTTATTTTTTCAATAATTAGAACTGTCTGCTCCGATGAATAATAGTTAATTCCGAGTAAATCAACCGTACCGAATCCACCGTTATTATATGTTCCTTTACTTAATATTTCACTGTAAACTGCAAAAAACTCATCCATGTCGTCGCCGAAAACGTAAAGCGAATCATCTTTCCAGTGTTCAACCGTTTCAACGGAAACAATTTCCTTAATTTCAGCTCCTTGTTTTAATTTACAATACTGAAACTCTATGAAGTCGGAACCGCCAAATTTTCTCCGTTCATTTTGTGATGAAAATGAAATGAACCGCATAATACCGCCTCCGTAAATAAATCCGCGTTCGTATATTCTCCGAAATAAACCGTACCTTTATACCTTTGGCTTTATAAAGCCCGCTCAAAAATAAAAAGCGTATAATCGCTTTCACCGCCAATTATACGCCTTTCTGTTTTCAATTAACTATTTGGCGTTCAAATATTTGTAAATCTCGGCTTTATCCAAAGCATATCCGATTACAATAAATATAATCAAGCCTCCGGCGCCCTGTACAACATTTGCGGGAACCGATGCAAGGGAAACGGCAAAGCTCCCTTTAATCGCCGCCCCGCCCAAAAAGTATCCGAAAACCATCCACGCAACGCCCAAAAACGACGCCGCCATATTCCTTAATGAGAAAAACTTTCCCCTTCCGCCGTTATAATCCGAAACGCGGCCTATTATATATCCCATAACGCCTTTTATAACGAGAGTAAAGGGAGCCCAATGGGCATATCCGCCAAGGCAGTCTGCAAGCGCGCTTCCTATGCCGCCGGCCGCAAGTCCGTATCCGCTGCCGAAAAATACGCTGCATATAAGTATAACGCTGTCGCCAAGATGAACGTACCCGCTGGTTGCCGGAATAGGAATTGTAATGGCCATCGTAGCCGCGCATACAAGCGCAATTAAAAGCGCTTTAATACAAAGTTCTTTTGTCGTTGTATTTTTCATATTATCAACTCCCGCATATTCATTGATAAAATAATACCACAACGCCAAGCCCCGCACTATATTCTGTATAAAACAACCTCATATTGTACCCATACAATTATATAAAGAATTCGTTTTCCTTCCTTGCCGAGCATACTTCCCTGAGCTTATTTTGTACTGCCGAAAGCACATCTTTATTTAAAGCCCTCGCACTTTCGGGACAGACTTTTGTACATCTCATGCAGGAAATACATTTTTCTTTTTCCGTTATGCTCGGATTGTCGAACGGTATAGCTTTTACAGGACATTCATTTGCACATATTCCGCACTTTACGCACTCTTTTCCTGTTTCGGGCGCAAGATGTATAACGCCGTAAGGCTTATACGGCCTGTTTCCCGGCACGTCTATGCTTACAGGGCTTTTCATCGTCTTTAATTTTTCCAGTAAATCATCCGCAAATTTTTTAATCGAAATTTCATCGCATCCGTCGGGCCTGCCTGTACCGTAAATATGCATTATTGAATGTTCTGCAACTAACGCCGCCGCGGATACGGTAACAAACCCTTTATCTTCAAGAATATCTTTCAATTCGGCAAGGGTATCTTCATACGCCCTGTTTCCGTAAACCGCTGTTGCACACGCCGGCGTATTGTGTCCTTTTAAAAGCATGAACCGTTTTTTTGCTTCATCAGGCACCCTTCCGCCAAATGAAGGAGCTGCAAAAATAACAAAGTCATCCTCGCTGAAAGTTCTCTCAACAGCGTCCACCGTTATATCTATGTACTCCACATCAACGCCAATTCCCGCGCCTAAAATTTCAGCCGCCTTTTTCGTTCCGCCGGTTGGGCTGAAATAAACCGCATATGCTTTTTTAATATCCATAAAACGCCGCCCTTTCTTTTAAACAAACTTAGAATCCCAAATACAACAAAAAAGGCATGGAACAATCCATACCTTTAATGGGAGTTACAGGGCTCGAACCTGTGACATCTTGCTTGTAAGGCAAGCGCTCTCCCAGCTGAGCTAAACTCCCATGGGAGATATTAATTTTTAACTGACCCGTAAGGGAATCGAACCCTTGTTTCAGCCGTGAGAGGGCCGCGTCTTGACCGCTTGACCAACGGGCCTTAAAGGCAAATAGCGGAGAAGGGATTTGAACCCCTGACACCGCGGGTATGAACCGCGTGCTCTAGCCAACTGAGCTACTCCGCCAAATCAGTTACTAGCATATTATACCATTATACAAAAAAATGTCAACACTTTTTTTAATATGCAGACCATATACCGCAAAATTATCCGGCGGAAATCAAAATATCGTTGTGTTCCGCCCGCACATCTATATCGAAATCATCATAATGCCCAGCCCCCATAGCTTTATCAGAATCATCACAATGCCCGGCCTTCATAGCTTTATCGAATATGGCGGCAATATAAAAAGGCATGCCGGATTTTGAAGGCACGCCCGCTGTTTATTCTTCGCGTTCTTTAAAAACAACTTCGTCGGGCATAACAAGCCCAAGCTGCTCCCTTGCAATCTTTTCTATGTAAGCGTCGCTTGTATAATATTCTTCTTCGTTTGTAAGCTTAATATTTTCCTGCCGGGCGGTTTCAACCTGCGCTTCGAGGCGTTCGCCCCGTTCCGTCAGCTCTTTAAGCACAGTCCTCCTGTATGTAACGCCGGCTCCTACCGCAATAACAAATGCCAACAGAAAATATATCCCGAATTTATGCGTATATGATTTTTTATTTTTAGGTTTCTGTGTTTTCTTCATGTTTTTTCCCGCCGCGCCTTTTTACCGCAAAAGCAGACATATTGCGCCCAATCCTTTTTGAGTATATTTTTACATATAATTTAAGTAAATGCAATATTTTTTTATAAAATTTCTTCAGCAAATTTTCCGCTTTTCTGCACGGCGTTCTGAAAATTTTATATAATAACTTAAAAGGCGTCAAAATTATCTCTATAAAAAGTGAAATTACCCATTTTACCGCGTTCACGATAGCTTCCGAAAACATAAGAAAAAACCTGCTTATTGCAGAAAAATATAAAACCATCCCTAAAAACACGCCGCCGATACAGAATCCGCGTATTTCTCCGAAACTTTCATTTAAAAGCACAATAAATACGGCCGCCACAACCCAAATCCAGTATAACGCGTCCTCTATCTGCACAAAAATCTTTTTGTGTTTAACGGCATATCTCAGCACTTTAATCAGATCATACGAGAAAGCCGTTATAAATCCCATAGCGACAGTCGTTAAAAAAAGCCTTGCCTGAAACGAAAGCGAAAGTATCATTCAAAGCACCCTCTTTATTTGAATATACGGCCCAATATACCGCCGGCGCTTTTTGAAAACGCGCCTTCCTCGCCGTATTCAAGGCTGTCAACAGCGCCCGTAATATCAAGCTCGCCCTGGTCAAGGTTCAGCTTTTCAACATGAAGCCCTTCCCCTTTTACAATTATTGTTCCCATGTTCGTTTCACAAACAATGCTTTCCTCATCAAAACTTATTACCTCCGTAACGCCGTCTATTGCAACGCGCCCACGTTCTTCTATAAGCACTTTGTGGCCGCCAAGCCTGCCTTCCGCCATAAATATACCTCCAAAACATGTTTATACAAATATATGCGTATGTTTTAGGAAAATGATTGCCGGACATGTATGTCGTTCCACAATTCTTTCAATCATGAAACATATATTTGTATCAAAACAGACCCTTAAGTTTAAAAATCATAAACAAACCGCGGCCAAACCGACTCGGCATATTTAATACCATACGTTCAGCAAATCTCCTTCGGACTTATGCCCTTGTTTTAAACAATATAAAAAATTGAGTTTATTTCATTCATTCCGAAAATATGTTTTTAAACGCCGAAGTCCCCGCGGCGTCGGCCTTTGGGGACTTCAAAATGTATTTTTTATTCTTCCTTGAAAGTTATAAGAAGTTCTTCCTGAGAAACCCTTTCTCCTTCTTTTACATAAATTTTGTCTACTATGCCGTTTCGCATGGAAACTATGGACGTTTCCATCTTCATGGCCTCAACTGTCATAAGCACGCTATTCTTTTCAACCTTGTCGCCTTCTTTTACAAGTATCTTTCCGACAGTTCCCGGTATAGGCGAACCGATCTGATGCGGATTTCCTTTTTCCGCGTTAAGCTTTTTGTCAGTATTGACCTCAAGCTTCTTATCCTGTACGGAAATTTCACGCATAATGCCGTTGATTTCAAACGTAAGGGCGCGGACGCCGTTTTCATTAGGCTCTCCCATATCCACATATTTAATTATAAGATCCTTGCCCTCGCCGAGTTTAAGCGTCGTTTCCTCACCTTTTCTGAGGCCGAAGAAAAATACATGGCTTTCAAGCCTTGAAACGTCGTTATAATATTCAAGGTGGCGGCAGTAGTCGTCGTAAACCTTAGGATAGAGAGCATAACTTAATACGTTCCTGTCGTTAATCTTTTTGCCCGGCACGTTAATAATTTCGCCCAAATGCTCCCTAATTTCATCAAAGTTTGCCGGCGGAATACTTTTTCCAGCTCTTTCTGTCAAAGGTTCCTGCCCTTTAAGCACAATTTTCTGAAGCTCCTTAGGGAAACCGCCGTCCGGCTGTCCGACCATTCCCATAAAGTAGTCAACTACCGAGTCCGGATATGAAAGTTCTTTTCCATCGGTCAGTATATTGGATTTTGTCAGATTATTTTTAGACATAAAGATTGCAAGATCGCCTACAATTTTAGCTGTCGGCGTAACCTTAATAATGTTGCCCAGAAGTTCGTTGGCCTGTTTATAAAGCTCTTTGATTTCCTCAAAGTTGTCCTCGGAGCCCATTTCTTTAACCTGCGCGAGAAGGTTTGAATACTGCCCTCCCGGAATTTCATATTTATATATCTCGGTATTAGGCGTTTTCATAGGACTTTCAAAGCCTGCATAAATTTTTCTTACACTTCCGTAATATCTGCTCAGCCGAGCAAGATCCTCGGGATTAAGGCCGGTATCGCGTTCCGTCCCCCTCAAGGCTTCAACAACGGAATTCATTGAAGGCTGGCTTGTAAGGCTCGCCATAGCTTCTATCGCCGTATCGACAACGTCAACGCCCGCTTCCGCCGCCATAAGTATAGTACTTACGCCGTTTCCTGTGGAATCGTGCGTGTGGAGATGCACCGGTATTTTAAGTTCGCTTTTAAGGGCCGTAATAAGTTCTTTTGCCGCGTACGGTTTGAGAAGCCCGGCCATGTCCTTAATTGCAAACATATGGCAGCCGAGAGCTTCAAGCTCTTTTGCTTTATTAACATAATAATCCACAGTATATTTTGTTTCGTTAGGATCAAGCACGTTGCCCGTATAGCATATCGCGCCTTCAACTATCTTGCCTGTTTTAAGCGCTTCTTCGATAGGCATTTTCATATTCTCAATCCAGTTAAGGCTGTCGAAAATCCTGAAAACGTCAACGCCCCTTTCAGAAGCAACTTTTATGAAGTTTGCAACGACGTTATCCGGATAATTGCTGTACCCAACGGCATTTGACGCCCTGAGAAGCATTTGTATAAGCGTATTCGGCATCGCTTTTCTAAGCTGTTCAAGCCTCACCCACGGGCTTTCTTTCAGGAACCTGTATGCAACGTCGAAAGTAGCTCCTCCCCAGGCTTCAACCGAAAATGCGTTCTGCATGATTTCGTTTGTAGCGGGAGCGGCTTTCATAAGGTCTATTGTCCTCATGCGGGTCGCCATAAGCGATTGGTGTGCGTCGCGCATTGACGTATCCGTTATATAAAGCTTTTTATCGCCCAAAATTTTCTGCGTAAATCCGGCGGCGCCGAGTTTAAGAAATTCATCCCTTGCCCCGTAATGTTTTTGGTCTTTAACGGCAGGCGATACCGCGCTCATTAACACAGGCTTATCTCCGTTTGTTTCGTTTACAATCCTGTTGCCGATAAATTCCGCAATTCTTGTCGCCCTGTCCCTTCCGATGGAAATCTGGAAAAGCTCCGGCGTGTTTCCGATAAATGTAGTGGTACATTCGCCCTTAATAAACGTTTCATTCTGCAATACGTTTATAAGGAAAGGTATGTTTGTTTTAACGCCGCGCACGCGGGTTTCTTTAAGAGCTCGCACGCCTTTGCGCACTGCCGAGTCAAATGTCCTTCCCGAGGCTATTATCTTAACAAGAAGGCTATCGTAGTAAGGCGTAACTTCCGCTCCCGTATACGCCGTGCCGCCGTCAAGACGAATACCGTTTCCGGCTCCCGAACGGTATACGACAATTTTTCCCGTATCCGGAAGGAAATTATTCGACGGATCCTCCGTCGTTACCCTCATCTGTATTGCATAACCGCTGCATTTAACATCGTCCTGTGATTTAATGTTAATTTCAGGGGAATTAAGCGGGTACCCTTCTTCAATAAGTATCTGCGCCTGTACAATATCTATCCCCGTAATCATTTCGGTAACGGTATGTTCAACCTGTATACGCGGATTCATTTCTATAAAATAATAATTTTGATCCGCATCAACAAGGAATTCAAGAGTCCCGGCATTTTTATATCCCACATGCTTTGCAAGCCTTACGGCGTCTGCAAAAATCTTCTGCCTTACTTCTTCCCTTATAGTAAAAGCGGGGCCGTATTCCACCACTTTCTGATGGCGGCGCTGAACGGAACAGTCCCTGTCATAAAGGTGGACAATATTGCCGTATTTATCTCCGAGTATCTGAACCTCAATATGCTTAGGGCTTTTAAGATATTTTTCAATAAAAATCTTATCGTCGCCAAAAGCTTTTTTGGCTTCGTTAACGGCTTCGGAAAACTCCTTAGGCATTTCTTCTTCGCTGTTTACAATCCTCATGCCGCGTCCGCCGCCGCCGTTGGAAGCTTTAAGCATAACCGGATAGCCGACTTTGCGGGCTATCTCCAAAACTTCTTCAACGCTTTTAATCGCATGATCCACGCCCGGTATAATAGGCACGCCACATTCGATAGCGATTTTCTTCGATGAGATTTTATCGCCCATAGCGTTCATCGTTTCAACGTCCGGGCCTATAAATGCTATTCCGTTGCGCCTGCACGCTTTGACAAAGTCCGGATTTTCCGAAAGGAAACCGTAGCCCGGGTGTATAGCGTCAACGCCTTTGTCTTTTGCAATCTTAATTATTTTCCTGATATCAAGATACGCGTCTACCGGCCCGGCTTCAGGATCAAGTTCATAAGATTCGTCCGTTTTTGTCCTAAACAGCGAATACCTGTCTTCTTTAGAGAAAATACCAACGGTTTGTATGCCGAGCTCGCTTAAAGCCCTGTAAACTCGTATGGCGATCTCGCCCCTGTTGGCAACGAGGACTTTTTTAAATTTCCTGATGTTTACTTCGCTCAATTTGTTTCCCCCTATCAGATTATTTTCAAAAACACATGTGTTATATGTGCAGTACACACTTTGCATAGGAGCGTTGTTAAACGCCGTTTATTATAAGCGGCAAGCCTGCTTATAAAAGCAACTGTATTAATTATATTATAGCCTTGAATATTAGTAAACTATATTTTATTTACACCTGATATAAGTAATACTTATATCTTGTTTATTTTTCATATATTTTTTCATCAATTCCCAAAAACTTCGCTAATAACATCCATTACATATCGGCTTTGCTTTATTTCAATTTTACAATCTGTTTTGGGCTTTGAGCTCCCCGCCGCCGTATAAACTTTTTTAAATCCCATTCGCGCAAGTTCCTTTATCCGTTGATCCTGCCCCGGAACTTTTTTCAGCTCGCCCGTAAGCCCTACGTCGGCGATAAACGCCGACGAGCCGTTTATAGGCTTATTAAAAACCGACGAAGCTATACACATAATAACGGCAAGATTTGACGCCGGCTCTTTAAGCTTAAGCCCTCCCGCCGTTTTGATTACGACGTTTTTATCAAAGAGATTAATCTTGCACCTTTGTTCCAATATTGAAATAAGCGTATTAAGCTGTTCGCGCCTTAAAGCCTCGCCTATGCGCGACGGATAAGGCGTATAACTGCGGCTGACAAGGCTTTCTATTTCAGCTATAACAGGCCTGCTGCCTTCTCGTACTACAGTTATGGCGCTCCCCGAAACTTCCTGGCCCTCTTCCCTTTTTGTGACAAAAAATTCAGATGGGTTGTCAATGGAAATAAGCCCCTTTTCTGTCATAGAGAAAAATCCCATTTCGCCCGTGCTTCCGAACCGGTTTTTGGTGGCGACTATGCTCCTCAATTCTTCATCGTTGTCGCCGTCAAGTATCAAAACCGTGTCTGCAAGATGCTCCAACGCCCTAAGCCCCGCAAGTTCGTCATTTTTATTCATCTGCCCTATTATAATTACGGCCGTGCTTTTGCCGCCCCCTTTTGCAAGGCGCACAAGTTCCCCGGCGCACTCCATTGTCTGCGTTGGGTTTCCTGCCCTTGAAGGAAGAAACGCATTTAACGCAAATGTTTGTATGCTGTCCACAACGATAAGATCCGTCTTTATTTCTTCCGCGGCCGTAAGCACATTGTCCAAGCATGTATCTGAAATAATATAAATATTTTCGTTTATATTATCCAATATCCTGTCAGCCCGCCCTTTTATCTGGCTCTCGCTTTCTTCCCCGCTGGCATAAAGCACTTTAAATCCTTTATCCGCTATATCGTTGCATACGGCCAACGAAAGGGTGCTTTTCCCCACTCCGGGCGGAGACGAAATTATTGTAACGGAATCCCTGACTATACCGCCGCCCACAACCCTGTTAAACTCGTTAATCGAAGTTACAATTCTTTGGCTGGAATTTGTTTCGACATTTTTAAGGCGAGTAAAGCTTGCGCCTGTCCTTGAACCTGTCTGTATCGCCGAAGTCTTTATGCCTGTTTTTCCGCTTGTTTCAATCTTTTCTTCAAATGTATTATATTCGCCGCACTTGTGGCAGACGCCCATCCAACGGGCCGATTTATTTCCGCAGTTGGAACATACATAAATCTTCTTATCTTTCATACGATAAACCCCCGCTTAAAAAATCAAAGCCCCCGTTAAAGCTCGGGGGCTGAAATGTTCATCTCTGTGAAAATCCTTAAAATACTGACGGCGTTTTAAATTCTTAACTTAGCTTATGTGAAAAGAGTTCCAATTCAAAATCCAAAATTCCACCGCCGAACCTCATTGATGAGGAAACGTTTCCGCAAGCCATAAAAACGCCTACTCTGTGCCGGTGCCGAAAATAAAGCGCGCATAAAAACACCTTCTCCTAAACGGACTTCCGCTTAAAATAACGGCGGCGGTTAAAGAATTTAAGCGCGGAAAACGCCGCCTGATGCCACAAAACCGCACTTTTCACACCGCAACAAGCTTTCTTATAACCGTTTAAAACATTCAGTTGGCTTTTTCAAGCACAACGTTCTTTTCTCCGTTTTTAACGTCTACGCTGAAATTAACTTTTCCCGAAAGGTTGCCGCATACGCTGCCGACTATGAAATCATCAACTATAACCCTGTATTCCGTATTCGGTTCAAGCTCCATTATAACATGTATGTCGTCTTTTCCCTCAATAGAGAAGGAAACTTTTTTCCCGTCCATATAAAGGTTATGTATCGCCGCGCCCGGAACAGCCTCCAAAAGTAATTTGCTGTTTTTTTCCAGTCTTGTAATCTCGCTATATGTTTTAACGTAGTATAAATCGCCGTTCACTTCAAAATCAACAACTTTTTTCTTGCTGTCTGTAAGGAAGTTCCCAAAGCTTATAGTGCCGTCTTTTTCAACTCTGATAAATTCTTCTATAACTGACATTTAAAGTGCCTCCCTGTTATTATTAATGCAAAAAACATTACTTTGTTATATCATTATATCAATTTTAAACGCCTTTGTATATAACAAAAAAATGAAATTTTATGTGCGGGAAGTTAAATGTCACAAATTATTTAGCAGGCAAAAACGGCCTTAGGCATCCGGCAACATTGTTTATAGGCATTGTCTGGAGTATAATTTTCCCCGGCCCCTTTACTACGGTATTGAAAACCCCCTCGCCGCCGAAAAGCATATTTTTAACGCCCGGCACGGATACGATTTCAACAGAGCAGCTTTCAGTCATAGCCGCAAGGTAGCCCGTATCTACAACCATGCTTTCTCCCGGGGCAAGTTCATATTCTATAGCCGCCCCGTCAATTTCTATAAACGCCGTGCCGTTGCCCGATAACTTCTGCATAATAAATCCTTCGCCGCCGAATATTGCCGCGCTGAGTTTTTTCTGGAAAAATACGGAAAGTTCAACCCCAGCTTCCGCCGCCAAAAAGCCGCTTTTCTGAACGACAATTCCATTGCCCTTTGATATTTCAAACGCCCTTATCGAGCCCGGAAAGCTTGATGCAAACGCAATCATGCCTTCGCCGCCGACAGCGGTATACCTATTCTGGAATAATGCTTCTCCTGAAAACATCCTCCCAAAAGCCTTGCCTATGCCGCCGTTGCTTGTCGTTTCCATTTTCATGTTTTCCGTCATCCAGCACATGGCCCCTTTTTCAGTTATCATAGCCTCGCCGTTTGACAATGTACATTCAACGACAGGAAGCGTCCCTCCCATAATTTCGTACTTCATATTATCAACCCCCTATAAAGTATATTTTTTTTACATTATACAGTAAAATTCATTAAAACGCCCCATAAAAATTATTTCATTTTTCTTAAAATAAAAAACGCCTTTCGGAACAGATATTTCCGAAAAGCGCATTTTAAATTTTCTATTAATATAATATCCGGCGGCTTTAAGCCGCCATTGTTTATATGGGAATGTAAACTTAACCTATACTGTATACCGCCTAATACGCCTTTAACGCCAAACCGTTTTATTTCAGCACGGTATGTCGGCGTATCTGCCGTTAAGGTTTTTTGTTCATAACTATTTTGTCGTCTTCAGCGCTTACAACAACGGTATCGCCTTTTTTAAACTTTCCTTCAAGGAAGTTTTCGGCAAAAGCGTCCTCAATTTTGCTCTGAAGCGCCCTTCTCAGCGGCCTTGCGCCGTAAGCTTGGTCAAACCCTGTTTTTGCAATAAAATCTATGGCGGTTTCGTCAAACTCCAGATCGATTTCCATATTTTCTTTTGTCCTTGATACGATTTCTTTTGCCATAAGCCTTACAATGTCTTTTACGTTATCTTCGTTAAGGGCATGGAATACAATAATATCGTCTATCCTGTTTATAAACTCAGGTTTAAAGAGGTGTTTAACCTCGTCCATAACGTTCTTTTTCATATCGTCATAGCTTTTTTCACTGCTGCCGTCTGTTGTAAATCCAAGCTTTTTAGGCTCTACGATATTTCTTGCCCCGGCGTTTGAAGTCATAATTATTACAGTATTTTTAAAGTCGACTTTTCTTCCCTGCGCGTCGGTTATATGGCCGTCGTCAAGAACCTGCAAAAGTATATTGAAAACGTCCGGAGAAGCTTTTTCGATTTCATCAAAAAGTACAACCGAGTATGGTTTCCTTCTTACTTTTTCACTTAACTGGCCGCCTTCTTCATATCCCACGTATCCCGGAGGAGAACCAATCATTTTTGAAACGCTGTGTTTTTCCATATATTCGCTCATATCAATTCTTATCATAGCGTTTTCGTCGCCGAAAAGCACTTCTGCAAGGGCCTTGGAAAGTTCCGTTTTGCCGACTCCGGTAGGTCCGAGGAAAAGGAAAGAACCTATAGGACGTTTAGGATCTTTAAGCCCTACCCTGCCGCGGCGGATAGCCTTGCTTATTGCAGTTACGGCTTCGTCTTGGCCGATTACCCTTTCATGCAAAAGTTTTTCCATATTCATAAGCCGCTGGCCTTCTTCTTCCTGTATGCTTTTAACGGGTATTCCCGTCCAGCTGCTTACAACGTCGGCAATCTCGTTTTCGGTAACTTCAAGCCTTGTGTCGATATTCTTTTCTTCCCACTCCTTCTTTGCTTTTTCAAGCTGCTCTTTGATGGAGTTCTGTTCTTTTTTAACCGACGCGGCTTTTTCAAAGTCCTCCGTTTTTATGGCTTCCTCTTTTTCTTTCTCAAGAGATTCCATTTTCCCTTCAAGATCCTTAACGTCCGAAGGCGCCGTGTAGCTTTTCAGCCTTACTTTTGAGGCCGCTTCGTCTATAAGATCGATAGCTTTATCGGGAAGGAACCTGTCCGTAATATATCTCGAACTCATTTTAACCGCCGCTTCTATAGCTTCGTCAGTGATTTTAACTTTATGGTGGGCTTCATACTTGTCCCTGAGTCCGTAAAGCATTTCAACTGCGGCCTCCTCCGAAGGTTCCTCAACCTTTACAGGCTGGAAACGCCTTTCGAGGGCGGCGTCTTTCTCAATATATTTCCTGTATTCTTCCATAGTCGTTGCGCCGATTAACTGTATTTCTCCCCTTGCAAGCGACGGTTTGAGTATATTTGAAGCGTCAATGGCGCCTTCCGCACCGCCCGCGCCTATGATTGTGTGTATTTCATCTATAAAAAGTATCACTTTTCCGTCTTTTTTAACTTCGTCGAGCACGCCTTTGATTCTTTCCTCAAACTCGCCCCTGTATTTTGAACCGGCTATAAGCGAAGAGAGTTCAAGGCATACAACCCTTTTGTTCTTTAATATTTCAGGGATATCGCCTTTGGCTATTTTCTGCGCAAGGCCTTCGGCTATGGCCGTTTTGCCGACGCCCGGATCCCCTACAAGGCACGGATTGTTCTTTGTCCTTCTTGTTAAAATCTGTATAACCCTTTCAATTTCGTTGTCACGCCCAACGATAGGGTCGAATTTATCGTCCTGAGCCATTTTTGTAAAATCACGGCTGTATTTGTCAAGAGTAGGCGTCGAGGAATTTCCCGCCGCTTTCGGCTGTCCCATGCCGGCGCCGCCGGAAGGGCTTTCGCCTTCGCCAAGCATATTCATAATGTCCTCAAACATCCTCTGCAGATTTACTCCCAGACTTAAAAGCAGTTTAACTGCTATACAGTCGCTTTCATTAAGAAGGGCAATTAAAATATGTTCCGTGCCGACATATCCGCTTCCCATATTAACGGCTTCCTGCACGCTCCTGTCAAGTATCCTTTTAACGCGCGGCGTATACCCTGCCACAGATGCCCCCGGAGTTCCCGCTCCTATTACTTCTTCAACCTTTTCCAGTATATCGTTATTGTTAATTCCTTGGCTTTCTATCGCTTTGGCCGAAACGCTGTCGGCAACAGATGAAAGTCCCAGAAGAATATGTTCCGTACCGAGATAGTTATGTCCGAGCTGTCCTGCATATTCCTGCGCTTTTTTAACAACTTCCTGTGCTTTTTGCGTAAATTTTCCCTGCATAAATAAACCTCCTTTGCAGATTGCTTTATTCTGTTTTTGTATAAAGGCCATTTAAGGCCCGTTTATTGCATAATTCCGAATTAGGCCGGCGTACAATTCACCGCCGCGGCAGCAGTGTATAATACAAGCTCTCTAAAATCCTGATTTAGCTGTATCCACCGTACCGGCCTTACTCTCTGCCCGAAAAGACGTCCCTAAGGTATTTTGCCCTTAATTCGTCTCTCTTATTAACATCGGACCCGCTCCCCAAATTGTTTTGTATATTTCCGGGCTGTATATTTATCATTATCGTATAAAGGCTCTTTTTAGGTTTAGGCGCGTCCAACACTCCCGCCATATAACCCTCCCTTATATTGGAAAGGTACGACATTGCTTCCTTTGCGGAAATTTTTCTTGCGTTAGTTATTATACCGTATGAGCGGTAAACTTTGTCCTCAAAATCTGCCGCGTTGCCTTTAATGAAGCGTTCGCGTTCTTTTGTTTCCTGTTCTTCAACAAATTTAACGGCGTTTTTAAGGTTTTCTATTATTTCTTCCTCGCTTCTTCCCAATGTAATCTGGTTTGAAATCTGATAAACGGAACCGTTGGCCTCGCTGCCCTCGCCGTAAGTCCCGCGCACGGTTATGCCGAACTTGCTTAATGCGTTAACAACGCCTACAATTTTGCTTGCCCTCTCAAGCGCCGGGAGATGCACCATGAATGAAGCCCTCAGCCCTGTGCCTATATTTGTAGGGCACGCCGTTATATAGCCGCTGTTTTCATTAAAGGCATATTCAACGCTTTCCTCAATAAGATTGTCTATTTTATCCGCCAAATCAAAAGCTTTGTCAATCTGTTTGCCGGGGAGAATCGTCTGTATCCTTATATGATCCTCTTCATTAAGCATAATGCTTATTGTTTCGTCGTCCTTTATCAGCACGCCGCAGCTTTCATTTTTTGCAACCAGCACGGGGCTTATAATATGGCTTTCCATGAGAGCGCGCTTTTCGTTTGCCGAAAGCGTTTCAACTTCCGTAAACTTAAACTGGCTTCCCAAGGGGGTTCTGTCATTAAGCAGGGCGCCTTTAACGTCGTTAATTACGTTTTCGGCGTCGCTTTTTGACATTCTTCCCGGAAACGGATATTTTTTAATATTCCTTGCAAGCCTTACGCGGCTTGAAATAACAATGCCGCTGTCAACTTCTTTATTTTCATACCATTTAAGCATATGTTATTCCTCCCTGCCTATTTCCCTTATCCTGTCCCTCAGTTTTGCCGCTTCCTCGTATTCCTCATTCTCAACGGCCGCCGCGAGTTTCCTTTTCAGTGTGTCAAGCTCACGCTTTTTCATCATCCGGCCGCCGCTTTTCTGCGGTATTTTGCCTTTATGTTCATTACTGCCGTGAATACTTTTTAAAGTAGGCTGAAGATTGTTATAAAAAGAGTCATAGCAATCGGAACATCCAAGCCTTCCGCTTCTCATAAAATCCTCATACGTCATGCCGCAGTTCGGGCATCTCAGCCCTGCATTTTTATATCCGCCGCCAATCCCTGCCGGAGAAGCGGCCATATTAAACAAATCCTGAAACATATTATTAAAATCGAATGAAAAACCGTTTCCTATATCGCTTGCCGCCGCACATTCGGCACAAAGATGGACTTCCTTAACGTCCCCGTTAATTATTTGTTTCATGTGTACAGTCGCCTGATTTTTTTTACATTTTTCACAAAGCATAATTACACCTCCAAGCTTTTTATTAGCCATCTCATCGCATGAGTGCTAACCAAAGCTAAAAATTATAAGACCTTTTACAGTCTCTATTATTATACATATATTCATATAAAATACAATTTAAACCTTTTTTAACAAAACACCTTCAATTTATTAGCCACCTAAACGCATGACTGCTAATCAATTTCTAATTGTTATAATACACTTTTTTTTGCCAATGTCAATAGTTTTTTTAAATTTTTCAAAAAATTTTTTATAAAGAAGTTTCCTTCCTTTATAAAATATGCTTCCCTATTGCCGCAATTATATAAAAGGCCGTTTTAATATTCTTAAAACGGCTCGATGTACATTTTACTCGATGTCCTTAAATTCTCCTTCCATAGTCTGTTCCACGATATTTTCCATAATATCTTTTGTTAAAGCGCTTGGGGCGTATCCGAATATATTGCCGTTTTTGTCAATCATAAATGTGGTCGGAAAAGCAGAGATGCCGTACTGCGAAAACGTTTCATAGCTTTCGTCGAATACAACCGGGAACGTGTACCCTTCATCCGAAAGAAATTCAATAATGCCTTCGCGGCTTACTTCCCTGCCAAGGTTAGGAGCGGCAACGCCCAGCACTATCAAATCTTCTCCGTTTTCACCATGTTCCTCGTAAAGCTTTTGTATATCGGGCATTTCCGCCTTGCACGGCGGGCACCATGTAGCCCAAAAATTCAGGAACACCACCTTTCCCTTATATTCTGAAAGCGTATGTTCATTACCGTATTGATCGGTCAGCGTAAAATCCGGAGCGGCTATTTCGTCCGAACTGCCGCCGCCGCTTTCGCTTCCGTCGATTTCATTCGCGTCCTCATCGCTATAATTTTCAGTAGGCTGAGCGCCTGAATTATCCCCGAACGACGAAAGGTATCCTGTAAATCCGTTCATAAATCCCGTAAGCGTCATAAAGCCCATTAATATAAGTATAGCGGCCCCAACCTTAACCGCGGCGTTAACAATGTTTTTCCTATGTTTAAAAAATTCGAGGGCTTTTCCCGTAAACAACCCAACGGCTAAAAACGGCGCTACAAAACCGACTGTGTAACAGCCTATAAGCATAAATCCTGTTTTTGAAGCGGAAGCCGAACCCGCCATAAGCAAAACGCCCCCGAGAGCAGGCCCGACACAAGGCGTCCATGCAAAACTAAATGTAAATCCCAATATAAACGCATATAAAGGACCCATCGCGCCGCCGTCGAAAGACAAATGGAACCGCCTTTCCTTTTCTATTGCCATTGAGCGGCCGAAAAATCCGAACTGATAGAGACCGAATACAATCATAATAATACCGCTTATGCGTGCAAAAAGAGTCCTGTTTCCGCTGAAAAAGCGTCCCAACGCCGTAAATCCGACGCCGAGCAGGAAAAATGCAAAACTGATTCCCACAACAAAAAACACTGTATTTAACAATACTTTTTTCCTTGGGTAGCATATTTCGCCGTTTTCATCTACTTCCTTCGCCCCTCCGGCCATATAGCTTACATAAAGAGGAACAAGCGGCAGTACGCACGGCGAAAAAAAGCTGACTATCCCCTGAAAAAACAATGTAAATATCAAAACTAAATTCTCTGCTGAAAATATAATATACCGCCTCCATTATTTAATATTTGCCTTAAAAGCCGTTAAAAGCCAAACCCACACGCCTGAACCGATTTTAAAACTCCTTGAGCTTCTGAAATAAACGCCGACAATATTTAACTCTGCCGTCAGCGCGTCATCTTAATAAAAATTTTTCAAATGCGCCGCTTGTATCCCGGGCAGACAGTTCAACCGTTTCCCCTGTTTGCGGATGCCGGAATTTAAGGCCGCATGCACAAAGGGCAATAGCAAAACGCCCCCTGCGCCTGATAAACGCCGCGTTGTATTTAGCGTCGCCCCAAAGCGGTACGCCCCTTGACGCAAACTGTACCCTGATTTGATGGTGGCGTCCGGTAAAAAGACGTATTTTCACAAGCGAAAGAGTTTCAAATTCCTCGTCATCCACAGTATCCAAAACAGTGTACTCAAGTTTTGCGGCTTTCGCCCCTTTTACGCCTTCTTTGACGACGCGGCTTATATTCGACCTTTGGTCTTTAAACAGGAAATCCGTAAAAATCCCGTTCCTTTTGTCGGGGACGCCGCACAGTACGGCTTCATATTCCTTAACAAATCCGCCCTCCTGCATATCCCTGCTCAGGGCGGCGGCCGTACTTCCGTCTTTAGCGAACAGCGTTATGCCGCTTACCGGCCTGTCAAGGCGGTTTATTATGTTTAACGGCGTATTTAAATATTTTTCCAAATAAGAAACCAAATCCGTATCGCCTGTTTTATCAGCCTGCGACGGCATCCCGCACGGCTTGAAAACGGCGCACAGCCTGCTGTCGTTTAAAAGAATTTTAATGTCCCGCATGAAAAATAACCCCGCTTCTTCCTTCAAGCACAACGTCAATTATCCCGTTGCGAACGCCGAACCTTTCTCCCGAATATCCAAAACCGTTTTTATTCGTCAAATACATTTTTTCCATAAAATCATCATTTCTTACGCCTATGCGCCAGACGGGTATGGAAACCCTTCTCTCCGTTTCATTGTTGTTAAACGCCACTGCAAATTTATCTTTAAAATCAAACCTTCCGTATGAAATCAAACCGTAATCTTCATTTAAAAACATTGTCGATCCAAAATTAAGCGCCGGATATTTTTTTCTAATGCCTATAAGCTCCCTGTGGAATTCTATAAGGCTTAAATCTTCCCGTCCCCAAGGGTATGTGCGCCTGTTGTCCGGATCCGTAAAGCCGCACAGCCCGGCTTCGTCCCCGTAATAAATTGTCGGCGAGCCGACCCATGTCATTTGGAACATAACCGCTTCCCTGAATACGGCCGTATTTATCCCCTCTTCGGCTTCATGGCTTTTTAAACCGCCGAGCCTTCCGCATTTCATGTTCGTTCTTGTCAAAAAACGCGAATGGTCGTGGTTGCTCAGTTCGTTCATCGCCGTAAAAAGAGACTGCCTTGGAAGCCGCGCCATATTCCGAACCATAGTGTCGGCAAACGCCTCTCCGTTATTCAGCAGATCTTCCCTGAAGCTGTCGCCGTGCTTCTCCATGCCGCACAAAAAGAAACTTAAGGGTTCCATAAAAGCGTCGTAATTCATGATTGTATCCCACTCGCGCCCGTTAAGCCATGGCGACGCGTCGCCGTAATGTTCAGCAAGTATCACCGCTTCCGGCTTTGCGCTTTTAACCGCTTTTCTGAACTCCCGCCAAAAATAATGGTTATATTCCGCGCTCCTGCCTAAATCGGCCGCAACGTCTATGCGCCATCCGTCGGCGTTATAAGGCGGCATAAGCCATTTTTTTGCAATGTGCATTACATCGTTAAAAAGTTCCTTCGAACCTTCATAATTGAGCTTAGGGTGGTTAGGGAACCCCCACCAGCCTTCATAGCTGTCGGGCCATTCCCTTTCGTTCTGCCAAATAAAATAATTTTCATACGGGCTGTTTTTATCCTCGTACGCGCCTTTCTCATATCCCGCTTCACGTTTGTAAACGCCCTGCTTGTTGAGCCATTTGTTAAAATCGCCGCAGTGGTTGAAAACGCCGTCCAGTATTACCTTTATTCCCATTCCGTGCGCTTTCCTGACAAGCTCCATGAAAACCTCGTCGCTTGCAATCAGGTTTTTATAATCCGTAGTCCTTTTAATATATTTCCCCGCATTTTTGTTGTCCTTCCCATCAGGCCTCACAGGCACGCCGCCGTCGCGCACAATGCGGCCGATATGCGGATCCACATGGTCGTAATCCTGTATATCGTATTTGTGGTTGCTCGGCGAAACAAATATGGGGTTAAAATATATTGCGTCAATCCCCAGGTTTTTAAGATAACCCAGTTTATTTATTACGCCCCTCAGATCCCCGCCGTAAAAATTCTGTATATCGTTTTCCTCAGGCGGCTCATACCAGTCCTTAACCTTATGCACGGGCTTATCCCAGTAAACGTATTCCCCGTCGCATACGTCGTTTGACATATCGCCGTTTGAAAACCTGTCTACATATATTTGGTACATAACGCTGCCCCTGCTCCAAAGCGGCGTTTTGAAATTTTTTATTATAACGAAATCGGCGTATCTCAGCGGTTCTTTGCTTACGCCCGCTTTTGAATAGTAATGCAAAGTTCCGTTCTGCCTTATTTCAAAATAATACCTTATGTCCTTATCCGACGGCAGAAAAACTCCCCTGTAATAATCAAAAACGCCGTCGCTTTCGCTGAGCTTCATTTTAATACGACCTTCGTCCCAAACAATAAAAGCTTCTTCCGCATTGTTTTCAAGCGTTCTTAGAATAACCGTCACTTTATCGCGCCATGTGGGTTCCTCCGGGTAACGGAAACTGCGGGTTTCATCGCTGAAAACCGCTTCCATATTAAGTTCTTCGCACTTTTCATGTCCTCTGCCAATCATTCGGATACCAACTTTCATCTAATCTAAACATCAGGTAAAATTATTATTAGTATATTATTTATTTTTACGCCGGTCAATCGGATTTATAAATGTTCTGTAATTCATAAACTAAAAAATTCTGTATCTGCACATTGTTGTTATTTAACCGCCGTTATATATCGGATTTTTGCGCAAAACCGCCTTTTTATTTACCGGATTTTCCTGTTTAATCCTAAGCTTTGAATGATGCTCCGGCTTTCTTTTACGCTCAATAAAGCATCGTAATTATATTATTTTGCATTTTAAGCGGATCTGTTAATAAACATCTTATTTTTAATCCCCATTAAATATCCACGCAAGTTATGAATAAAATGAAAAAAGACAGTCCGCCGAAAGACTGTCTTTTCTCACAAAGAGAAGGTATTTCTTATTGGGGATGCATATAAAATGCACCGTGAAAATATTGGGGAATTTTCACTGCTATAAGTATACCACAGTGTTAAAAAATTGTCTATAATTTTTTGAAAAATTTTTAACAAACTTCCCCTTATATTTTTATATAAAATAGCTGATTCCCGAAATTCATCCCAAGCAATAATATGGCATTTCCTTTAGGCTTACGATTACAAAACGTGAATAGCCGCATTAATTTTTTATCCCTTAATATCAAGGCTTTAACTGCTGTAATCCTCAAGCACCCTTGCAAGCGAATCTTTGCCGATAACTTTAATGCCCTGCGTAAGCCTAAGACGTTCTTCCTCGCTCAAAGCGTCTACGGGAATAGAGGTAATTTCTTTTAAATTAACGCCGTTTTGTTCCTGTTCATAAAAAACGGCGATATATCCGTCCTTTTCTCCTACAACATATCTTTGCATACTGGGGCCGTATATAGTTTTTTCCATAACTACCTCTTTTGACGAAAAACTAACAATATCCCATGTTGAGTAGTATTTAAGAAGATCCGAAAGCGTTAAGTCAATAAGAAAATACGACGGCTCCTCCTCAACTTCTTCAGTTACGCCATCGTCGGCAAAATTGTACCTATATACCATTTTCGTTGACGGAGTTATTTTTTCTTCCTTTGAAGCGGCTTCGACAACTTCGGCCTCCGCATCGTCCTCGGCGCTTTCCTGCGATATTCCGGTTTTATTTATGTTTATCTCATCCATGAATTTATTCATTGTATATAAGTATCCGGCGGCGGATCCAACAAACCCCGATGTTAACGTAAGGGCAACAACAGCCGCTTTTTTTCTGTTTATAACCATCTTTTTGCCTCCTTTTCCATCCTTTGTATTTACCTTTGGAAATATTATTGACAAAAATTGGCTCTCTTATACAAAAACACGGCGTATGGTTTCCGTGTTTCCAAATACGCGGTTCTGCCATACGCCATGTTTAAACTATATAAGTTTTAATCGGCTCTCTGAAGCTTTAAAAACATACGTTAAAAGCCCGAAACCTCAAAAAAAGCAAACCATTATCATTATGACGGCACCTTTTGCATCAGGGAGCCGCGTCAGGCATGCGGCGTGCCGAAAATTAAGCCGCACCGTCGGTTTCTCCAAACTCAATAATAAATAACGCATACTAAATATACTACATAAGCCCAAGCCTTGTAAATACAGCTGCAAGTTTGCCGCCCATGGGCATAGCTTTAAGTTCGTTTTTAGTAATCCCTTTAATAAGCAAAAGAACAATTCCGTAAACAAAAATACTTACGGCAATAGCAAAAAGGGTTGAAACAGTGTTTCCCGCCCCTACGAAAAACATCAATTTATATGAAAAATAACAGAACACGCCCATTATTGCCGATGCAAACAAAGGCTTTACAAGAGAGCCGATAAGATCCGGAGTAAATCTTGCGGCTTTTATAAGCGCGCGAAGATTAAGCCCCGACGCTACAATATAACAGAATATAGTGGAAATAACAGCTCCCTTTACATTTATTTCAGGTATAACTATAAGCACATAATTAAGTATTATTTTAACTACGGCCCCAAAAGCCGCATTGACCGCCGGAACCTTAACTTTTCCGATTCCCTGGAGCGTGCCTGTGACAATCTGGCTTAACGCAAGGAAAACAATGGAAACGGAACCTATCGCCAAAAGATCCCCTCCCTTAGGCGTTGAAGGGAACAGCATTAAAAGTATCTGATGCGCGAGAATTCCCATTCCCACGGCGGCCGGTATCGATATAACCATAGCTATTTTTATAGCCATATTTATTTTTCTCTGAACTCCAGCCCTGTCCTTTAACGCCATGGAAGCGGCAATATTCGGCACTGCCGCCGTAGCCATTGAAGTTGAAATTGCAACCGGAAGCGTAGTTAAAACAACATACTTTCCCTGAAGCTGTCCATAAAGACTTTCCGCCTCCTCCGCCGTAAAAGCCCCCGAAGCCAGCAGTCTGTCCATAACCATGCTCATATCCGCTAAATTCGTAATCGAATAAATGGCCGTTCCGATTATAATAGGCACAGCCGTTGAAACGAGAATTTTTGCAATCTTTCCGACGCTTTCCGGGCGGCTGTTGCCCCTTGAACGCCTTTTAACGGCGTCGATAACCGCCGGCCTTATCGCCATATATGTTATTACAACGACAATAAGCCCCGCTAACGCCCCTATTCCTGTTGCGGCCGTTCCTCCCGCCGCTCCCAGCGCAACGCTCTTCCCTACGAAAATCCACGCAAGCAGGACGCTGAAAACAGCGTTAAAAACCTGCTCCACAATTTGGCTTATAGCCGTAGGCGCCATATTGTTCATTCCTTGAAAATATCCCCTCAGCACCGACATTATGCCTACAATAAATATAGTTGGGGCAAGGGTTAAAAGCGTATAATAAGCATCCGGTATTTTGCATATATTTACAGCAATCTGCTCCGCAAATACTATAAGAAGAACCATCAGCGCAAAACTTATGGTTCCGCTGCCGGCAAGCGCCACAAGGAAAACCCTGTGCGCATTTTTATACTGCCTTAGCGCAAGCCTTTCGGAAACCATTTTGCCTATTGCCGCCGGAAGTCCCGCCGAAGAAAGTATCAGCAGAAAATTATAAACCTGATATCCGGCGCTGTATATGGCGTTTCCGTTGTCGCCTATAAGCGTAGTCATAGGCAGTCTGTATAAAAAGCCGATAAACCTTACAATAAGGCCGGCGGCCGCAAGTATAGTCGCCTGTTTTAAAAAGGAGCTGTTTTTATTTTTTTCAGCCATCAGAACACCTCAAATTAACACACGGCTTTATCACAGGCCCCTAAAACTTAGCTGCCGTAAGGCAAAGGCCGATATTAAAACCAATATAAACACTGCCGCTTTGAACATGCCGCGCCTTTACGGATATGTACGGCCGCCGTTTAAATCACAGCCGCTTTTATATATTATCCGCATTTGCGCTTAACAGCTTTCAGCAAAAATGAAGCCAATCAGTTATTCGCATTGTTCGCCCTGTTCCTTGCTTTTTTCCTAGCCTGGGAATCGAGTATCTTTTTCCTCATCCTAAGGCTTGTTGGAGTAACCTCGACAAGCTCGTCGTCGGCTATAAACTCAAGGCACTGTTCAAGGCTCATTTCTATGCATGGCGTCAGTTTAAGTGCGTCGTCCGCTCCGGAAGAACGCATATTTGTAAGCTGTTTTTTCTTGCATACGTTAACTTCCATATCGTCGGATCTGGAATTGCGCCCTACAACCATTCCCGCATAAACCTTTACTCCCGCGCCTATAAAAAGGTCGCCTCTTTCCTGCGCGTTGTAAAGGCCGTAGGCAACGGCTTCGCCGCTTTCAAAAGCAATAAGCGATCCCTGCGAACGCATAGGTATCTCTCCCCTGAACGGTTCATAGCCGTCAAAAAGCGAATTCATTATTCCGTTGCCCTTTGTATCCGTCAAAAATTCGTTCCTGTATCCTATAAGGCCCCTTGCCGGTATTGAAAAAACAAGGCGCGTATATCCTCCCTGGGAAGGATGCATATCCGTCATTTCCCCTTTGCGGCTTCCGAGTTTTTCAATAACATTTCCTACAAATTCTTCCGGAACGTCTATGGTAACTATTTCCATCGGCTCGCATTTTTCGCCGTCTATCTCCCTGTAGAGCACTTCCGGCTTTGCAACCTGGAATTCATATCCTTCGCGCCTCATGGTTTCAATCAGTATTGAAAGGTGAAGTTCGCCTCTTCCCGAAACTTTAAACGTTTCCGTCGATTCAGTATCCTCAACACGAAGGCTCACGTCTGTGTTAAGTTCTTTGTAAAGCCTTTCCCTTAAATGCCTGCTTGTAACAAATTTACCTTCCGTACCTGCAAATGGGCTGTCGTTAACGGAAAAATTCATTGAAAGGGTAGGCTCCGAAATCTTAACAAAGTCAAGCGCCTGCGGATTATCAGTCGAGCAGATAGTATCGCCTATCCTGATGCCCGAAATACCGCTTACAGCGACAATATCGCCGACTGTAGCCTCTTTTACTTCAACCCTCTGTAATCCTTCAAATACATAGAGCTTGCTTATTTTAACTTTTTGGCTGAATTCCGGGTTATGGATATTAACAAGCATACATTCGTCGTTTACATGTATTGTGCCGTTTTCAATCTTGCCTACGCCTATACGCCCCACATATTCGTTATAATCTATCGTTGTAATAAGGGCTTGCAGATTCGCCTGCGGATCTCCTTCCGGAGCCGGTATATGTTCGATTATGGTTTCAAAAAGGCATTTCATGTCATTGTCCTGGCTGTCCGGCGAAAGCGACGCCGTTCCCTGCCTTGCGGAAGCAAAAACGAAAGGCGAGTCAAGCTGTTCGTCGTTTGCATCAAGTTCCATAAAAAGCTCGAGAACTTCGTCCACAACTTCTCCGCATCTTGCCTCGGGCCTGTCCACCTTATTTACGCATACTACAACCGGAAGGCTTAATTCAAGCGCCTTTTTAAGAACAAACTTAGTCTGGGGCATCGGCCCCTCAAAAGCGTCAACTACAAGCACTACGCCGTTAACCATTTTAAGCACGCGTTCCACTTCCCCGCCGAAATCCGCATGTCCCGGCGTATCGACAATGTTAATCTTCACATCTCCGTAGTGTACCGACGTATTTTTTGATAATATTGTAATTCCGCGTTCCCTTTCAATATCTCCCGAGTCCATGACCCTTTCCTGCACCGTCTGATTTGAACGGAACGTCCCGCTCTGTTTCAAAAGCTCGTCAACCAACGTAGTTTTGCCATGGTCAACGTGCGCGATTATAGCCACATTGCGGATATTGTTTCTTTTTGTTTTCATGCTTTCTAACTCCCTGTCTGAACTATACGTTTATTTATACTAGTACTGATACTTCCCTAACTTTAATATTTTATCACAGACATGTATATATAACAATAAAAAATTTGTAAAAAAATGGCTTACGCCTTCTTTCATTCCTTATTAAATAAAACGTCTCATTCGCATTATTATCCAAAACTTCTTGTTTGCATTATTATCCAAAAATCTTAATTTTAACCGCCTTATCGTTTGCATGCCAATTCGCAATTACTTTACGCAACAAAAAAAGCCCCTTGAAACAAGGGACTTTTCTCCGTTTTAAACCGGTGTTGCTAATCGTTTTTTCTATATATCAAATGCAATTAAAAAATGTACAGTTGACTATATTACAAATGATTAAGCACGCACTACGTTAGCTGCCTGTGGTCCTTTAGCGCCCTGAACAACTTCGAATTCTACAGCCTGGCCTTCTTCAAGAGTTTTGTAGCCGTCTGCCTGGATAGCTGAGAAGTGAACGAATACATCGTCTTCGCCTTCAACAGAGATAAATCCGAAGCCTTTTTCTGCGTTAAACCATTTTACTGTACCTTTTTTCATTGATAAATCCTCCTAGCAATTTAAAAAAAATTAAATGTGTCTTGTGACACTTTAGAGAATAGCACATTTGGCATAAAGTGTCAACCAAAATATTATATATTATAGTTAGTATTAACATACATTTAGGCCCTATAACCGACGTCTTTCTTCAAATTGCCCGATAAAATTGCTCCACGCGCCAATTCGTCACATCTTTCGTTCTCAATATTGTCCGCATGCCCCTTCACCCAAATAAACTTAACGTCGTGATAATCAAGCAGGGTAAGCATCCTGTCCCAAAGATCGGCGTTTAACGCCTTGTCTTTTGCGTTCCTCTTCCAGCCGTTGGCCTTCCATTTCCTTGCCCAGCCTTTCTCTATTGCGTCTACAACATATTTTGAATCGCTGTAAAGGGTCACGCTGCATTTTTCTTTAAGCGCTTCAAGCCCTTTTATAACCGCCAAGGCCTCCATTCTGTTGTTTGTGGTTTCCTCAAAGCCTTCCGAAATTTCCTTCCGGTTCCCTTTATAAATAAGGACAACTCCCAACCCGCCTTTTCCCGGATTGCCCGAACACGCCCCGTCGGTATATATGTCAATACTTTTCATTCAGTTTCACCCTTTAAAATAGATTCCCCAAACAGGATATCGTCAGGGGTTGTTATTTTTATATTCCTGTAGCTTCCCATAGTTACATAAACCTTATGCCCGGCAAATTCCATAACCATTGCGTCGTCCGTTGCCGCAAAGCCGTGCGGAAGTTTTTCGTACGCTTCTTTAATCAATTTATAATTAAATCCCTGCGGCGTCTGCATTGCCCAAAGGCTGTCTCTATTGGGAGTTTCCAAAACAATATTTTCATTTGAACACACTTTTACAGTGTCCTTAACGGGAACGGCAAGCGCGCATGCCCCTGTTTTTTCCACCCCCTCTATAACGCTTAAAATATCCTTTTCATTAACAAACGGGCGCACTCCGTCATGTATCAGCACAATATCCGTATCGCCGTCGAGTTCTTTAACGCCGTTATAAACGGAATCCTGCCTTTCCCTTCCTCCGCGGCATATCGTCGTTTTTTTCCAACCGTATTTTTCCGCCATGCCGCCGCAGTATTCAACGTCTTCATCAGGCACAGCCAATATAATCTGCCCTATGTAAACCGAATTTTCAAACTTTGAAACCGTCCTTGCCAATATTTCAATGCCGTTAAGCTTTATAAACTGTTTTTTCACATTTGCGCCCATACGCGTGCCTTTACCGGCCGCTACAATAACCGCGCCGCATTTTTTCATATAAGCTCCTCTTTTAAAAAATGTCAAAAGCCGGCGGTTCCCGGCTTTAATATCAGTCTTTTTTCTTTGTAAATATCATTCTTCCGGCGGCGGTCTGCAAAACGCTTGTTACAATAACATTTATCTGTTCTCCTATAAACTTGTTCCCGCCTTCGACAACAATCATTGTGCCGTCGTTCAAATACGCTATGCCCTGTCCGTATTCCTTGCCGGCCTTTATAACCGTAACCTGCATATCTTCTCCCGGCAGTACCACCGGTTTTATAGCGTTGCTTAATTCGTTTATATTAAGCACGCGCACTCCCTGAAACTCCGCGACTTTATTAAGGTTAAAATCGTTTGTAACAACAAAAGCGTCTATTTTTTCGGCCATTTTCAAAAGCTTGCTGTCAACTTCAAGCTGTTCCTTTGTGGAAAAGTCCACTATTTCCACATTAACGGCCGTTTGTTTTTGTATTTCGTTCAATATGTCAAGCCCGCGCCTGCCGCGGTTCCTTTTAAGCGAGTCCGCCGAATCGGCGATGTGGCGCAGTTCCTCAAGCACAAAATTCGGGATTATAATCTTTCCTTCTATAAATCCGGTTTTTAATATATCAAGTATACGTCCGTCGATAATTACGCTTGTGTCCAGTATTTTCGGCCGTCCGCTTACAGATCCGCCTTTTAACCTGACATTTTCTTTAACTCCGTCCATAAGGCTGCCTATGCCGCCTATTTCATCTTTCTTCCTCCTTGCAACCCTGAGGCCCAGGAAACCGAAAATTATGTTTAAAAGTACGGTAATGCTTGTGCCTATAACTCCGTAGCCGCTTATGGCCATACCTATAAGGTTTGCAATGGCAAGACCCAGTATAATGCCGAAAATGCTGGCCATAAGGTCTTTAAGGCTCATCTTTACAAGCCTTGTTTCAATATTTTCCATCCTTTTGATTATTTCGTCGCTTATAATATGGGCAACCACAAAAAAGAAAATAATGCCGAGCACTATCCCGGCCGCCGCCGGGGCATAAGGCGGTATCACGTCCCCAATCCTGGATAAATTGCTTTTATAAAAGAAATCAAATAGAAAATAGCTTAAAGCAGTGAACGCCATAGTCAAAATGAATTCTATTCCCCGTTTCAGCACTGTTTCTCCTCCTCCAGCCGCTGTATTTTGTAATTTTTGGCATGGCTACATATCTATTATAGGCTATTGTTTACAGTTAATCAATATAAAAGCTTATTTGCAAGAAAATCTTCTGCAAATTGGAAATCAATTCCTTTTGCAAAGGCAATTTCGCTTACCGCAATCTGTTTTGCACTGTTAAGCATCTTTTTTTCCGCGCTTGAAAGTCCGCGTTCCCGCTCCCTAAGCATTAAGTTCCTCGCAACTTCAACAACATCGCAAAGCCTTCCTCCCCTGATCTTCTCAAGGTTTTCTTTATACCGTATGCTCCAGTTGGACTGTATTGCGACAGGTATGCTGAGAACGAGTTCAATAGCTTTCATAATTTCCGATTCATCCGAAACAGGCCTCACGCCTATCTTATCGGTTTTTGAAACGGCCACTTTAATTTTAAGGTTGCCTTTCGGTATCCTTATTACATAATGTACTCCCGTTTCTTCCGTTTCAATATCCGACACAATACCGGCGCCGTACATAGGATATACTATTTTATCCCCTACTTTAAACAAAATTCTCACCCTCTTAGATATAAAACATGACAATATTATAAATGTTTACTTATTATAACAAAAAATCTAAAAAAAGTAAATTTTTAATTATACTAATTTTAGGTATATATGTCAATGTTATATATTACCATATATAGTATTTATTATTCTTGCTTCTTTAATTAACTGTAGTTAATGCCATATTGACAGAAGGGCAGAAAAATGTTAGATTACTATTATATCATTATGTAGTTTTTAAAACGACAATTCGTTATATATACATCAAGGAGGTTTCATATGCCAGGCTTTCAGATTTTCAGCGACGGGGCGTGCGACATTCCATATGAAGATGCGGAAAAAAACGGGATTAAAATAATTCCTTTTTATGTATCTTTAAGCGGCGGAAAATACCAAAAAGAAATTGCCGAGCTGTCTTTGGACGATTATTACAGCAGTTTCTTAAAGGCGAATATTTTCCCTAAAACTTCCCTGCCGTCCGTTCAGGATTACATTGACGCTTTTACTCCATGCCTTGAAAACGGTCTTGATATATTGTGTTTTACAATTACTCATACTCTAAGCGGCTCTGTACAGTCCGCAGTGTCGGCAAAGGAAATACTTGAAGAAAAATATCCAAATTCAAAAATATATATATTAGATTCCCTTCTTGCAACCGGAGCGCAGAGCCTGCTTATTATGGAAGCCGCAAGGATGAAGCGCAGCGGCATGGGTATTGAGGATGTATATGAAAACTGTAAAAAAATTATACCTACAGGCCGCATTATGTTTATGGTCGGCGGCCTTGAGCACCTTGAAAAAGGCGGGCGCATAGGAAAACTCGTTTCCCTTTCGGGCGGCATACTGAAAATCAAACCGTTAATAGAACTTAAAAACGGCGAAATAAACGTAGCCGGAATTGCAAGAAGCCGCAAGGGCGGTATTAAAAAACTTGTCGAGATTACAAAAAACTATTTCAAAAAAAATAACGAACAATACGGCGAATATATATTTAAAATCGGCTATACGAATACTCCCGAAGAAGAGCCGTTATTTAAAAGCGAAATCGAAAACGCCCTGCATAATGCAGATTTTACAGATAAATTCCTTATAGGGGCTACAATTTCATCACATACCGGCCCCGGCACAATAGGCCTGTGCTTCATAAAAAAATATGAAAACCTCTGATATATCGAATCATTGTCGATATATCCGCTTGTCATCATCGAGCGGCGCCATTGAAAATTGAATTTGTATCCGGTAAAATACTTGTATATAAATACTTTCTGTATATATACAAACCTCCGCTTTAGTTTGCCGTGGGCACAAGATTTTAACCGGCGGCAACGGAGCATAGGCACAAGCGCGGCGCATATCCGGCGGCAAGTCCGAAATATGGAAAAATTTCCTTGCAATACGTGTATTACATTATAAACCAACACTGCCAATGTTTAAAAATAAAAAGGCCTAAGCTTATATTTATAATAAGCTTAGGCCTTTAATAATTCAAAGCCATAAATATATGCGCCAAATGCAGCATTTTACATTTTGTACTTTCTTTCAAGATCAAGCTTTTCTATTTCAAGTATCCTTGTCGCCTGCACGCTGTTTTCCTCTTTGCTTAATTTCCCGTACTTGTCCACTTCCGTAACGTCCTTAGGCCCATGGCTCAGCGACGCCGCGCCGCCGATACAGCCGCATCTGCACGCCATTCCTTCTATAAAGTTCCCTTTAAGCCTGCCCATAGAGGCAACCTTAAGCGTCTTGACAACTTCACTTAAACCGTCGCATTTAACAGGCTCAAAATTTGTATCAATGCCAAGCACGTCTATAGCCTGCTTAACCGCTTCCGTAACGCCCCCGCTCCTTGCAAAAAGCCTTCCGTAGTAGGACGCGTTGTCAAGAGACGTTTCCTCGCATTTTGTAAGATCTATTTCATGCGCGTCGAGCATAGCCTGAAGTTCCTCAAAGGTAATAACAAGGTCCACGATACCTTTAATATCATCCTCCTTAATTTCCATTTTCTTTGCCGTACAAGGCCCTATAAAAACAATTTTGCAGTTATCGTCAAGGTGCCTTATCATCTGGGCAATGGCAATCATAGGAGAAACTGTGTTTGAAACATGCCCCATAAGATCCGGATAATTTTTCTGTATATATTTAACGAAAGCCGGACAGCATGAAGTTGTCATCCACTGCCGCTCTTCAATAGTTTCCGAAAATTCTTTGGCTTCATGGCAAGCCACTATGTCGGCTCCCAACGCAACCTCAATAGCGTGATAAAAACCGAGTTTTTCAATCCCGTTTATAACCTGTTCTATTTTTGCGTTTGTAAACTGGCTGCTTATTGAGGGCGCAACAATAGCATATACTTTATACTTTGTATTTCCCTCGGAATTTTTAATAAGTTCAAGCGTGTCCACAACGTACGATTTATCGACTATTGCGCCAAATGGGCATTGGTAAACGCACGCTCCGCATGAAACGCATTTTTCTTCGTCTATATAGGCTTTCTTATTAGTGTCTATAACAATCGCCCCGGCGCCGCAGCTTCTTAAACACGGCCTCTGAACGTCGCTTATGGCCGTAAACGGGCATGCGTCCTTGCACCTTCCGCACTCAATGCACATATGCTGGTTTATATACGCCCTTTGCCCTACAATCATTATTGCGTCTTTAGGGCATACCTCATGGCATTTATGCGCAAGGCATCCCCTGCACGCTTCGGTTACAACATATCTGTCTACAGGGCACTCGTCGCATGCGCTTGTTAATATATGGATTACATTGTCGCCTTCAAGGGGCTCTATTGCGAACTTAGCCCTCTCTTTTACTATGTGCCTTTCTTTATATATACAGCATCTTGTTAAAGGCTCGGGTCCCGGTATAATCGTTTCAGCTATATCGTCAACGACGTCCTCAAGCTTCTCGCCGTTTATATACCTTTTTGCTATTTCTTTATTAACAAGGTATTTTGTATACTGAACATTACTTTCAAATTTTCTCATCAGCCACTCCTTATTATATATAATATACTTTTACTTCCTTGCCCATGTTTTCCATAAGCCTTGCCATTTCCCTAAGCTGATTAATCTTAAATGTAAAATCCATAGGGAAGCTCTCGTTCTGGTGCGCCGGGTTGACTGCTTGTCCAATCCATATATTGAGCTTGTCGCAGTTTTCAATCAAAAGCCTTGCAAGCATGCTTGCGGCGTTCCTTTCATGGAGCTTAGCAAGCACTTTTGAATTAAATTCCGGATTCATATACCCTTTTATAATAGCAAGAGCTTTATTAATCGTTATAACGCCTTCCGTAACAAGTTCAATGCGCGGTATTATTCCGACAGGAGGTATTTCCGGAGTCATCGTAGTCAAATCCACATCCATTTCCGTCCCCAAAGTCCGTGCCACTATGCTTGCGGTCGTCCCGCCGCACACAACAACTTTGCCTTCGGCCTCAAGAATTTCTTTTATTACCTCGTAATCGTTGTCAGGATTTTTAGGAGGGCCCGAAAATAAGTTTATAGTTTCCTGTTCCCTTATTTTAACGGCCAAAACTGTCGTATCGTCCCCGGCTTTATTCTCATAAAGGTTCTGGCACACCTCAAGAACGCTTCCCGTAACTGATGTTGTAGTAACTTCCTTTGTGGAAAAATCCCGCAAATACTCGTTTACATTCTTCCACTGCCATCCCAGGGCAAGGCTGCGCCCTACGCCCGCATGCACAACGCCGTCGCTTACCGCCACAAGAAGGCTGTCCTCGTCAAGCTTAAAAGTGCTTTCAAGTATAGTTTTGCCGTTTATTTCCTTTTTTGTCTTTTTAATAGGAACGTCATGCCCGTTTTTAAACACAAATATAGAAGGATTGTCAAATTCGGCCACATAAACTACACCGTCTTTAAAAACCTTCACAATAGTAAACGTCGAATACGCCAAATGCCTTTGCGAACACACAGGCAAAGTGTGTACTATCGTATCAATGGTTTCTTCAAGGGAGGCCCCTTCCCTCAGCATGGTCGCGGCAATTTTAGAAGTAAGCGTTGCAAGTATGTTGGCCTTCACGCCGCTGCCCATTCCGTCGGCAAGAACAAGTATTTTGCAGTCGTCAAGGGTTACCTGCTCAATATGATCGCCGCATAGTTCCTCGCCGAATTTGTGTATGCTGTTATAAGCCGTGTCTACATAATACAACGCTACTCACCTTCTTTTATAACAACGTCTTTAAGTTTATTAAGAGCGACTTTTGTTTCGGCGGTAGTTTCTCCGAGAAGGCTTGCTATCTCCTGCGCAACCCTCATCTGCTTTTCGATAACATTCTGGGCAATGCTTACCGTATGCATTTTGAGTTTTGCAAGTTCTTCCTTATTTTTTTCCTCTTCAGTTATATCCTGCATGGAAACGAAAAGTTCGTCGCCTTCAATATATATAATATTCTGCATAACGATAATGCCGTAATCTTTCAGATGCATTTTTTTATTAAGCAGGTCCTTTTTGTTTTTAATGGAGTATATATAATCTTCCTCCGAAAGCCCGAGTATTGAAATATGTTTTCCTACGGCTTCTTCATTTGTAATATCGAAAGCCTTTTCGGCTTTCGGATTAAGCTGCGTAATTAAATTATTTTTATCAAGAAGAACTATAATGTTTCTTGAATTAAGAAAAATCATATCCCCTTTTCTTTCCGCTTTTTTCCTAAGGTTCGGCCAGCACATTTCCTCCTCGGCCATACCTTCAAAAACTGCCTGGGCTTTTTCCCGGCATGTGGAATAGCCGCATGCGCCGCAGTCAAATTCTTCAGCCCGCGTTTTCCTTCCCATTCTCATAAGTATTTCTTTCAATTCCCATTCGCTCGCCTTATTGCGCGGCACTTCTATAGGCTTAAACTCACGCCTTAAATCAATACCTTCCCAGTCGACAGGGCCGAGGGCATCCTCTTTTCCCCATCCGTGATGAGCCGCAAAATGAGTTATTTTCTGACGCCGGCAGAAAAGGTCAAGGGATTGTTTCGGAATAAACGGGCCATTTATACAGCTTTCGGTGCATGCTGAAATTGCAACGTAACAGTCGGCAAGCGTTTCGTTTTCCATACTTTCAAATAAATGCTTAACATTATCAAGACCATTTATATTCAAAGTGTCATACCCTTCTTTTTCGAGTATTTCCGTCATACACGGCCAAACGTCGCCTGAAATTGAATAGCTTGTGCCCGTATTCCTTGCAACCCTGTCCGGCATAACGGGTTCAAAGGCTTCATAATCTATGCCGTTTAACCTGAACATGCGTATAATCTCCTGGCATGTTATAAGTGAATTTATAGGCGCGTCGTCCCTTTTGGGAAGCGTTTCGTATTTCTTGCTGAGGCATGGGCCTATATAAACCGTATACACGCCTGGATCTTCCCTTTTAATCGCCGTTCCCAAGGCAATCATAGGCGTAACTACCGGGATAATATATTTTACAAGCTTCGGGTGGTATTTCTGTATAAAAAGATATATTGAAGGGCATGTGCTGCAAATAAAATATTTTTGCTTTCCAGCGTTTTCTTTTATATATTTTATATATTCGTCAAGTATCCTTTCGCTGCCGACGGCTATTTCCTGTACCGAATGGAATCCCATCTTTTTAAGCGCGTGTACATACTGTCCCGGTATCTTAAAAGAACCGAGATAAGCGGAATCTATACACGCCACAACCTTCCTGCCGCTTTTTAACATATTTGTTACGGCTTCAACTTCATTTTCCATATTTCTTGCATGTTTTGGGCAGGAAGTGAAGCACTGGCCGCAGGCGATACATTTTTCCTCGTCGATCTCTGCAATACGGTTTCTGAACCTTATTGCTTTAACGGGACATTCCCTTACGCATTTGTTGCAGTTTTGGCAGTGTTCGGCAGTAAAATTAAATAACCGCAATTACATCACCTTTTCTTTTATAACAGTTTCAAAGAAATTATCGACAGTTTCCGGCTGTACCGAAAAAATCATGCCGTCGACTTCTACGCATACGGCTCCCGTACATTGTCCAAGGCAGAAAGCCGCTTTAATTTTAAATTTTTCTTCCAGCCCGTTGGATTTTATAAGTTCTTCCAACTTATTTATAATTTCATAAGAGCCTTTAAGGTGGCATACGCTCCCTATACAAACCTTAATATCCATGTGAAAATCCCCTTTCATTTTAAGAACCCGTTTTCAACGGCGTTTTCTATAATATTTTCCATATACGTTTTAATTTCTTCCGGCCCTTCAAACGTCGTCCTGTTCCTTTCAAGCACCTGCTCCTTTTTTATGCCGTGTTCTTTCCACGACGCAAAACCGGAAGCCTTATTCAGCATCGTAGGCTGAACCCTGTCAAGTATACGGCAAAATTTTGCCTCCGGGCTGTCCCCGTTTTCAAACTCCATCCATATGTCCATAAATTCCTTTTTCTGCCCTTCCGGAAGGAGGCCGTAAATTTTTTCAGCCGATTCCTTTTCCCTTTTCTCTTTGTCCTTATTGCCTTCAACGTCGTAGCAGTATGTGTCTCCTGCATATATTTCGACAATGTCGTGAAAAAGCATCATTTTAAGCGTTTTAAGAAGATCCGCATCCGGAAAATAACCGCTCAAAACAACAGCCATAACGCATGAATGCCAGCTGTGCTCCGCATCGTTTTCAAAACGGCTCACGTCTGAAATATATGTCTGACGGTATATCTCTTTAACTTTATCAACCTCAAGAAGGAAATCCATCTGTTTATCAAAAACGCTTTTATCCATATTTTACCCATTCCTCCCTTAAAGCTGAAAAAGCACTACAACAAACGCCTTTTTCAGCGGTAATTTCGTCATAATGCTTGTTTCATATTATTTTATGCCAATATCATGCCTGAAATGTTTCTTCTCAAAGTTTACAATTTCAACGCCTTCATAAGCCGTCCTTATGGCGGCGTCAAGATTTGGCCCTATGCCCGTTATTCCGAGAACCCTGCCGCCGTTTGTAACAAATTTCCCGTCTTTAAGGCTTGTGCCCGCATGGAAAACGATAATGTCGCCGCGTTTTTTAATTTCGTCAAGCCCTGTAATCTCATAGCCTTTCTCATAGCTTTCCGGATACCCGCCGCTTGCCAGAACAACGCACACGGCGGCGTTGTCGCTCCATTCGATATTAATTTCGTTAAGCCTTCCTTCAACGCACGCTTCCATAATTTCAAGCAGATCCGTTTTAAGCCTCGGCAGTATTACCTGTGTTTCAGGGTCGCCGAAACGGGCGTTGTATTCAATAACTTTCATGCCTTTTTCCGTAAGCATAAGCCCAAAATAAAGTATCCCCACAAACGGACGCCCCTCGTTGGCCATAGCCGCAACAGTCGGCACAAAAATTTCTTCCATACATTTGGCGGCAACTTCCTTTGTATATATCCGGCTTGGGGAAAACGTACCCATACCTCCCGTGTTAAGCCCCTTGTCAAAATCAAGCGCCCTTTTGTGATCCTGTGCCGAAACCATAGGAACAACAGTCTTTCCATCGCAGAAAGACAGCACCGAAACTTCCTGTCCCGTCAAAAATTCTTCAATAACGACAGTATTGCCGGAATTTCCGAACTTCTTATCAATCATTATTTCGTTCAAAGCCGCGAAAGCTTCTTCCTTTGTATTGCATATTATAACGCCCTTTCCCAATGCAAGGCCGTCGGCTTTAATAACGATTGGCATATCCTGTTTTTCAACATAAGCTTCGGCGTCTTTATAATTATCAAAAACTTCATATTTGGCAGTCGGTATACCGTACTTTTTCATTAGATCTTTTGAAAAAGATTTGCTTCCTTCTATTATTGCGGCGTTCGCCCTCGGGCCGAAAACTTTGAGCCCTTCCTTTTCAAACGCGTCCACTATGCCGCCTACAAGCGGATCGTCCATTCCGATAATCGTAAAATCGATACCGTTCTCCTTTACAAAGGCAATAAGCTTGTCAAACTCCATAACCCCTATATTAACGCACTGCGCAATTTCTGCAATCCCGGCGTTTCCCGGAGCGCAGTATATTTTCTCGATTTTACTGCTTTGTGCAAGCTTCCAAACAATGGCGTGCTCCCTTCCTCCTCCGCCAACAAGCAAAACTTTCATAATTATTTAATCCTCCTAACCCTGCCGTCCGCAACTTCAAGCTTATTTTCGCTTATAAGCTTTACGGCTTCGGGAAATATTTTCCATTCGGCTTCTTCCATAACCCTTTTTTGGAGAGTTTCAGGCGTGTCGCCGTCCTCAATATAAACGGCTTTCTGTAATATAATAGGGCCGCCGTCCGTCTCCTCGTTAACAAAATGCACTGTAGCCCCCGTAACCTTAACGCCTTTTTTAAGGGCGGCTTCATGCACTTTAATTCCGTAAAACCCGTTGCCGCAGAAAGAAGGTATAAGCGACGGGTGTATATTTATAATCCTGTTTTCATATTTCTTTATAAATTCACCGCTAAGAACAGTCATAAAACCGGCGAGTACGATTAATTCCGCGCCGCAGCTTTCAAGATGCGAAATCATTGCATTTGTATATTCTTCAAATGAATTATAATCGTTCTTTTTAATTAAAACGCCTTTTATATTGTGCTTTTTTGCTCTTTCAAGGGCATAAGCGCCTTCCTTGCTGCTTATAACCGTTACTATTTCCGCATTTTTAATATATCCGCTTTCAATGCTGTCGATAACGGCCTGTAAGTTTGTCCCCCCGCCGGAAACAAGAACGCCTATTTTAAGCATACTTCAACCTCTTTTTCCGTATTGGCCGTGATTTTGCCTATAATATACGCTTTTTCTCCCAGTTCTTCAACTGCCGTCAAAGCTGCTTCAGTATTTTCTTTAGAAACGACTATAACCATGCCTATTCCCATATTAAACGTATTATACATGTGGGCTCTGTCGATGTCGCCGCGTTTCTGCATTATATCGAATATCGGCGGCACAGGCCATGTCCCTTCTTCGATTACGGCGCACAGTCCCCTGCCTTTCGGTATACAGCGCGGTATGTTTTCAATAAAGCCCCCGCCCGTAATATTGCTTATGCCTTTAACTTCCACTTTCTTAATAAGCTCCAGTATTTCCTTAACATATATCTTTGTAGGCGTTAAAAGCTCTTCTCCTACGGTCTTTCCGAGCTCCGGCAAAAATTCCTTCGCACATTCTTCAACAGGATCAAACACTTTCCTTACAAGCGAGTAGCCGTTTGAGTGTATTCCGCTTGAAGGAAGGCCAATTATAACGTCGCCTTCAACAATTTTTTCGCCGTTTATAATATCGCATTTATCAACAACTCCCACGGCAAAGCCCGCCATGTCGTATTCCTCGACCGGATAAAATCCCGGCATTTCGGCCGTTTCGCCGCCTATAAGGGCGCACCCGCTCTGCCTGCACCCTTCGGCAACGCCGCTTACTATTTCCGCAATCCTCTCGGGAACATTTTTGCCGCACGCTATATAGTCAAGGAAAAACAGCGGCTGGGCTCCGTTGCAGATTATATCGTTAACGCACATGGCAACGCAGTCTATGCCTACCGTATCGTGCTTATCCTGTACAAAGGCAAGCCTTAACTTAGTTCCTACGCCGTCTGTGCCGCTTATAAGCACAGGCTCTTTCATGTTGAGGCCTCCCAAAGTAAAAAGGCCGCCGAAACCGCCTATATCAGTAAGCACTTCAGGCCTGAAAGTGCTTTTAACATGTTCTCCCATTAATTTAACCGCCTTGTATCCGGCTTCGACGTCAACCCCGGCGTTTTTATAGTCAAGACCCATTGCCAATTTCCTCCTTGGTTTTTAAGAAAAATCACTTGATAAATATCAACAAATTACTTGGTTTTATTTTAATATAGAGAAGTATAAAAGTCAAGGAAAGGCCGTTTCCAAATGCCCCTCCCCTTATATTGCCGTAACTGTAATTCTTTATATTGCGCCGGGTTCATACCTTAGTAAAACGCCGCATCAAAACCGCCTGAACGGCGCGTTTTTTTTGCGCAAAAAACGCCCCCTCGGCTTAACGCTTATGGGGACGCTTAAAAGTTATTTTCAAATATTTATGCGTATCATACCTTTTCTCCGGCTATTTCGTAATAGTTCCCGGCGGAAGTTTCAATCTCTTTAAGTTCGATACTGCCGTTAAATTCTTTTTCTATACTGTCCAATATGCATCGGTTTTTCCCTGATAACGCCCTAAGTATCCCTTTATTTGACGATACCGTTACTTTATTGTATATCGTCTGCGCAAAAAGAGATATAACTTTTTGGCGTATCTCGCCCGCTATGTAATCATAATTAAACACAGTCCCGCTGCCACGGCAGAAACGGCATTCTTCCGTAAGCTTAGCCGCAACGGGCACGCTTGTTTTCTTTCTTGTAACCTGCATCAGGCCCAGTTCCGTAAGGCCCACTACGGTTGTTTTAATCCTGTCCTTTTTAACAGCTCTTTCAAGGGCGGCGAGCAGAAGTTTTTTGTTTTCTTCCTGCTTCATATCTATAAAATCAATTATAATCATTCCCGACAGGTTCCTCAGCCTAAGCTGTTTAGCTATCTCGGCGGCGGCTTCAAGATTGGTTTTAAGTACGGTTTCCTGAAAATCCTTTTTTCCCGTATATTTTCCCGTGTTGACGTCTATTACCACACACGCTTCCGTCTGCTCTATTATTATAAATCCGCCGCTTTTAAGCCATACTTTTTTGTTAAATATTTTTTCGGCCTGGCTTTGCACAAAGAAATTTTCAAACATCGGAATACGGCTGTCATAATATTTAACCCTTTCGGGGTTATGGGCAGCGCCTCTTTTAACCGCCTCGTACTCCGCATAGTTATTGATTATAATTTCATCAACGTCGTCGCCGAACAGATCCCGTGCCGCTTTTATCGCCGTGCTTTCGTCGCTGTGTATAAGCGCCGGGGCTTTTATATGATTTCCTTTGTTAATCGTTTCTTCCGATATTTTAAAAAGTTCTTCCGTTTCGTCTTTAAATTCCTGAAAGGTCTTTCCTTCCCCTTCGGTCCTTATAATCATTCCGTACCCTTCCGGCACAACTTTTAAAGCGATATTCCTTATGCGTTCCCGTTCCTCTTCGCCGTCAATTTTCTTTGATATGCCTATATTGCCGTTATCCCCCGGAATAAGCACTATAAACTTGCCCGGGAAAGAAAGCTTTGACGTCACTCCCGCGCCTTTTGACCCCGACGCGTCCCTCTGAACCTGAACGGCAAGCTGCATGCCCGCCTTTATGTCACGGTTTTTCGGCATAATCATATAAGCGTTTTTTTCGCACCCTATATCTATAAAGCACGCCTGCATGCCTTTATGTACGGAAGCCACGCGCCCAGCGTAAATATTGCCCACAAGGCTCTTTTCTTCCGCGCTTTCATATATAAACTCGATTAGTTCCCCGTTTTCCAAATAACCTACCTTTGTGCACTGGGCCGACGAATCAACCAAAATCCTTTTCATTTTTATCAACACCCTCTGTCAGCGGCACAAGGACGTTACTGCCGTTATCCATTAACAAGTCAATCCGTTTAAATGCCATTTTGTATTTGTTAAATTCCAAACCCAAAAACTTAAAATAGCCTTCCGCAACGCTTTCCGGCTTCAAATTTCTCACGCTTCCGGCGTTAACAAGCATACCAAGGCCGTTTTCTATCGGCCAAAGCCTGATAATATCCGGCTTTATATCCGTTTCGCCGAGGCCTTTTTTTGTCTTTTTCATAACAGTTATTTTTTCCTGATTTAAAAACGGCTGTATGTTTTTTGAAATTTCATTATACGGCATGTCAAAATACGCCTCGTATTCGGCGGCGCATACGCTCGACATAGTGTTTTTAACGCCGTCTTTAAGCAGTATAATTTTTTCAGCCTTCATATCATTAGGCAGGGCGTTATTCAGCTTCTCCATTACAATTTCCGGCTTTACAAACTCCGTAAGCTTAAAATCTCCGTATTCGCCCTCGCTCGTATACCCCAAACTTAAAGGGCTTGCAAAAGAAATAAGCTGATGCGGATTAAACCCCTGCGAATAGGCTATAGGCAGATCCGCTCTTTTCAAAGCTCTCTGAAACGCCTTTAAAACGTCCAAATGGCCTATAAACTTAACGCCTTCCCCTTTTGAAAATTTAAATCTGTACGTTATGTTCATAGCAAACTCCCCCTCCGAAAGCCATTGCGCCGCAGTTTGAACATTTTTCGCGGCAGTTCGGAGTTGTAATCCCCTTAACGGCCTTTTCCCTTTCTTCCATTAAAAATTTACGGCTTACTCCCACGCTTATATGATCCCACGGAAGAATTTCGTCATAGCCGCGCACGCGGTTTGCATAAAACACCGGATCTATGCCGCTGTCCTCAAAAGCTTTAACCCAGCCTTCCCAACAGAACTTGTCTGTCCAGCCGTCGTACCTGCATCCGTTTTCCCACGCCTTATATATAACTGACGCAATTTTTCTGTCGCCCCTTGCCATAACGCCTTCAAGGGAACTCATTTTAGTGTTGTGGTAAGTAAATCGCACCTGTTTTCTTGTTACGCTGTTTTTTGCAATCTGCGCCTTCCTGCCAAATTCCTCGTACGTATCCTGCGCGTCCCACTGAAACGGCGTAAAAGGCTTTGGCACAAAACACGACGCGCTTGCGTTTACCGTAACTGGCCGCGGGCGCTGTTCCTTCGGTATCTCAAAATACTTTTCAACTATTTTATCCGCCAAAGCCCCTATTCCCTTTAAATCTTCCTCTGTTTCCGTGGGAAGGCCCAGCATGAAATAGAGCTTTACTTTTTCCCATCCGCCGTCGAAAGCAAGCTTGCAGCCCTTCAGTATGTCGTCCTCGGTAAGATTTTTATTTATAACGTCCCTTAAGCGCTGTGTTCCCGCTTCGGCCGCAAACGTAAGGCTGCTTTTCCTTACCTCCTGTATTTTTTTCATAAGGTCAAGAGAAAAAGAATCAATCCTCAGGGAAGGAAGGGAAATATTAACGGATTTTTCCCTGAACTCGTCCAAAAGCCCGTCGGCAAGTTCCGGAAAGCAAGTAAAATCGCTTGTGCTTAACGAAATAAGCGAAATTTCGTCGTGTCCGGAGTTCTTTACAAGTTCTTTTGCCTGTTCGAGAAGCCTGCCGGCAGTTTTTTCCCTTACCGGACGGTATATAAATCCCGCCTGGCAGAACCTGCACCCGCGTATGCATCCCCTGAACAACTCCAAAGTCACTCTGTCGTGTACGACTTCTATAAGAGGAACAAGCTGTTTTTCCGGATAAAAAACATTCTCCATGTCGGTTACGATAACTTTCTTTATAACTTCCCTTGCTTTCGGATGATTTGGCCTGAAATAAGAAATCTGCCCGTTTTCCTTGTATCCGACGTCATAAAATTTAGGGATATAAAGCCCGTCCAGCTCCAAAAGGCTTTCTAAAAATTCAGCCCTTGATTTCCCCGCTTTTTTATTGGCCTTATACATCTCGATTATTTCGTCATAAAGCGCCTCGCCTTCGCCAAGATAAAAAACATCCGCAAAATCGGCCAGCGGCTCAGGGTTATAAGCGCAGCTGCCTCCGCATATAATTATGGGATCATCCTCGCCCCTGTCTTTCGAGTAAATCGGTATCCCGGCAAGGTCAAGCATATTTATAACGTTCGTATAGCAGAGCTCATACTGCAAAGTAAATCCGACAAAGTCAAATTTTTTAAGCGGCTGTTGGGTTTCCAGCGTAAACATCGGTATATTGTTTTCACGCATTTTGCTTTCCAAGTCTGTCCACGGCGCAAAAGAGCGTTCACAGTATGTATCGTCCCTTCTGTTAAGGAAATAGTAAAGTATCTGCATACCCAAATGGCTCATGCCCACCTCGTAAACGTCCGGGAAACAGAATGCAAACCGCACGTCCACATCCTCTGGGTTCTTAACAACCATGTTAATCTCGTTGCCGACATACCTTGCCGGCTTTTCAACCTGCATGAGTATCTCGTCGGTCAAAGCGTTTTTCATATTGATTTATCCTCCGTATAAATAAAACAGTTGCTTTTTATTGTACCATAATAAGGCTTTGTTTACTACCCTTTTAGAATTCCTATATTTTCAAAATTTTATCCCTGTTTTTAAGGCTTTGTATTTATTCGTTCGCGCCATCCGTCCCTCCGTCCTCCCCGTTTTTAAACGCCTCAATTTTTTCAATTCCCATTTCTCCAAGCTCCTTCGCATCTTCAACGGTAATATTTTCGTCTATGGCGTTTTTAAGCCTTAGGCTTAATTCAACGGCTTTTCGGCTTTCCATTTTTGAAACCGCAAGGCATGCGATAATAAGTATCAAGCATACGTATACTTTAAGCATAAAACTTTCCGCGCCCGGATTTTGATTTTGGATTTTTAGCCTTTGCCTTGTTCCTGGCGTCGGCCTATGTGTTTTCTTCTTATATGAAAAATTTTTCTTCATTTTTTCACCGCCTCTAAATATTTCTATGCCGTACAGGCCAAAATATTCAATATGGTTGTTGCAAGAAAAGCTTATTTAATATATACTTATTTAAGTTTATTAAAAAATAGGAGGCAGTAAATAATTATGAAAAAGCTGATATTAGGCATTTTATGTATAACCCTTTGTATCGGGGCGTTATCGGGATGCGGCAGTAAAGACGCATCGTCGGACGGCGCTCAGTCAGAGACGGTTTCAAACGAAATATCGGTTGATGAAGTCGGCGTTAAATATACCGTGCCCGACGAATGGAACGAGTTTAAAGAAACACATTTATATCCGCTGACATTGCAAGCCGAAAATATATTTGCCGAAATTATATACGGCTATGCAACCGATGAAGATATTGCGCTTTTAAACAGCGATCCTACTGCAAAAGCATATAAAACAATCACTCCTATATGCGAAATACTTGTTGCAAAAACCGCTACGTTTGAAGAAAATGTGAACGCTGAAACAATCAACGCTTATGAAAATGCTGAAAAAGTAGGGGAACAGGGAGAATACACATATTATTTTTTATGGGGCTTTAAAAACGCCGCGTCAAAGCTGAAAGACAAAGACCTTGAAAACTACAATTTAATGCTTGAATCGGCAGTTAAATTAAAGGATTCCATTTCTACCTATGAATTTGACGATACCCTCATAGGCAAGACGACTGAAATCCTTAACACTACAATATCTTTCAACACTCAAACTATTGAGGGCGCGCCTGTGGACAGCACAATATTTGCTCCTTACGACTTAACGATGCTCCATTTCAGCGGAACTTACACATACCCCGATTACGACGAATTTGAAACTCTTCAGGGAGTATATGAAATCGCGAACCAGTTTAAAGACAAAGTTAATATTATTGAAGCAGTAATAGACGCTCCAAACGAAGAAGCTCAGGAAAAAGCCATTGAAGCAAAGGAAAAAGCCGGGGCGAAAAACATACTTACAATAGTAATGGATGAAACTCTCGGGGCATGGGTTCAGAGTAATTTGAAGGCAATACCGTCAACAATTTTTGTAAATTCCGAAGGCCGTATTGTAGGCGAAATACTCGTAGGCACTCAAAACCAGGAAAAATATTTGGAGGAAATTTCCATAAGGCTCAGGACTGCCGACGGCGTTTCAGAAGAAAACGGCGGTAACGAGCAGGAAACATCTGCCGAACAGGAAACATCGTCACAGGCTGAATAACATATAAAATTAAAAATTTCAAGTGTAGATATAAAAGCTCGTCATACATGGCCGCTCATATCGTCCATACAATAAAAAATTAGACGGTTATATAAATATTAAACGGATAAATCGACTTCGGGGTATTGCCGAAGTCGGCTTTTTCTGTGTTATGACATAAATATTTAAATACGCGAAACATGCAAAAACCGCCGCGCCTCTTTAACTGGGCGCGGCGGTTTGACGTTTGCCGGTTACTGCCTTACTTTAATATGAACTTCTCTAAGCTGATGTTCGGTAACATCTCCCGGCGCGCCGCACATAAGATCCTGTGCGTTGCCGTTCATAGGGAAAGGTATTACTTCCCGTATATTTTCTTCATTCCTTAAAAGCATTATCATCCTGTCAACGCCAGGAGCCATTCCCGCATGAGGAGGCGCGCCGTACTGGAACGCGTTATATAACGCGCCGAATTTCTCTTTGAGATCCTCTTCGGTATACCCCGCGATTTCAAAGGCTTTAATCATTATATCAAGATTGTGGTTCCTTACCGCCCCGCTTGAAAGCTCAATACCGTTGCACACAATGTCATACTGGTATGCAAGTATGTCAAGGGGATCTTTTGTGTTTAAAGCCTCAAGCCCGCCCTGCGGCATGGAAAACGGATTATGCGTAAATATAATTTTCTTTTCTTCCTTGTCATATTCATACATAGGGAAATCATTTACAAAGCAGAAACGGTATGCATTTTTCTCGCATATGTCAAGGCGTTCCCCCAACTCTGTACGCAGCTGGCCCGCAAAATCCGCCGCGCGTTCTTCCTTGTCGGCTATAAAGAATATAGTGTCGCCTTCTTCCAAGCCGGCCAATTCGGCAATCTCGCCTTTCATATCGTCCGGTATAAATTTGTCGATAGGCCCTTTATAGGCCATGCCTTCTTTAACTTCAAGATAGCCGAGGCCGCCCATGCCGATGGAAGTTGCAAATTTCAAAAGTTTTTCATGGAATCCTTTTGACATATCGGCATGAACTTTTACAGCGCGCACCGTTTTGCCGTGAAAAGGCTTAAACGTACACCTCTGGAAAAATTCCGTAATATCTATTATCCGCAAAGGATTCCTTAAATCAGGCTTGTCGGTTCCAAATTCAAGCATTGCCTGCTTGTAGCTTATAACCGGATAAGGCCCTTCCGTCACAGTATATCCCTGCGGGGCAAACTTCTTGAATGTTTCCGTCAAAACCTCCTCGCCTGTACGGAAAACGTCTTCCTGCGTTGCAAAACTCATTTCAAAGTCCAACTGATAAAATTCGCCCGGCGAACGATCCGCGCGCGCGTCTTCATCACGGAAACAAGGCGCAATCTGGAAGTATTTATCAAAACCCGAAACCATAAGCAGCTGCTTATACTGCTGCGGCGCTTGAGGAAGCGCATAAAACTTGCCTTTAAATTTTCTTGAAGGAACTATATAATCCCTAGCGCCCTCAGGCGAAGATGCGCAAAGTATCGGCGTTTGTATCTCAAGAAATCCCATTTCCGTCATTTTCTGCCTCAAAAAGCTTATTACCTGTGAACGGAAAACGATATTATCCTTAACTTTTTTGTTCCTGAGATCAAGATAACGGTATTTAAGTCTCAGATCCTCTCTTATTTCCTTTGAAGTCATAACTTCAAAAGGAAGCTGTTTATAAACTTTTCCCAGTATTTCAACGCTGCGGGCGTCAAGCTCTATTGTACCCGTTGGAATTTTAGGATTATATGTTTCCTCGTCGCGGTGATCCAATATTCCCTCAACGCTGATACAGTCCTCTTTGTTTATGCCGTTTAAAAGTTCGGTATTGCGCATAACCACCTGCAAAACTCCGTACATATCCCTTAAATCAATAAACGACACGCCGCCGTGGTCGCGTATATTTTCAACCCATCCCGCCGCCTTAATTTTCTTTCCGATGTCGCTTTCGGTTATCTTATCAATAGTTTTTGTTCTGTAGATACTTGTTTCCATAAAATTCTCCTTTACAAATTTTTAAACAAAAAAAATCCCGCACATCCAAACTTTAAAGCCAGGACGAACAGGAAAATGTCCGCGATACCACCTGAATTGACGCATAGCGCCCCCTCATTTTAAAGCCGCTTACCGCACGGCATACGTCTTTCCTACCGGCCAAACAGCTTTCGGATTGAAGCTCAAAAGTGTTATTCGCATCAATTCATTTTACAGGGTTTTCACCGTTCCCCGCTCACTGTGAACGATAATTGACGTTACTTCTCTTTCTCAGCGCCTATTAACCATATAACATTTGGTTATAAGTCTAGCATAAAAAAACATCAAAAGTCAAGGCCCAAAACGCTTTTGCCGGATTAAAAATATAATTCGGTTAGTTTTAAGATATATTGTTCTGTTTCCGTTTATAAGCAAAAACATCGAATATAATATCTCTTTGCTTTCCAAAAAATTTACATTTGCTTCAAAACGTAAGTTTTTTTCATTTATTTTCAGGAACAATATTTTTCCGAAATTCGGCTCCGCCATATAAACACGCTTATTTTAAAACACACAATGCCGATATTCCGGTTTTTCTGCCGGCGCGGTATGCTTTAAAATGCAAAACATATAACATATTTACAAACCAACTATATTTATGCATAAACTTATTTTATTATAAATCCGTAAATATTCCGAAAAATTTTTTGAAATACATATTAATTTTTATCCGATTTAATAATATATTTTATATATTTATCTTCATGACCTATATTATTAAGTTCAAATAAAGGAACACTGCCGCATCCGTATGACAGTGTTCCTCTTCCGCCTGTTATATTTCGTATCAAATTCCAACCAAAACCAATTATCATTTAAAAAATATATATTTATTTTTTACTTGTAAATTTATACATTTATACTTACCCTATAGTAAAAGCTATTACGGCATACTTAGCTTCAGTTTACAAAAGCACACGCGGTTTTAACAGGCGTTAACGCCGCCGTTTAGCGGGAAATTTTAAAAGAAAATAAACTTTAATTCTTTATAAAAATTTTGTTTTTCAATAATCCATACATGCTACCGACTCACGCTTTACCGTAATTCCACAAAAAAGCCCTAGATTTTTTATTACAGGGCTTTTTATATATACATTCGCTTCTTTATTCGATTTAATATGCTCTTAAAAAATATTATGCTTAATAAAACCCGTTATGCGCCGTATGCTTCTTCGTCCTGCTTGCGGCGTTCTTCAATGGCTTTCTTCGCAATCATATCTTTTACTTTCATCAGTCTCGTGGTACTTGCCCTGTCGTTTTCCTCAAGCTTCTGTGCAATAAATTTTATCGTATCCGTGTAGTTCGGAATCATAACATTTTCAAGGGCGTTAACTCGGCGCCTCGTCTTCTCGATTTCCTGTGCGAGAAGCTGTGCGCTTTTCTCGCTCTGCGCCAATTTCAAAAGAGGTTCCATCGCTCTGTTAAAGTCTTCCATTGCATTGTCAAGTTCCCCTGATGTAAACGTAAGGCCGTACGGATATATATCTCCCTTATTTCCCTCCGTATTGAATTTGAAAAGCGGAACATTGACGCTCATTATATTCTTTACACCAACGTCAACGGAAACCGACTGTTTAGGCATCATAAGGGCTTCGCCCAAATATTCCTCGCTCATAACAGCCCTTGCAATAATAAAGCTTTTATATGCCGCCTGAAGGGATTTTTCCGCCTCTTCGCGCAGCCTTTTATTCTCTTTTACTATATCAAGAAACTGTTTCATAAGTTCATCCAGCTTATCTTTAAGGAGCTTATGGCCTCTCGTTGCAGTTTTAAGCTGTTTTTTAAGGCGGGTCATTTCCATTCGTGTCGGATTAACATTCAGCCTTGCCACGGCAATCACTCCTTAGGCATATATTTATCAAGGTATTCATCCCTTATACGCTTTAGTTCGCTTCGCGGCAACATTTTCAGAAGGCTCCAGCCCGTTTCAAGCGTCTGTTCAATCGTCCTGTCTGTCCTGAATCCCTGAGAAACATATACCTTTTCAAATTCATCCGCAAATTTTGCATAAATAAGGTCAATTTCCGAAAGCGCGCTTTCGCCGAGTATCGCCATGAGCTCTTTGGCATCCTTGCCCCTTGAATACGCGGCAAAAAGCTGGTTCATGGTATCGGCATGGTCTTCTCTTGTTTTTCCCTTTCCGATACCCTTATCTTTAAGCCTGCTTAGTGAAGGCATAACGTCGATAGGCGGCTGAAGGCCCTTTTTATAAAGATCGCGGCTTAATATAATCTGGCCTTCGGTAATGTAGCCTGTAAGGTCGGGGATAGGGTGCGTTTTATCATCCTCAGGCATAGTAAGGATAGGTATCATTGTAATAGAACCGTCAATCCCCCTCTTTTTGCCTGCCCTTTCATACATTGTCGCAAGGTCTGTGTAGAGATATCCGGGATATCCGCGCCGTCCCGGGACTTCTTTTTTAGCGGCGGAAATTTCACGCAGGGCTTCCGCATAGTTTGTAATATCCGTTATTATAACAAGAACGTGCATATTTTGTTCAAAAGCAAGGTATTCAGCGGCCGTAAGCGCCATACGCGGCGTGGTAATACGTTCGACGGCCGGGTCGTTTGCAAGGTTTACGAACACGACAGAACGGTCTATAGCCCCTGTTTCCTTAAAATCGTTTATGAAAAACTCAGCGTCTTCAAACGTAATGCCGACAGCGGCAAAAACAACGGCGAATTTGCTGTCTGTTCCCCTTACTTTTGCCTGCCTTGCAATTTGTACGGCAAGGTTTGCATGCGGCAGTCCGGAAGCGGAAAATATAGGAAGCTTCTGTCCCCTTACAAGGGTGTTAAGGCCGTCGATTGCCGAAACTCCGGTTTGTATAAATTCCGATGGATAGTCGCGCGCCGCCGGATTTATCGGCGCCCCGTTTATATCAAGCCTTTTTTCAGGTATAATATCAGGCCCGCCGTCTATAGGCTTTCCCATTCCGCTGAAAACTCGGCCGAGTATATCAGGAGACACGCCGAAGTCCATACTTTTTCCGAGGAAGCGAACCTTGCTGTCGGAAAGGTTAATCCCCGTGGCGCTTTCAAAAAGCTGCACAAGGACAGTATTGCCGTTAACTTCCAAAACTTTGCATCTTCTGATTTCGCCGTTTACAAGCTCAATTTCGCCAAGCTCGTCATATTTAACGCCTTCAACGCCGCTTACAAGCATGAGAGGGCCGGCAACTTCCTGAATCGATCTGTATTCCTTTATCATAACTCTTCAGCCTCCCTCTTAATTAAGTCCTTCAATTCGCTTTCAATGCTTGCTTCTATATCGTCAAACGCCTTGTCAACTTCGTTTTCAGGGAAATATTTTGCACGCCCAATTCTTTCAATAACAGGCAGTTTTGTTATTTTTAAAATTGAAACCCCTTCTTTTACAGCCTTTCCGGCTTCCTCATAGAATTTCAATATAAGGCTCAGCATCCTGTACTGCTTATGAAGCGACGTAAACGTATCCACTTCATGGAACGAGTTCTGGTGCAGGAAGTCCTCGCGGATAGAACGAGCCGTTTCAAGTATAAGCCTGTCGCTGTGGGAAAGCGAATCGACGCCGACAAGCTGCACTATTTCGTTGAGTTCAGCCTCCGTTTGGAGAAGGTTCATGGCAAGAGCTCTCTTTGACGAAAAGCTTTCATCTATGTTCTTATCCGCCCACACATCGATTTTATCCTGATAAAGGGAATAGCTCGTCAACCAGTTAATTGCCGGGAAATGGCGTTTATATGCAAGCGACGAATCAAGGCCCCAGAATACTTTGACAATCCTAAGTGTCGCCTGGCTTACAGGTTCCGACGTATCGCCGCCCGGAGGAGAAACGGCCCCGATAGCAGTAAGAGTACCCTGCCTGTCATCGCTTCCCAAACACTGTACACGCCCGGCCCTTTCATAAAACTGCGCAAGACGGCTTCCGAGATAAGCCGGGTATCCTTCTTCACCGGGCATTTCCTCAAGACGCCCGCTCATCTCGCGTAGCGCTTCGGCCCAACGGCTTGTAGAATCGGCCATAAGAGCGACGGAGTATCCCATGTCCCTGAAATATTCCGCTATTGTAATTCCCGTATATATAGACGCTTCACGCGCCGCAACAGGCATGTCGGACGTATTCGCAATAAGGACAGTCCTTTGCATAAGGCTTTCACCGGTGCGCGGGTCTTTAAGTTCCGGGAACTCAAGAAGGACGTCGGTCATTTCGTTCCCGCGCTCGCCACAGCCAATATAAACCACTATATCGGCGTCGGCCCATTTAGCTATTTGGTGCTGCGTAACCGTTTTGCCGCTTCCGAAAGGCCCCGGTATTGCGGCAACGCCGCCTTTTGTTATAGGGAAAAACGTGTCGATAACCCTCTGACCGGTAACAAGAAGGCTGTCCGGGCTTTGTTTCGCTTTATACGGACGTTCTTTACGAACAGGCCATTTCTGCATCATAGGCACTGTAACGTCGACGCCTTTTTCGTTTGTTACAATACAAACCTCTTCTTCAACGGTAAATTCGCCTTCTTTAATAACTTTAACGATACCGTTGAGCTTAGGCGGTATCATTATACGACATTCAACAACAGGCGTTTCCTGTACAACGCCTATTATATCCCCGCCTTTAACAGTATCGCCGACCTTCACAGTAGGCTTAAAGAGCCATTTCTTTTCCCTGTCGAGGGAAGGAACTTCAACGCCCCTTTGGATATTGTCGCCGCTTACCTCATAAAGCTTTTCAAGAGGGCGCTGTATGCCGTCGTATATAGTTGAAATAAGCCCCGGCCCAAGCTCAACCGACATCGGCCTGCCTGTTGAAACAACTTCTTCTCCCGGCCCCAAGCCGCCTGTTTCTTCGTATACCTGTACAGAAGCCCTGTCGCCGTGCATTTCTATAATCTCGCCAATAAGGTGCTTATCGGAAACCCTTACAACGTCAAACATATTTGCGTCCCTCATGCCTTCCGCTATGACAAGCGGCCCCGACACCTTAACTATTGTGCCTGTACTCATATTTTTTCACCACTCTATTCTAAAAAATTAGTCATTTCCGAACAATATATCAACGCCTATGGCACGTTTTGCGGACTGCCTTATCTCATTAAGGCCTATGCCCTTGCTGCCGGATATTCCCGGCACTACAATGATTGCAGGCAGTCTTGAATCCTTATACTTTGAAATAAAGTCCCCCGACATAAGAGCCGCGTCTTCGGTGATATATATTATCGCATATTCCTCCTCAACCAGCCTATGTATGGTCTTTTTGATTTCATCAGCCTCATAAACCGGAAATATATCGATTCCGAGGGCAAGGAACCCCATTACGCTGTCCTTATCCCCCACAACTCCAACCTTATACATAAGCATCCCTCAGCCTTTCCTTAATAATATCAGGGTCAATGCCGTTAACTTTGCTGTTAAGTATAATCCTTACTGTTTTTGCCTCTGTTTCCCTTGCGTAAATATACGCTACAAGCGGTTCAATCGTAAGCGATTTATATTTGGCTTCCTTTATAAAGTCCATAATATAGTTATCACAGCTTTTTTCAAAGGCCGTAAATCCATCGCCCATAACGTCGGTAAGGCGTGCATAGTGGGTATTTTTAAATACGGCCGCCGCGCTTTCGCTGCCGAAGCCCTGCCTGAAAAATTCAAGCCCTATGCTTCCGCCTTCAACAAAAACTTCGGCAAACATTTCAAAAGGCTTTTTCATATTTTTAACGCGCATAAAGCTTTTTAAATTAGTAATATCAGAATTAAGTTCGATATATTTTTTAATAAAATCTATCCCGCTTTTTTCTGCACAGCGCGCCATTTCCTTAAATGCGGCTTTGTCCAAAACAATATCTATCGACTGCCCGCTCATAGTCCTGCCGTAAGTTTCGTAAGCATCGGCCGCCGCTTCGGCCATGTCAGCCGGCAGCATATCAAAAGATTTCCTTGCAAACGCTTCTTTCATAACCGCGGGATCGACAGCACCTCCGCCGACAATATAGTTTTGTCCGTCTATTCCGGAAATTTCACTTTTTAAGAGAACTTTCATATTATGATAATCGTTTTTTAACAGGAAAACATTCATAAAATCCTGTCCGCCGGCAACTTCCGCAACATCTCTGTATGCTTTTGCAAGCTGAGCCGACAAAGCCTCTTCATAATTTTTAACCGTAAGCGGCTCTTCTGCGCTATATCCCGCTTCGGCTAGGATTTTAAGCGCGTCTTCGGCATTCTTTGCATCGGCCATTTGAATATAATTTTTTTCCGTGAGGAGCGAACGCTCAAGCATACTTATACGGGCCACGGCGTAAGGGTAAATCTGTTCTTTTGCCATTTAAAAAACCTCCTTGGCGTTTATTTAACCAAACAGTATTCCTGCCGCAATCTGTTCAATCGTTTCTTTCTCTACAGAAATTATGGATTCAAACGAGTAATTATATTCAATATCGCCGTCTTTAACAATAAATCCGCCGTCTGTCCCGCGCACTTCGTCGGAAACTTCCATTCCCATGTCCCTTATTTCTTTGGCGAGTTTTTCCTTGTCCTTTTTGGAAAGTATAATTTCCCCTTTCGGCGCATTTTTAATCATCGCTTTCATAATTACTTTATATTCGTCGTCGGTTAAGCCGGCAAGCTTTTTCCTTGCGTCTTCAATAACCGCTTCAATACATTCCTGCTTTTTTGAAAGCACCATTTTTTTCGCTTTCATTTCGGCGGCCGATATTTCTTTGGCCTTTGCCTTTTCGGCCTCGGCTTTTGAAAGTTCGTAAAGCGCCGCTTTTTCCTTATCGGCCTTCTGCTTAGCCGATAAAAGCATAGCGTCGGCTTTTTCCCGGGCCTGCGCCGTTATAGAATCCGCCTCGGCTTTTGCGTCCGAAAGTATTTTGTCTATAATATTTTTACCGTTGCCGCTGCTCATAGGAGCCAGTCCTCCTTTTCTGTAATTTTTTATAAATTAAAACTGGATACTGTTAATCATAAGGAACGAAATAAGGAGTGCAAGAACGGCATATGTTTCAACCATAGCTGCAAAAATCATGCCTTTTGCAAGCTCGCTTGGCTTTTTGCCGACAAGCATAATTCCGGCTGCCGCCGCTTTGCCCTGCGCAATGGCGGAGAAAATGCCTACAAGGCCGATAGGAAGGGAAGCGGCAAATATAAACGCGCCCTGTGCAACAGATATGTCAACCATGCCGTCGCCGCCGAGAAGCCCTACTTTAAGCAGTATAATAAACGCAATGAGAAGGCCGTAAATGCCCTGTGTGCCCGGAAGCGCCTGAAGCACAAGCACCTGGCCGAATTTATTCGGATCTTCCGAAACTACTCCCGCCGCTGCCTGGCCCGCAATACCGATACCTATGGCGCTGCCTATTCCGGCCAAAGCCGCCACTGCCGCGCCCAATAAAGCAAAAAACTGTCCGCTTAATTCTAACATAATTATTTCTCCTCCTTAATTATATCAACATATTTTGTTTTCCTTTCAAACGGCCTGAACGGCGTTCCGCCTCCGTCAAAGAACTTGCCGAAAAATTCCACATACTGGAGCCTGCTTGAGTGTACAAAGGATCCCAGCACGTTAATGGCCATATTGAAAGTGTGACCGATTAAAAACGCCGCTATCATAACCACAGCCCCGATAACTCCGCCTCCGGCAAGGCTGCCCAATGTGTTGATAACCTGCGCCACAACGCCTGTGGCAAGGCCGAGGGCCAACAGCCTTGAATATGAAAGCACATCCGACAGATAACTTGTTATGCCGTAAAGGCTTCCGAGGCCTCCTGTAATTTTTCCTATGCCTTTTTTATTTCTTCCGCCTGTCAAAAGTATACCGACAACGCCGACAATACTCATAACTTTTCCAACAGACGCAAGCGCCGGCGCAATGGAGCCCCCCACGCCGAAAAGCACAAGCCCGATTAAAAGCACATACCAAAGGAAAATATCGCAAACTGCGTCGATAGTGTGTCCGTTTTTAATTAATAAATACGCTTTAAGCCCCATTCCCGTAAAAAGATGAATTGCCCCAAGTATGAGAGAAAATACAAGAAGCGTCATAGGCTCGTTTACCGGGTTAAACCAAAGCGGATCAATCGTTATATCAATATTAAATATGCTTTTTGCCGCAACCGGGATGAAATCGCCGAACCAGCCGCCGAACATAACGCCCCAAAAAGCTGTGGAAATTCCGCAGTACATAAACATTTTGACAAGTTTTTTCATCATTCCTTCAAGACGGAATTTCTTCAAAACTATAAAACATCCGACAGTCAGTATAATTCCGTACCCGGCGTCGCTTAACATAAGCCCGAAGAAAATGAAATAAAACGGGGCCAGAAACGGCGTCGGATCAATATCGTTGACAGAAGGCGTGCTGTAAAGATCCGTAATAGCCTCAAACGGTTCGCTTAAAGCGTTCTGCCGCATAAGTATCGGCATTTCTTCGTCTTTTTCACGGTCTTTAATTTCAAAATAACAGTTATTTTTTTCAAGAAGCGATTTAACCTCATCTTCTTTATCCGCCGGAAACCATCCGTCAAAATAAAAGGCAGTTTTTGTTTTTACAATGCTCGAAAGCACTTTCGCTTTGTCCCTTTCGATTACAAGGCTGTCGTGAAGAAACTTAATGTCCTGTTCAGCCTGCTCATAATCCTTAATTTCCTTCACAAGGCTTTCTGATTTTAAATTGATTTTTTTAAGTTCCTTTTCAAATTCGGCAATATTTTCTGAAGCGGTGCCTTTTACGCCGCCGAAAGTTATAACGTTAAAATTATAAAGCCTAAGCGTTTCAAGCACGTCGTCCTTATCGTCGTTATAGCAGACGGCAAAAATGTAATTCATCTGCTCGTCGCCTGAAACTTTGAATATAACGGCCCTTCCGCTTTTTTCATCCACAGCCTTTTCCATTTCCTCAACGCTGACGGAAACCGGCGTTGTGCCCAGAATAATGCTTGTAAACTTGGTTCCGGTCATATCCAGAGGCAAATCATACTTTAACCATGGCCTAAGGCCCGCCGCCGACGTGTTGATTTTGCTTTCTTCATTTTTAAGGCGGGTTATTTCCTTATAAATTTCCAAAACATTATCAACCGTTTGGCTTATAGCCTCCTTATCGGAAAGCTTATTTTCAAAATCGGCCTCTTTCACAGGTTTTCTTGTTTTAAAGAGCGGTTTTTTGCTTTCGCTGTATTTTTCAATAGCGTCTATAGCCTGTTCGGCCTCGGCAATCTTTATATCGAGGGCATAAACCGCTTCCTCGTCGCCGTCCTTTTCAATAAGCGGCGACCACTCTGCGTCAGTAAGCTTTTCGTCCTGACTGTTAATTTCAACAGCCCCCATTTTTATAAGCGCGTCAATGGTTTGGGGCTTTACGGCGTTAAGTCCGACAACGCTGAGTTTTTTTAATTCAACTATCGCCATTTATGCCCACTACCTTTCCTATAACCGCTTTTACAGCCGAAGCCTTTCTTTTGCCGGCTTCTTCCTCAACCATAGAACATTCGGCGTTGGCCTTGGCAATTATTTCTTCAACCTCTTTCCTGCTTTCTTCAACTGCCGCTTTAATAAGACGCTTTTCTGTTTCCTTAGCTTCATTTTTTGCATCCACAAGCATCTGCGCCGCCTTAGCCTCGGCGTCTTTCACAATACTTTCTGCATCGCTTTGGGCTTTAAGCTTAACGGAGTCCGCCTCCTTTTCTGCTTCAACAATGTTCTTGACAACTTCAAAAGCCATTTATATCACCTCTCTTGTGTTTGCAGACATAAATATAACCCGTTATTTATATCCATAATTGTTAAAAAATTAATTTGCTAAAGAATAAGCATCTTCAACAAATAATTATTATAACCTGATTAATATTATAAATATATAACTTACAACCAGATATTTTACAAATAATTGTATCAAATTATCAAAACAGCCTATAAATTCCTATTTTAACTATATAATTCTAATATTAAAGCAAAGCGCTTAATTTGTCAAGTTTATATAATAATTGTTTATGTTTAAAAAGTCCCTCGGCATATTAATTAAACAAAAAAATTAATTCGTTATTTTTTTAACTTTATGGTTGCTTCAGTTTACAGGGCACACACGCCGCACAAGGAAAAATTTTCAGCATTTCCGTGTTGCATACGCTTGCCTAGGGAACCGCTAACGTCCGTTAAAACTGTGTGCGCACTTGTAAACTGAAACTAATCTAAGTTAAAATAAATCTATAATTTTTATAACCGTTTGTTAAACATACGTTAAAATAAAAAAATATGTCTGACCTTGTAAAAGAAACTGTTTGGATATATACTCTTTAATATAACATATTGTCACCATACGCAAAGGGGGCGCCTGCAATGATAAAAGGAAGCAAAGGCCTTATAAGGGATTTAAACACTGCCGCCGTAATAGAAACCATAATTAAATATGCGCCCATTTCACGCATTGATATCGCCAAAGAAACAGGGCTTACAAAAAGCACTGTTTCGACAATCGCCCAAAACCTTATTGACAACGGTATTGTTGAAGAAACAGAAACGGCAGGCAAAAATATAGGCCGCAAAAGCATACCTCTTATGCTTAAAAGCGAGTGCGGCTATGCCGCGGCTATTGAAATATGCCGCGGCACGGTAAGGCTTATGGCTTTTAACATGTGCGGGCAAAAAATATACGCCACAAAAAAGCTTCCGTACATAGACGGAGCTCTGTTTGAAACAATAAAACACGCCGTTGACAGATGCCTTTTATCATTGGGGCAAAGCGACTACGGAATAACAGGCATATGCCTGTCGGTTGACGGAATTGTAAAAAATAACCGTATTATATATCCGCCTTCATACGAAACGCCGATGCGCGGCCTTGCAGACAGCCTTACGGAAGAATACGGCTTGCAGGTGTACATATATAATAAGGCAAACCTTGCCGTATTGGGGGAAAACCTATATTCAATACGTACAGACAATGCCGCGCTTATAAATGTTTCAAACAATATTAATATGGGGCTTATATCAAACGGCAGGCTTTTTACGGGAATCGGAGGGGCCGCATGCAGTATCGGCCACATGGTTATAGAGGCCGGCGGCAAGCCTTGCCCATGCGGGAACCGCGGCTGTTTCAACCAATATGCTTCTGTTTGCGCCATACTGGATATAGTGGGCGAAAGAAAAAATCACGCCGTCAATTTTGAAAGTTTCTGCCATTTGTTTAACTCAAACGATAAAGACGCCCATTTGGCCGCCGCATATTTTATTAAATATATGTCAATAGGGCTTAAAAATGTTATTAATCTGTATAACCCTGAAATAATTGTTATAAACTGCCCGTTAACAACATATTTCGACGAGATATTTCTCCGCCTTAAAAACAGCCTTGATGCAAATAAGGGTATACTATACCGCGCGATGCTCAAAGACGACGCGCAATTTTACGGCGGCGCGGCCGTGTGCATTACAAACTTTTTAAAAATAGAAAATTTCACTCCCGCTTTATGTTATTTTAACCGCCTTAAAATACTTTAAATACACAATATTAAAATTTAAACGCCCTCTCATATAAACCGAAAACTTACTTTTTACGTCGGCCGCCTTCTATCAATCTATTTTCGTCTGCCGGCCGCCATGTATTTTAGTCATAGCCAATATACAATAATACTTGAAAAAAACCATCCTCCAATGCCAAAGCCTTTTAAAATATCCGCCGTCAGCATTGTTGATAACAACGGCGCTTTCAATACATTCTGATTAAACATAGGTTTTAACCCAATGCCCAAGTATTAAGGCAATACTATTTTCAGCTTTTTAATTGTTTAAAACAAGACTTTGCGGCATATTGCCATATGGTTTATGGCTGATGCTTTCCCGTATACCTTTATACGCCGCGAGATCTGTCGGCGTTACGGTTCGGTATATATATTCCTTCATTTAGAGCCCGTAAAATTAATAGTTTTTATACTGATATGAAAATGTTTCCGAAAATTTCGGTTTAACAGTTTAAATAAATACCCTGTTTTACAAAAATATCCCTTTTAGGACACTCTCCCGATATAATTAAACCCACTATGGATACAGGCATATTTGCGCCTTCGCGGATATGTGTCCCGCGCCTTGCGCCTTCATAGCCGCCGATCCGCCTTATCTTCAGTTTACAAGAACGCATACGTTTTTAGCCGGAGCTAAAACCCTACGGCTTCACAAGGGTAAAATTTTTTTAAGCTCAATGTGCAGCGTAGCCTACGGCAATCGCATGCAGCATATAAATGCTGGAAATCTTTTCTTGCCCGGCGTGTTTGCCCATTTAAATTTAAACTGAAGCTTCTCGCCTGTAATATAAAAACGCCATAGATGTTTGGATTATTTTAGCCAACAACTATGGTATCAATACTAGCGACATGTAATAATAACAAGTATTTATTTCCGCGTATAAATTAAAAAATCACCGGATATTTTCGCATTGCGCACTCCGACGTTTCTATTCAGATATACAATAGGGCTATAAATCCTCCTTATCCAGAAAAAATACTTTTTTATTTAAAACCGCCCCGTCAAAACGAACCTCCGCTTTATGAAGCAGGCCTTCAAACCTAAAACCGCACTTTTTTATAACTTTTTCCGAAGCCTTGTTGTAATCATAGCATGTAACCGAAATACCGTCCAACCCCAAATTTTTAATTCCGTATTCCACAACGCATCCCGCACATTCCGTTGCATAGCCTTTTCCCCAGTAATCTTTTCCGATTGCGTATCCGAGGGCTTTAACGTTAGGATTTTCACGCATAACGTCGTCAATAAAGCCTATTGTGCCTATCAGTTTTCCACATTCCTTAATAACTATGCCCCAAACGTTTTCTTTATCTAAAAATACTTCTTTCATAACTTCTTTTGTTTCCCCTATGTTTTCATGCGGCTTCCACCCCGCGTCAATCCCTACCTGCGGGAACGAAGAATATTCAAATATATCCTCCGCATCATTTTCGCTTACAGGCCTTAATATAAGCCTGTCCGTATATAATATTTTCATTTCTCCCTCCAAAAAAAGACGGGATTAACCCGCCTACAAATACGCTTCCAGTTTTTCAACGCTTTTTTCAATCCAAATTTTTGCATCCATATAAACGGCTTAACACCGCAAAGCCTTTATTCCGATAAAAGATATATCCCTAATCGGATAAAAGCTTTATAAGCGGCTTAGCTCCAGTTTGCAAGGACGCACACTGAAAATATCATTATTTTTTATAATACTCTATTATGGCTTGGGTTCCCAAATCTCCCATGCCTTTACTTTCAAGCTCTTTAAATTTAGCGCAAACATCTTCGAGTACGGTTAAACTAAGGCCTTTCGACAAAGCTTCTTCATCGGCAATTTTCATATCCTTAATAAAATGCTTGATAAAAAACCCCGGAGCATAATCCCCTGACGCCATTTTAGGCCCGTTATTTGACATCTGCCAGCTTCCGGCCGCGCCGCTTGAAATTGTATCAAGCATAATATTTACATCTACGCCCATGACTTTCGCATAGCTTACCGCTTCGGCTACGCCGCATACGGTGCCTGCAATGGCAATCTGATTCGCCATTTTTACATGCTGCCCGCTTCCGGCTTTTCCTTCATACCTAATATTTGTACCCATTGCCCCAAATATATCGGCGCATGCGTCAAAGTCCTCTTTACGGCCGCCCACCATAATTGCAAGGGTTCCTTTTTCCGCTCCGATATCTCCACCGCTTACGGGAGCGTCAAGAGCTTTGAGCCCCTTTGCGGCCGCCGCTTCAAATATCCTCTCGGAAAGTTTGGGGCTTGTCGTAGTCATATCAATTATATACGAACCTTCTTTGGCATTTTCAATAATCCCGTTTTCTCCGAAATATACTTCCTCAACGTCCTTAGGGTATCCGACTATAGTTATAACGGCGTCTTTGTTCCGCGCACATTCCCCAACGCTTCCGCACCATTGCGCACCCTGTGAAATAAGCTTATCAGCCTTAGATTTTGTCCTGGTGTAAACCGAAACTTCAAATCCCTTTTTCATCAAGTTAAGCGCCATAGCGCTTCCCATAACGCCAATGCCTATAAATCCGATCTTTTTCAAAAGAATCCCTCCTTTGATCCTTACATTCTTTTGGCCTCAAATATTTTCGACACATGCTCAAGGCTCTGGGGCGTGCCTATATCGTAACATTCCTCTTCAAACATAAAGGCATGCATTTGTTTTCTTTTGCAGAGCCATTCAACGAAATAACCGGGCGCATCCGGCTTGTTTCCTTCCGCTATATATGTCTTAAAAAGAGGTATAGTTTCCCTTCTGTACATGTATGTGGCGTATACTGCAAGGTTGCTTTTCGGTTCCTGCGGTTTTTCTTCAACGTCAATTAAAACGCCGTTTTCATCAATCTCGGCAACGCCAAATTGTTTAAGCATTTCCATATCGCCAAAAGGCTTGACGCATACGCAGTCGGTTTGGATCGCTTTAAAGAACTCGTAATATTTTTTAAGGCTGAATGTAAAAAGGTTGTCCCCCGCAATCACAACCATATCGCTGTCAATGCCTTTTTTGTCTATTGCAAATTGTATATCTCCGATAGCCCCCAGCCTTGTTTCCTCGCTTACGGTTCCGTCGTCGATTACGGACACCGGTTTTGAAAATCTGCTGTCAGCCGCCCATTTTTCAAAATTTGAAGCAAATTTATGGTTGCTGATTACATACACCTCGTCTATATCGGCAATAGTTTCAATCTGTTCCATTATGTAGTCGATAATAGGTTTCCTGTTAATCGGCAAAAGGGCTTTCGGAGTATTTTTTGTTAACGGGTAAAGCCTTGTTGCATATCCGGCCGCCAATATTACTGCCTTCATCAAAATCCCTCCCTGTCTACGTCTAAATCAAAACTCCCAAAATAGTCGCGTTTAATAGCTTCAAATATATCCGGAAGATCCGCCGTAAACCTTCTTCCGTAAAGATAGCCCAGCGGCCCTCCTTCTTCTTCAAACGCAACGCTTAAAGCAAACAAAAACTGGTTGTTGAGACCATACTTTTCTCTGAAAATGCGGTTAATCCTTTCATCGCCGTATTTCCTGTCGCCCACAACGCCATACCCCATTGATTTTAAATGCGCCCTTATCTGATGGCTTTTTCCGGTTATAAGATCTATTTCCAAAAATGAAAATTTGTCCTTAACACAAAGAGGCCTAACCTTTGTATATACCTTTTTAGCTCCCGGAACTTCTTTTTTAAGAACTTTCACACTGTTTGAAACGCCGTCCTTTATATGGTAGCCGAAAAGCTCCTTTTCTTCTTCAAATTCGCCGCGCACCATTGTTACATAGTATTTTTTTAACTTTCTTTCGGCAATAATCCTGTTTAATTCCTGCACCGACCTCAAGTTCTTGCCGGCGATTACAATGCCGCCGGTATTCCTGTCAAGGCGGTTGCAGACGGCAGGAGTAAAGCTTGATTCTTTTGAAGGGCAGTATTGGCCTTTTTGGCTGAGATAGTAGAGCACCTGATCTATAAGGGTATCTTTTTCGCCCGCTTTTTCGGGATGCACAAGAAGCCCCGCCGGTTTTGAAACAATAATTATATTGTCGTCTTCATAGACAATACCGAAATGCCTTTCGGCTTTTGCCACGGCTTTTTCCTCCATAAACGCCCCCATTGTTTCATCCGAAAGGTACATTTGCAAAGAATCCCCGGCCTTAATGATTTCACTGCCCTCGGCTTTTTTGCCGTTATGCTTAATGCGCTTTTTCCTGAGCATCTTGTATACAAAGGATTTCGGAGCGGTATTGAAATATTTAAAAAGGAATTTGTCAAGCCTTTGGTTTTCCTCATTCTGGGTTATATTTATTTCCTTCATATGTTTTACCCCGTTTTAGCTGTGTATCCATCCTAAGTAAGCGTTAATAAAACTGTCTATACCGCCGTCCATAACGGCGTTTATGTTTCCTGTTTCCTCGCTTGTCCTGTGGTCTTTCACCATTGTATACGGCATAAACACATAACTTCTGATTTGGCTGCCCCATCCTATTTCCTTAACGTCGCCGCGTATTTCGGCAAGCTTTTTCATCTGTTCTTCAATTTTCAGCTCAAGGAGCTTGCTTTTAAGCATTTTCATTGCGCGGTCTTTATTGCTGTGCTGGCTTCTTTCGTTCTGGCACTGCACTACAATGCCTGTAGGCATATGCGTAATACGGATGGCCGACGACGTTTTATTAACATGCTGCCCGCCGGCCCCGCTTGCACGGTATGTGTCCACCCTGATATCGTCAGGATCCACAACTATGTCGATGTCGTCGTTAATTTCAGGCATAACGTCGCAGCTTGCAAAAGAAGTGTGCCTTCTTCCCGATGAATCAAACGGCGAAACTCTTACAAGGCGGTGGACGCCTTTTTCACTTTTCAAATATCCGTAAGCGTTTTCTCCGTTAACCTGTATCGTAACGCTTTTAACGCCCGCTTCGTCGCCCGCAAGGTAATCGAGGGTTTCAACGCCAAATCCCCTTTTTTCGGCCCAGCGCATATACATACGCATAAGCATGCTTACCCAGTCGCAGGCTTCCGTGCCGCCGGCTCCAGCATGAAGGGTTATGATTGCGTTTTCTTTGTCATATTCGCCGTCTAAAAGCGTCGATATTTTTAATTTTTCAAATTCCGCTTCAAATTCTTCTTTCAACGCCTTGGCTTCTTCGTAAAGTTCCGGATCTTCCTCTTCCTTCCCCATTTCTATAAGGGTATATATATCCTCGTATTTTCTGACGAGGGAGTCAAAGCCGTTTACCTTGTCCTTAAGCGCGGCTGTCTGCTGGAGAATTTTTTTTGCCTTCTCCATATCGTTCCAAAAGTCCGGATCCCCGGCAATACTTTCAAGTTCGCTTATTTTGTCCCTGGAATTAGCGACGTCAAAGTGAAGCCCCCATTTCCTCTAATTTTTCGTTGTACGGCGAAAGCTCAACGCCGATTTGTTCAAGCTCGAACATTTTAACACATCCTTTTTATTTATTTTTCATAGCTTAAAGCAGCGTAAGGCAGAAACAAAACGTCATCAAAAACACCCTTCTTAACGGCGCCGTTCCAATCCTGTTTTGCAAGGCGCGTAACCTTAACCGGCAAAAACTTGTTTTCATCGGTTTCACTGCTGTTTTAACATTTTAATTCTATAAAGTCAACATATTCATAAAATCATCGGAATAAATTCCTTGCCGCAAACATATTCCCGATTTTTAACCTTCAATCGTCCGTATTTCAAAATACAAACGTCAGCTTTTTTAATTCACTGAATTTTAAACATTATCCAGCGCATGGCATATTATACAAATACAGGCGTTTTCATATTATATTTTCCCGCTGTGCAAAAATCGTAAGGCTCTGTCGGCTATATTATCTTCCGCAGCACTGTTTATATTTTTTGCCGCTTCCGCACGGACATGGATCGTTTCGTCCCACTTTGTCATCTTTCCTTACTTTCGGCTTAGCGCCAAGAGTATCGTCTTTGTTTGTAAACATCTGCTTCTGTTCGATGTCCTCGCGTTTAGGTTCGGCCACTACCCTTACATGATAAAGCCCGCGCACAGTTTCCTGCTGTATATTAAAGCTTAATTCGTTAAACATGTCATAACTTACATATTTATATTCAATAAGCGGATCTCTTTGGCCGTATGCCTGAAGCCCTATCCCCTGACGCATGCGATCCATATCGTCAATATGATCCATCCATTTGGAATCGATTACTTTGAGCATTATTACCCTTTCAATTTCCCTCATACGCTCCGGCGAACCGATTTCCTTTTCTTTCGCTTCATACATTTTTGTTGCGATTTTAAGTATGTCTTCCGTAAATTTTTCTTTCGTAATCGTTTCAATATTTTCTTTTTTAATCGCAAGGTTTCCGAGAGGAATTATCTGGTTAAAATACTCGTTAAAAGCCACAAAGTTCCATTGTGCCGGATCTTCCGGGGCATCCTGCGTGCAAATCTCCACAGCTTTTTCAACAACAGCCTTAATCATATTCATAATACTGTCGCGGAGATCTTCGCCGAAAAGGACGCGGCGGCGTTCGCCGTATATTATTTCCCTCTGCTCGTTCATTACTTCGTCATAGTCGAGAAGATGCTTTCGTATAGCAAAGTTATTGCCTTCAACCTTCTTCTGGGCGTTTTCAATGGCTTTTCCGAGCATGCCGTGTTCAATGGGCTCGTCTTCGTCAAGGCCCAGCGCGTCAATAATTTTCATTGTCTTTTCGGAGCCGAAAAGGCGCATCAAATCATCCTCAAGCGAAATAAAAAACCTTGATTCGCCCGGATCTCCCTGACGTCCGGCGCGTCCTCTCAGCTGGTTGTCTATACGCCTGGACTCATGGCGTTCCGTGCCTATTATTTTAAGGCCGCCAAGCTCCTTAACGCCTTCGCCGAGCTTAATATCGGTTCCGCGCCCGGCCATGTTTGTAGCGATTGTAACCGCGTTCATCTGCCCTGCAAGAGCTACGATTTCGGCCTCTTTCTCATGATATTTGGCATTTAAAACCTGATGCGGTATTCCGCGTTTTTTAAGCATTTTGCTTAATTCTTCACTTTTTTCAATAGTTATTGTGCCTACAAGCACAGGCTGGCCTTTTTTATGCGCCTCTTCAATATCATTAACAACCGCGCGGAATTTTGCCGCCTCGCTTCTGTAAACAACATCTGTTTTGTCAATCCTCTGTATGGGAAGGTTTGTAGGTATAACGACGACGTCCATGTTGTAAATATTCCTAAATTCGGCCTCTTCAGTCTGCGCCGTACCCGTCATGCCCGCTTTCTTTTCATATTTGTTAAAAAAGTTCTGGAACGTTATAGTCGCGAGAGTTTTGCTTTCTTTGTTAACTTTTACATGTTCCTTGGCCTCTATTGCCTGATGCAGGCCGTCGGAATAACGGCGCCCAGGCATAATACGTCCGGTAAACTCGTCTACTATCATAACTTCGTCATCCTGGACAACGTAGTTTTGATCCCTGAACATTTGATAATTGGCTTTAAGCGCGTTATTTATATGATGAAGCAGTTCCATATTATCGGGATCCGTAAGGTTTTCGATTTTGAAAAACTTTTCGGCCTTTTCAACGCCCTGCTGGGTCAGCGTAACGCTCTTTGCTTTTTCGTCTACAACAAAATCGCCCTCTTCGATAAGTTCTTCTTTCATAAGAGGGTTAAGCGCCTCTTCCTCGTTGACAATGCGCCCTTTTGTAAGCGCTTTGGCGAATACGTCCGCAACTTCATAAAGCTGCGTGCTTTTTGAACCGCTGCCTGAAATAATAAGGGGAGTTCTCGCCTCGTCTATAAGTACGGAGTCGACCTCGTCGATAATTGCATAATGAAGGCCCCTTTGAACCATATTTTCCTTCCTTACAACCATATTGTCCCTAAGGTAGTCAAAACCAAGTTCATTATTTGTAGCATATGTTATATCGCAGTTATAAGCCATACGCCTTTCTTCGCTTATCATATTGTTAAGCACAACCCCTACCGTAAGGCCGAGGAACCTGAAGATCTGCCCCATCCAGTCGGAGTCGCGGTTTGCAAGGTAATCGTTGACGGTTACAATATGAACTCCTTCGCCGGTCAAAGCGTTAAGATACGCCGGAAGCGTTCCTACAAGAGTTTTTCCTTCTCCCGTTTTCATTTCCGCAATACGTCCCTGATGAAGTACGATACCGCCGATAAGCTGCACTTCAAAATGGCGCATGCCCATAACCCTTTTAGCCGCTTCCCTGACGTTGGCAAAAGCTTCCGGGAGCAAATCGTCTAAGGATTCGCCGTTTTTATACCTCTCTTTGAATTCGTCGGTTTTCGCCCTCAGCTCGTCGTCGCTTAAAGCTTCAAACGTGCTTTCAAGGGCGTCAATTTTCGCAACAATAGGCTTGATTTTTTTAATTTCCTTCTCACTGTAGTTGCCAAAAATTTTCTCTAAAAAACTCATTATTAAATTCACCTCAAAAAATTTTTTTCATGTAACAGCCGCCTCAGTTTACAACAAAACACACAAAAACAAGGCTGAAACAAATGTTCATTGCGTCTGAATTGTCCCAAAAATGTGTATTCCCTTATAAACTGAGGAATAAAGCCGCAATTAAGCCCTAACATCCATTATACAGTTTAACAGATAAAAACACATGTAGCAATAAAAATAAGAAATTGTTAAAAAATTAGTTACAAAGCATAGAATTTATATTTTCCCGGCTATTAATCATTATGTCTTTTTTATACATAAATTATTATAATATGTATAGGCCGGGGATAAAATCCCCGGCGCTGAACTCTTTATGCGGCGCGGCTTTAATTAAAGCTCGCTCCTTTCAGCGTTAGTATCGCTCCTGTAAGCGCTGTAACCGGAATCGTCGCCGTAAAGGGTGCCGCTTACGCCGCCGTTATATCCCGCGGCGTTGTTATTTCCGTAATTATACACTCCGTTGCCGTATCCGTAGCCGCCTGCGCCGTAATTATACATTCCGCCGTAATATCCGTCTGTACCGACGTACGCGCCGTCATCCCAAAGGCTGTTGTAGCCTGTGTCGTAATCATATCCGTAGCCGTTGTCATAACCATAGCTGTTGCCGTTTCTGTCATAATAATAACCCATTGTATCGTACCCTGTATCGTCTAAAGTCCTGCCCAGGTTTGTGCCTGTGCTTCCGCATCCCGATAATACCGCAATACTCAAAGCAGACGCTGAAAATAAAATTGTTTTATTAATATTCATAATTAACCTCCCAAATACAAATAATTATTGTGTTGCCGATTTATTTTCTGTAAAATAAGAGTTATGATACTGTATTTACTTTTCCACAATATGAATTTTTATAGAAAGAAGGCATTATATGCTAAACAAAAGAAAATGCGGCATACTGCTTCATCCGACTTCAATGCCGTCGCCATACGGCATAGGAGATTTAGGACAAGGCGCGTATGAATTTATAGATTTCTTGGAAAAAAGCGGGCAAAAACTATGGCAGGCGCTCCCTATAGGCCCCACAGGCTACGGCAATTCGCCCTACCAAAGTTTTTCCGCCTTTGCCGGGAATTTCCTTCTTATAAGCCCCGACATGCTTTTTGAAGAAGGGCTTCTTTGCGAACATGATTTTAAAGACAAGCCTCAATTCGACGACAGCAAAGTTGATTTCGGTTCCGTTATAGGCTACAAGACCATACTTTTTAAAAAAGCGTTTCAAAAATTTAACATAAAAGACATACGGTTTAAATCATTTTGCACCCGGAACGCAGGATGGCTTAACGATTACGCCCTTTTCTCGGCATTAAAAGAACACTTTATGGAAATTCGGAAAAACGGTATTGAAAACAGCATGTTTAAATGCTTTGCCGAACGCGCTCCAAAAATTCTCGATATAAACAGCCTTAAAGATTTGTATTTTGGCGGCGTTTGGAACACATGGCCGGAAGAACTTGTTAAAAGGGAACCCGAAACAATAAAAAAATATGAGACCCTTCTTTCGGAAGAAATACGCTTTTTTAAATTCCTGCAATTTAAGTTTTTTACCCAATGGCTTAAATTAAAAGAATATGCGGCGTCAAAAAATATCGAAATTATAGGCGACATACCCATTTTCGCCGCTTATGACAGCGCCGACGTCTGGGCGAATCAGAACCTTTTCGAGCTTAATGAAAGCGGTTTTCCGATTAATGTTGCCGGAGTCCCGCCCGATTATTTCAGCAGTACGGGCCAGCTTTGGGGCAATCCGCTTTATGTATGGAAAAACCATGCCGAAACGGGGTATGACTGGTGGATCAAACGGGTTAAAAACCAACTTTCCCTTTTTGATATATTGAGAATAGATCATTTCCGCGGTTTTGAAAGCTATTATTCCATACCTTTCGGAAACCCCGACGCAACGTGCGGGAAATGGGTGAAAGGCCCCGGACGCGGGCTTTTTGACGCAATAAAAAAAGAACTCGGCTCTCTTCCTATTATTGCGGAGGATCTCGGCGTTATCACCCCTCCCGTCGCAAAACTGCGGCAAAGCCTTAACCTTCCGGGAATGAAAATACTCCAGTTTGCTTTTGACAACAGTGAAAATAATCAATATCTGCCGCATAATTATGACAAAAACTGCGTCGTTTATACAGGCACCCATGACAACGACACAACCGTAGGCTGGTACAATGCCGCCGACGAAAGCGGTCGCGATTATTTCCGCCGATATATGAACAGCAGCGGAAATTCCCCTTCATGGGATCTTATAAGGCTTGCGGTTTCATCATGCGCCGATACGGCAATATACCCTCTTCAGGACGTGCTTTGCCTAGGCGCTTCAGCCCGAATGAATACGCCGGGTACAAACGGGGAAAACTGGCTGTGGAGGTACGCGAAAGGCGAACTGCTCGAAAGCCATGCCGTTTCGCTTAAATACCTTACAAAAATATTTAAAAGGTGATTTTATGCAGACAGAAACAAAATTTCCGGCCTTTGCGGCGTTCCTTCTTTTCGTTCTTTTTATATTGTTTGACGTAAGGGAAGTTTATAGCCTGTCAAATTACGTTAAATTTGCTTTTATGTGCGCTGTTTTTATAATCTCCGTTTTAAACCGCGATATATTTATAACATTGGGCATGATGCTCACCGTAGTATGCGATTATTTCCTTTTGTTCACCCGGGACGTCGTTGCCGGAGTTTCCCTGTTCTGCCTTGTCCACATAATATATACTTTTTATAACAGCGAAAAAAAATTAACGGCGGCCCTGATACTGGCCGCCTCTTTACCCGCTATATATGTCTTAAACGCCACTGTACTGCCGGACGTTATATTATTTTATGCCGTCTGTTTTATTTTAGATATATTTTCCGCATTCAAATATGCCGCGGGCAGGCGCCCTCTTTTTTGCGCGGGGCTCGTTCTTTTCGCATTATGCGACATATGCGTAGCCTTCTACAATCTGACGGGCAGCAATACCGCATTTTTCTTTATATGGGTGTTTTACGCCCCGTCGCAGTTCCTTATTGCGCAATCCCCTTCCAGACAGAAACAACCTCGCTGTAAATTACGCTTTCATCGTCCGCGCCGCAAAAGGCCGTTATAATTTCAGTGTCTTCACCGTCCATGCATTTATATGTTTTTGCAATCACACGGGAACCCCTGTAACATTCACGGCGGTAAGCAACTTTTAACTCGGAAACGAAACCGTTATAATATACGCCGTCCGGCACACAGTCCATAGCCCAGGCTATATACTGCACATTATTCGCATGCCCGTTGGTATCTGTTTCGCTCCTTTTAACAACAAACGTACTTCTGCTTATGAGACTTCCTTCCGAAACCTTCGGCATTTTATATTTTTCTCCTGCTATAGCCGCTTCAAGGCCGCTTTCATATGCTTTCTGCATTTCTTCCGAAACGAAAACGGGCTTCCTTTTTTCCAGATCCATAAAAACCCATCTTGAGTTTGCCCTTATAATTTCACTGCCGCCGTCGTCAAGAACCGTGTAGCTTCTTTCTGCAAGTATCTTTTTTGTTGATGACGCCCATGTCCTGAGTTTTATTTTCTCGCCGCACTTCGGATATCTTAAAACGTCAATGTGCCAGTTCGTTATTATCCAGCCCCTGTTTTCTTTTAAAAGCAGTTCTATAGTATATCCAAGGCTGTCGCTGTGGCGGATGGCCAAATCCTGAAAAAGCGTGGCTAAGCTCGCCGGTTTAAGGCAAAGCCTGTTATTTACTTCATAATATGAAATTTCCTTTTGTTCTTCATAGTATCCCATTTGAATATACCTCCAAATCCCCGCATAGCCGGCTATGTTTATCCGATATTAAGCCCAGAGCGCCTTAAACGGTTCAATACGCCGCATGAAAAAACCGCCTAAATATCCGATCAGACAGTGCGGCCGCTAAACCGCCGATACAATACGCCGCTTAAAGCATCGGCGAAACAAGCCTTGAAAGCGCCTCCTTAAATCTAAAACTCCTGCTTCTTGCATAATACCACTCTTTCGTTATCTCCGTACATTCTTTCAGATCATTGTAAAAATCCTCTTCAAGCATACGGACAGTTTTTGGATCGTATATAAACGCATTAACTTCAAAATTAAGTCCGAAACTGCGTATATCCATATTTGCCGTTCCGACAGTGGCAACAATCCCGTCTATGTAAACGGTTTTTGAGTGTATAAATCCCGTTTCATACTGATAGCATTTAACTCCCGCTTCCAAAAGTTCTCCAAGGTAACTCATGCTGGCCCAATATACAAAGGGATGATCGGGATGCGCCGGTATTATAATACGCACGTCAATATCCGAAAGCGCGGCCACCCTCAACGCTTCAAGTATGCCGTCGTCAGGCGAAAAATAAGGCGTTTCGATCAATATTGTTTTTTCCGCCTCATTAATCATCTTAAAATAGCTGTTTTTAACATTTCGCCACTGGGTATCGGGCCCGCTGCATACAATTTGTGCCGGAAGATATTCTTTGCATTTATATTTAGGGAAATAGTAGCTGTTTTTTTCTATCCTGTCATTGGATGAATAATTCCAGTCCATGAGGAAACGGATATGCAGCTGGGCTACAACCTCGCCCTCGAACCTTACATGGGTATCCCTCCAAAAGCCAAAACGCTTTACCATTCCCAAATACTCCATTCCTATGTTGAATCCTCCGACATATCCCACAACGCCGTCTATAACCGCTATTTTCCTGTGGTTTCGGCAGTTAATGCGCAAAAACGGCGGCACGGGGAAAGCCGCCGCCTGTCCCCCGGCGTCGGTAAGCCTTTTAAAAAAGTTTTTCGGCAGTGTCCTGTTTCCCATGTAGTCGTATAAAACCCTCACCTCAACGCCTTCGGCGGCCTTGTCCGCCAATGCGTCTATAATTCTTTTCCCCAGCTCGTCCCCTCTGAATATATAGTATTCAAGATGGACAAAGTGTTTTGCATTTTCTATATCGCTTATGAGCGAATCAAATTTCTGCACTCCGTCAGTAAAATGTTCCATTTTATTATAATAGGTAAGCCAGCTTCCGCTGTTTATATTTAAAGTTGCAAAGTCATAGAGATATTTGTATTCTTTTCCCAAACCGATGCCGTCGTTGCTGAACGCCTGCATTACGACGCGTTCGGCAAGTTCCTCGTCGTCGTCCACATATTTAAAAAGCGTTTTTTTGTCATTTGCCGTTTTTTCCTCAAAAACTTTTTGTTTTGACGAATTTCTCCCGAATACAAGATATATAAAAAATCCAAGCACAGGTATAAAAAACAGCACAAACATCCACGCCCATGTGCTCGCCGGGTTTCGGCGTTCAAAAAACACTACTATAGCGGCAAGGATTACGTTGCCTACGAAAACCGCCGTTATAATTGAAAGTACAATATTAAGTGTTGACATCCTTTCCCACCTCCGCAATATTAAAAGTATACCAAAACATTACTTAAATTAACAGCTTATTCAAAAAAATTTATTCCTTTTAAATTTACTATTCCCTAAATACAAATATCATGGTAAAATAACTGTTAGGCATCAGATACATTTTAAGGAGGAAATATAAATGCAGTTAAGTGTAGGAGATATTCTTATTATCGCATCAATAATTATTGCTGTGGCTTTATTCGTCATGTTCCGCATAGGGAAAAAGAACTATGCCAAAAACCTTGAGGCTCAGACGTTTATTAACCAGTATAAAATGGTAACGCCGATACTTGTTATTGATAAAAAGTTTGAAAAACCGACTGCCGACAACCTGCCAAAGAATATTTACGAAAAGCTGCCGAAATCGGCCAAGCTTCGCAAAATGCCTATTGTCAAGGCAAAAGTCGGCCCACAGATCACAACTTTGATGTGCGACAAAAATATATATAACAACCTTCCTGTAAAAAAGACTGTGAAAGTCGAACTTGCGGGGGTTTATATATCAAATATAATAGGGCTTAACCTTGAAGCAAAACGGAATAAAACATGGCGCGAAAAACTTTCGGTTTGGCTTTTAAAAAACGGTCCGAAAAAAATGTGACAGTCCGGCGTTCCCCAAAAGGGGCGCCGGTTTTATTTTTTCCGTTAGCTTTAGTTTACAATAGCAGACACGGTTTTGACGGACGTCAGCGGCACAATATCTGTGTTAAATCCGTCTGGCTTAATATCCGCGCGCCGCAGCGCCTTTGCCCTGCTCTTACGACGCTGACGCCAATTCAACCATTCCGACCTCATAGGAAAAATTTTTTTGCAGTTCAAGTCGTATACGCGCCGCGCGGCGGATACTGAGTCAAGCGTGCGCAACGCAAAAATACGGAAATTTTTCCCTTGCAGGGCATGTGCGCCCTTGTAAACTAAAACTCTGAAAAAAACCTAAAAACAAAATATATTTCACCAGTATTGAAAAATTCGTCATATTATTGTAAAATATTTATGATTGTTAACTATTTTAATCAGAGCGCAATTCAGGAGTATATGTGGTCTGCTTGCACTGATTTAACACACTTTGATAATGACGGCATATTATATGCCTGATTATAAAAATGTTAACGGAAAGGGGTATTATGAATGGCAGTTGCATCTTTAGTTCTCGGCATATTGTCAATTATCTGCAGTTTTATAGGCTATCAGCCTGTGGGCATAGTATTAGCGGTAATCGGGATCGTACTCGGTTCAAAGGCATGCTGCGATCCGGCCAACGCTTCATTAGCGCGCGCCGGAAAAATTTGTTCTATCGTAGGCCTTGTTCTATGCCTTCTTATATTTGCCGTATGCGCGCTTTTTGTGGGAGCCGCTTTTACAATCGGCAGCTTTGTTTAAAGCCTGTATTATAATCCTGCCTTTGCAAATGTTTGCGGCAGGATTTGTCTTATTGAAACAAAATCGCATAAATATTTTCCAATACAACTGAAAATATCCGGCTGTGTTTATAACTGCATTTGCCGTATTTTCATGGCATATGCGGTTAATTTTTCACCGTTCACATTTTAGGCCGTGCATAAACCGTTCGGATTTAATGGATATCTGATTTTTGCGCGCTGTTCGTTTACTCGGAGGAAAAATGTATCCTTTTATAAATATATTAAACTATAAAATACCCGTTTACGGCCTGCTTTTTGTATCAGGCCTTATTGTTTCATATTTTTTCGCATACAGAAGGACAATTAAAGGAGGCCTTTCAGCTGACGGCCTCCTTATTATAACGGCATTTGCAATATCCTCAGCTGTTTTCGGCGCCAAGATACTTTATTTATCTGTTTCACTGCCACGCGAATTGCTTATAAGCCTTATAAAAGACGGAAAATTCGATCTTCTTATGCGCGGCGGGTTCGTATTTTACGGCGGCCTTGCAGGCGGGATTGTAGGAGCGGCGCTTGGAGCTAAAATTGCCGGTGTAAGCCTTTTAAGTTATGAAGCGGCTATAGTTCCGTTTATTCCCTTAGGCCACTCCTTCGGACGTATCGGCTGTTTTATGTCTGGCTGCTGTTTCGGCATACCGTATAACGGGATACCGGGCATCTGTTTTCCAAATTCTCTGGCCGGCCTTCCTCCTGACATATCCGTTTTTCCCGTGCAGCTTTTGGAATCGGCGGCAAACTTATTTATATGTATACTTTTAACCGTATACTCAAAAAAACCCCGCCGTAAATATGACATAACCCTGCTTTATCTCGGGCTTTACTCCCTGTGCAGATTCCCGCTTGAATTCCTAAGGGGCGATATGGCGCGCGGCTTGTTCCTTTCAATTTCAACTTCCCAGTGGATAAGCGCCGCCGTTGCCATTTCATGCTTATGTTATTTATTCTTCCGCCATAAAAAACAATTTTTATAATCCCGCCTTATGCGCATGGCATAATAAAAGCTAGCTTCTAATATATAAATGCAAAATTTTTTTAATTATCGCTTTTATACATGAAATATATAAATCCGCTTTTACCGAATTTTTAATTTATGCCTCCGCAATACAATTTACAGGCTGTTCATAAGCAGTAATGATAAAAACATACCAAAAAGCAGCTGCATATAATAATTTAAACCGTTACAATTAACAATCGCTAACTTCTTTTTTTCATACCTTTTCAAGAAAAAAATCTTTACTTAGAATATTTTATCTGCTATAATTTCACCAATTATTTAGTGTACGCTAATTTTAATTATTCAAAAACAATATTTTATAATAGAAAAAATAATATTGCGGTTTTCACAGCCGGATTATATATCCCATATGAAAAACACAGCCTGCAGATAACCAAATAAAATGTCGGCGTCCCCCTTAATATCCTTTCGTTTATCATAGTAAATTTTAAACCAAACAAGCCGAATCCGCTTTATTGGGCGGAGCCTTTTACTTCGCATATTATGAATAAAAAATATTAAATATCACATAATAGGTTCTTTCCTCCGCGCCGACCAAAAAGAAATAATAAACTGATTTATAATCATATTGATACAAAACGTCATGCATTTCAGGCTCTTCAAGAAAATTGCCTAAAAAATAAATAAAAAAAGGAGTAAAAACAAAAAAATGAAGAAAGTTAAATTAACAAAACCAAAAAAGATTTCAACATCACTAATCTTATTTTCAACGGCAATACTTTTCGTACTTAACCTGCTCTCAGCAATGATTATGATTTATATTACAGGCCATGGTATGAATCGGAAACAGGATGCATTTTTACAGCAAACTACATTGAGCGCCCAAAAACAGGTTGAAAATTTTATAGATAAATATACGGGCATTACGGAAGCGCTTGCAAACAACCAACAGTTAAGGGCTTCTTTAAAAGCTGACGGAATTGAAACAACAATATCCGAAAATAAAGATTTTTCAGATATTCTCGAAACCTTAAACGAAACAATGTCTAAATATCCGGATATTCTCGGAATAGGAATCGGCAGTATTGCGGAAGACAGCATTTACAATCAGGACGGACTGCGGCTTAATGTTTCATTAAGCGCCCGCCCATATTTTAGTTCTGCCAGCAAATCTACATACGTTACTCAGCCATACATAGACGAATCTACCGGCGAAATGTGTATTTCTGTCGCTTCTCCGATTGATGATGATAAAGGACTTCACGGCATTTTAATTGTAGATTTAAAGTTGGCGCAATTATCGGAGTTTTTATCCCAAATGTCTTTTGGCGGCTCCGGCCATAGCATACTGCTTTCCGATGACAACACAATTGTCGGATATGAAGAACTAAGCATTATAGGCAAAAATTTCAGCGACTTAAACGCATCAGGCGATATCCTGTCCGAAATAGATTCCCCAAGCGGAAAAGTTATAGCTTATCAGATAAGCGGTGAAAAAAGGGTAGGCGTTATGGCCGAACTGTCTAACGGAGGCTGGAAAGTCCTTACATCTATGTCGTCGGCAGAATATAACTCACAGACCGTAAAAACAATATTGTTCTTATTAATATTATTAATGTTTGTCGCGGTAATTGTGGCCGTTTCCCTGCGCCATATAATAGTAAAAAAACTGCGCCCTCTTTCGGAACTTAACCAAGGGTTAAAAGAAGTAAGCGGCGGCAACCTTAATTTATCGGTTTCATACAGAGCAAGCGATGAAATAGGCGAAATGGCAGATTCAATGAGATCATGCATTTCGAGCCTGTCGTCATATGTAGGCGAAATAAGCGACGTTATGGGAAGGCTTGCAAGCGGCGATCTCACAGTAAAACCAAGCATAGAATTTAACGGCGACTTTATTCCTATACAACGCTCCATATCCAAGTTTATAGATACCCTGACACAGCTTATTCGCGACATTTCACAGGCGTCTGATCAGGTTTCTTCAGGAGCCGGGCAAGTTTCTTCCGGAGCCCAGGCTTTGGCACAGGGCGCAACAGAGCAGGCATCGTCAGTTGAAGAACTTGCGGCAACGCTGTCCGAGCTTTCGTCAACTGTAAAGAACAATTCCGAAATGGCCCGGGCCGCCAGCATAAACGCAAATCAAGTAAACAACGAAATAATAGAAAGCAGTGAAAAAATGAACCATTCGCTTGAAGTAATGGAAGAAATACGCACCGGTGCCGGCAAAGTCAGCGGAATTATCAAGACAATTGAAGATATTGCTTTTCAGACAAATATACTGGCTTTAAACGCCGCCGTCGAGGCGGCGCGAGCCGGTCAGGCAGGAAGGGGCTTTGCAGTCGTAGCCGACGAGGTGCGCAACCTCGCCGCAAAATCCGCCGAAGCATCCAAAGCAACGACAGAACTTATCGGCGGCATGGTTTCATCTATAGAAAAAGGCAGCGGCAGTATGGAACAAACAAAACGGTATATGGATAATGTCGTTGCAAATGCAGATGAAATTACGGCTGTGTTTCAAAAAATTTCGGCCGCTTCGGAAGATCAGTTCACTTCCATTTCACAGGTTACACAAGGTACGGATCAAATTTCAAGCGTAGTGCAGACAAATTCCGCAACAGCCGAACAAAGCGCCGCCGCCAGTGAGGAACTTTCAAGCCAAGCTCTGCTTCTTAAAGAAATGATTGGAAAATTCAAGCTGACCGGATCGGAACCGCTTTCTTCCGAACCGCAAAACAATACGTTACATATACAAAACATCGATTCTATGATGTGCCAAAGCAGCGAAAGCGAAACGTCGCATTACTATGACGGCAAATACTGATTGCCCGGCTTCAAACATCTAAATATTCAAATAAACTATTTTATATAAATCCCATATTATACAAATCACTGCAAAATAAACGGCATGGCTTAAACGCCATGCCGTTATATTATTCGGCTATTTCCTTACATCCGTTGTTTAACACGCATCGCCGCAATATAAAAACCGCTTCAAACAGCTTTTCCAAACGGTCAACATTCAGATATACCTATATCCACTACGGTAAACGCATAACCGGATTTACATTCAATCGGAAAGAACCATGGCACGTTAAAACAGCATTTAAATCGTATAATAACAGCTTTCCGTATTAAACGCCGTCAGCCTTACTGCATAAGATTATTCATACTTTTAAGGCATATTCCAAGAGTTGAGGCATTATGGAAAAGCGCCGATGCCGTGGGTTGTATTACCCCTCCCACGCCAAGAAGTATAAGGCTTCCGTTAACTGCAAGTATAGTTTTATAGTTCATCCCGATTCTTTTCATCATAAGAGCGCTTAAACGCCTTAACGCAACAAGTTCCCAAAGACTTTCAGCAGATATTGTTATATCTGCAATTTCCCTTGCAAGTTCTGCTCCTTCGCTTATGGCAACGCCTGCGTTTGCAGCCGAGAGAGCCGGCGAATCGTTTATACCGTCGCCAACCATTATAACGCCGTTTCCCCTCTCCCTTTCCTTCTTAACAAATTCTGCTTTTTCATCAGGCAACGCTTCCGAATAATATTCGTCCACGCCTATTTTATCCGCAATAGCCGCAGCCGTACGTTCGCTGTCTCCGGTCATCATTACAATTTTCAGGCCTTCGCCTTTAAGCTCTTTGATAACGCTCGCCGCTTCTTCCCTAACCGGATCTTCTATGCATATAACCGCCGCAAGAACACTGTCAACTGCCAAATATAGATGCGAATATTCCGTCGGAAGTTCGTCAAACAGCTTTTCATATCCTTGACGTACAGTGCAGTTTTCATCTTCAAACACAAAATGGTAGCTTCCGATTATGACCCTCTTATCTCCGATATACGATGCAATTCCATGCGCAACAATATAGTCTACTTTCGAGTGCATCTCTTCATGTTCAAGGCGCCTTCTTTTTGCCTCGCGCACAACCGCCTTTGCCATTGGGTGTGGGAAATGTTCTTCAAGGCATGCCGCAACCCTCAGCATTTCCTCAGGGCTTCCCTCTCCGAACGAAATAACTTCCTTTACCTCCGGGCGCGCTTTTGTGAGTGTTCCCGTTTTATCAAACACAATAGTATCGGCGGCCGCAACGGCCTCAATATATTTTCCCCCTTTTATGGTTATACTGCGCGAATTTGCTTCACGTATTGCCGAAAGCACGGTTATCGGCATTGCAAGCTTGAGCGCGCACGAAAAGTCAACCATAAGCACAGAAAGCGCTTTCGTTACATTTCTTGTTACAGCCCATACGGCAGCTGTTCCCAAAAATGTGTAAGGCACAAGGCGATCCGCCAAATGCTCCGCCTTGCTTTCAACTGAAGATTTCAGCTTTTCCGTTTCTTCAATCATTTTTATAATCTTTTCAAATCTTGTGGAGCCTGAAACTTCTTTAATCTTAATAACAAGTTCGCCTTCTTCTATAACCGTGCCGGCGTAAACATATCCGTCCCGGCCTTTTTTCACAGGCAGCGGTTCGCCTGTCATTGATGCTTGGTTAACCATTGCCTCGCCTTCCGTTACAATTCCGTCGAACGGTATAACGCCTCCCATACGTACAACAACCTCGTCTCCACATTCAACGTCGTCCGTATTGGCGAGTATTTCCTGCTCTCCGTGCTTCACCCATACCTTGTTTACATTAAGCGACATGCTGCGAGCCAAATCTCCCACAGATTTTTTATGCGTCCATTCTTCAAGCAGTTCTCCTATTCCCAGCATAAACATAACCGACCCGGCCGTTGCAAAATCTCTTCTCGCAATTGACACTCCTATAGCGACCGCGTCCAAGACAGGCACTTCCAGCTTTTTTCTTAATAGGCATTTAATTCCGTTTCCTATATACCTTATGGACTTAACGGCAGTATTGATAACCCTTACAGGATATGGTATAAAGCATTTCATAAACATACGCATTCCTATTTTTAATATGAGTTTTTCCTTATAGTATGCGTTAATTTCCCTTCCGGAATTTTCCGCTATTCCTTCCGGAAGAGCCGCCGCTTCATATTTAAACCTCCTTAAAGCTTCAATTATTTCTTTCCTAGTGCAGGAATAAACAATCGCCGCATCGGCAGTGCGTTCATAAATCTTAACGCTTAATATCCCGTTAAATCCGTTTAAATAATAATAAAGTGTGTCAGCCTCTTTAAACGACATATTGTTTTGAGCCATATGCACGCGTATACGGCCTTCAATTTCATGTTTAATAATAAATTTCAAAATTATCCCTCCATGCCCTGTCGGGGCTTGAACAAAAAAGCGGAACTGAAAGCAAATCCAGTTCCGCCGCCATTTTTATTCTTCAGCTTTATTTTCAGCGTCTTCTACAACGGCCGCTTCCTTTTCAGCCGCCCTTTTTTCATTGATCTGTTTTGCCTGAGCAACAATATCTTCAGAATTTTCCTGAACCTCCGTTACAGTTTTCATAACGCTGTCCTTAACCCTGAGCGCCGCCGCCGTACACTGCACATACGCCCTTTTGGCGTCTTTGCTGGCAAGAAGTTTAACGCCTGCCGTTCCGAAAGCTACCCCTCCGAGGAACAAACCTAATTTTTTCATTTGCAAATCATTCAACATAAAAAATTCCCCCTTTATTTATGCTTATATCCTGTATACATTGCCATTGCAAAGCAAAAAACTGACGCCCATGCCCAAAACTTATGGTTTTTCATTTTTCTACCCCTCCTGCCAATTTAACATTCAGCCTTTTAAAATATTCGCTCCAACCAAGCGCAATAAGGCATGCAACATAAAATATCTAAACACAACTATAGTTGTGTATCGCTAATAACTAAGTAATTTTAGCACTATTCGCATTTTTTGTCAACATTAAAAGAAATATAGATTTCAGTGATCGTCCGCCTCTTATTTCATATAGAAAAAATTCCGTTTCGGTCATCATAGCATAATAAAAATAAAACTCAACCGAGCGTTTGTTGAAATTAAATTGTAAAACATATAAAATATATTTCATGGAGGTGATAAAAGTGGATTGTTCCAAAACAGGAGCGCTTATTTTAAAACTGCGCAAAGAAAAAGGACTTACTCAAAAAGCCCTTGCGGAAAAAATGAACATCAGCGACAGAGCAATTTCAAAATGGGAACGCGGGATCGGCTGCCCCGATGTATCGCTTCTTAATGAACTTTCGGAAATTTTCGGAGTCAATATCGAAAAAATACTTCTTGGCGATTTAGAACCCAATTTAAATGACGGAGGGAATATGAAAAAGATTAAATTTTATTTATGCCCGGACTGCGGAAATGTATTATCAGGTACAGGCAACGGCGAAATATACTGCTGCGGCAGGAAGCTTGGCGCGCTTATGCCCCAAAAGTCTGTTGAAGGCCACAATATTAATATAGAAGAAGTTGAAACGGATTATTATATAACAATGGAACATGAAATGGAAAAAAGCCACTATATTTCTTTTGCCGCATATGTGTCGTATGACAGGGCAATGATTATAAAAATGTATCCTGAACAGGCTGCCGAAATACGCCTGCCGAAAATGCGCCGCGGCGAACTCTATATCTGCTGTACAAAGCACGGCCTTATAAATGCCGGCAGGATTTGAAAATATATTTCCTAGATGTGGAACTTTTAAAAAAAATATCCGTACAAATTATAAATATAATAAACCGGACTGCCCAACTAACATGAACAGGAGTGAAAATATGAAAAAAGTATCTATTACAGCAGTTATTTCCGCGTTATCGCTCTGTATGGTTTCGCCTGCATTCGCTTCATATATTGAAAAAGGCGACTATACGGCACAAATCAATTCACTGCCTCTGACAGGGCATATATACGAAAATAAAGACCACGCCCACATGTTTCCCCTCAGGGAAACCGCCTGTCTCCTGGGATATGAAGTTGAATGGGAAGGCTCCACGCAGACTGCCACAGTTAAAGACGGGGAAAACTCCGTTTCATTAACAATAGGTAAAGACGAATATAATTCCAACGGCAATAAATCCCAATTAATGGCCGCGCCTGAATTAACCGACGGGCTGACATATGTGCCGTCGTTGTTTTTCAGCAAATTTTTTCCCGTAGATATGGTAAATGCAGAAAATGAATTGATAATTGTTACTTCCGATGAAAAAGGCGATCTTATTAAATCATGCGGAACGATAAAAGACGCCTCAATGAACACGCTTACTTTAAGCCTTGACGACGGCAGTGAAAAATCCTTTATAACGTCCGGCGCCGATATGTCCGGGTGCAACGGCCTTACAATCGGAAAAAATATAACCGTATACTATTACTCCGATTTTCCGGAAAAAGCGGTAAAAGCCGATGAAATATAAAAAGCTTTTCGGCGCGCCTTTAACGTGTAAACCGATATATCTCATTGTGTGCGTTTCTTGCCGCTTTTAACGTCAAAACTGCAAAAAACAAAGGCTGCCGCACATCCGAAAAATGTAAAACGGCAGTTTTTGTTTTTTAAAATGTTTTCAATTAACAAAACGGCATAAAAACAGGGCCCGTTACATTCACTGTTATCTCAAAACATTCCGCCCATATGCCTCATCATTCAATCCGTAAAATACAAATTGCAGTATAAAAATTCATCTGCAAAACCTTTTTTCCCGGAGCGCAGTTTACATACGGGCTACGCTTTGTAAGATTCCTTCAATATAGCGGCGACGCCGTTATTCATGTCCATGCCGTCATTTGCCGCAAAACCAAAAACATATTTCATAAATTTTTTATCCACGTTTTTTAAGGCGTTCTGTATAAATCTTATATCCCTTAAATAAAATAAATTCATTTCTGTTTATCAATTATGTTTTTTCCCTGCCAGCTTCCGCTGAACCATCTTATCAGAAACGCAACGCCCCTGAAACACTCATCCACGGCCATTGCAAGCCAGAACCCCGCAAGCCCCATGCCAAACGCGACGCCTAATATATATCCGCCCAGCACAGAAAAAATCCACATGCTTATAACTCCCAGCACAATCGGAAACATAATATCGCCCACAGCCTGCAAATCCCTTACCATAGTCATATTTACGGCCCTTCCTATTTCAAGGAATATGTCTATAAAAAGCACTGTGCGTCCCAGTTCTACGACATATTCGTCGTCAGTTAAAAACTTGAATATCGGTTCCGAAAAAACATAAAGCAAGGCCGATACCGCAAGGCTCACCGAAAGTGAAATTAAAAGCGTGCGCTGAACCTGTTTTTTTGTATTTTCAACATCCCTCGCTCCCATAAGCCTGCCTACAACGATTTGGCTTGCCTGCGAAATGGCGTTTGTATAAAGATATGAAATCATAACAAGCATATTTCCATATGTTTTGGCCGTTATAACCTGAGTTCCGAAATTATTTACCATTGTCTGTATCGCAAGCTGGCTTCCGGTGTATGACACGCTTTCGGCTCCGGACGGAAGGCCTATTGAAAGCAGGGTTTTAAGCTGGCCTGACGGGAACGGTTTCATATGCCTGAATGTTATCCGTCCGTCAACTTTTATTTTAAATATCGCAATCATAATCAAAAGCCCTATAAATCGGCTTGCAATACTGCTTACAGCCGCCCCTGCAATCCCTATATGCGGTATCAGCACGGCGTTTCCCGCTATGTTCAAAACATTTATAATAAACGAAACGGCCATTGATTCCTTCATAAGGGCGTTGCTTCTGAAAATAGCGGTAAAAGTGTTGTAAAGCCCTTGAAATATAATGCCCGCGCCGATAATGGAAATATAAATAACAGCCTCGTCCATAACGTCGCCCGGAACCCGCATTATTGAAAATATCGGACGTGCAAATCCGACAACCGCCGCGCTTACAATAACGCTTATAACGGCGTTTACAAAAACCGAAAGCGAATAAATTGTTTCAAGCCTTTTTTTGTCATTTGCGCCTTTATAAAGCGAAACAAGTATGGTTGTGGCAATACTTATAACGCTGAAAACAATTACAACCATATTCATTATCTGATTTGCATTTCCTATTGCGGCAACGCCCGTCTGGGAATACCTGCCAACCATAAACTGGTCTACGTTCCCAACAAGCATCTGCAAAAGCAATTCTATGAAGATAGGCCATGTCAGAAGTATTAATGTTTTTCCCCGCTTGGTATCCAACTTGTCTGTTTCCATTTAAAAATCCCCTTTTTATAAAATAAAACCGCAAAACGCAAAATAAAATGCCGTTATGCTTTTAAACGCATACCTTCGGTTTACAAAGGTATGCACGGTTGAGAACGCCTTTTACTCCACACGGTGAAATTTTTTTGTTATTCAAGGCTCAAATATTCCGGCTTGCCCATAGGCAATTCAAGTATCCGCAACGCAAAAGAACAGAAAAATTTGTCATGTGTAACGTATGTGCCTTGTAAACCGAAAACAACTTCCGCCAAAATTAACGGACTTAATACGAACGATAATATTCCTTTTCCCGGAATATGGCGTGAATTGCTTTCACCTAAAATCTACCGCAAGTTATTATATACTAAATTCACATATTTTCAAGCATAAATCTATAAAAAAGCAACGTATTTATGTGTAAAATTAACAAATAAAAATCCATTATGTTTTGTACAAAATTACTTAAACGTAGTATAAGGCGTACTCCTGCACAAATTTAATATCAGCGTCAAAATAATAAAGACGCGATTTCAATATACCCAAAAATACCGTTCGGCTTCCGTTACGGCAATAAAAAAACCGGACAGCGGATAATTCCCGCTTCCGGTTTCTGCGCTTTCATATTCAGTTGCCGCATTCAATGCTTATCTCGTTAAACAGCCCCAGTATTTCATCTATTCCTGTTTTTTCTTTTTCCTCGCCTTTTTTGTCAATAACAATATTGCCCTGGTGCATCATAATAAGCCTGCTGCCGTAATCCACGGCATATCTTAAATTATGGGTTACCATAATTGTGGTCAGGCGTTTTTCCTTAACAATGCTGTTTGTAAGCTCCATTATCAGATCGGCGGTTTTCGGATCGAGCGCCGCGGTATGCTCGTCTAGTATAAGGAATTTTATGGGCGTCATTGTGGCCATTAAAAGCGCCATTGCCTGTCTCTGCCCTCCCGAAAGGGAACCTACCTTTATATCAAGCTTATCTTCCAACCCCAGCTTCAGCTGGCTTAGCTGTTCTTTATAAAAATTTATCCGCGCCCTGTTTGTGCCGGGCTTCAAGCCGAAAGTTTTACCTTTATTGTCCGCAAGCGCCATGTTTTCAAGTATAGTCATGTTTGGGCATGTTCCCATAGACGGGTTTTGATATACGCGGCCTATTATTTTGTTCCTTTGGAATTCCTTTTTTGAAAGTATGCTCTGCCCGTCTATTTTTATATCCCCTTTTTCAATGGGTATACTGCCGCAGATTATGTTCAGCATTGACGTTTTTCCGGAACCGTTGCTTCCTATAACGGAAACAAACTGTCCGTCGTCAACTTTAAGGTCAAAGCCGTTAAAAAGACACATCTCATTAATCGTTCCCGGGTTATAGTATTTATATATTGAATTTAATTCAAGCATCGCCTTTCACCTTCTTTTTCCTGTCCATTGTAGCAACAAGTATTATAAGGAACAGCAGCGCCGTAATAAGCTTCATATCCGACGCTTTAAATCCTTGGGCAATAGCTAACGCCACACACCCCTTATAAAGTATGGAACCTATAAGAACGGCGCTTGTAGGGCGTATAAAACGGCTGTTTTTAAATATATTTGTGCCTATTATAACGCTTGCAAGGCCTATTACGACGGTTCCCGTTCCCATGGATATATCAAAAAACCTCTGCTGCTGGCACATTGCGCTGCCGCCTAGGGCGACAAGGCCGTTTGCTATCGCAAGGCCGACTATTTTAACAAGGCCGTGGTCTTTGGCAAGGCTTGTAACTATAACCGGATTGTCGCCCGCCGCCCTTAAAAGGTATCCCGATTTCGTCCTTAAATATCCGTCAAGCAGATATTTTGCAACCAACGACAATATAAGCGCGATAAAAAACGTCTTATATGCCGTAAATCCATGAGGCATAACGGAATTAACCGCCGGATTGTCAAAAACCGTAGGCTGTGTAAATATCGGCACGTTGGCTTTTCCCGTAATCCTCATATTAATGCTGTAAAGCGCCGTCATCATTATAATTCCCGAAAGGAGATCCCTTACTTTAAACTTAACATGTATAAGCCCCGTTACCGCCCCTGCCAACGCTCCCGCGGCAAATGAGGCGATAAGCGCCGCATATGGGTTTGCGCCGCCCGTTATGAGCACCGCCGTCACAGCCGCCCCCATGGGAAACGTCCCATCCACGGTTAAATCCGGGAAATCAAGTATTTTATATGTTATATAAACTCCCAGGGCCATTATGCCGTATATAAGCCCCTGCTCCAAAACGCCTATCAGTATTCCCATTTTGCCGCGTCCTCCCAAAAGATTTTATTTGCCGCACACCGTTTGCTTATTGTCCGGCTATTGTATCGAATGTTTCAATCGCGCCCGCCGCATATTCCCCGTCTATTTCAATATTGAGGTTTTCAGCCGCCGCTAAATTTATATAAAGCCCCGCTTCGGATATCGTTTCAAAGTTCATTTCGCTTGCTTTGGATTCTCCTTTTAAAACCTTTGCCGCCATTTTTCCGGTCTGCACTCCGAGATCCACAAAATCAAGGCCTACAGCCGCAACGCATCCGTTTTTAACCTGTTCGACTTCACTGCCGAAAACAGGGACTCCCGCGGCGTTTGCTTTTGAAATTACCGTTGCAAGGCTCTGTACAACCGTGTTGTCAGTTAAGTTGTTAAGACAGTCCACTTTTGTAAGAAGGCTGTCAACAGCCATAGGAACGTCTGCCTGAGTTGTTATGCCCACCGTTTCAAGCTCAAAACCGTAGTCGGCAACAGCCGCTTCATATTCTTTTATTGTGGATTCCGAATTTGTTTCGCTTGTAGTATAAATAATTCCAATCGTTTTCGCATCTGGAAGTATTTCCCTAATCATTTCAAGCTGTGCTTCGACGGGAAGTTTGTCGCTTGTTCCCGTAATTTCTCCTACAGGCGTGCCGTCGGCATTTGCAAGGCCTGTCGCAACAGGATTGTTAACCGCCGTAAATACTACCGGAATATCCGTATTCATAGTTGCGGCATATGCGCTTGCCGCGCTGGGCGTCGCAATCGGGCAAATCATGTCAACCCCGTTTGAAACAAAATTGTCTGCAATCTGGCCTGCCGTTCCCGTATCGGCCTGGGCGTTCTGGAAAAGCACCGTAAGGTTTTCGCCTTCCACAATGCCTTCCTGCGCAAGCCCTTCAAGAAGCCCTTCGCGGCAGTTGTCAAGGGAGCCGTGCTCGGCAAACTGTGAAATTCCTATCGTATATGTTTCCCCGCCGGCAGTTTCCTCGCCGCCGCCATTCTCCTCCCCGCTTTCTTCCTGCGTTCCTGTTTGCGCCTGTTCCGGCGTTTCCGACGAACACCCTGCAAATGCGCCTGCCATTGTAAGAGCCAATACTAAAGCCAAAATTTTCTTCTTCATAATAAATATCCCCTTTTCATTGTCTTTTTTAGTTTGCTTGCTTCATGAAACTTAATACTTTCAATATGATTTTTATACGTTATGCATTTTAACTCCGCGCGCCGAAAACGTTAAAAACACATTGAAAAAATACATTAAATTTCATTTTAAAAATGCTGCCTCAATCTCGCCGAAACATACAGATTATGTCTCTGACGACGGGATTAAACATAAAATTTCTTATATAATAGTGAAAATTATATAAATCCCGCAATTTATATAAAGCGCCGTATCCGTTTTAAAGCATTTGTATATGGTAAATACAATTATTGCGGATTTTTAAATATATTTTAAATTTTTAAAGCCGAAAATAAGTACACGTCCCTTTGCCAACAAAAAAACCGCCGCAAGCATTACTGCTTGAGGCGGTTATAAACAAAGTTATAATCGTGGTACCACTCAAATTGCCTTAAAAAAGGCCGCTCATTTCATGTACAACCATACATGCCTAATTTATAACGGGTAAGGTTCCCGGCGGCATCTACTTGCATAAGCTTTCAAGCCGCGCTCAGAAGTCCATTCGGCAAGCAACTTTATACCGCATTCCCACCGCCGGCGGCTCTCTTTGATATCATTGCAGGCTTACTCGTCTTCGTCATCGCTTTATATTCTTTAATTGAGATGTATTCTAACACCGTTTATTAAAATAGTCAATAGTTTTTTTCAATATTTTTTTATTTATTTTTCCGTTTCTTCATGATGCTAAAACCGGCGGAACATAAGGCCGACGGAAAGAGTTGTTTATACGCCTTTTTCCTTCGCAAGCTGATAAGCTACGTCGACAATCATATCTTCCTGCCCGCCTACCATTCTTCTTTTTCCCAATTCCACAAGTATATCCCTCGGGTTAAGCCCGAATTTTTCCGCCGCCCTGTATGTATGAAGAAGAAAACTTGAATAAACCCCAGCATACCCCAGCATAAGCGGAGCTGTTTTTATAACCTGCGGCCTGTGCATAATAGGTTCTACTATTTCTTCTGCGATATCCTGAAGCCCGTACATGTCAAGCCCTGTGTTGTATCCCAGCCTGTCGAACACCGCGGCCAAAACCTCAAGCTGGGTATTGCCGGCGCCCGCCCCAAGGCCGCGGCATGTAGCGTCGATATATGTGGCTCCCGCTTCAACTGCCGCAATAGAGTTTGCAACAGCAAGGCTTAAATTGTTATGCGCATGAAAACCTACCGGAATATTCAGGCCTTCCGCAAGGGTTCCGACACGGCTTGTTACATCCTGAGGAAGCAGGTATCCCGACGAATCGGCAAGGTTTATGTAATCCGCCCCGGCGGCTTCAAAAATCTTGGCCTGTTCAAGCAGTTTTTCCGGCTCCGCCATATGTACCATCATCAAAAATCCCACGGCCATCATGCCCATTTTCTTGGCGGCCTTTATATGCTGTATGCCTACGTCGGCTTCTGTGCAGTGCGTTGCAACGCGCACAACACGGGCCCCGTTTTCATACGCTTCTTCCATATCCTCGATAGTTCCAATACCCGGTATAAGCAGGATTGCCTGTTTTGCATTTTTAACAACTCCGCTCACAGACTTTATCAAATCCATTTCATTATACTTTGAAAAGCCGTAATTAATGGTTGAACCCGTTATGCCGTCGCCATGGGCGCATTCTATAATATCGACTCCCGTTTTATCAAGCCCGCCGGCAATCTTTGCCGCCTGTTCCGGGGAAAAGCTGTGGCTTACAGCGTGACTGCCGTCGCGCAGGGTTGTGTCTACAATGTTTATTTTCCGTTTTTCCATTTTATTTTCCCCCTTATCGTTCGCCCAACATTTTAGCGGCCAGTTTTTCCGCAACTGCTACGGCGGCCGAATTTATTATGTCAAGATTTCCGGAATACTTTGGCAGGAAATCCCCCGCCCCTTCAACCTGTACTATAACCGTAACTTTATTGCCGTCTATGATAGGCGGAACCCTGAGCTTATATCCCGGCGTGTACTGCTGAACTTCGGCAACACGCTTGTTAACGGCTTCAATTATAGCCTTTTCATCAGGATTTTTAACTATCGTATAGATCGTATTGCACATCATAACCGGCGGCTCTGCGGGGTTAAGTATTATTATGGCCTTTGCCCTGTCCGCGCCGCCTATTATTTCAAGGCTCTTTCTTGTCGTCTGGGTAAATTCGTCAATGCTTGCCCTCGTTCCCGGGCCGGCGCTTTTTGAAGAAATGCTTGCCACAATCTCGGCATATTCCACGTCGGCGGTTTCATTTATGGCGTTTACAATGGGTATTGTGGCCTGCCCGCCGCATGTAACCATATTAAAATTGTCGGCATCCTGTATGCTGTCGAGGTTTACGCACGGCACTACATAAGGCCCTACCGCCGCCGGAGTCATATCGATTGCGATCTTGCCTGCCGCTTTAAGCGCCGGGGCGTTTGCCATATGCGCGCTGGCAAGCGTGGCGTCAAATACAATTTTAACATCCGGATCATCGGCGACAGCCTTCACGCCTTCTGTCGAGGTTTTAAATCCAAGCTTTTCGGCCCTTTTAAGCCCCTCGCTTTCAACAATACCCGTCATAAAATCCATTTGAAGGTTTCTGCTTTTCATGACCTTATACATCAAATCCGTCCCGATATTTCCGGGGCCTATAATGCCTACCTTAATTTTTTCCATTCCGCTTTCCCCTTTCCGAAATACTAATCCCTGCATCCGATTTTAAATGAAATATCCTTTGCGCATTTCACAATATCATCTGCAATAACGCTTATCGCATCAGGCGTCATTTTGTTTGCCATGCCCGAAATACTTATTGCGGCCACCGGTTCCTTTTTGCAGTTAAATATCGGCGCGGCTACGCACCTGAGCCCTATTTCTATTTCCTCCCTGTCTTGGGCATAGCCTTTTTTTGCGATTATCGAAAGTTCCTTTTCAAGCTCCGCTTCGTTTTTAATGGAATTAGGAGTTTTAACCGTAAATTCCCTGCCGAGTATATATTTTTCTATATAGCTTTTAGGAAGATATGCAAGCATCGCTTTTCCAACGCCTGTGCATGTCATGGGAGCGCGCTTTCCGACTTGAGAATATGTAATCAGGAAATCAGGCATATCAAACTTGTCTATATATACAACCTCGCCCTCACAATGTGTAGCCAAATGTACTGTCTGACCGTATTTTTGTGAAAGCATTTCACAAAACGGCCTTGCCTCGCTTCTTAAATCCATACGGCTTTCCACCGTTCTGCCCATTTCAAAAAGCTTCATGCCAAGCTTATATTTCTTTGTCGAACCGTCCTGCTCAAGATACCCATAGCTTACAAGGGTATTAACAAGGCCGTAAACAGTGCTTTTACTGAGGTTCATACATTCGGAAATTTCCGAAATGCCCATTTCCCTCCTGTTTGAAAAGTATTCCAGTATATCCAGCGCCCTGGCAACCGACTGTATTATAACCCCTTTAGGATTTGCCATAACAAAACTCCTTTTTTCGGTATAACCGAACTATATTCGTAATTTCTGTATGTTTATATTATTGCACCTTTTAAACCGATATGTCAATGGAGTTTTATATGAAATTATATATAAATATTTCCATTCCCAAATAGCAACATTGCCGAAAAATAAAATTAATCCGCGTTAACCCATACAAATCTGCCGAAATTTATTCTTCTTTATTTCAAACCTTTTGAACATTCATTCCACTGTTATACACGATACGGCGCATTTAAGTTATTATACCAATATATCTTCAATCTGCATGCGGTTTTGGCGTCCCAAAACATACCATAATAAGATATATATAAAACGCTTTGCCGGCTTCGGTTTACCGATGATACTTACGGTTTTCGGTAAGTAAAGGCGAAATATCCGCATTAAAGCCGCTTGGCTTGGGATTTTCCGCGCCCGCGCGTCTTTGCCCAGATTTTGCGCCTTTTCTGCCGTTAAAACTCTTACGGCCTTACCAAGGGAAAAACTTTTGCCGTTCAAAGCGCGGCACGCATCCTATGACAAGCGCATAAATACCGAAATGCGAAATTTTTTCCTTGCGTGGCATATGTGCCATTGTAAACCGAATCCGGCATTGCCGTTTATAGAATTTTTTCATATCTTCATCTTACAATGACACACATGCTCCGAAGGGAATTTTTACTGCCCTTCCGTTCTCCAAATATTCGGCTGGACTATTGAAATTCCCTTCATAGAACGCTGCCCGCCGCGGCTCTTACACGGTTCGTATGATTCTCCGGCGGCAAGCCTATGCGTCTGCTTTTTGAACAATAAAAAATTTTCTCCGTTCGCATCCGAGAAAAGCATCGGCAATTTAAAATCAGAAAAAATGCTCGGGAGCCGTCGAAATTATGCCAAATAAATTCCCCAACGTATATTCCCCCGTAAACCGAATTTATCTTATATTCCACAAAAAAACGGATCGGCGCAAAATACGCCAATCCGTTAAAGCGGCATGAATCCGCAGTATTAAATTTTACCTCCGCAAAACCTCTAAATAATTTCTTCCAAAGCGTCCGCCGCATTTGTATTTCAGACGTAAACATGCTTTTTCCAAAATCGTTACGGCCATTAAATTTGGCTCTTTATAACTTCCAAAGCCTTTTGAAGCGCATCGCCTATTTTAGACGCGTCCTTTCCGCCTGCCTGGGCCATATTCGGCTTTCCGCCGCCGCCTCCGCCGCATACGGCCGCCGCCGCTTTTATAATGCTGCCGCAATGCGCGCCTTTCTTAACGGCGTCGTCCGTTGCCATTGCCACAAGGTTAACCTTGCCTTCGTTTTCGCTTGCGAGCGCTATAACAAGGCTTCCTAGTTTATTTTTAAGCTCGTCGCCCATTGTTTTAAGCCCTGCCCCGTCGGAGCCTTTAACTTCGGCACATATTACGTTTATGCCGTTAATTTCCGTTTTGCCTTCCAATATGTTTCCTGCCGCGTCTCCCGCCATTTTGGCTTTAAGCGCGCTTAATTCCTTGGAAATGGTTTTCTGTTCCGCAATAAGCCCCTCAACGCGTTTAACCATATTGTCCGGCGTTGTCTTAAGGGCCGCGCATACGTTTTTAAGCATATCCTCTTGGCGCTGGTAGAACTTAACGGCTCCCGCGCCCGTAAGCGCCTCAATCCTTCTTACGCCCGATGCAACGCCGCCTTCAGAGACAATTTTAAAACTTCCTATCTGAGCCGTATTTTTAAGGTGCGCACCGCCGCAAAGCTCTATGGAGTATCCGCCCATGTCCACAACGCGCACAATATTGCCGTATTTCTCGCCGAAAAGAGCCGTCGCACCCATTTTGCGCGCGTCGTCTATGGTTTTTTCGCAAGCCGTAATGTCAATGCTTTCGTATATCTTTTCATTTACGATATTTTCGACTTTCCTTATTTCTTCCGCCGTCATTGCCGTAAAGTGGGTAAAGTCAAAACGCAGCCTGTCTGCCGAAACATACGATCCGGCCTGTTGGATATGGGTTCCAAGCACGTCCCTTAAAGCTTTCTGAAGAAGGTGAGTAGCGCTGTGGTTCCTTGAAATCGAAAGCCTGTTTTTAACGTCGTACGACGCCGACGCTTTTTCTCCCACTTTAATGCTTCCGTCCACAACAGAACCTATATGGGCAATTTTGCCGCCTACTACCTTTATGCAGTCGGTCACCTCAACCGTGCCCATATTCGTTTTAATCACTCCGATATCTCCTACCTGGCCGCCCATTTCCGCATAAAAAGGCGTTCTGTCAAGGAATACGGAAACTTCGTCGCCCACCGAAGCGGTTTCCGAAACTTCATTGTTCGCCACGACGGCTATAATTTCGGCGTCATCTACAACGCTTACGTCGTAGCCTGCAAATTCCGTCGTCATATTTGTATCCAACTGATGGTAAACCGTTTCGTCGGCGCCCATATAGTTGCTTTCGGCGCGCGCCGCCCTTGCCCTTTCCTTTTGTATTTTCATTTCCTCGAGGAAAGCGTCCTCGTCAAGGGATATCCCTTCTTCTTCAAGTATTTCCTTTGTAAGGTCGATAGGGAAACCGTATGTGTCGTAAAGGCGGAAACTCATAGCTCCGTCCATCACATTCCTGCCGGCGGCTTTAATTTCGGCTATATCGTTTTTAAGTATTTCCATGCCTTTGTCAATGGTTTTGTAAAAGCTGTTTTCTTCAACCGAAAGCACTTTTTTAATATAGTCTTTCTTCTCCACAAGCTCCGGATAGGCTTCGCCGCTGCACTCTATGACAACGTCGCAGAGGTTTGCCAAAAACTCGCCGTTTATACCGAGAAGCTTGCCGTGGCGTGCGGCGCGCCTTAAAAGCCTCCTTAAAACGTATCCGCGCCCTTCATTTGAAGGAAGCACTCCGTCGGCAGTCATAAACGTAACGGAACGTATATGGTCGGTTATAACGCGCACGCTTACGTCCGTTTTATGGTCTTTCATGTATTCAACGCCCGCAATGCGGCATACCTCGTCCCTTAAAGCCTTAACCGTATCGACGTCGAATATGGAATCTACGCCCTGCATAATCGCCGCCATTCGTTCAAGGCCCATGCCCGTATCTATATTTTTAAACTCGAGATCCGTATAAGTCCCGTCCGGCTCGGCGTTAAACTGTGTGAAAACGAGGTTCCAAAATTCCATATAGCGGTCGCAGTCGCACCCTACCGTACAGCCTTCTTTGCCGCAGCCGTATTTCTCTCCCCTGTCGTAATAAATTTCGGAACATGGGCCGCATGGGCCTGTTCCGTGTTCCCAAAAATTATCTTCTTTACCCATGTAAAAAATTCTGTCTTTAGGGAGGCCCACAACCTCATGCCATATTTTAGCCGCCTCGTCGTCGTCCTTATAAACAGTCACATAAAGCTTATCCTCAGGTATTTCCATAACCTTTGTAACAAATTCCCAGCTCCACGGTATTATTTCCATCTTGAAATAATCTCCGAATGAGAAATCGCCGAGCATTTCAAAGAAAGTTCCGTGGCGCGCCGTTTTGCCGACGTTTTCAATATCGCCCGTCCTTATGCATTTTTGGCATGTCGTAACCCTTTTGCTCGGCGGCGTTTCCTGCCCCGTAAAGAACGGTTTAAGCGGCGCCATGCCGGAGTTTATAAGCAAAAGGCTGTTGTCGTTATGCGGTATCAAAGACGCGCTCGGCAGCCTTAAATGCTGTTTGCTTTCGAAAAACGAAAGGAACTTTTCCCTTACTTCATTAACTCCCATTTGTTTCATACTCAAATTCTCCTTTGTTTTAATAATATCAGTATCCCCGAAATAGGTATTTTTAACAGCCGCACAATGCGGCATAATGAATATCGGAGCATAAAAAAAAGCGCGTCCAATCCCTCTAAGGGACGAGAACACACTCGCGGTACCACCCTAATTATGCAAAAAAGCATCTCTTATCTTCCTTTTAACGCAAGGGAAACGTCCCGCTTTATGCGGGAAGCCCGGAAAAATCCAAAAAGGCTGCTTCGCCGTCATACCTCATAAAAACCTTACAGCCAAAGGGTTTTCTCTCTTAAATGGCAGTTAAGCCGGCTACTTCTCCTTTTTATGGCTTTTAAACCTTTATTCCAACAAAAATGATTATATTTTAATACAACTTTGTTGTCAATAAATATTTATATTAAAAACACAATATATTATAGTATAATTGTATTAATACAAAAACACAGAAAGGAACGGCCATGGACAGTATATTTAATATAAAAGTAGACAAAACGCTTCAGACGCCTCTGTACAGGCAGCTTGGCGACGCAATATTCCTTCTTATCGAAAACGGCGTTCTCAAACCAAATGAAAAACTGCCGCCGATACGCCGCCTTGCGGAAGAAGCCGGCGTTAATAACTCAACGGCGGTTTCAGCCTATAAATACCTTGAAAACAAAAAGGCCGTCTATTCCCAAACAGGCAGCGGCACCTTTGTTTCCCCCATACCGCTTGAAGAAATACCCCCGCCCGTTATAGAAGAGCACATGCGCCTTATAAAACGGCCTGAAGCGGGACCGGGCATTATAAATTTCACAAGCACGTCCCTGCCCCAAGAGCTTTTCCCTGTCGACGAATTCAAGTCCGCCTTCGATTCCCTCCTCGACAGGGAGCGCGGGAACGCCTTTGGCAACATGGACGCCCAAGGTTTTTTCCCATTGCGTGAAAGCCTCTGCAAATATCTGGAAATATACGGCATTAACCAAACTCCCGATAATATACAGGTGCTGTCCGGCGCTCAGCAGGGAATCGATACGGTAAGCAAAGCAATGGCGTCATACGGCGACGTTGTCTTTATGGAGAAGCCTACATTTTACGGCGCGGCCGGCTCCTTTCTTTCAAGAGGATGTCAGATTATCGAAATACCCATGGAGCACGACGGCATGGATATTTCCGCTTTGGAAAACCTCGCAAAGCTGTACCGTCCGAAATTCATATATATAATGGCGTATTTCCAAACCCCCACAGGCGCGACGTATTCCTCCGCCAAAAAGAAAACCATACTGGATCTCGCGGAAAAATATAACTTTTATATAATCGAGGACGATAACCTTTATGACTTCAATTATTCAAAAGAACCTATCGTCCCTTTCAAAGCCCTGGACTACCGCAACAGGGTCGTATACATCAAAAGCTTTTCCAAAATACTTATGCCGGGGCTGAGGGTGGGATTTGCGGCAATGCCGAAAAAAATCATTTCCAGAATGACGACGGCCAAATATACAACCGACATTTCAACAAGCGGTTTTCTTCAAAAAGCGCTTGATATATATTTCAGGGAAAACAACTGGCGGGAACACATAAAATCAATACGTCTTTACGGCATGGAAAAATACAGGATTGCCGTTAAATATGCCGACAGGCTTTTAAAACCTTATGCAAAATACCATAAGCCTAACGGAGGCATAAGCCTTTGGATTGATACGAAAGGAATACCCGCCGACGAGCTTTTAAAAGCCTGCGCGCAAAAAAACGTACTCCTTTCCCATGGCGGCCAATTTTATATAAACGGCGAAAACAGCAGTTATGTGCGCCTTTCGTTTATCAACGTAAGCGACGAAAAACTCGAAGCCGGCATACGGCGCATGGGCGAATGTTTAAAGGGCTTTACAACAGGCGGCAAAAAGGTATAATAATTATATTACTATATTTATGAAATTACGGAGGAAAAACAATGGAAATCAGAACAAGGTTTGCCCCAAGCCCCACAGGGTATATGCACATAGGCAATTTAAGGACCGCCCTTTACGAATATCTTATCGCAAAAGCAAACGGCGGTAAATTTATATTAAGGATAGAAGATACGGATCAGGAAAGGTACGTTGAAGGCGCTGTCGACGTAATTTACAACACCCTTAAAATTACGGGGCTTATCCATGACGAAGGTCCCGATGTTGGAGGCGATTACGGCCCTTATGTCCAAAGCGAGCGCCGCGGAATGTATATGCAGTATGCACAAGAGCTTGTAAAAAAAGGCGAGGCTTACTACTGTTTCTGCACAAAAGAACGCTTGGACGGCCTTAAAGAGAAAAACGGCGAGGGCGACGCGTTTTCCCATTACGACAGGCACTGCCTTTCGCTAAGCCAAGATGAAATAAACAATAATCTTAAAAGCGGCATGCCTTATGTTATACGCCAGAAAATGCCTACGGAAGGCAAAACCACGTTTGAAGATGCGGTTTACGGAACAATCAGCGTTGATAACAGCGAACTGGACGACCAGATACTTATTAAAAGCGACGGCATGCCGACATATAACTTCGCCAACGTCGTAGACGACCATTTAATGAAAATAACCCATGTTGTACGCGGCAGCGAATACCTTTCCTCAACGCCTAAATACAACCTGCTTTACGATGCTTTCGGCTGGGACGCCCCGACTTATGTGCACCTTCCGCCGGTTATGAAAGACGCGCATCATAAGCTTTCAAAAAGGAACGGCGACGCGTCATTCCAGGATCTTATCGAAAAGGGCTATATTTCCGACGCCATTATAAATTATATCGCCCTTTTAGGCTGGAGCCCGTCAGACAACACCGAAATCTTTACGCTTGAAGAGCTTAAAAAGAGTTTCAGCATCAGCGGCCTCAGCAAATCGCCTTCTATATTCGACATACAGAAGCTTACATGGATGAACGGCGAATATATTAAGGCCATGGAATTTGAAAAATACTTTTCCCTTGTGGAACCTAAACTTAAAGAAGCCGTTAAAAACAAGAGCCTTGATTTAAGGAAAATAGCCGCCCTGCTCCAAAAACGCCTTGAAACTTTAAACGACGTAAGCGCCCTTGTTGATTTCTTTGACGAACTTCCGGAATATACTACGGAGCTTTACGTTCATAAAAAAATGAAAACGACGGAAGAAATAGCCCTTTCAAGCCTTAAAGCATGCCTTCCTGTGCTTGAAAATCTTTCGGACTGGGAAGAAACGGCAATCCATGACAGCATGATGGCTCTTGTCGGAGAACTCGGAATTAAAAACGGACAGCTTTTATGGCCGATCAGGACGGCTCTTTCAGGAAAGCCGTCGTCGCCGGGCGGAGCTTTCGAGCTGGCTGACATACTCGGCAGGGAAGAAACAATTAAACGCATTGAAAAAGGAATAGAACTTTTAAGCAAATAAACGCAAAAACAGGCTCCCCAAGGCTTTACCGCCGTTTGAGGGCCTGTTTTTTATTTTAAGACGCTTTCCGCTTTTAATTACAAATACAGTTTTAACTTACAGCCGCAAAACGGCTTTTCAATAAAAGCGCCCTCTTAATTATACATAAATCGGAATTGTATCCGTACAGAGCGCCGCTCTTGCAAATCCAAAGCCATATGCATCCAAAGCCAATATCCGTCACTTTTTCCTTTTTTTTCTCTCGTCCTTAGGCGCAACCCATGCGAACGCCCTATACGGCAGTGAAAATATAAATACAATGCCTATCGCTATGGCTCCGGCCATTTGAAGCGTGCCTACCCCTTCTAAATACGAATGATACAAATCCTGTTCAATCATTGCAAGCATCGTATTATACATCGGGTATCCCGGCACAAGCGGTATTATTCCCGGAATCAAAAACAGCGTGCTTGGGGCCCGCCTTGTATATGAAAGTACCCTTGAACATGCAGACACCACAATGGAACCGCCGAAAACCGATAATGTGGAGTTTGTGGTTTCCCCCATTATATAAAAATACACAACCCAGCCTAACGCCCCGGCTATCCCGCAGTTTATAAGCTCCCTTTTCGGCGCGTTATATATAACCGCAAAACCCATGGTAGCAAGGAACGAAAGCACAAAATTAAACGCAAAAGTCCATATATCCGCCATATCAAATTACCCCCAGTTTTGACGAAACGCTCAAAACAACGCCGACGCTTGCCGCAACGGCAACAGCCGTTATAATGGCTTCCGTAACCCTGCTCGCTCCCGAAAGGAAATCCCCGTTCATAATGTCCCTTACCGCGTTTGTAATCGCAACGCCCGGCACAAGCGGCATTATAGAGCCGGTTATAACCGTTTCATAGCTTATAACCATGCCCAAACAGTAAAATACCATCGTATAAATCGTTATTGAAGCCCCGCCTATAAGCGACGCAAGAAACGGTGACGTCCTTCGCGACATGAGGTTATTGGTAATCCCCAAAAGCACGCCCACTGCAAACGCAACGAGCCCGTCGGTAAAACATCCGTTAAATAAAAGCGCGAAAGCAAAACATACAAGCCCGTGCATTAACAACACCAGCGCGGTGTTAAAGGGCTTGATACCGTCAATTTTTTCAAGCTCGTCAAAACCTTTTACAAGGCTGATTTTCCCTTCTACGAAATTCCTTGAAAGCGAATTGGCCTTCGTTACCTTTTCAAGGTTTATAGACCTTTCGGAAATACGCTTGAATTTCGTTATTGTGCCGCCGTAAAGCGGGCTGTGTATGCTGGCAAAAATCCCCGTCGGCGTTACAAACGTTTCTGGCATGGAATCTTTGCTTACCGAAAGTATCCTTTCGAGAGTATCCTCAACCCTGTGGGTTTCGGCCCCGTTCCTAAGCATCACCTCTCCCAAATCTATGGCAAAAGACAGCAGCATGTTTTCATCCAATTAAAATCCCCCAATCCAGAGCCGGCTTTAACGGCAGAATATAAGCGGCGTTATAAAAACAAAAATCCGCGCCGTTTCGGCAAAAACCGGCCGTATAATAAAAAGTATCAATAAAATTATTTGCATGCCCAAACGGCAAAAATAAACTGTATATACCGTTTTCCTTGTCGGAAAGATTAAGCCTGCAAAAATTCCCGCGCAAATTAACGCCTAAGGGCTTCCCGTTGCCCGGAGCCCGCCTTACAGCGTTAAAACAGCAATATTTATAATATGCAAGTATACCACATTTGTCAAAGCTTTTCTTTTAAAATTTATTTACAATATCCGGAATATGATATATAATCTCCTTAACTAAATAGCGGCCCGGGGGTGCTGCAACAGCTTTGCTGTTGATGCTGAGAGAGTCCCTTTGAACCTGATGGTTAGTACCAACGCAGGAAGTGCCTTAAATAGTAAAACTATTGAGCTTAAAAAAACACTTCCCAACCGGAAGTGTTTTTTGCGTTTATAATCGCCTTACAGGCTGGAACTGCTGTTTAGCAAAAAAATTTACAGGAGGCATTATCTAATGAAAACATCTGAAAGGCTTTACAACTGTATCAAAGAAATATGGGACAGCTACAACAGCCACCCTTTTGTAAAAGGCATAAGCGACGGCACGCTCCCTATAGAAAGTTTCAGGTTCTACATGATACAGGATCATCTCTATTTAATGCAGTATGCGAAAGTATTCGCCCTCGGCGTTATAAAGGCGCGGGAAGAAAAATATATGCGCGCCTTCGCCAAAATGATAGACGAAATACTTAACACCGAAAACGCCGTACACCAAAACTATTTAAGGAAACTCGGCATATCCGCCGACGATATTAAGAATGCAAAAATGAGCCTTGCAAACGAAAGCTATACAAACTATATGATTTCCGTCGGCCTTAAAGAAGGCCTTGCCGAAATAGCCGTCGCCGTGCTTGCATGTTCATGGAGCTATAAACTTATAGGCGACTTTATGAAAACAATTCCCGGATGCGAGAATCATGAATTTTACGGCTACTGGATTAAGTCTTACAGCAGCGCGGAGTACGCCGAAAGCAACGACATAATAATCGATATGGTCGACAGCCTTACTGAAAATTACAGCGAGGAAGAACTTCTGAACCTCGAAAAAATAATAACGGTATGCAGTAAATACGAATATATGTTTTGGGATATGTCATACAAAATGGAGATGTAGCCGATGCTTGAATTTAAAAACGTTACTTTTCAATATGAAGGCGACGGCGCTCCAATGATCCAGAACCTTTCGTTCAGCGTTGCGCCGGGAGATTTTATCTCGCTGATCGGAACGTCAGGATGCGGCAAAAGCACTGTATTCCGCCTTATAAACGGCCTTGAGAAGCCGCGGGAGGGCACGATACTTTTTAACGGAAAAGACGTGTCGTCGGGCAAAAACTACAGCGCGTATATGCCCCAAAAAGATCTGCTTTTTCCATGGCGTACAATAGAAAAAAATATCTGCCTGCCCATGGAGATACAGAAAAAAAGCGCCGCCGAGATGAAAGAAAAAGCCCTGCATATGCTCAAAGAAGTAGGCCTTTTCGATTACCGAGCAAAATTCCCCAAAGAGCTTTCAGGCGGAATGAAGCAGAGGGCTTCTTTTGCAAGGACTCTCCTAACGGGAAGCAGTCTTCTGCTTCTTGACGAACCGTTTTCCGCCCTCGATTCCCTAACGCGTATTTCACTTCAGGAATGGCTGCTCGAGGAATGGCAAAAACACCAAAAAACGATACTTTTTGTAACGCATGACGTTGAGGAAGCCGTTTTCCTTTCAAGAAAAGTTTTCGTAATAAACGAGCGGCCTATAAAAAACTTCGAGATCCACGAAATTAACTTGCCATATCCCCGCAGCAGGGACATGCTTAAAAGCCCTGAAATCGTGGAGCTAAAAGAAAAGCTAATCAAAAACTTAAGGCAGGGGGCGCTCATATGAAAAAGAATATTCCGGCTATAATATTGTTCGCTGCGTTGCTTGCAGTTTGGCAGGCGGCGGCAATGGCTGTTGGGGCTCATTATATACTCCCTTCCCCCGTACAGATAATAAAAAAACTTTGGGACCTGCGCGTTCCGCTTTTTACCGTCCACCTTCCCGCAACTATGGGGGTAACGGCAATAGGGCTTATAATTTCCGTTATTTTCGGCCTGTTTCTTGCGGGCCTTATGGATTTGTATCCGAAAATAGAAAAAGCCCTTTATCCGATTATAATAGCTTCGCAGACAATACCTACGACGGCAATCGCCCCTCTTTTTGTGCTGTGGTTCGGCTACAGCATTTGGAGCAAAGTGCTTGTAACCGTGCTTATAACATTTTTTCCCATAACCATAACCGTTTTTGACGGCCTTAAATCTGCCAAACGGGAAATGGAAGAACTGCTTATAACATACGGCGCGGGCAAAAAAGAAATATTTTTTAAACTTAAAATACCGGGCGCACTGCCGAGCTTTTTCTCCGCCTTAAAAATGGCCGTCCCCCTTTCAATAATCGGCGCGGCAATAGCGGAATGGCTCGGCGCGCAAAGCGGGCTGGGATATTTCAGCAAAAGGATGATGACGCAGCTTGACGGCGCCGGAGTTTTCGCTCCCATTGTGCTTTTAAGCATTGCGGCAATGGCTGTTGTAGCCGTAATCAATGTAATTGAAAACAGACTCATAAAATGGAGGAAAGAATTATGATAAAAAAATTGCTTGCTTTATTAATATCATCGTCGTTTATATTTGCCGCATGCTCTCCACAGGGCGGCTCGGAAGGCCAAAACGCCGAAACGCCAAACGGCGAAAGCACACAGGACAATAAAACAGGCTCCGTTCAGGAACTTGAGGACTTTGAGGTCGTGCTCGACTGGTATCCGAACGCCGTACACAGCTTCATATATGAAGCAATCGAAAACGGCTATTACGCGGAAGAAGGCCTTAACGTTATAATACGTTTCCCATCCAACACAAACGACGCCATTTCCCTTACGGCGGCGGGCAAAGCCGATATGGGCATCTACTATATGCACGACATTATACGCGCAAAAGGCGACCAAGACATTCCCGTAAAATCTGTAGGCGCAATAACGCAGGAGCCGTTAAACATATTCCTGTCTCTTAAAGACAAAAATATTACCGAGCCGAAGGATCTTATAGGCAAAAAAATAGGCCAGTCGGGTTCGGATCTCAGCGAAGCAATTATACGCGTTATGGTCGAAGGAGCCGGCGGAAGTATGGACGACGTTGAAGTTATAGACGTTGGGTTCGATCTTATGAGCTCCATGACAACGGGAAATGTAGACGCAACTATCGGATGCATGGTCAACCATGAAGTGCCCGAGCTTGAGGACGAAGGCTTTGAAGTAAACTATTTTTATCCTAACGAATACGGTATGCCGGATTACTACGAACTTGTTTTTGTTACCGGCGAAAAAAACCTTGAAGAAAACAGGGATAAAATAGAAGGGTTCCTCCGCGCCAGCGCGAAAGGGTTTGAAGATATGAAAAAAGATCCTGCCGGAGCCGTAAAACTGCTTTTAGAAAATCAGAACGCCGAAAACTTCCCGCTTAAAGAAAATGTGGAAATGCAGAGCATAGAAACGCTTCTTCCTGTAATGGAAACCGAAAACGCAAAATTTTTAAGCCAAGACAAGGCTGTTTGGGAGGAAAATATAAACTGGCTTTTACAACAGGGTATACTTGAAAATCCCGTCAGCGCCGAGGATGTTTATGAGGATATAATCGGCTGAGTCCGTTTAATAAAATTCAGACGCATAAAATTTCGTCCATAACATTTTAAAATAAAAAGGCCCGCAGCGTAAAGTTTTACGCCGCGGGATTTTATTTTAGCCCCTGTAGAAATTAATCAGGCATCCTGCAAGAATAATTTTCCTTTCGTCATCCGTAAGTTCACCGAGCTTAAGAACCATCTTTTTCATGCCGTTTCCTACAATATACGCGTCTATTTCTCCTTTTTTCTCTTTTATGGCTTCGGCAATATTGGGGATATATATATAGTCACCGTTTTCAAAAGGCGGCTCGCCGTCTAGTATAAACGGCAGCATTCCCCAATTTATAAGGTTTGAACGGTAGCGTTTTGTAGCGTATTCCCCGGCAATATTCGCCCAGCCGCCGAGAACTTTCTGACAGCTTGCGGCCTGCTCCCTTGCGGAACCGTCGCCCGGCTTTACGGCATAGATCGTACTGCCTATACCGGTTGATTTAACGTCAAACCCGCTGAATTTTTCCGAAATCATTCCGTAAACGCCTTCCAGCTCCTCCAGCGCCGACTGCGGTTGTTCTCCCGCAATCCTTGCCTTTTCCGCCTTCTGCACTTCTTTTGCGCGGCCTACATATTTAGGATCTTTCCTTGAAAGCGTAAATTCCGCAAGGCCGAGAGGGTTTGAACGGTACGACGACGTTTCGCCCGACGGTATAAGCTCGTCGGTTGTCGTTACCGGATCTGTGATAACGGAAACGACTTTAACAATCAAATCTTTAGTCAAACCGCTCATGGAAGGCCAGTCCGTTATATTGGGGCCGAATTTAAGCTCGACGCTTTTATCGGGCTTTCCGAATCCATAATAACAACGGTTGTCATAAACTTCCCGGTTAAAGAAATATTGAGGCCTTCTAAGCTCAAAATCAAGCTCGCTTGCGGCAGTTAAAACGCCTTTGTTCACAGCGGTTGCCGCAATGCTCCTTGCATCCATTAGGGCAACCGAAGCTATTTGTCCGTTTGTTATTTTACTTCCTTCCCTGTTAGGGAAATTCCTTGTTGAATGGCGTATGCTCAGGCAGTTATTGGCCGGTACGTCGCCTGCTCCGAAGCACGGGCCGCAGAACGCCGAACGCACAGTCGCCCCCGACACCATAATATCCGCAATAGAACCGTTTTCAACAAGCTGAAGGAAAACAGGCTGGCTTGAAGGGTAAACGCTCAACGCGAATTCGTCCTGCCCTATCGAATGTCCTTTTAATATATCCCTTGCGTCGCAGATATTTTCATATGTGCCTCCCGCACAGCCTGCTATAACGCCCTGTTCAACGACAAGGCGTCCGTTTTTAACCTTGTCTTTAAGAGTAAATTCCACAGTGTCGCTTTCCAGCTGTTCCCTGCCTTTCTTTTCCACCTCGTCCAGTATATCCATGAGGTTTTCATTAAGGCTTTCGATTGTATAAATATTGCTTGGGTGGAAAGGCATTGCAATCATCGGCTTTACAAGCGACATGTCCACATAAATCATTCCGTCGTAATAAGCGGCGCGGCCCGGCTCCTGTTTTTTATAATCCCCGGCGCGGCCATGCACAGTATACCAGTTTTCGGTTTCACTGTCTGTAATCCAAACCGACGAAAGACATGTGGTTTCGGTAGTCATAACGTCTATACCGTTTCTGAAATCCGTGCTTAAATTTTTAATTCCGTCGCCCACAAATTCCATAACTTTATTTTTAACATAACCGTTTTCAAATACGGCGCCTATAATAGCAAGCGCTATATCCTGAGGCCCTACATAAGGGGCCGGCTTTCCCGCTAAATATACGCCTACGACTTTGGGGCGGTCAATATCGTAAGTTTTATTGAGAAGCTGTTTAACAAGCTCGGGGCCGCCTTCGCCTATGGCCATTGTCCCCAAAGCCCCGTAACGGGTGTGGCTGTCGCTTCCGAGTATCATTTTGCCAACGCCGCTCATCATCTCGCGCATATACTGGTGGATTACGGCCTGATGCGCCGGCACATAAATTCCGCCGTACCTTTTTGCACAGCTTAAACCGAATAAATGGTCGTCTTCGTTAATAGTGCCCCCAACGGCGCAAAGCGAATTATGGCAGTTTGTCAACACATAAGGCATAGGAAATTTTTCAAGGCCGCTCGCCCTCGCCGTCTGTACTATGCCTACATATGTTATGTCATGGCTTGCAAGGGCGTCGAACCTTATTTTAAGCCTGTCGTTGTCGCCTGAAGTATTATGCCCGGCAAGTATTGAATACGCCATTGTATTCTTGGCGGCGTCCTCTTTAGATATTGAAACTCCGCAAGCTTTAAGTTCGGCGGCCGCCTCGTTCCCGTCGGCAATTATCTTGTCGCCGTTTAGGAGATAAGCCCCTGTGTCATATAATTTTACCATTTATAAATCTCCCCCTCTGTATTTATTAAAAATGTGAAATAAGCCAAAGCACAAACGGCATTGTAAAAAGGCACAGTATCGTGCACACCATCGTGCCGCTTGTAGCATATGCATCGTCGCTTCCCGCAATACGAGCCACTATAGGCAGCGACATTCCAGTAGGCGTCGCCATAAAAAGCACAAGCATTGTCAGCAGGTCGCCTTCAATAAACCCGGTCTTTCCGAAAACAAGGTATATAATAACTGGCAGTATCACAAGCTTAAAAGGCACGGCCGTAAAAACTTTCGGGTTGGCCGCCATCTTTTTTAATCCTTTTCTTCCTAAATCCAAGCCTATGTATATCGCCGCAAAATATTTAGTGGTGGAACCGACATTGCTTAAAGTGTCCCAAACAACATTATTTTCCGGCTTTAAATTCAGCAAAAGCACAAGTATGCCAAGCAGGACGGAAATTGTAAGCGGCGTAAAAACCTTTTTTAAATCTATCTTCCTGCTTCCCGACGTATCCACTATCATAGGGCCGAAAACCCAGTAAACAACAGCTTCAACCATAGAGTATACGGCTATCGCCAATCCCGAATTATCCGGAAACATGGCGGCTATAACAGGTATGCCCACATATCCTCCGTTTCCAAACGCCGTCACAAGTATATGCATATTCTTAGCCGGCTGTGAAAGTCCGATAATCCTTGAAAGTATAAACCCCACCGAAATTGCAATTACAAAAAGCAGTATGCAGGCAATTAAAAACTTCCACATTCCAAACAATTCGTCCCTTGTGCCGCCTCCGCCAATCATTGTAAACAGCATGCACGGAAGTATAAGCTTTGCAATTATGTCTGACATACTGTTTATGTTCGTTTCGTTCATCAACCCGCTTTTCTGCGCAAAAAGGCCGATTAAAATAAGCACGGCCAATATTTCCATTTGGCCGATAAGCACCAATATTTCTGTTTCCATCTCCATAACCCCTCAATATAACTCCCCGTTTCCAAACATATGCCTGCAAAGGCCATATATAAATATACTTTATCATAAAAATGTCGATATTCCAAACATTTTTTATAAAAAGCGCACTTATTTTAAAAAATTGCATTTTATTTTAATATTCTTTCTTAATTGAAACATTTTTCATAAATTACCGGCAGATCAATTAAAATAATAATAAACATTCTTAGACTTAAACAATCAAAATTGACAAATAAATTACAAAAACCCTATTGCTTTGCTAGGTAAATGTATTTATAATAAATTATGATAAAAAGATCAATATATAGTTATGAAGTTTTAAGGGAGATGAATTATGAAACATACCATTAAAAAAGAAATCTGGATCCGAATTACATTTATATTCCTAGTTGTAATAGCAAGCGGGGTTATAACGACATTCAGCATGAACAGCATTAAGAGGTATACAGAATCCACCAAACAGGCAACAAAAATCAATTCCCTTGTTTTAAAAGCCGAAAAAGCGCATTGCGTATGGGTTGAAAACCTGTCGTCTGCAATAACCATGGGCACGGAATTTACAGGGAGCATGGATTATGAGACTTGTACCCTCGGCCGATGGCTTTACAATACGGCTCCTTCGGAAATCGGCAGCGACAGGATATTAAGCTTGATGGAAGAAATTAAGCCGCTTCATCAGTCCGTACACGAATCTGCCAAAACAGTTTTGGATCTTAACAAAAAAAGTCCCGAACAGGCCAAACAGCTATACTTAAACACTACAAAGGCAAATGTCAGCGAGCTTATTTCCATACTGGACGAAATCTCAGCGATTACGGACGAACAGGTCCTGTCAAATGAAGACGCCCTTATTAATTCCGTTACAGTCACGGAATTGATCTCCATCGCTTCAATTATAATTATACTGATTGTATGCATACTTTTAGTGATTTACGTAATGAAAAGCATAGTCCATCCAATACAGGAAATAACGCTAAACAGCCGTAAGCTTTCCGAAGGCATCCTTGACTTTGAAATAGACGTAAAAAGCAAAAACGAAATCGGCCTGTTGGCAGAAAGCCTTAACAAGTCAGTTCATAACTTAAAAACGTATATTTCCGATATTTCAATGATATTGGACGAACTTTCAAACGGCAACCTGAAAAAAGAAAGCGAAATACACTACGTCGGCGACTTTATTCAAATCGAAAAAGCCATTTCCACAATAACAAACGGCCTTAACAATACTATGAAACGTATTCAGGAATCCGCCCGCCAAGTTGACAGCGGTTCATTGCAGGTTGCAACCGGTTCACAGCATCTGGCACAGGGAGCAACGGAACAGGCCGCCGAGGTAAGCAATCTGCTTTGCATGATAGACGAAATAACAGAGCAGATAAACAACAGTTCCCAAAGCGCGGATATTACCACGGAAGAAGCCGGAAAAGTCGGCGAAAATATCAGCGTATGCAGCGCGCATATGAATGAAATGATTGAAGCAATGGGCGAAATCAATTCATGCTCAAATGAAGTGCATAACATAATTAAAACTATAGAGGATATTGCATTTCAGACAAATATACTTGCATTAAACGCCGCGGTTGAGGCCGCCCGGGCAGGAAGCGCCGGCAAAGGGTTTGCCGTTGTTGCAGATGAAGTGCGCAACCTTGCCGCAAAAAGCGCCGACGCCGCAAAAAGCACAACCGAATTGATTGAAAAAACGCTTGCCGTAGTAAACAACGGCTCAAGGCTTACAGATTTAACCCGCGATTCGCTCCTTTCCGTTGTGGACGGGGCGGAAACCGTTACGGAACACATAAGGGCTATTTCTCAGGCGTCAAAGGAACAAGAAAACGCCATAACAAATATTAAGGAAAGTATCAGCCAAATTTCAACCGTTGTACATTCAAATACCGCTACTTCCGAAGAAAGCGCGGCGGCAAGCGAAGAACTCGCAAGCCAGGCGCAAATCCTCAAATCGCTTACAGGTCAGTTTAAGCTTAAAAACTAAGACGCGCGTAAAACGTCCGTAATAAATGTTATAAAACCGCCCATATCTTCAGTTTAAAAGAGCGCAAGGTTTTAACGGACAGAAAGGGAGCAATAGATGTGTTAAAGCCGCTTGCCGCAGGATCGCCGCGCCGCACGCTTTTGCCTTGCTCTTTACGCCTTTTCTGACCGTTAAAACTCTACGGGCTCACAAAGAAAATTTTTTTGCAGTTCAAGGAGTGTAACATGCCGACGCAGACGGTTCCCACGGCAAGCGTATGCGGCTCGAAAATGCGGAAAATTTTCATTTCGCGGCTTATATTCCCTTGCAAAATGAAGCTATGCTTTGTATTAAATAAACATAAAAATACGTCCCGCTTAAATCCAAACTTTTCGGCAGGACGTATTTTTATATTTTCTTTATTCTTATTTTTATATATCTTATGTCAGACCATACCCAAAGCTTCAAGTATCCGTTCTTCCTTTTCGCTTAACGCAATACACCGCGACAGTTTCTCAACAACCGCATCGCTTTCACAAACACGCCTTTTATTAAAGCTTTCACTGCATATTTTATAAAACTTCTGCGGGAAAAGAACCATAGCGCCGATAACTTTTATTTCATCGCCGCTTAACGTACTTTCGCCGTTATAGGCCGTAATAATTGATTCTACAGTTTCGGCGGAGCATTTCTCGCTTTTCATACAGCGCCTTATATACGCCGCTATGTCAGCCGCCCTGCAGTCATAGGAGCTTTTCTCAAAACCGGTTATATAAAGGCTTTCTCCGCCGGCCTTAAACCTTACGTTATCCCCCTTAAAATTATTGTGGCATACACTCCTTGCTTGGGCGGCTTCTTTTGCGATTAAGCTGTATGCCGTGGAATTTAAAAATTCCTGGGCGCGTTCCGTCCTTTCAATAAAATACTCATAATTTTTTATTATGATTATATCCACAGGCGAATAATTGCTTACCGAATTAATGCGTTTTTTTATCCTTTTAAGTTCGGCTTTCCTTTTCTGCCATGTTTTCGGCAGTTTGCCTAAGCTTACGTTGCCGTCGGCTTCAACGCCTTTGCTTAATTTATGCATAACTGCCATTGCGGCGGAAACTTTTTTAATTGTGTCGGGATCTTCCTCGTCTATATCGCTTGTTTCAACAAAATCCGAAAGCACAAACGTGTTGTCGCCAATAACATAATACGGCTTTCCGTCAACAGAATTATAATAAAGATCCGTGCCGGTAAACCCATTGTCATACAGACGTTTTTTTATTGAGTTTTCAAATATAATTGTTTTGCCGTCGTTTTGCACTTTCCTTAAACTCATATATCCTTTATCCGTTTTACAAACCAGCCCGCGCCTTGTCCTTGAAGCATTGTAAAGGCGTAGGCCGTATCCGTTGTACAGTGCTTTTTCATATATATCGTCCATAAAAATATCCCCCATGTTAACCGTTATAATGCTTTTTTATTTAGGCCGGCATACCTACCGCCGCCTGTTTACATCTTATGATAAAACATGAGTGAATATTACCTCTCTTTATAGCCTTTCAGCCTTTTAAAACCGCTCTTTTTTCAATTCTTCGGCCGTTAGAACCGAAAGGGTTTCAAATGTGTTTAACCTCGGATCATCAAGCACTTTATCCAGAAGGAAATTAAGCATGCCGCCTACTTCCCGTCCCTTCGGCACTCCCATGGCCATTATGTCGTTCCCCGTTATTTTGAGATCCTTAATATATAAAGGCTCCTTGTTTCCGATTACTTCTTCCAGTATTTTTCCTGCCTCAGCGGCTTTTGCGTTTCCTTTGGCGCGCGCCGTATCTATAAGCATACGCGTCTCTTCCGCTCCAAGATTTGACGCCGCTTTTCTTACATCGGCATAAAACGGGCGTATATCGGCCCTTCTGTTTTCAAGCAGTTTTTTAATCGCGTTAAACGTTTTGCCGTCAAATTTAAGCCATTTAACAAATTTTAACGCCTCGTCAAGCTCCACAAAATCAAGGAACAGCGCAAATGCCTCCGCAATATTTTTGTCGGCCTTTTTAATAAAACCTATAATTTCCCCGCCGTTTTTATATACGCCTTCATAAACAGGCCGGGACACATGTCTTATAAGCCCCGTTTCCCACAGCACGGGAAGCCTGTCAAGATAATCTCCCAAAAGCGTTTTCGTAAGTTCTTCCCTGACCCTTTCGGCGCTGATGTTTTTTATAAGCGCCCCGTTTTCCCGTATGGCATTATATGTATTGCTTTCAATTTCAAAATCAAGCTGTACGCTGAACCTTACGGCCCTGAGCATCCTCAAGGCGTCCTCTCTGAATCTTTCGCATGGATCGCCCACACCTCGTATTATTTTTCTTTCAATGTCAGCCATTCCTCCGAAAATATCCACATATCCTTCTTCCGGGGAATATGCCACTGCATTAGACGTAAAATCCCTCCTAAGCAGGTCCTTATGCAGATCCCTTGTAAAACTTACGCTGGACGGGCGGCGGCAGTCCTCATACCCGCCTTCAATTCGATATGTCGTTATTTCATAGTTCCGCCCGCCAATTACAGCCGTTACAGTTCCGTGTTTAATGCCCGTATCCACAGTATGGCGGAATATTTTCTTTACTTCTTCCGGAACGGCAGACGTTGTTATATCCCAGTCGTTTGGACGCCTTCCCATTATCGTATCCCTTACGCACCCTCCTACAATATAAGCCTCATATCCATGCTTTTTTATTTCGTTAATTATATAAATAACGTCGTCTGGCAAAACCGGTTCTTTCATTTGTATTCTCCTTATAATAAATTATGTTAATATAAAATCCGTCAAAACGCCCTTTTTTTACAGTATTGTATATTCACTTTACAAGAACGCGCACGTTTCGCAAAAAATTTTCCGCATTTCGTCGCTGCACACGCTTGCCGCCGATTCCTCGGCGCCTTAAACGGCGAAACCTTGAAAGACCGTAGAGTTTTAACCGGCAGAAACGGCGTAAGAGCATGGAAAGCCGCTCCGACGCCGCTAACTTGGCGGCAATCAGCCTTAACGCTGTTATTTCACCGCCTGATATCGGTTAAATCTGTATACGCCTTTACAAACCGAAACCGCTTACTTATATGCGTCCTTATGGAATTAACATGTGTTTTCCGCTGCAAACTACGGACGTCTTTCTTTAAACAATAAAATAATTTAAGATTTTTTTAATAATTTTGTTGACATACTAAAGATATGGTGATATTATATTTCTTGCGTTAATCAATGTGCGCTTTTAGCTCAGTTGGTAGAGCAGGTGACTCTTAATCACAAGGTCCAGGGTTCGAGTCCCTGAAGGCGCATTTCAAAAGCGGCGTTTTGTACGGCAATCGTATGGGGCGTCGTTTTTTTATTCAAAAAATCGAGCCTTACGCCAAATATATACTGTAGCTTTCGCCGTGTGAAGGCAAAAAATTTGTTTTTAATAAATTCCTTTCAATAACTGCTCTTTGCGGCATCCCCAATAAAATGTGCCTTCACTTTACAAGGCATACACGCTACATATGGTACATTTTTCTGTTTTTCCACTCTGCAAGTACTCGGCTGAATTCTCTAATCTCGCCTTGTGGAATCTAAACGCCATGATTCTCACAGCGCGTATACTTGCCTGCATATTTGCGCCTTGAATAATAAAAAAATTTTTCCGTGCACAGCCAAAGACTTGAAAAGGGCATCAGCGGTTTAAGAGCAATGAAAAAGTACTCCGATGCAGCGAACGTCAAATTTTTTGACGCCGCTATTATGCCGATGATGCCTTCCTCAGCCGTATGCGCCCTTGTAAACCGGAAATAACATTCGGCAATGAAAAATATACGTTTATTAAAACTTTGTGCCATACCATGCGTTTCATTACAACCCGCACATTTCAGCATATCGACGCCCGCCATACGTTTAAACAGGGCTTTTGCACAGTACTATGCTTCAAGCCCCGTATCATCATTATCTCTGTTCTTCACGTTTGCATAATTAATTTTTTGACACAAAAACCAATACGTTCAAGCCTTATCAGTATTCGTAACGGCATGATACGCCGACAAAGCCCATATGGACTTAAAAAAGTATATACGTCTGTTTTTAAAAATATATTTCAGACGCAAAACCCTTTACAGCAATTTTGAATCAAGTGTTTCAATTTTAGAAAATATTTCCTTCAGCATCGGTATATTCTCTTCCCCAATAACAGCCTTAACCCTCTCCTGCGCTTTCTTCCATTCTTCCATTCCGTCGGCTACCGTTTTTTCACCCGCTCCTGTCAGCCTGATGTTTTTGTTCCTGTTGTCATGCCCGTCAATTTCTTCTATCAATTTTTTCTTTTTCAGTATGCCAAGCCCCCTGATAACAGTCGTCCTGTCCAGCTTTGTAAACTGCGCAAGTTCGCTTTTATTGCATGTTTTTAATATATTAATGTTATTAAGGAGCGAAAACTGCGTTGTCGTTATATTCAGTTTTTCAAACGCATTATCATAATATTTTGTAATAGTATTTGCGGCGCGCCTGAAATTAATGCAGTAGCACGGCGTATTCCTAGGTATAATTTTACTCACAGCGTTCCCCTTTCCCGCTTTTTTAATACTGAATACATAAATAAATTTTACCTGCCCCGTACTTTCATGAGGTAATAAAATTCCTGCCTCAATCTTTGTGTTCTTCCGTTCCGTATAACGCTTTATATAGCCTTATAAATTTTTCGTCCCTATTCTTAATAGCCTTCTCAGATTTTCCGTCGGAATAGTCATAAAACCCTTTTCCCGTTTTAACGCCGTAATTTCCTCCCTGTGCAAGCGAATTAAGAAGCGGCGCTTCGCGGCTTACGCTCAAATCCGGAAAAAGATACCCGCAAATATTTGAAAACGTATTAAGCCCTCCCAAATCGGCTGTTTCAAAAGGCCCTATACATGCATATCTGAAACCGACTCCGTATTTAACGGCGTCGTCAATGTCTTCAACTGTTGCCGCGCCGCTTTCCAAAATTGCCATGGCTTCCCTTAAAACGGCAAGCTGGATACGGTTGCCTATAAATCCCATTATTTCCTTTTTCAGCACAACCGGTTTTTTGCCGATTTTTTCAGCCAGCGAATATACTGTATCTACAGTTTCGCCGTCTGTTTCACGCCCTTTGATTATTTCAACGAGTGGAACAAGGTGCGGCGGATTCCAAAAGTGCATGCCCGCAAAACGCTCCGGTTTTTTAACGGCCTCGGCCATTTCTGTGATGCTTAGCCCCGATGTATTTGTTGTAAGCACGGCGTGTTCCGGCGCAATTCCCGAAATTTCTTTCCAGAAAATATGCTTTTCGGCCATATTTTCCACTATGTTTTCAATCACAAAATCACAGTCAGCAAATTCCTTTTTGTCAGTTGTAAACTTTATGCTTTTTACAACGTTTTCAGAGCTTTCCTTCGTTGCCATGCCTTCTTTTATAAGGCCCTCCTGATTTATTGCAATAAGTTTTCCCGCCCTTTCCAGGCCGCTTTCCGATCTGTTATAAAGCGCAACATTATACCCGTATTCCGCAAATATCTGCACTAAGGATATTCCCATCGTTCCTGCGCCCGCAATTACAATTTTGTTAATTTCCATAAATATCTCCCCCTTAATCATTCCAAGGCATGCCGCTTATAAGCATCCCTTCATATTCTTCTTCCGGCAGTGGCATAGAATAAACATATCCCTGAATATAGTCGCATCCCATCTTCCGGAGTTCTTCCACCTGTTCCAAAGTTTCAACGCCTTCAACCACCGTGCGTATGCCAAGCCGCTTTGCCATTTGCAGCACGCTCTTAACTATTATATCATGCCTGCTCTTGTTTACTATCCTCCCGTAGAAAAACATTTTGTCAAGTTTAATCATATCAACAGGAAGATTCTGAAGGAGATTAAGGGAAGTATCCCCCGTGCCGAAATCATCCATTGTACATAAAAAACCGCATTGCTTCATTCCGTCTATAATTTTTTCAAATTTATATGGGTTTTCAACAGCCGCGCTTTCGGTAAATTCAAGCTCAATTTCACCGTTTGATACGGAATACCTTTCTTTAACGGCCTTATACTTCTCTATGCAGTTAGGCCGCATAAGGGATATTTTTGAAATATTTACAGATATGCAGACTTGTTTTTTATGCTTTTCCTTCATCATTTTAATAAATCGGCAGCTTTCTTCAAACATATACATATCAAGCTCCGCAATCTGCCCGCTCTTTTCAAGAACAGGTATAAATTCATCGGGATACGAAAATACGTTTCCGCCCCTAATCCACCGAGCAAGCGCTTCGGCTCTTTCCGGACCGCCCGCATTATCGCCGCCTACTGCCGCCTGAGGCTGGAAATACACTTCAATTTCCTTATTTTGTATTGCGTGCGCGGCTTCGCTTTCAAGGTTAAAATACCTAAGCGATTCAAGCCTCAACGTATCGTCAAAAAACGCCATTTGGCTGCCGCCCTTGCCTTTAATGCGCTTCTGCGCCATATTGGCCCTGTTTATAATTTCCTCAAGAGTAATGTTTTTAAGCTCTTCCCTTTCTATTAAATAAATACCGGCAGAAAACTCAACGCGAAAATATCTTTTTGCCAATTCTTTATATTCATTCAAGGCTTTTTCAAGCTTATTAAACAACTTGCCTATTTCCCCGATTTCCTTATATTTTTTAAGCAGTATAAACGTATCTGCCGAAACGCGGCAAAAAGTTTCATCCTCTGTTAAATACAGATCAAATACTTCCGCACAATAACTAAGGAGGCCATTGCCTTTGTCAAAACCGTAGGCGTCGTTAATGTATTTAAAGTTTTTAATATCAAAATACCACAGGGAATAATCATTTCCTTCAAATTCGTTAATGAGCCTTTCGGCTTCAATTTTAAAGCCGTCAAAACTTAAATACCCCGTAAGCATATCTCTATACCTGAGTTTTTTATTTTCTTCCCTAAGCGAATCTTTTTTTATCTGAGCCGCAAGATATGACGCCATAATCCTGGTTAAAGCCAAATCCGCCCAGTGTTTTTTGACATTGGCAATCCCTATCATCCCTTCAAGCTTGCCATCCACAAATAGCGGCGTAATAAATATGGATTCCACATCAAACTCCCTCAAAAAATCATACGCATGAGGATCTGTTTCCTTAATGCCGTCTACACTGCTTATAACAACCTGCTTGCCGTTTTTAAGCGATTCCTGCCACAAAATCCGCACATCAGCCGAAACAGACGGAAAAATGCACTCCGAAAACCCATTTTCCCTGTTCCAGTACACATTTGGCAAATTTCCGAAAAACTGTATATAAGTATGCTGTGCGTCGAAAAAACCGCACAGCGCCTTAAGCATATCCGCGACTGCCCCGGCCTTATTGGAGTCGAACAAAAGGGGGCTTAAAAATCCATTGAGAAGCCTTTGGCTTTCAAGGTTTTCTTCAAGCACTTTCCTTACCCTTCCCGTTTCCGATATGTCCATGGCTATTTCCATGCGGACAATTTTCCCGTTCCACTCCGCCAGTTTGTCTTTAAGCAGATATTCGTGGTTTGTAATCGGATTTTTGAAAGACCAAATCAGGTACTCGTCTTTTTTCAAAAGGCGGTTTGTACAGAACAGGCAAGGGCTGTCCCTCTCCTGAAGCACTTCATAACATTTGCGTCCCTTATAATTGCCCCATCGCCTTTCGGCAAGCCCCGGCTTTTGGGAAATAATTTCATATAGTTCATATGTATTAAGGTCGCTGAAATAAAGGAAGTCATTGTCGTTTTCAAGCATAAAACGCTCGCTTGCATTAATCGAGTAGCCGCTTATTATTTTTGAAAATATTTCGCTGGGGCCATTTTTACAGCTTGCAATGCTTTTAATATTCTTTTCTGTTTTTCCCACGTCATAAAGTACGCCCCTGTTTTTTCCAAGCCTTTTCGCTTCATAAAGGGCCGAATCGGCTTTTTCGTAAAGCGAATCCAAATTCCTGCCGTCTTTCGGATAAACGGCGGCGCCTACGCTTATAAATACGGAAGTAATCCATTTTTCATCGTTTCCGGTTCCCGAAAAAACGCGCTGCAAAAGTTTCAGTTTCTTTTCGGCTTCTTTCCCACCTTGTATATTTTTCATGAATACGATAAATTCGTCGCCGCCGAGCCTGCCGATAATATCGCTTTCCCTGAAAGAATGTTTCAGCATCCGCGCAACAAACTTTATAACTTTATCTCCTTCCATATGTCCGTAAGTATCGTTTATCTTTTTAAAATCATCTATATCTACGATAAACAAAGCTCCACATTTATCGCCATTGCGTATTATGTATTCGGCTATTTTCCTTTCTATACTTTTCCTGTTGTAAAGCCCCGTAAGGGAATCGGTTTGGGCTTCGGTTTCAAGATCGTATTTGTCTGAAATGTCTTCGATTTTTCCAACTATACGCCGTACCGTGCCGTTTTTTCCGCGCAGTATTGCCGCTGTAATTTTGCACCAGATGTACCTGTCCTCGGTTTCATGATTTATCCTTATTTCAATAGGATCGCGTTCAACGCCGCCGCTTATGTCGTCCAGAAAATCCCTAAACTTTTCCGAATCGTCTTCATGTATATGCATGAAGCTTTCATCTATGGAAAACCTTGACGAACGACCGAAAAGTTCGGTATATGTGTCGCTTACAACAAAATTTTTTTCGTCTATATCATATTCAAGTATTACATCCTGTGAACTTTCGGCAAGTATCCTATACCTTTCCTCATTCCACAAAAGTTTTATTTTATCCTCGGAGCTTTGCCTGAATCGGTTTTCAAATATAAGTATTACAAGGAATATGAGCATCAGAAAACAAATGGATATAGAAATTTCAAGGATTACTCCGTTATCAATTACAAAGCCGAACTCCTTTTCCATTAAACTTTTGTCGTAAATCGAAACGAGATGCATCCCCTTCGCTCCAAGCGGCTGGCACAGCATATATACGCAGTTTTGGCCTATATTATACACGGACGTTCCATTCCCTCCGGAAGCCAGCCTTTTCCTTAGCGTTTTGCCCGTTTCTTCCAACCCTTCCGTATTAATATACGCTTCAACTATATTGTCCCCTGTTTTAAGGCCGTCTCCGCCGTCGTATCTTTTCGCAAGTATATTTCCGAAATCGTCCACAATAAATCCCCTGGCCGCATAAGCATCCATATCTTCCCAAATCGATTCCGCAAGCCAGTTTGTATCCGCTACCGCCGCTATGACAAACTCAACCCTGCCGCCGTCGAATACGGGGACGCTCATTATAAAATATCCTTTTGCGCCTTCACCGGAAGATATTGTATAATTTCCGGCAAACCTCATGCCGTTTAAAGCCTCGGAAATAAACTCCTCAGAGCCGGTCAGTTTAACGTTTCCCATTGAATATATTTCCCCGTATTCAGCCGACATAACAAAAACCGAGGTGAATGTCCCGTCAAGCGAACCGAACTTTTTAAAAAACCTTTCGACCGTTTCGCTTTCTTTGCCTTCCTCCGCTATTTCAATAATATCCCCCAAATTGTCGAGGGAATCAAACTTGGAATCAAGCTTTGTTTTAAACACCCGGCTTTCCTTTTCCGCAAGCGTTTTTATGGATAAAGCCGTTATCTCGCCTATGCCGCGATCTATTTTTTTATTATATGTATTAACGGAATATATATACCCGACAATAATCATAGCAAAAAGAAATACTATCCCGAAAATAAACCCAGAGTTCTTCTTCATAAAAATTCAATCCTTCGCAATATTTGAAAACCACCCATATAATATATGACATTATAACATACATATCTTTTAAGGTAAACAATTCAAAACAACGTAATCTAAACTGCTTTTAAGGCGCAAAAGTAAGGCTTTAGTTTAAAAAACATTTAAATAACGGATAAAAACACGCTGTGGAAAATATAATTGTAATAAAATCCCTTTGGGAGGCTAATTATGAGCGATAATAAAATTTATGAAATTGCGAGAATGATAAACAATTCGTCGCCGCTGAACGAGGACGTGGTAAACGCCTTGGAGGTACTGAGGAATAATTTTCAAAACAACTACGTACGCCGTCTTGTCCACGCGGCCGGCAGCGAAGCCGAAAAGGCTAAAACGCATCCCAGCCGTGAAGTTGTTCTTCTGAAGGCATTAAAAAGCTTCGGCGATAAAAATTCCATGCGAAATATAGACAGGGCTATAGAAATGCTTACCACATTCCAGGCAATTAATAATGTACAGTACACATTAAATACATTGAAGCAGAACCAAACTTCCATACAAATGAAAAGCAGCTTGGCAAAAAATCATCCGGCCGATATAATCAGCCCTTCAAGCATAAATATAGCCGGCCTGCTTTTAACTATGGAGCTTTTAAAAAGTATGTAACCGCCCCGCACAACATAATTAAAAAAGCCCGTATCCTTCAAAGGGAACGGGCTTTTTTAACGCTTTAAGCAAAAAAAGCTTTTATAACGGCGTATACCTTCGGTTTGCAAGGGCACATACGCCCCACAAGGAAAAAATTTCCGCATTTCTGCGCTGCATAAGCTTGCCATAGGATCCGCTGTGCCGGCGCATATGCGCCTTGAACTGCAAAAATTTTTCCCTTGTGAGGCCGGAAAGTTTTAGCGAACGTCATCGGAATAAGCGCAAGGCAAAAACGAGCAGGCGCCACGGTTCCTACGGCAAGCGGCTTTAACACAGCTATTGCGCCGCTGACGTCCGTTAAAACCGTGTGTGCTCTTGTAAACTGAAGCTATGATAAATATTTATGGCTTTTAAAAAATGTTCAAAAATACAAAACAGGATTTTCGATTCGGCTTAAACGCCGTTCAAAAATCCTGTTTTTACAACGCGGCTATTCCCCGCGTTCCATTAAAATATTATTTTCCTAAATATAAGCCGCAATGTTTCTTTGCCTTAAGAGCAAATTTCTCAGATTTCCGTCGGCTCCCCTTCCAATGCTTCGGCTTCTTCCAATGCCTCTTCATACTTTTTAAGTACCACGTCTTGGATCTTCTCTCTTGTAGATGCATTTATCGGATGCGCAATATCCCTAAATCCGCCCTCGCCGGTCTTTCTGCTCGGCATAGCAATAAAAAGGCCTTCATCTCTTTCAATGACCTTTATATCGTGGACAACAAACTCATTGTCAAACGTAACTGAAATAACAGCCTTCATTTTGCCTTCTTTGTTGACTTTCCTAACCCTTACATCAGTAATTTCCATAATTAGTCCACCCTTCTTTTGTCGTCTTAACGCGTTAGCATTGGTATAAGCGCCGTTTATAAAACGGTGCCTTTTTTTAATATAACCGGTTTATTTTTTTCGCCGATTATATGCCTTCCCTCCGATATAATAACATTTTTGTCGAAAATAACATTTTCAATAACACAGTTATTTCCTATATAACATCCTTCCATCAATATGCTGTCCTTAACGCTTGTATTTTCGCCGATATATATTCTCCTGAAAAGCACGGAACCCTCAACCCTGCCGTTAATAATGCTCCCTCCGCCGCTGATTGTATTTTTAACTTCGGCGCATGCATTATACTTAACGGGCGGTTCGTCTTTCAGTTTTGTTGTAGTATACGGGTATTCCTTTACAAAAATATCCCTAATCTCTTTTTTAAGGAAATCCATATTAGTCTGGTAATAGTCCGAAATTCCTCCGCCCACGCAACTCCAATAGCCGTCGAACTTATATCCGTAAATGTTAAGCTTTCGGCGAAAACGTACTATAATATCTTTAACAATATCATATCGCCCTTCCGGAACAATTTCTTCAAGCAGTTCTATCAAAAGCGTCCTTGATATAACATAAATCCCGAGAGAAGCGTTATTTGTCTGCGGCTCCAACGGTTTCTCTTCAAAATCCACAACCCTTCCGTCATCGTTTACGTTCATAATGCCAAGCCTTGTCAGATCCTTATCGTGCATTTGTTTATACACAACGGTTATATCCGCTTTTTTAGCCGCATGGTATTCAAGCACCTGCCTGTAATTCATTTTATACACCGAATCGCCCGACGCTATAACCACATAAGGCTCGTTGCTCTTTTTAAGGAACGAAATATTTTGATATATGGAATCCGCCGTCCCTCTGAACCAAAAATTGTTGTCGCTGCTTATAAACGGAGTAAATATGAAAAGCCCGCCCTGCTTGCGTCCGAAGTCCCACCATTTTGAGCTTGATAAATGGTCGTTCAGGGAACGCGAATTATACTGGGTAATAACCGCGACTTTGTTAATGCGGGAATTTGCCATATTGCTTAAAGGAAAATCAATAGCCCTGTAGCAGCTGCCGACAGGCATGGCCGAAGCCGCCCTTGTTATTGTTAAATCGCCAAGGCGCATCTCGCTGTTGCCGCCTGCCAATATAATACCTATAGCTTTCATAATTCAACCCCCTCTTTTATGATGGATAATCCGCTTCCAAGCTTCATATCAGGGTAGTCTTGTGCCGATGTAAAGCCGTAAATAACACAGTTTTTGCCTATCTCAACGCCGGGAGGCACCACTGTTTTTTCTCCCAGTACGGTAATTCCGGTATTGTATATTTTAGGCTGGTTAATACAAGGTATGTTGTCGCCGACGCCCATTTTAACATTTTCGCCTATTATACATCCTTCGTCTATTATGCACCTGTCGATCACAGCCCCTTTTTCTATCCTGCAGCCTGACATAATAATCGAATCTTTAATAAACGCGCCTTCGGCAACTTCAACATTCGGGCTTAAAACCGAGTTATGTACCTCGCCGTATATTTCGCATCCGTCCGAAACAATGCTTTGCCTTATAACCGCATTTTCTCCGGTGTACTGCGGAGGCTGCTGTTCGGCGTTTGTATATATTTTCCAAAAGTCTTCATAGAGGTTAAACGACGGCAGAGTTTTTATAAGCTCCATATTAGCCTGCCAATAACTTTCAATTGTTCCGACGTCTTTCCAGTAATCCTTAAACCTGTAGGCATACATAATTTCGCCGTTATTAAGCATTGCGGGTATTATATGGTTTCCGAAATCGCTGTCGGGATGTATTTTGCTGTCGGTAATGAGAGCTTTCCTGAGCTTATCCCATGTAAAGATATAAATTCCCATGCTGGCAAGGTTGCTCTTCGGATTTACAGGTTTTTCTTCAAATTCATAAATAAAATCGTCGTCTTTTGTATTCATAATGCCGAAACGCCCGGCTTCTTCAAAAGGCACTTCCAAAACCGCTATCGTTGCGGCGGCATTTTTTTCCTTATGGAATTCAAGCATTTTAGAGTAATCCATCTTGTAGATATGGTCGCCTGAAAGAACCAGGACATATTCCGGATCGTTTTCATCGATATATTCGATATTTTGATAAATAGCATTAGCCGTGCCCATAAACCATTCGCCGCTGTCGCCGCCTTTTACATGGGGGGCGAGAATTGTAACTCCTCCCCTTTTTCTGTCCAGATCCCACGGTATGCCTATGCCTATGTGCTGGTTAAGCCTTAACGGCTGATATTGGGTCAGGACGCCGACGTTATAAACTCCTGAATTTATACAGTTGCTGAGCGGAAAGTCTATTATCCTGTACATGCCTCCGAAAGCAACAGCCGGTTTAGCTATTTTCTTAGTCAAAATACCAAGCCTGCTTCCCTGCCCGCCGGCAAGGAGCATTGCAATCATTTCATTTTTACTCATGCCATCATCCCCCCGCATATCCATGTCCGTATGGATAATTTTTGTCAAAAAAGTAAATAATAAGCCCTGACGGATAATAAAATATTCCTGACATATTATCTTACTTTGTATATGTAATTATTTTAACATAAATACCATAAATTATAAATAGCAATTTAACCGTTTATTAAAAAATATATCCAACCCATTGTTAAAATTATATACTTTTTTGTCAAATATGTGTACTAAACATTTTTTTAACCAAATTAAAAAGTAATTTTTTATATATTTTAGTATTTTTAAGCTTTATTTATATGAATTTTGACTACCTTTTATACAAATACGCATTTATTTTCTGCAAAGTTGTTTTTTTATAAATACAAGTTCATATACTTTCCTCGCATCTTCAAGTATTTTGGGCTTATCATAACGGCCGGCAAGCGCCTGTCCTAAACGCCCATTAAAAGCTTATGCGGCGTAAAGTTAAAAATATTCATAAATATAATGCCGAAAATCTACAGTGCCGGCCGGCGCACATAATTTATGCCAAATAACGCCGCCGCCTTCAAAATTGCTAAAATATAGACTTTAAACAAAGTATGTAGTATAATTTTATCGTAAGATATTTCATAAACCCGCTTGGCAAAACATAAATAATCCTATTTTATATTTCTGTCCCGAATCAGTTTTAATGCCGACGGCGGCTCGATATTTTTAACGGCTTATATTTATAATTTTCCATGCAGGTTTTTATACCACCAAAACGGGGATTTATAATCAAATTTAATAAAGAATAGAGGCGTTCTGATTAATGAATAAAAATATTAAGGAAACATATAAAAACGTTTATTTTATAGGCATAGGCGGCGTAAGCATGTCAGGCCTTGCCGAAATACTTAACGGCATGGGGATAGCGGTATCCGGTACGGACATAAAACCGTCGGCCGCTACAAAACGCCTTGAAAATCTCGGCATACATGTCAATTACGGCCATAAAGGCGAAAATATAAAGGACGGCACGGATCTTGTGGTCTATACCGCCGCAGTTAAGGAAGATAATCCCGAAGTAGAGGCCGCAAGGGAAAAAGGCATCGAAACAGTCGAAAGGGCCGATCTCCTCGGCGCAATAATGTCAAACTACAGCCATTCAATAGCCGTAAGCGGAACCCATGGAAAAACAACGACGACCTCTATGATTAGCGAAATACTGCTTGCAGCCGACGCTGACCCGACCATAACCGTAGGCGGAACCTTATCGACAATAGGCGGCAATATTAAAGTAGGAAAAAGCGGTTACTTTGTTGCCGAAGCGTGCGAATACCACAACAGTTTCCTTAAATTTAACCCATATATAGGGATAATACTTAATGTAGAAGCAGATCACCTTGATTTCTTTAAGGATATTGACGAAATAAAGGAATCTTTTAAAAAATTCGCTTTAAACGTGCCTAAAGAAGGACGCGTTATAATAAACCATGAGGCATATGGTGTTGAATATATTACATCCGGGCTTAACAGCGACGTTATCACATTCGGCCTTACCTCCGGAGCCGACTGGTATGCCGAAAACATCGTTCATGAACCTGACGGCACAAACAGTTTTGACGCTGTGTTTAAAGGCAAAAACTCAGGCCGTATTTCCCTGAAGATACCGGGAGAACACAATATTTTAAATGCCCTTGCCGCATGCGCCGCTTCATACTCTCTCGGCATAAGCATGGAAAATATTATAAAAGGCCTTGATAGCTACACCGGCGTTAACCGCCGTTTCCAGAGAAAAGGCGAATTTAACGGAGTTAAAGTTATCGACGACTACGCGCACCATCCTTCCGAAATAAAAGCCACCCTCGCCGCCGCAAAAAATGTCGAGCATAATAAAATATGGTGCGTATTCCAGCCGCACACATATACAAGGGCAAAAGCTTTATTTGAAGAATTCGGCAAGGCATTTTCGGACGCCGACAAAATTATCGTCGCCGACATATATGCCGCAAGGGAAAAGGATACGGGGCTTATAAACGCCGAAGATATTGCGCAAAAAATCAGATCTAACGACAAAGACGCCGTTTATCTCGGAAATTTCGACAGTATAGTTGACTACATTAAATCCACAGCATGTCCGGGCGATCTGTTGATAACCATGGGCGCCGGAGATGTTTATTTAGTTGGGGAAAGGCTGGTTTCCCAATAGTTATCCACACTATCCACAGAGTTATAAACATTTTATGATTAATATTACTGTTGATAACTTGTTTTTCCCCATAAACATACGTCTTTTCCCAGCAGTATAAAACTGCCGTAAAACACGGCAAAAACTCCTTTGATTTTTCGGCGCACGTAAAAGCGCTTATATTATATCAAAGGAGTTTTTTGCTGCCCAATTATATCAGCCGACGCAAAATCGTGCTTTGCATCAATTATTAAACGCGCCGAAACTACGCGGCGTTTCCGGCTTATTCCATCTTTTGAATCATAGAAAAGAAAAAGCTTTCCCTGAACTTATTGTCAATCAGACGCACCGGCTTTATCTGCCCCGACGCTCCGCCTTTGGCGCACATAAGCTGCCTGTACACGGCATACGAACCTTCCCTAAGCATATTTATTTTAAGAGGGGCTATAATACCCAATTTCCGTTTGTCCAAATACGAACGGTTAAACCTTCCTATTTCCAAATCAAGCGCGCTTTCGTATTCCGAAAGGCGTTCTTTTTTTATCCCGCCTGGTATTTCCATAAAAACTATATACCTTGCCGGGCTGTGGCTGTAATCCGGATACAGACTGTATTCGGCGACGTCTGCTCCCGTTTTTTCGGAAAAGGCGTTAATCGCCGACTGCATGGCGTAATCGTTTGTTTTTTCGCCTGCCAGGCTTACAATCTGATTTTTCCTGTAAAGGAATTTAATAACAGGGCATGTCCCCCAAAATCCTACAACCTTTATCACGTCAAGCATTTTATAGCGGTAAAAACCTGAAAGATTGGTTATTACAAGTTCATAGTCGCGCCCTTTTTCAATTTCGCCGACGGTTTTCGGCCCGCCGCCGCGCTCAATGTCTATAAATTCGTAAAAGGCGCTGTCGAGTATCATAACCATTCCGTCGTCCTCCGGGGCTATATGTGTGGCAAATATCCCTTCCGACGCGGAATATATGCTTTCGTTTAAAAGCGCCCCTCCCATGTAGCGCCGCATTTTATCTGCATATACCGAAAAGCTTCCCCCGCCTATGCCGTATATAAATTTGAAATCAGGCCAAATCCTTGTAAGTATTCCGTCAAAGCCCTTCTCGCATTCCTTCCTTATAAATCTCCCCCTGCCGGGCATGGGCTTAATGCCCTCCGAGATTTCTTTTCTTACGCGCGGCGGCATAATTATATCTTCGTTTACAGTTCCCCGTTCTATATCGCCGGCCAGCATTTCCCAGTTATCCTCAAAATATTTCATGGCGTCAACGGCGGTGTTCAGAAATGCGCATGTAATAAACGACAAATCCTCTTCCATAAGGGCAAAGCGCAGATGAAGGTATTTTGTATCCGTTTCGCCTCCGGGATATGTGGCCGCCAAAGGCGACGTATACACATAATGTTCCACATCCTTATATTTCTCGCGTATTTTGCTTGAAACAGCCCCATACGAATAACCGTTAAGGTTTTTAAGGCGCACATTTGCAAGGGATAGCCCTCTGCTTTTTTTCCAGTTATCCCCAAGCGTGTTTTCCATTGCCCCAAAACATACGTTTAAAGTATAGTCAGTAAACATTTCAAGCGCCTCGGCGCACATGGGAACCTTTTTAGGCAATCCGCTGCTGCCGCTGCTTTCGGCAAAATGTACTGGGCGGCGCGCTGAAAGTATATTTTCGCCTCCGTTTAATATGCTTTCAATATATTCCTCATAATCGGAATATTCTGTTAAAGGCGCTTTTTCCATATATTCCTTCACATTCTTTATGTTTCCGAAACCGTATTTCCTTCCGTATACGGTATCTTTATTTTCCGATAAAATACGCATAAGCAGTTCTTCGTTGCTTTTTGCAGCGTTTTTGCTTAATTGAGACATATTGGCAATACGTTCTCTGCCTATTTCTATTTTGCGTTTAATTGCTTTTAATGTTGCCTTTTCCATACTTAGCTCCTTTTTATATTTTACATACTGTATACCACTTGTAACACTGCATATGCTGTGGTAGAATATTCAGATATTAATTTTTTGGAGGAATAATAATGCCGGGATTTATACTTATTGGCGAAAAAAGCGCTAAATTGAAAGACCTTGATATATTTACCGAAACATTTAACAGCCTCGGCCTGCCGCTTGAAAAGGTATATGCCGACGATATTGCCGTAATAAGCGGCGAAACGCCTTATATTTATATCCGCGGCGCCAAAACGCCGCCGCCTGATTTTATAATTCCGGCATTTTTCGGCGACAACACATATCACAACAGAAGCGTTGTACGCATGTTTGAAAGTATCGGCGTCCTCTGCATAAATAACTGCGACTGCCTTATAAATACGGGCGACAAGCTTAAAAGCTTCCAGCTTATTAAAAAGCATGCGCCATATGCCTGTCTGCCAAAAACAATGCTGTATATGCCTTCCATAGGCGAAAAAACTATAACCGAAAACTTTTCATTTCCTATTATAGTAAAAATAGACCACGGAGCAAAGGGAACCGGCGTATCCCTTGCCAAAAATTACGATCATCTTATTGATATAATAGGATTATACCGTAAAAGCTACAACGACGAAATACTTTTACAGGAATTTATATCCGAGTCGGCCGGCGTGGATCTTAGGATTATAATATGCGGCGGCAAATATATAACTTCTTTTAAAAGGATAAATGAAAAATGCTTTAAGTCCAATCTGGCTTCGGGCGGCCGCCTTGAGTTTTTCACGCCGCCCGATGAAATAATAAATACTGCAAAAGCCGTAGGAGCCGCGCTCAACATAAATCTCGGCAGCGTGGACTTTCTTCTCGGAAGCAAAGGGCGGTACTATGTATGCGAAGCAAACTCCATGCCCGGCCTAAGCTATGTTAAAGCGGCGGCAAAGGCAGGGCTTAGGAACCCTCTTTCAGATATAGCCGAAAATATAAGGCGGCAAGTTGAAAACCACAAATCAAATATACAATAACTATCCGAAAAATTGCGGCATACGGCAATATTATCATACAAATCTAATTTATTGCCGATCCGCGGAGTATTCCATGTTTTTTACGTTTTTAAGCACGCCGTTTATACCTTCGATTTTTCGGTATTCACTTCAGCCTATATATTATAAAGTTTCCCCGTATTTTCAAACTTCCAGCCAACCCGAAAATCCGCATAACATATACGGCTTTGAAAAACGGCAAACATTACGCATGATATTTAGGATTAAATTACCTTCAATTTACGATGTTCAATTTACAATGGAATATATGGTTTAGAACAGCATCGGCGTCATAGCGGCGGCGTCAAAAGCATTACCGCGCCGCTTAGACTGCTTTTGCACCCTTACTTTATCTTTGCTCTTAAACCGCTAATGCCGTTGCAGGCTCTTCAACTCCATATAAAGAAATTTTTTGTTATTCAATGCACAAATATGCAGGCAAGTGTACAAACCTTATGAGAGTTGCGGCGCATTTTCCAAAGCGGAGTTAAAAAGTCCCAATCAAGGGTTTGCAGCGCCAAAGAACAGAAAAATTTACCATGCGGAGCCTGTATGTTCGTAAGCTTAAGGTATTCATGTTTCATATAAATGCATCTAACGGTAAATCTTTCTGTACAAATTAATATACTGTTAATATACTGCCGACAAAAAAACACTGTTTCTTAAAGAAACAGTGTTTTTTTGAAATGTGCCGCTGCCCATGTGAATTTAAATCAGTTAATTTAAATCGCCATACTCATTTAACCCCCCGTTAAATACGGCGGCGGCTGTATTCAATTTTAAAGCCCCGGAAGAACTCCCGCGAACAGGCTTAATATAAGCACTACTACAAAACCCGATAAGCCCGCTACAAGGCCGCCTATCGTCCATGTTTTAAATGTTTCCGCAAACGAGAAACCGGAGAACCTGTTAATTACCCAGAAACCTGAATCGTTCGGGAGCGAAAGCCCTACGCTTCCACAGCATGTTGCAAGGCCTACAAGTACCGGCGACGCACCTACTGCCGCAATAGTCGGCGCAACAATCGACGCCGTTGTTACGAGGGCTACTGTTGCAGAACCCTGTGCCGCACGGAGTATCTGCGAAAGAAGGAACGCAAGCAGTATAAGCGGTATATTGAAGTTGCCCATAACGTTAACAAGATATTCGCCGATACCTGTTGAGTTGATAATCTGCCCAAAACTTCCGCCGGCTCCCGTTATAAGAAATACCATTCCGGCCTGCGCCGCGCCTTCTGTAAGCACGTCTTCCAAAGGCCTTTTGAGGTATTTTTTAAGGGCGAAAACCGCAACGAGCACGCCTATGAAAAGCGCTATATTCTTATCGCCGATAAATGTGAAAAACGCTGTTACGGCAGGGCTCTTATCACCTATAACCGCTCCGGCAACAGTGCCTAAGAGTATAAGGAGTATAGGAAGGAGAATAAGCCCGATTGCAAGCTGTCCGCTTGGCTTAGGACCGTTTGAAGCTTCAGCCTTTGCCGCGGCCTCGCTGTCCTCCTTAATTTCAAAGCCGTTAGGGAAAAACTTGTCCACAGTTAATTTTGAATATAAAACGCCGCCTATTAAGCTGGCAGGAACCGCAACTACTAGCGAATAGAATACGAACGGCCCCATGCTCGCCCCTACAGTGCCGGCAACGGCCATAGGCCCAGGAGTAGGAATAACAAGGCAATGGGCAACAATAAGGCCTACGCCAAGCGCCGTAACAAAACGCGCAAAATTAATGCCCGTCTGCTTTGAAAGCTGTTTCGCAATAGAAACAAGTATAACGAAAGCCGCGTCAAAATAAACAGGTATTGCAACTATAACGCCTGTTAAGTTCATTGCCAACGGCGAGTTCTTTACGCCGATTTTTTCAAGCACAAGGCTTGCTATTTCTTCTGTGCCGCCCGTTTCATAAAGGAGCTGGCCAAGTAAAATTCCGAGCGCGATAACAATACCTATAGAGGTCATTGTAGAGCCGAAGCCCTTCGCTATATCGGTTGGTATCTGCGCAACCGGAATACCGCCGCCCAAACCGATAACTATTGAAACTAATAAAAGCGCGATGAAAGGGTTTACTTTAAATTTGATGATAAGAAGCATTAATAAAGCTATACCCACTAAGAAAATTGCAAGAAGCATTTTATGCCCTCCTAGAAATAAATTGCAGAAATGAGCCGTTTTTATAACATATCCCGGGTTTATTACAATTAAACAGGCCTTAAACATTTGCACATATATAATAAATAAATGCGCCTGTAATGTCAAATTTTTAACGGCCAAATATTTCTTTTAATGTTAAAAAATTATTTGTGATATTTAACATGCACAGCTTCGGTAAGTCCGGCGAAAAAATGCCTAAAAACAAATATTTCTACAAAAAACATCATAAAATCCCTATATAAAGCTATAAAAAATACAGAAAATTCCTCAAATCTAAATATTTTATATTTATATATAAATATACATCCAGCCATAATAATAACAGCGGCAATATGCGCATTTCCATAACTTAAAATCCCCAAAATATGAATAAAACTGAAAAATAATAAAAATCTAAGCAAAATAAACTCCCCCTAACTTCAGTATAAAAATATAAAACAAAAAAAGTTCACAAATTTTATTGTCTTTTATAAAATTTACATTTTTAACCCGTTAAAATTTTAAGCGTTTATTTCTGTGTACATTTCGACGTAAATTTATAAAGCTTTACCGATTTCCTATGTGCTTTTTGTTTATATTAAAATGGACGATGTGTTGCGGGTAAAACTCCATGCCGCCTCCATTCGGCTAAATATGGCAATTTAAAGTTTTGATCCGAAATTGCTCCGGCTAATTTGCTGCAAACGTTTCCGCATTGCAACAATATAGGGCCGCGACGGTTTTTTTTCGTCTGTCTGTTTATACCTTCGCTTGCATTAGAATTTTTTTACATAATACGAAAGCCGATATTAACGGACTTAGCTTTAAATTGTTGTAAAAAGATGTGTATATAATTTCATTTTTTTTATTCTAATCTTAAATTTCCCGGTATATTTTCGTATAAATTCAATCAATAATTATTCAAATAAAGCATATTAATAAAATATTGTTCATTATAAACGCGATATAATACCGTTATATTCCATATATCATTCTTAATTTTGAAGCGCATCCTTTAATATTTCCATTAAAAACTATATATTTCATATATTTTTCTATACAAAAGCATCGTTTGTGTAAAATTTCATCCGCTTTTTGAAAACAAAAGCGTTTCCGCCTATGCAATATTATGAATTAATCCTGCCGAAAACCAAATGAACGGAACAAATTTTGAAATTTATATAATTAAAAACCGCCGCACAAATGATCTGCAATCATCTGCACGGCAGTTTTATATTCATTAATCTATACAGCGTATAAATTCCTTAAAATACCGTTCGCTTTTATTTTTCCGCTTTAACTTTAATCCAAAGATCCGAAAGTTTCTGTTTTAAAACCTCGTTGTCCCTGAAAATCTCATCTTTATCGTATCCCATCCTCGGAAGGTAAGCCTCGTTATCCGCATATAAACCGCCTTCACCGCTCATTTCATCAAGAACTTCCTGGTTGCTTGAAGCATAGCCAACCGTTTCGCTGTTGCCGTACGACGCGTCATATGTCAGAACATAGTTTATAAATTCATGGGCAAGTTCCGGATTTTCGGCATTGGCTGGTATAACCATAGCGTCGCTCCAAAGGTTTGTTCCTTCCGACGGCATGAAATATTCCATATCCTCATTTTCGTCAAGTATAACCGTCGCATCGCCGCTGTAAACAACCGCTATATCCTTGTCGCCGTTCATCATACTGTCAATTACTTCATCTGTTACATATATAGGTTCCATTGTATCGTTAAGTTCCCTGAGCCATTCATACGCCTCGTTTATTTCTTCCTCATTATCGGTATTCATAGAATATCCGAGCGCTTTAAGGGCAACCATAAACGAGTCCCTTTCGGAATCGTACATATAAATCCTGCCTTTGTAATTTGTATCTTTTAATATTTCCCAGCCTTTTTCCTCAATAAGTTCCGTAGGCACGTTTTCCTTATTATATACAAGGCCTACTGTCCCCCAGAAATACGGCACGGAATATGTGTTGTCAGGGTCGTAGTCAAGGTTTTTTACACCGTCGGAAAGGTTTTCTATATTAGGTATAAGGCTTTTGTCTATTTCCATAAGCATGTCGTTTGCAATAAGCCTTTCAATCATATAATCCGAAGGCACAAGCACGTCGTATGAATCTCCTGCCTGAAGCTTGGTGTACATCATTTCATTTGAATCAAAATATTCGACGATAACGTCAACGCCGAACTCATCCTCAAAGTCCGAAATCAGGTTTTCACCCATATATTCGCCCCAGTTGTAAAGCTTTAACGTATTTGAGGAATATTTTTCTTCTCCTCCCTCCGAATTCGAGCTGCCGCCGCATCCGCTTAATAAAAGCGCGGCTCCTAAAAAACATACGATTAATTTTTTCATTTTGCACTTTTCCTTTCTTTAATTAATGGGATTATATTAATAAGCACAAGCGCTATTGTTATCAACAGTATTATAATTGTGCTTAAAGCATTTATTGAAGGGTTTATACGTTTGCTCATCGTATAGACCATAATTGAAATGTTGCTTACTCCGTTGCCAGTAACAAAATATGATATAATAAAATCGTCAAAGCTCATTGTAAACGCTATTAGGGCCCCTGATATAATTCCCGGCATTATCTGTGGCACTATAACTTTAGTAAGGGCCTGCCAAGGCGTAGCCCCAAGATCCATGCATGCGTCTGCAAGGTTCGGATCCAAGCTTCTAAGCTTAGGCGATACGCTAAGCATCACATACGGTATGCAGAACATTACATGCGCCGCAAGCATTGTGCCAAGCCCCTTTTTAACACCTAATGCGCTGAAAAACATAAGAAGCCCTATTGCCGTTACTATTTCGGGGTTCATAATAGGCAGATCGTTTACCCTTTCAACCATAGCCTTAACAACTTTATTGCTTTTTGAAAGCCCTATTGCCGTTATAGTGCCTACGAATGTTGAAATAACCGTTGCCAGCACAGCTACAAGTATAGTGTATCCAACAGCGTCCATCATATCGCCGTTATTAAACATTTTTTCATACCAACGCAGTGAAAACCCGTTCCAGTGGGTCAGGCTTTTGTTGCTGTTGAAAGAGAATATAATTGTGTATATAATCGGGGCGTAAAAAAACAGCATCATTATGCCCATAAATATTTTCGAAAGTATTTTCGGCCTTTTTTTCATTTTTTAACAAGGCCCCCTTTCCCTTCCGGATCAGCGTCAACCCTTTTCGCTATATACATGGAAATCATAATAATAATTGCCATAATAAGCGAAATCGCGCTTCCGAAATTCCAGTTGCCGCTTGTCAGGAATTGGCTTTCAATTACGTTGCCGATAAGCACATACTGCCCGCCTCCCAAAAGCTTCGGTATAAAAAAGCTTGAAACGGCCGGAAGGAATACAAGGGTTATCCCGCTTATAACGCCCGGCATCGAAAGAGGCAGTGTAATTTTTAAAAAGCACTTAACCTTATCGGCGCCCAAATCGCTTGCGGCCTCCAAGAGGCTTTTATCCATTTTGGTAAGCGACGTATAGATCTGCAATATCATAAAAGGTATAAAGTTATAAACCATTCCGAGTATAACGGCAAAGCTTGTGTGCAGCATTTTTACTGGGCCTATTCCGAAAAATCCCAGTATTGTGTTTATTATGCCGTCGTTTTGGAGTATTCCCATCCATGCGTATGTCCTTACAAGCATGTTGATCCACATTGGTATTGTTATAAGCAGCACAAGCATTATCTTTGTTTTCGGCTTTGAATTTGCAATTATATAAGCGGCGGGGTACCCCAAAATTATGCATATAACGGTTGTTATAACAGCAATTAAAAGCGACCGTTTTAAAACGTCGAGAAATATCGGATCGCTGAAAAACTTCCCGAAATTTTCCAATGTAAACCTGAATGTCGTCACATCGTTGCCCTTTGAAGTAAAAGCATACATAAGTATCAAAAGCATAGGCAGGACAATCATAACCGCCATCCATATTATGTATGGCAGAGCCATACGGCGAAATTGTTTCATGCTTATCCCTGCCTTTCCATAATATGTATATCCTCCGGCACGAACATAAGGCCCACTTCGTCGCCGACTTCATATTTGTCGGTAGTATCTACTTTATATTCATAGCCTTCCGTTTTGAATGTAACGTCATAATCGCCCGCGGCGATATTTTCGGGATCAAACGAATATTCAACATCCGTTATCTCAACGGGCGAATCGTCCTCAAGGCTCCATGCAGAAGCGTTCGCCCACGTTTTAAGATCTGTTTCAAGGGCAATGCTCTCCATTATTTCGTCAACCTTTTTAAAGAAGTTAACGGCATATATTTCCTCCTGATAAACATTGCTTACAATCCTGTTTTCATCGCGAACAATCATATTTGCAGTCGCTATAGTGCCTGCCGCCGTTGAAAACGTAACCGGATATACGCCGTTTTTAGGCTCGATCCTGTACTCTACCTTGTTTATGGAAATAAGGCTGTCTGTATCCGGGTTCCATGCTTGGGCGTCGGCCCTCGCAATTATATCGCTTTCGGTAAGTTCCTCTATGTCGCTTACATCGAGATAAAAATCGTTGGCGCTCATTTTTTCATTGGCTTCGCTGTTGAAAACAGGACGATCCTCGGAAACGTGCATTTTAACCGTTATGCTTGTTCCGGCGCGCGTTTCGACGACAGTTTCATAATGTACGCCTTTAAAAAGCACGCTTTTTACAACGCCTTTTAGCTTGCCCTTTTCCTTAGGCACTATGTCCAAATCCTCCGGACGTATAACTACGTCGACTTTCTCATTTTCTCCGAAGCCCGTATCGACACATTCAAATTTTTTGTCCTCAAACATAACAAGCCTGTCGCGTATCATAACGCCGTCTATAATATTGCTTTCGCCTATAAAATTTGCGACAAATTCATTCACAGGCTCGTTGTATATATCGGTAGGGCTTCCTATCTGCTGTATCTCCCCGTCTTTCATAACAACGATTTTATCGCTCATGGTGAGGGCTTCTTCCTGGTCGTGGGTTACATAAATAAACGTAATTCCGACTTCCTGCTGTATTTTTTTCAGCTCGTGCTGCATTTCTTTCCTAAGTTTAAGATCAAGCGCGCCAAGCGGCTCGTCAAGCAGAAGCACCATAGGCTCGTTAACAAGCGCGCGGGCTATCGCCACCCTCTGCTGTTGGCCTCCGCTCATTTCCGTTACGGCCCTTTTTGCATAATCCTCAAGATTTACAAGCTTCAGCATACGTTTAACTTTTTGCTCTATAATATCTTTCGGTTCTTTTTTTATCTTTAGTCCGAAAGCCACATTGTCGTAAACATTCATATGAGGAAAAAGCGCATACTTTTGGAAAACAGTATTTATTTCCCTCTTATACGGCGGCACGCCGCTTATTTCCTGCCCGTCGAATATAAGCTGTCCCTCGTACCCTTCAAGGAAACCTCCAAGTATCCTTAAAAGAGTTGTTTTTCCGCAGCCGGAAGGCCCCAAAAGGGTAACGAATTCGTTTTCGTATATATCAAGGTTAATCCCTTTTAAAACAAGCTGCCCGTCAAACTCCTTAACTATGTTTTTAAACTGAATTAATTTTTTCATTTCCCTCTCCCCACTGAAATTTTAGAATACTCCCTTTTAAACGCGATCCGCGCCCGCTAAGCGGTAAATTTCATTATACCGAAAAAACGGCGGCGGCCTAAAACAGAGGCGGGGTTGAAACCCATAAAACTTTTGCCGCCGTTTTCCTGTCGTTTCTTAAATAATGAAAATCCCTTCCGTTGAGATAAAATGTTTCCCCTTTTTTAACAAAATATTCCTTGTCGCCGTTTACAAGCGTAACGCGCCCTTCAAGCACAAAACCGAATTCCTCTCCGTCGTTTGGGTTAAGCTCAAACGTTTTCTGCCCAGCCTCAAGCTCTATAAGCACGGGTTCCATTTCATTTTTCTGGGAATTAGGCACAATCCAGTTAACCTTATACCCTTCCCGTTCGTCAACAAAAAAATCGTCCTCCTTAAAAACGATTTTTTCGTCTTTCGCCTCGCTGAAAAATTCGGAAAGCGTTGTTCCCAAAGCCTCGAGTATATCGTTTAAAGTCGCTATGGAAGGGGAAGTCAGGTTCCTTTCAAGCTGAGATAAAAAACCCTTTGTCAGTTCGCATCGGCTTGCAAGCTCTTCAAGGGTAAGCCCCTTCTGCGTCCTAAGCTGCTTTATTTTTATTCCTATATCCATAAAACGCCCCCGGAAAAAGTTATCTAATACTAAACAAACAAATTATTTTTACTAAACTCAGAACATTATACTATACGCCGTAATTTTTTCAAGTATTTGTAAACAAATAATTTATTTTTATTAAACATACATAACGGCACGCCGTTTTTCGGATATTAAATTAAACACAATACATAAAACGACAAAACCAACGGTAAATTATTTATTTGATAACGGTAAACAAAACGCTTATTTTAACGGCTTTTGTCCCATTTAAAAATACATCCGGTCCCGCTCATTGTTCAAATACTCCACTCAATGTTTAAAAACCCCTCTCCAAACGATACCCATACCCAAATATGCGATATTGAGCCGCTCTTTTATCAAGCATTCGCACCTTACTTGCAGATAAAGGCCGTATGTGTTAATATTACAGTAAATTTAGCGGAGGAAGGTGCTGGCAAAATGGCGTCTAAAATAAAACTGATTGCAAGCGATCTGGACGGCACGCTGCTTACGTCCGACAAAAAAATCCCACCGGCCCTTGCCGACGGGATTTCCGGTTTAATAAAACGCGGCGTAATATTTGTACCGGCTACGGGAAGGCCGCTTGGCTCAATCCCAAAAGACGTATTTGATATAAAGGGGATCAAGTATGTAATATCGTCAAACGGCGCGGCCGTTAAAAACATTCAGACAGGAATCGAAATTATAAGGACTTGTCTTAACGCCGATATAGGGCTAAGTATAATTGAAAACACAAGAAACAAAGAAATAATGGCGGAACTGTTTTCCGAAGGCATAGCCTACACGGAAAAACGATTTATAGAGTGTGTCGATAAATATGCCGTAAGCGCCGCCCATATGGAATATGTGCTTTCAACAAGAAAACCAATAGACGACAGCGCCGATTTCATACGCCGAAACAGCTGCCGCATTGAAAATATAAACCTTATATTTAAAGACAAAAACCTTAGGGCGGAATTTAAAAATCACCTTTCGGCCCGCAAAGACATTTCAGTTACAAGTTCTTCGCCCAATAACATAGAAATCACAAGTTCTTCGGCAACAAAAGGCCGGGCGCTCAAACTGCTGTGCGAAAAGCTTTCCGTAAAACCGTGTGAAGTTATGGCTTTCGGCGACAACGGCAATGATGAAGATATGCTGGGTTTTGCCGGCGTCGGAGTTGCGACGGCAAACGGGGAAGAGCATATTAAAAAGCTGGCCGACTACGTTACCCTTTCATGCGATGAAGGCGGCGTACTGCATGCAGTCAACAAATTTATGGACATGTTTATATAGCGTTTTTACGCCGTTCGGATAATAAGCCTTTTTTCTTCATAACCCCCGCGCTTTCACGGCTTCTTGCAGTTCAAAAAAATTTAAAGGCCGCCGCGGAACCGTCCGAAAACTTTCTTCCTGAAACCGCAATGAAAATTAATCGGCGGATACTTTTAATTTATAAAGACATATACGTTCCCCGAATATTATTTATGCGGCGCACAAGTCGCATAGTTTCTCCGAATGAATGTTCCAGCCTTCGTCCATGCGCTAACTATGCTGAATCCACTGCTTCCGGCTTTTTCCGGAAGTAATTCAAAAACGTCCGCTCATATTATGCGTTAATAAATATTTAAAAAAATTCCATTATGAGAAATATTTTTTCTTATTGTTCGCGGCAATACATAAAAATAAAAAACGCCGTTCAAACATAAAACGGCGTTTAACATGCTTAACACGGCAAAATTCCAATTACAGGCCGCGTATTTTTTATGTTACTAAATTCAATAATGAAAGTTTCTTATTCCTCTTCCGAAAATATTCCCCGCTTAGTAAACCTCTATTTGGCACATACCCATTGCGCCTAACGCCCTTTCATGGCTTTCGGGCGTAACCCCCGCGCAGCACGACCTGTCTACGGCAATCGGCGTTTCCCACAATGCGGCCTTTAACAAAAGCGCGTTTGATATAACGCATATATCCGTACAAAGGCCTATAAGCGTAATTTTATCATACCCCCTGCCTTTTACAAAAGCCGCCAATTCCTCGGAGCCGAAAGTCGGCTTATCGATAACAGACGCACACTTTCCTTTCCCTGCATTAAAAACCCTTTCGTCTATTTTCCATCCTTCGGTATCCTTAATACAGTGTATAACCGGAAGGTTTCTGCCCTCCGCCGTTTCAAGGTAGCCGTCGTAATGGGTATCCCTTGTATAAATAACCTCGCCGTCAAAATCTTTTATCTTTTTAACCACGTTTTCAACAATGGCCCGAGCCTCCTTTGTCCCCAGGCTCCCTTCAATAAAATCCTTCTGCATATCGACAACTATTAAAGCTTCCATTTAAAAATTCCCCCTTTTATACGGCATTTTACCACTCTGTGGACACAATGTACAGTTTTAGTATTGAAATAATGCCGCGGCCATTGTAATATAATAATCGCCGCCGATTTGTATATATTAGTAAGGAGAATCAGAATGAGTATTTTAAACGTACAGAATTTAAGCCACGGCTTTGGCGACAGGGCAATATTCAATAATGTATCGTTCCGCCTTCTTAAAGGCGAACACGTCGGCTTTGTCGGAGCAAACGGCGAAGGCAAAAGCACATTTATGAGTATTGTTACCGGTAAGCTTATGCCGGATGAAGGTAAAATCGAATGGAGCAAAAATGTCAAAGTCGGCTACCTTGATCAGCACACGTCGCTTGAAAAGGGCCAGACAATACGCGATGTTTTAAAAAGCGCATTCTCGCCGCTTTTCGCCCTCGAAAGCCGTATGAACGATATATGCGACAGCATGGGGGACGCGGAACCCGAAGAAATGGAAAAAATGATGGAAGAGCTTGGCGAAATACAGGACACGTTAACCGTCCATGATTTCTATATAATCGATTCAAAAGTGGAGGAAGTCGGCCGCGCCCTGGGGCTGGAGGACATCGGCATGGACCGCGACGTTATGGAACTTAGCGGAGGGCAGCGCACAAAAGCGCTTTTAGGCAAGCTTCTTCTTGAAAAGCCCGATATACTTCTTCTCGACGAACCTACGAACTACCTTGACGAAAACCACATCGAATGGCTCAAGCGGTATTTAAACGAATACGAAAACGCATTTATACTTATTTCCCATGACATACCGTTCCTCAACAGCGTCGTCAACCTTATTTACCACGTTGAAAACGCCGAAATAAACAGGTATGTTGGAAATTATGATAAATTCCTTGAAGTTTACGCCATGAAACGCGCCCAGCTTGAAGCCGCATATAAAAAACAGCAGCAGGAAATAGGCGAGCTTAAAGACTTCGTGGCAAGGAACAAAGCCCGCGTTTCAACAAGGAATATGGCCATGAGCCGTCAAAAGAAACTTGATAAAATGGAAATAATAGACTTAGGGCATGAAAAGCCAAAACCCGAATTCAACTTTAAAGAAGCGCGCGCCGCAAGCCGCTATATATTCGAAACAAAAGGGCTTGTAATAGGTTATGACGAACCTCTCAGCCGTCCATTGGATTTGACAATGGAACGCGGGCAGAAAATCGTGCTTAAAGGCGCCAACGGTATAGGAAAAACGACGCTTTTAAAAAGTATAATCGGCCTTATCCCTCCCATAAGCGGCGCAACACAGCTTGGAGATTATCTTTACACAGGATATTTCGAACAGGAGAAAAAATACACTGACAACGTCACGTGTATTGACGAAATTTGGAAAGAGTTTCCGAGCTATACCCAGTATGAAGTGCGAAGCGCCCTTGCAAAATGCGGGCTTACCACAAAGCATATTGAAAGCATGGTTAAAGTGCTGAGCGGCGGCGAGCAGGCCAAAGTCCGCCTCTGCAAGCTTATTAACAGGGAAACTAACGTACTGCTTTTAGACGAGCCCACAAACCACTTGGATCAGGACGCCAAAGACGAATTAAAGCGCGCGCTTAAAGCATATAAGGGAAGCATACTTCTTATATGCCACGATCCGGAGTTTTATGACGGCATAGCTACGGACGTATGGAATTGCGAAAACTGGACGACTAAACAATTCTAAAACCGTTCTTTATAAAATTTTTCAAAAATAAAAACCGTTTATCCGACTGCACAGTACGGCAAACTGCCGAAAACCGTAAATACAATCGGAATAAACGGTTTTTATTATATATCCGAATATAGCCTTAGACTTTTTGTTTTCGGGAGCAATAAGTTTATTGCTCCCGTTAATTCCCGCCGGACTCCTTCTGTACACGGCCGCGCATAATTGTCAAACCGAAATTTCACATAACCTTTAATCTTTTTTGCCAATATAATATCCCTTGTCACCTGCCTCGGCGCTTCTTTTTCCTTTTTTGCCGTTTCAGTTCAAACTGCCGCTGTTTTTCCGCTTCACGCCGTTCACGGCTAATGATTTTTCGTTCAACTTTCGACTGCTCCCGCTGTAATTTCAAAGCAAGCTGCGATTTTGTGCCTACGCCTCTGCATTTTACGCTTTTCCGCACTTCGCGCCGTATACGTTTTGGATTTCCGGCAGTTTTCTTTATATCGGCCGTTATCTCCGAACTGTATTTCAGCTTATAATAATTTCTCAGTATAAAATCGTATACCTCGCCGTCCTTCGGCTCGGAGCCGAATATAACCCGGCATACTCTCAGCCTGCCATTCCATATACATTCAAAAACACCCGTCCAGAACGGTTCCTCAAAAAATACCGTCAGTCTGCCAGATACATTATCCATGGCAATTCCTCCTTAAATAAATTTAATAAGCAAAGAACGGACGACCCTAAGGAGGGAGGGTTACTTACACCAAACGGTGCGGCCGGGCTACCTACCGGCTCTGCAAGGAAAATTCCTTTGCGCTGCGTTTTTATCTTTGCATTTTGATTGTACCATATGTTCAATCACTTAGCCATAAAAAATCGGGACACAGCCTCTGCCATGCCCCTCTTCTTTTTTTAATCCGTTTCAGAATAAATCCGAATATATTTTCCTCTTAAATTTTTATATACAGCGTCATCCTCACTCCGCCGAAATTTCAAGCCTTGTATTTTTGGTTCCCGTTTTTAAAAGCGAAAATAATGCAAAACCCTTATCCCGTTTTTACAAAACAGACATTCCTTACCGAACATTCAAAAACACGCCTGATCAGTCATGAAAAATTCCTCTGTCAAAAAAGATATTTTTGCCCGAAACCGAAACGGGAATTCCAAGCCATATGCACTCGCAAGCGAAATCCATTTCCTCGGCAGTTTTTCCTATCGAATACATAACACGGCAGTCGACTTTATCAATAGCCGCCGCAGATACCGCCGAGGAAACTGCAATACCAAGATCTACATACGCAAATCCGCAGTTTCCGCCAGCTTTTTTGCATCCGTCGCAATCGCCAAAACCACAGTATCCGCAGTGCGGCACTCCAAGCTGTTTTTTGTCGGCTCCGATTAAAACTACTGCATGCGCCGACCGTACATTGGCCGCGTCGCGTCCGTACCATGTATACATTTTGTCGCCCATTTCGCGTGTTCCCACTTCTTCCATTTTCAACGCCAGTTTTTCTTTTTCCTCACCGGTTAAAACAAAAGTATGGATTGTGTCTTTGCCGTGGGCTTTCGGCGCTGTCCTTGCGGCCGCGCACATTCTTGCGGCAGTCTGCATAACAGCCTGCCCTTCTAACTCATTGCTCTTAAACAACATCCTATCGCCCTCCTGTGTATATGCACTGTGTATATACACACTATCATTTATATTCCATTTTGTCAAGCAGTTTTTAAACTTTATCATAGCTTCGGTTTACAAGGACACACACGCCTCACAAGGAAAATTTTCCGCATTTCGGCGTTGCATATGTTTGCCATAGGAGCCGCTATGTCGGCACATATGCGCCTTGAACTGCAAAAAATTTTTCCCTTGTGAGGTCAAAGAGTTTTAAGCGGCGGCAGCGGCGTAAGAGCAAGGCAAAGACGGGCAAACGCCGCAAACCCTGCGGCAAGCGGCTTTAACACGGCTATTGTGCCGCTTCCGCCGCTTAAAACCGCGTGTGACCTTATAAACCGAAGCTAAGCACAAAATAAACTTCAAAAATATTATTCTGTTAATATGATAAAACCATTTCCTTGACGTCCGTATAAAAAACCTGCTTAATAAAAATTTAAACCGTCCGCACCTAACCTATTTAATTTATAAACGCCAACTCCTATATACTGATTGTCCATGGATAATAACGCATCAAAAATTTTATAGCCGTTTTAGGCAGACGCATAGTTGTTGAACAGACAAAATCCGCTGAAATCAAGGCGCGCCGCCGTAAAAGCAAGTAAGGAATCCGAAACGGCATGCCTCTTCCGGATTGTCTTTAACCGTACAGACAAAAAAACAGCTGTCCCTATTTAAAGCGGACAGCCTCTATTACTTATTAAATTTCGCAATACTCTGAAAACATCGGCAAATCTTAACTATAACCTTAAATCTGCCGAATTAATTTAACGGTATTTTATAAAACAAAATCCCGCCGCCTGTATTTCATATGTTTGCATACTTAACATGCCATCAAAACAGGAAAACAAACTTAATACATAATGAGTTTTTATTTGCCTTCCATACAATATTTGTTTTGTTTCCCGGTCTTTCACGAGAATATTCCTTCATCCGGCAATATGCGGAAATATCCGAAGCAAAAACCCGATTCTGTATTTTTATAATAAAACCTATAATATCACGCCGTGCGAATACTTTTATGCCGAATGATAAATTTACAGCCGCGCCTCTTTAATTATTCAAAAAGCTTAGTGCTGAAATATCTCTCCCCTGTATCCGGCAGCAACGTAACAACTGTTTTTCCCCTGCCGAGCTTTTTTGCAAGCTTAACTGCCGCCGTGACATTGGAGCCGCTTGATATGCCGCACAGCAATCCCTCTTCACGCGCAAGGCGTTTCGACATTTCCAAAGCCTCCTCATCCGTTACGATACAGATCCCATTATATATATTCGTGTTCAGGTTATCCGGTATAAGTCCGTCGCCAATTCCCATTTGTATGTGCGTGCCAACTTTATGCCCGGAAAGTATTGCGGCGTTTTCAGGTTCCACCGCCCATATCTCAACGGAAGGGTTATCTGCCTTAAGGACCTCTCCTATGCCTGTTATAGTTCCTCCCGTGCCTATTCCGGAACAGAAGCCGTCTATTTTAACCTCGCCCATCTGCTGAAGTATTTCCATTGCCGTTCCCTTTTTATGCGCCGCGTTGTTGTCAGGATTTACAAACTGCTGAGGAACATATACGTTAGGATCTTCATCCCTCATTTTAAGGGCGGTGTTAAGACACTCGTCAATACACTTTCCAATATCGCCGTCGTCATGAATAAGTATAACCTCCGCCCCATACTGGCTGACAAGCATACGCCTTTCTTCGCTTACGGAATCCGGCATTATAATTTTCACTTTATATCCCTTCACAGCCCCGACAAGCGCTATCCCTATGCCCTGATTGCCGCTTGTAGGCTCCACGATTATTGTATCCTTTGTTATAATCCCTTGTTTTTCCGCTTCGTTAAGCATATTAAACGCCGTTCTTGTTTTTACGGATCCCCCTACGTTAAGCCCTTCATATTTTACATATATGTCGGCCCCGTCCTCCGGCGCAATCCTGTTAAGGCGTATCATAGGCGTGTTGCCCAGCGCTTCGAGAATATTATTATAAATCACGTCAATTACCTCCGCATAAAATATAAACTGATTTAATAAGTATACCATATAATTACGAAAGGTCACACAGCAAATTTACTATTTTTTGCTTTTAACGCCGTTTTTTACACGCCGTTTCATAAGACGCCTACTAATGGGCGGGCCTTATTACAAAATAGAATTCATCTGATATTTTTAGTCATAATTGATAAAAATTTCCATTTTTTTATGTTGACTATTTTACAGCGCATTTTTTTGGACAAAAATCAATAGCAAAATTTCATAATTTAATTCGTTAAATATTGGTCAAATAAGAAATGGAAATATTTTTTAATAAGAATTATAATTCTCGTCTATAGGAGGGGAGAAAATGTATACAATATTCATTAAAGCAGTTATAGCCGGCATATGCATATCCATAGGAGGCACAGTGTTCCTTTCGGTGGAAAATACTGTGGCCGGGGCATTCCTGTTCAGCGTAGGGCTTTTTACGGTTTGTTTTTACCAGTATAATCTGTTTACGGGGAAGGTCGGATACATCCCCCTTCAGAAAGACAAGTTAAAATACTCATATTATCTTATTGTCATATGGATAGGTAATTTAATCGGAGCGTTTGTTTCCGGCATGCTAGTTAACATGACCCGTCTTACAGTAAACGAACGCGCGGCACAGATTTGTTCCGTAAAGCTTGGCGACAGCCCTTTAAGCCTGTTTATACTTGCTTTCTTCTGCGGAATACTTATGTATATCGCCGTAGAAGCATACAAGCGCGGAAACTTTATAGGCATATTTATCTGTGTAACGGTTTTCATCTGTTCGGGCTTTGAGCACTGCGTGGCCGATATGTTTTATTTTTCCGCCGCCAACGTATGGTCGCTGAAAACGCTTTTATATACCGTTGTAATGTCGCTTGGAAATGCGGCCGGAAGTATTTTAATGTGCATAACAAGCAATTTAAAGGAAACATAATTTGTGTTTCGCTAACGGATATTTCATTTAAATGCGCTTTAAACAGCCGTACTCCGACGATTTTAACTATTAAGTATAGCTTTAGTTTACAAGGCCGCCACGCCCAACAATGAAATTTTTTCCGCGTTTTTTGCATGCGCTTTCCATAGAAGCCGCTGTGCCTCTAATGTCTGCTGAAACCCATGCGCGCTCCTGTAAAACGAAACCAATATTAACACATTCAAAAAACCTTCCGCATATTAAGCGGAAGGTTTTTAACTGCCATTAGATTCGGTTCATAGCGCCGCACACGCCCAACAAAGAAAAAATCCCCTCATTTAGGCTACGCTAATCCGGCGGCAAGAAGCTTTAACGCGGCTATCGCGCCGCCGCTGCCCGTTAAAACCGTACGCGCATTTTGTAAAGCGAAACTGCAAACGCCGCTTATATCTCTTCTCCGAACGTATCCTCATAAAGCAGGTATATTTCGTCTTCCGTCCTGCCTTTTATCTCTTTTTCGTAAAAATCCTCATAGCCGGCCGTTTCATAAAATATTTCAAGGGCGGCTATCATATTTTCAAGCTTCTGCTTATCCATATCAAAACCCTCTAAATTTTCTCAAAATCCGTCTTATCAACTTCGCACATCGGGCAGATCCAGTCCTCGGGCAATTCATCAAAGGTTACGCCGGGCAAAATGTCCTGCGTCTTATCGCCGACAGCCGGATCATAAACATATCCGCAAACAATGCATCTGTATTTATCCATAAAAATCCCCCCATGTTTTAAAAAACATTACTGCATATCTTTCGGCATACCTGCATAAACGAAGCCCTTTTCCGCATCAACCGATATAAACGTGCCGTTTTTAATCAAATCGGTTACGCAACTGTTGCATATAACCACAGGAACGTCGAGGGCATGGGCGATTATTTCCGCATGGCTGCCTTCAACCTGATCCATAGGTCCGACAACTATAGCGCTTGCCTGCTTTGCAAACGGAAGGAGATCGTTTGTGGTATACGGCGTTACAAGCACGTCGCCTTTTTTAAACTTTTTAAGCGCCTCGTCGATAACCTTAATAACTGTCGCCTGTCCCGACGCCGATTTTCCGCCTATTCCCGTTCCCTTGCAAATAACGTCGCCCACTATCTCAACGCGCATTGTATTTGTGGAACCCGAAACGCCGACAGGAACGCCAACGGCAATTACGACAGTATCGCCGTTAACGGCAAGGCCGCTTTTTACGGCAGTTTCCATTGCAAGCTCAAAAACTTTGCCGTCGTCAAGTATCCTTTCAAGAAGCACAGGGCGGCATCCCCAGACAAGATTTAACTGCCTCCACACCCTTTCATTGAAAGAACTTGCCGCGATAGGGCATGTCGGCTTGAATTTCGATATCATTCTTGCCGTGAAACCGCTTTTCGTAACCGTAGATATACACGCCGTTTTAAGTTCGGCCGCCGTTGTGCAGGCCGCATAGCTTATGGCGTTTGTGATGTTGGTTTGTTCTGGGTAAAACTGCTGGTGGAGCCTCTTTATATAATTTATACTTCCTTCCGTAGTAACGGCTATACGCGCCATTGTCGATACGCTTTCCACAGGGTACTTTCCGGACGCCGTTTCTCCCGAAAGCATTATAGCGTCGCTTCCGTCAAATATGGCGTTTGCAACGTCGTTGGCTTCCGCCCTTGTCGGACGCGGATTTGACGCCATGCTTTCAAGCATCTGCGTAGCCGTTATAACAGGCTTGCATACGGCGTTTGCTTTTTTAATAAGCTCTTTCTGCACAAGCGGCACTTCTTCTATAGGTATTTCGACTCCGAGATCCCCGCGGGCAACCATTATGCCGTCTGAAACAGCCAGTATCTCGTCAATATTGTTAACGCCTTCCCTGTTTTCGATTTTGGCGATTATAAATATATCCCCGCCCCCGTTTTCTTCAAGGACTCGCCTTATTTTAAGGACGTCTTTCGCGCTTCTTATAAATGAAGCCGCAATATAATCAAATCCCATTTTTACGCCGAATTTAATATCTTCAATATCCCTTTCCGTTAAAGAAGGCAGATTTACATATACGTCCGGTATGTTGACGCCCTTATTTGAACTTAAAAAACCTCCGTTTATAACTTCACATTCAACGTCCGTTTCGCTGAGGCCAGTAACTTTAAGCTCCAAAAGGCCGTCGTCCAAAAGTACGCGGCTGCCTTTTTTAAGGTCTTTCGGTAGATCTTTGTAGGTTACGCCGACTATGTTTCCGTCGCCCTCTACATCTCTTGTAGTAAGTGTAAAAGTACTTCCGCTTTCAAGGTATACTTTTGATTTTGCAAATTTTTTAATTCTTATTTCAGGCCCCTTGGTATCAAGTATAAGAGGTATCGGAGCGTTAAGTTCTTCCCTTGCCTCTTTAAGGTTGTTAATCGTTTGGCCATGGGAATCATAGTCCCCGTGGGAAAAGTTGATCCTTGCCGCATCCATGCCGTTTTCTATGAGTTCTTTGATCTTCTCTTTCGTGTTTGACGCCGGGCCGAGGGTACATACTATTTTTGTTCTTCTCATTTTTATACCACCTCATTATAATATTCAGAACAGTAAGCGGGAAACGGCCGATAACGTCCGGTGCGCGAAACCTTTTCCCGCCGCGCAAAAAGCGCGCATATTTTACAGTAATTCCGCCTGTATACATGTCAGGCGGAATATACGTCATAAACAAAAATCAAAATGACGCCAATACGCGGCATACTTCCGCTTAATTTAATTTTTTCACCATAAGGATACCACATACATACAATTTATGGCAAATCAAAATACAAATATTTACTGACGTCCTTTTAAAACTACGTTGTTTTCACCGATTATATCCTTTAATTCGCGCAAAAGTCCGTCGCTGCCGTCTACCCAACTGCTTTTCGGAGTTCCCAGCATCTGTCCAGTTTCCAAATTCCGTATCCTTACGGGTATATTGCCGCCGTACTTTTTAAGCAAAGGGGCTAAGCTCTCTATTTGGCTCCCGTTTTCAGCCCTGAGAAAAAGCGTTTTGCTCCACGGATCGTTCTTCGGTTTTTCTTCGCCGTTTAAATCCATTATCTTATCGGCCATAAGCTTTCCGTCCTCGCCTTCTGAAATCTGCGCCGATCCCTCTGCAAGTATGACGTTTCCAATATTTAAAAGCCCTATATACTTATTATATACGTTTGGGAATACAACTACTTCAACGCTACCGTACATATCCTCAAGCTGCACAAACGCCATAACTTTATTATTCTTTGTATATTTTATCGTTTTATCCGCTATAAGGCCGCCGGCCGTAACTTTTTGGCCGTCTTTCACACGGTCGGGATTTTCTTCCCCGTTTTCCCCGGCCATGAAGTTTATGGTATTTACGCTTACGCGGCGGCTGAGACGTTCTTCATATTCCGCAAGGGGATGTCCGCTTACATATATTCCGAGAACTTCTTTTTCCATATCAAGCCTGTCTCTTTGGGAATATTCCTCCATAGGCATAAAATCATCGTCTGAGCTTTCTTCTTTAACTTCTCCGTCCATACCGAAAGAAAAAAGGTCTATCTGGCCTTCTATGTTGTTTTTCCTCGCATTGGATATACCGTCAAGCACACTTTTATAGTTTGCCATATACTGGCTCCTCGCGCCGCCGAATCCGTCGAAAGCCCCGGCCTTTATAAAGCTTTCAACAGCACGTTTGTTAATATCGCGCCCGTCCATTCTCTTGAGGAAGTCGGTAAGGCTTTTAAACGCGCCGTTTTTCTCCCTTTCGTTTACAATAGCGTCTATAGCTCCACGACCGACGCTTTTTATCGCCGCAAGGCCGAAACGTATTTTCCCGCCGGAAACGGAAAATTCCTTAAATCCCTCGTTTATATCGGGAGGCAAAAGACCTATCCCCATTTTTTTACATTCAACTATATATTCGGAAACTTTCGTTGAATTATCCATAACGCTTGTCATAAGCGCCGCCATAAATTCTACGGGATAGTACGTTTTAAGCCATGCGGTCTGATAGCCGACAACGGCATAGCAGGCGGCGTGGCTCTTATTGAATGCATATTTTGCAAAATCCGTCATTTCGTCAAATATTTTTTCCGCCACATCAGCCGGAATACCGTTTTTAACGCACCCCGGAACTTCACCTTCAATGCCGTAAACAAAGTTTTTCCTCTCCTCGGCCATTACGGACGCTTTCTTTTTGCTCATGGCGCGTCGCACAAGATCGCTCCTGCCCAGGCTGTATCCTGCCAAATCCCTGACTATCTGCATAACCTGTTCCTGATACACTATACACCCGTATGTCGGTTCAAGTATACTTTCAAGGGCGGGATGAGTATACTGCACATTCTTTCCGCTGTTTTTCCCTTTAACATATTTCGGTATAAACTCCATCGGCCCCGGACGGTAAAGCGAAATGCCCGCTATTAAATCCTCCAGACGCGTAGGCAAAAGTTCCTTCATAAAGGATTTCATGCCGGGGCTTTCAAGCTGGAACACGCCTTCCGTTTTCCCCTGCCGTATCAGCTCGTAAACCTTCTGATCGTCGTCCGGAAGATGATCTATATCAATTTCAATTCCGTGGATACGTTTTATTTCATTAACTGCATTCTGTATAACGGTAAGCGTCCTAAGCCCCAGAAAGTCCATTTTAAGTATGCCAAGTTCTTCCAGTATAGTCATTGTATACTGCGTTGTGACAGCTCCGTCGTTGGAGTTGAGCGGAACATATTCCATTACCGGCTCGCGGCAGATTACGACGCCTGCCGCATGTGTAGAAGCATGCCGCGGCAGCCCTTCGAGGCGTCGGCTTGTATCTATCAGAAACCTTGCCTGTTCGTCGCCGTCATACAGGCTTTTAAGTTCCGGATTTTTTTCAAGCGCCTTGTCTATGGTTATATTAAGTTCAAAAGGTATCATTTTTGAAACACGGTCAACATCCGCATAAGGCATGGCCAAAGCCCGTCCGACGTCTTTAATAGCCGCCCTCGCGGCAAGGGTTCCGAATGTTATTATCTGGGAAACATGATCCTCGCCGTACTTGCCTATTACATAATCGATAACCTCCTGACGCCTTTCATAGCAAAAGTCAACGTCTATATCGGGCATTGAAACACGTTCGGGATTTAGGAAACGCTCAAAAATAAGGTTATACTTTACCGGATCTATAGTTGTTATGTCCAGGCAGTAGCTTACAACGCTTCCCGCCGCGCTTCCCCTGCCGGGACCTACTATAATTCCGTTTTCCTTAGCATATCGTATAAAATCCCAGACTATAAGGAAATAGTCGACATACCCCATATTTTCTATTGTGTCAAGTTCATATTCAAGCCTTTCCCTCAGCTCCGTATCGGCGTTGGGATACCTTTTTTCAAAACCGGCTCGGCAAAGCCTTCGCAAATACCCGGCCGCATCCCCGCCGTCCGGCACGTCGAATTTCGGAAGTTTAAGGTCGTGGAAAGTAAATTCCACATTACATCTTTGGGCTATTTTATACGTGTTCTCCAACGCTTCTTTGGCGTACGGAAAAAGCGCGTACATCTCTTCAGGGCTTTTAACGTAAAACTGCCCGCCTTCGTAACGCATCCTGTTTTCATCGTTAACGGTTTTGCCGGTCTGTATACAAAGCAGTATATCGTGCGGGGCCGCATCCTCTTTGTAAATATAATGGCTGTCGTTTGTGGCAATCATAGGTATTCCTGTTTCTTCATGTATCCTGATGAGCTGCTCGTTGACAATTTTCTGCTCCTTTATGCCGTGGTCCTGAAGCTCAAGAAAAAAGTTTCCCCTTCCGAATATACTGTCATATAAAAGCGCCGTTTCCTTCGCTTTTTCGTATCCTTCGGTAAGTATTGCCCTTGCAACGGGCCCCGCAAGGCATGCGCTTCCGGCGATAAGGCCTTTGGCATACTTCCTCAAAAGCTCCAAATCAACCCTAGGCTTGTAATAAAAACCTTCAAGAAAACCGTATGACACAAGTTTTATAAGGTTTTGATACCCCTCGTTTGTTTCAGCCAAAAGCACGAGGTGATAATATATCCCCCCACGTGAATTATCCTTTATAAAACGGCTTTCGGGAGCGACATAAACCTCACAGCCTATTATGGGTTTAACCCCCGCTTCCTTGGCCGCTTTGTAAAATTCAACCGCCCCGTACATCGCGCCGTGATCCGTTATGGCGATACTGTCCATGCCTAGCTCCTTCACTCGGGCGACAAGTTCCTTTATCTTTGCCGAGCCGTCAAGAAGGCTGTATTCAGTATGTACATGAAGATGTGTAAAATTTAATAATCCCGGTTCCATTTTCCGGCCCCCTTCTCTGAGTATATCACAAACGCCCGCCCTCATTTTCCTGCCCGTTTATAATCAAACGGAGCGTGTACATAGGGCAAAATATATAAAACGGCGTTTAAAGTAAAAATTTGCATATAATTCTTGAAAAAATTTTTATCCGGATATATTATATACAGAAAATATTATTTGCAAAGGAAGGTATATTATGAGCAACCGTACGGCAAAAGGCCACTTTTTCGCATTTCTCTGCGTACTTGTATGGGGCACTACTTTTATTTCAACTAAACTGCTGTTAAAAGAACTTACCCCGATTGAAATTCTTTTTATACGTTTTGCACTGGGATTTGCCGCGCTTTCGGTTATTTCTCCCAGAATTCCGAAACTAAAAGACAGCGTTTCAAAATGGCTTTTCATATGCGCCGGAATATCCGGCATAACCCTCTATTTCCTTTTGGAAAATATAGCTTTGACATATACTCTTGCTTCAAACGTAGGCACTATAGTTTCAGTCGTGCCATTTTTTACAGCCATTATATCATGCCTTGTACTAAAAAACGAGAAGCTTAACGTAAATTTTTTTATCGGATTTGTCGCCGCAATAACTGGAATAGCAATTTTAAGTTATAACGGCGTTTCTGAATTTAAGCTTAATCCTATAGGCGATCTGCTTGCCCTCGCCGCGGCGGCGGCATGGGCAGTCTATACTGTTGCGCTTAACGCCATAAGTTCACGCGGGTACGGTTCAATCGAAACTACCCGTTTTGTGTTTATGATAGGGCTTATATTTATGATACCGGCGCTTTTTATAATGGACTTCAGCCCGGATATTAAAATCATTTTGAATCTTGATATACTTCCAAAACTTCTGTACCTTGGCTTCGGCGCATCCGCGCTGTGCTTTGTGCTGTGGAGCAGGGCAGTCAATTTAATAGGCCCCTTAAAAGCAAGCATGTATATATACGCTTCACCTGTTATAACAGTTATAACAAGCGCGGCAATACTGGGTGAAAAAATAACGCCCCTTTCGGCGGCCGGAGTTGCGCTTGCGCTTATAGGCCTTATAATCGGAGAAAAAGGCAGAAAGCATGAACAATGTAAAAATACATAATTTCATATTATACGGCAACTCCGCATCGGTCCTGAACCGATAACGCCGATTCAAAAACATATGCTTAAAAGCAATTATCATTTGTTAAATAACTTTGCCCTCACGGCTTTTTATACAAAAACGGAAACTGCTGTATTTATCCGTGTTAACTCTATACATGATTTTGCTCCCGCTCACAGTTCAAAACGGCAGTATAAAAAATGTTTTTAACAAATAGGCCCCTATTTTGAGCCTGATGCGGAATTTTTCACTGTTTGCCGCTGTTTTCTTTTTACCGCTGTTTGACGCTCTGCAAAAACAAATTTGAAACCTAAAATGCCGCCGGAACTGCCGGCGGCATTAATGTCACAATATTCCTTTAATATCAGTTTTTTCCAAGAATTTCCTCTTTTTCCTCTATTTGATTAAATTTTTTAGACCATTTTCCCTTTTTATAAAACGCATACATAAAAATTGCCGTAAACACCCATGTAAACGGATAGCATACCTGAACCATTGCAAAGGAAAAATCTATTTTTGAAACTGCAAAAAGATAAATCTGGCGCAAAACTACAAATCCGCCTATCATTACCATCATAGGAACAACGGCCTCTCCGAAACCGCGCATAGCGCCCGCATAAACAAGAGCAATCGTAAGCGTAAAATAAAGCGGCATCAGCATTTTTATACATATATTGCCGTACTCTATAACCTCAGGGTCGGGAGAAAAAATAGAAAGGATCTGAGCCCCGAACATAAGCGCAAGCACGCATGTGGAAATATTAAATATAACCGCGATTACAGCCGATATTTTAACCCCTTCCCGTGCGCGCCGTATTTTTCCGGCCCCGGCGTTCTGCCCAACATACGTTACAAGCGCCAACGATATACTCTGCATGGGCAGAATATAAAAACTGTCTATTTTAAGGTATGCGCTGTATCCGGCTATCGCCGCCGCGCCGAACTGGTTAATATACGCCTGTACCATTACGTTTGAAAAAGCCGTTACAAGCTGCTGTAATCCCCCCGGGAAACCTATAGCCAGTATCATCCTCGAGATTTCCGGAGTATTTTTTATTTCTTTCAGGACAAGGCCGTCTGTTTTAATAAGCAGAATAACGCACAAAGCCGCCGAAAGCGCCTGGGATATGAACGTGGCCCATGCAACGCCTGAAATTCCCATGCCTAACACTACGACAAAAACTATATCCAGCACAACGTTCAAAAGCGATGCGAAACACAAAAAATAAAGCGGCCTTTTAGAATCGCCGACAGCCCTCAATACAGCCGCCGTCATGTTATAAATCAGCACTCCGGCAATTCCGAAAAAGTATATCCTAAGGTAAACCACAGCGTCCGTAAAAACCTCCGGCGGCACATCTATAAGCTCCAAAATATACGGCGAGCCCAAAACGCCTATTATTGTAAAAAGTACGCTGAGTATAATGGTCAGAAAAAACGACGTGTGTATTGCACGGCGCAGCTTGATAACGTCGCCGGAACCGTAAAACTGCGCTATTACCGCGCTTGCGCCTGTGGAAAGTCCCGTAAAAAAACCGACAAGCATCGTTATAATCGGCGACGAAGCTCCTACGGCCGCCAAAGCCTCTTTTCCGACATAACGGCCTACGACTATAACGTCTACCGTATTATAAAGCTGCTGAAAAATGTTGCCTAACAGAAGCGGAAACGTAAAAAGCAGTATCTGCTTCAATATATTCCCTTCCGTCATTGAAGTTGTTTTCACTGCAAAGCCCCCATATCCCTACAAGACTAGACTTATTAACCCCGCTTAAATAGTTTGAAAAAAGTTTTTAATTATTCTGTATTTTTGCAGACAATTTTAAAACTGACGCGTATCTAATTATACAACCCCAAATAAAGTGCGTTTAATACTCATCGTTAAACGCACCCCTTCCTTAGATTATGCCGCCGGGACAACCCCTCCCGCGCGGCATTGTTATTTATGCAAGGCCAAGGCGCTTAACCTATTTTCGCCGAAATTATATGCAAACCGCAAAACGGCTTATTTTCACTTCTTAACGAGATACTGCCCGTTTATTAAATCCTTCGGCGAATTAAAAGGCTGCCCGTTGTGGAATTTAACAATATTGCCGTAGCAGTATTTAACCATATTAATATCATTGTCGGCGGTGTTGCCGCCTGCATGGGCCGTTGCCGAAACGTTTGCCATATGAAGAAGCGGGTGATCCGCGCCCACCGGCTCTTTATTGAAGTTATCTACCCCGGCCCCCAGTATCCTACCGGATTCAAGGGCGTTTATAAGCGCGCTTTCCTCAACAATAGGCCCTCTTGCCGTATTTATAATTATAGCGGTTTTTTTCATCTTTTCAAACTCATTTTTTCCAATCATGCCTATTGTATCTTCTTTTTGCGGAACATGGACAGTTATAATGTCGCTCGTTCTCAAAATATCTTCAAATGTCACAAATTTACATCCGTATTTTTCCTCGAGCCAAGGTTTTCTTTCAATATCATAATACTGCACGTCGGCCCCGAATCCCCCGGTCAAAATTTCGGCAACTTTGCTCCCTATGTTGCCGAGGCCGATTATGCCTACCGTTTTCCCGTTTATCATATAAGAACGCCCGAAAAATTCGCTTTTTGGCCATATCCCTTTTGTCAGATTCCTGTTTATTGCAATAAGGTTCCTGTAAACGCTCAGCATATGCATAACGGCAAGCTCGGCAACAGGGCGGGAATTAACTCCCGGGCAGTTCGCCACGGTTATTCCGAGACTTCCCGCAAGCTTTATATCGCAGTCGTCAAATCCGGCTCCCCACTTTTGAAGCAGTTTAAGATTTTTAGCCGCCGTAAATATTTCGGAATCAACGGCAAGGCGGTTTATGATATATTCAACGTCTTTAAGTTTATTATATTCTTCTTTTCCGTTTATAAATTCTATTTCAAAACCTTCCGGCACATTCTCGATGAGGGCTTTTTTAGCCCCGTCAAAATAAACGCCCGTAAGTCCAATCTTAGGCATATCTTTTCCTCCTTAACGCTTCAAAAGCGTACTGCCTGAAAACAGTACGCTGAAATTTAGTTTTTATTATTCCAATACGCCGATTTCCTTATAATATCTTTCGGCGCCCGGATGAATAGGCAGTCCCGCAAGGTCTGTAACCGCTTCTTCAACAGAGCATTTTGAAAGCACGCTTGACGTTTCAGCTAGAGTATCGACATTTTCCCAGAATGTTTTTGTAAGCTGGTATGCCGTTTCTTCATCAAGATCGCTTGTTGTACAGATTGTCATTTTTATCGCGGACGTAAGTATGTCCCCGTCCTGACCGTCGTATGTTCCGGCGGGGATTGTGTATTCCGCATACCATGGATATTCGCCTTTCAGTTTTTCAATCAGCGACGCGTCCATAGGCACAAGCCTGCCGCCCGCTGTTGAAAGTATTTCCGTTACGGCCGCCGTAGGCGTCCCCGCCATTATCCATGCCCCGTCAATCTGTTTGTTCCTCATAAGGTCTGTAGCTTCCGTGAAGCCCACATACTGAGCTTTAATATCGTCCGGGTAATTCATGCCGAGAGCGGTTAAATGTATTCTTGTTTCAACTTCACTTGTTCCGCCTGCCGAACCCGGCGCAAAATTTGACCCTTTAAGATCCTCAAGGCTTTCAATCCCGCTTTCTTCGGTTACAACAACCTGATTAGGGTTATAGTAAAGCCCCGCAAGCACTCTGAGCTTATCGTTCGGCCTGCCTTCAAACGTCCCTGTGCCGTTATATGATTCATACATAATGCTTGTAACAGCAACGCCCATTTGAGCCTCTCCGTCCGCAATCATATTAAGGTTGTCTACGCCTCCGTTTGAAGCTTGGGCGCTGACCCTCACGCCTTCAACATTATTGTTCCAAAGGTTCGCTATGGCGCTTCCCATCGGATAAACCGCTCCCGTTGTGGCTGCCGTCGGGAAATTAATTGAAACGACGCCGTCATTCGCCGTCTGTCCGTCCGCCGCCCCGGAATCTCCGCCGGAACATCCCGAAAGCATAGAAACGCCTATAACGCCGACGGCAAGTAAATTTAACGCCCTTTTCATCTTCATTAAAATCTCTCCCTTTTATATTTTATATTTTTTGTTTAAGAAACCGTTTGAGTGCGCCGTGCAATTTTAATTCTCTGGAATATAATTACAACAGCGAAAAGCCCCACGGCAATCAAGTCCGTAAAACCGTTGGGATCTATAGCCAGCACGGCCGCTACGAGAAGCATTGCCCTTTCGATAAACGAGCATTTATCAAAAAGCATTCCCTGAAGGGCCGCCGATAGAGCTATAACTCCAAGGCTTGCGGTTATAACCGCCTGTGCAATCTCAAGCGTGCCCGCCTCTGAAGTGCCGATCAAAAGCAACGGATTGTCAAGAAAGAAAAACGGCAGTATAAATCCTGTAAGTCCCAACTTTACTGCAATAAGCGAAGTTTTAGTCTGGTTTGAATTGGCAATCCCGCTTGCAACATAGCTGCTCATTGCAACCGGAGGCGTTATATTTGAAAGGCATGCATATATCAGGCAGAACATATGCGCCGCCATGGGCATTGCCCCAACGTCGACAAGGACCGGAACGGCCACCGTCGCAACAATAACATACGCCGCAACCCCCGGAACGCCCATGCCGAGAATTATGCTCATTACCATAACCATAACGCCGCCCAATACAAGCTGGTTTTCCCCTACTATCCTTAAAACAATATATCCGAAATTAAGCCCAAGCCCGGTAAGCGAAACCGTACCTATAATTATACCTATAATTACACAGCTTACGCCGACGCTTACGGCGCCTCTTGCGCCCTCAACAGTTGCGGCGATAATCGTTGAAGGATACATCCTCGTGTCTTTCCTCAGCCATGACGCCGCCACTGTTGCAAATGTCGCAAACACCGCTGCGAAAAGCGGCGTATATCCCATAAACATCATAACCATAAGCACAATAAGCGGTATAAGCAAATGGCCGCGTTCCTTAAGAACCTTAACGGCGTTTGGTATATTTTCCTTTGAAAGCCCTTTAAGCCCGAGCTTTTTAGCTTCAAAATGCACCGCAAACAAAAGCGTAAGGTAGTACAGGAACGCCGGTATACATGCCGCAAGCATAACTTTTGTATAGCTTACGCCCAAAAATTCCGCCATAACAAAACCTACGGCGCCCATTATAGGCGGGGCAAACTGCCCTCCGGTTGAGGCTACCGCCTCGACAGCCGCCGCAAATTCCGGTTTATAGCCGGTCTGTTTCATAAGCGGTATTGTAATCGTTCCCGTTGTGGCAACATTCGCTATTGCGCTTCCGTTTATCATTCCCAAAAGCGCGCTTGCAAGCACGGCTACTTTTGCGGGCCCGCCCGGCGAACGCCCTACGAGGGTTAATGCTATATCGTTGATAAACTGGCTGAAGCCGCTGTATTTGAGATATGCGCCGAAAACTACAAAAAGGAATATGTATGTTGCGCTTACGCCTATGCCGACTCCGAAAATACCTTGGCTGCCCCAAAACATGTGGCTTAAAACCCTTTTAAGGCTGAAGCCCACATGCCCGAGTTCCCCCGGTATTAAAGGCCCCAGGAAGTTATACGCCAAAAATACAAGCGCAAGTACGGCAAGGCTTCCGCACGCCCTTCTTGCCGCCTCGAAAGTAAGCGCAATCCCTATCGCGCTTACTGCAAGATCCATTTGAGTCAAATATCCGCCCCTAAGCGTTATTTTAGGGTAATTTATAATCATGTACCCAAATACAAAAATCGTTAAACCAATCAGTATTATATCCCAAACCGGAGGAAAAGCCCGTTCCTTTTTTTCTTTCTTAAACGTAGGATAAATAAAAAAAGTGAATAAAAACAGGAACAGTATGTGCCACGCCCTTAAATCCATTGCGCTCAACCCGCCGATCGTGTTCGCATATAACTGGAACAAAGACCATATAAGAAAAAGTACGGTAAGGACTTTTGCACAAATCCCCGTATAAGTTCTGACCCTGTTTTCCGCTTCTTTTTCCTCAAGCAACCTTTGGGCTTTCGCTTCAATATCTTCCTCCTGATTATTAACTGCTTTGTTGCTGTCCATTTTCCATTTCCCCTGCCTTCCGAATTAAAAAATAATAAGTTTTGCTGCAAAGGTATTTTTGTGGCGCATGCTCCTTCATGGCCGCCAATATGCTAAAAACGGCTTTTCACCCTAAAGGACGAAAAGCCGTTGTACCACCTTAATTCACGCTGTGTAAAGCGCCTCTAAGCATATAACGCGTGCCTGCGCTGCAGTTTCCCACAGAAGCTCCGAAACCGAAATTCACAATTTTATGTACTGCGCGCCTTTCACCAAGCCGCCGCGCTCTCTTTGGCTGTAACCATAAAACGCTACTTTAATTCCTTCACAGCTAAATATATTTTATTGTTTCACTAATTTATCACTAATACGCCGCAAAGTCAATACAGTTAAAATTAAATATTTTCCTTAAAAACGGTTAAAATAATAAAGTATGACCTACGCTTACACAATGCAAAGCTTTAAAGTGCTAAAATATTCATTTTTCAAGGGACTAAGCATGTTTTTTTACAGCAATTTTTACTACTGACAGCTTTTTAACATTCTTTTTTTCTGCATATTTGCCAAAATCTTATATTTGGGCTCCCAGTTCGTTTCCCCTATGGCAAAATTTTTCCTCCGCATCTTTTCTTATTTCAGTCCTGTTTTCCTGCTGAAGTTCAAGGTTTTTCCTTGCCGATGCCAACATAAGCTTGATCCTGTTAAGCTGGTTAACCTCGCTTGCGCCCGGATCATAGTCGATAGCCACTATGTTTGTAAGAGGGTTCCTTCTTTTAAGCTCCTTAATAACCCCCTTGCCTACAACATGGTTGGGAAGGCATGCAAAAGGCTGCGTACATACGATATTCGGCACGCCGGTATGTATAAGCTCCATCATTTCTCCGGTTAGGAACCATCCTTCCCCCGTCTGATTACAGAGCGAAACTACAGGCTCAGCAAAATTTCCGAGCGTTTCTATCCTTTCAGGCGCTATAAAACGCCTGCTGTTTTTAAGGGCCTTAATCATAGGCTTCCTGTAATATTCAAGAAGCTCTATAACGGTTTTTCCCATAACGCTTCCGGAAAGGCTCGTTCCGAGATACTTGTGCTTTTGTACGGAGTTATAAGCGCTGTAAAGCCCGAAGCCCAAAAGATCCGGCACCACCGCTTCCGCCCCTTCGTTTTCAAGGAGGTTTACTATATCGTTATTTGCCGTCGGATGAAATTTAACGAGTATTTCCCCTACGACGCCTACTCGCGGCTTTTTAACGTCCGTAATTTCGAGGGCGTCAAAATCCTTAACTATATTTTCGATGTTTTCCTTATAGTTTTTGCCTGTCCTCACATCTTTTTTAACCTTTTCGTTCCATTTCTCATACAGCATGTTTGCAGAGCCCTTAACCTTCTCATACGGCCTTACCCTGTAAAGCACGCGCATAAACAAGTCGCCGTAAACAAACGCCTGAATCGCCTTATTGGCAACGTCAAGGTTAAGTTTCCAACCCGGGTTCTTCTCAAGCCCACCGGCGCTTACCGAAACTACGGGTATATGCCCCATTCCCGCATTTTCAAGCGCTTTCCTTATAAAGCCAATATAGTTTGAAGCACGGCAGCCGCCTCCTGTCTGGCTCATTAAAACGGCGACTTTGTTCAAATCATACTTCCCGCTCTTAAGGGCGTTGATAACCTGGCCTACAACTATCAACGCCGGGTAGCAGGCGTCGTTATTAACGTATCTCAGCCCTGTATCAATAGAGCTTTTATCAATATCCGGCATAACGTCTATATTATAGCCGCTGCTGTTAAAGGCTTCTTTTAATATATCAAAGTGCATAGGGGCCATCTGCGGGCAGAGAAGGGTATACTCCTTGCGCATTTTTTCCGTAAATATTACCCTTTTAAGCGACGCGTCGCCTTCTTTTATTGTTATGCCCTTTTCGCGCCTGTCCTCAATAGCGGCTATAAGGGAACGTATCCTTATCCTTGCCGCGCCGAGGTTGTTAACCTCGTCTATTTTAAGCGACGTATATATTTTCCCGGCGGCGTTCAGTATAGATTTAACTTCGTCGGTCGTAACCGCGTCAAGGCCGCAGCCGAAACTGTTAAGCTGTATATATTCAATATTTTCCTGCTTTTTAACAAAAGCCGCCGCTTCGTAAAGCCTTGAATGGTACATCCATTGATCCCTTACCACAAGAGGCCTTTCCACATTGCCCAAATGTGCCACGCTGTCCTCTGTCAAAACGGCAATATTATATCCGGTTATAAGTTCCGGTATGCCGTGGTTAACTTCCGGATCCACATGATACGGCCTTCCTCCGAGCACAATGGCCGGCATATTATGTTCTTTTATGTATTCAAGCGTTTCCACGCCTTTTTTATGCATATCTTCCCTGAAACGGTCCCATTCGGCAAAGCCCTTTTCAACGGCGCGCTTAATTGTTTTCGAATCAATGCCGAAATCGCCGAAAACTTCTATAAGGCGTTTAACAAGTCCGTCTTTGTATTTGAAGGATATAAAAGGATTTAAAAAACGTATATTGCGTTCTTTAAGTTCCTCCATATTGTTCTTTATATTTTCGCTGTAGCTTGCAACAATAGGGCAGTTATAGCAGTCGGCCGTATTTTTGATATCCGGCCTTTCGTATGCAACTCCCGGATAAAATATCGTCCTGACCCCCTCGTTTATAAGATGCATAATATGGCCGTGGACAAGTTTTGCCGGATAGCATACGCTTTCGCTCGGTATGCTTTCTATCCCTTCTTCATATATAGACTTTGAAGAATATGGCGAAAGCTTTACGCTGAACCCTATTTCGGTTAAAAAAGTATGCCAGAAAGGATAATCCTCATACATATTGAGCGCCCTCGGCACGCCTATCACGCCGTACTTTGCTTTGTCAGGATCAAGACTTTCGTATCCGAAAAGCCTGTTTTTCTTATATTCGTAGAGGTTCGGCACATCCGCCCCCGCTTTTGAACGGCCTTCGCCTTTTTCACATCGGTTCCCCGTTATAAACCGCCTTCCGCCGTCAAAAGTATTTATTGTAAGCAGGCAGTTGTTTGTACAAAGCCCGCATCTTGCGTTTGCAGCCTTTATGACAAGGCTGTTCATGGCATCGCGGCTGATGAGAGTCGTTTCATACCCTTCCGCATACTTTTCACGCGCTATCAGCCCCGCGCCGAAAGCCCCCATAATGCCCGCAATGTCCGGGCGCACGGCTTCCCTTTCGCTGATAAGCTCAAAGCTTCTTAAAACTGCGTTATTGTAAAACGTGCCGCCCTGTACGACTATGCTTTTGCCCAAAGCTTTGGGATCTGAAATTTTTATAACTTTTAAAAGGGCGTTTTTAATTACCGAATAGGCAAGGCCGGCGGAAATGTCGCTTACGTCGGCCCCTTCCTTCTGCGCCTGCTTAACGCGGCTGTTCATAAACACTGTGCACCTTGAGCCTAAATCGATTGGATTTTTGGAAAAGAGGGCAATCTGGGCAAAATCATGGACAGTATAGTTAAGGCTTTTTGCAAATGTTTCTATAAACGAACCGCACCCGGAAGAACATGCCTCGTTTAAAAGCACGCTGTCAATAACTCCGTCTTTTATTCGTATGCATTTCATATCCTGCCCGCCTATATCGAGTATAAAATCCACGTCGGGCTTAAAAAATGCCGCCGCTTTATAATGCGCCACCGTTTCTATGTATCCTAAATCAACCATTAAGGCTTCTTTTATAAGGCCCTCTCCGTATCCCGTTACGCATGAGTTCTTTATTTTAACTGTTTCCGGCATTTTTTCATAAAGACCGTTGAGCGCTTTCATTACGACTTTAAGCGGGTTTCCTTCATTGCCTGCATAGAATGAGTAAAGCAGATCGCCGTTTTCGGAAACAAGCGCAACCTTTGTCGTAGTGCTTCCCGCGTCTATTCCCAAAAACGCGCCGCCGTTGTAGTTTGAAAGCTCCACACGCCCCACTTTCTCTTTTTCATGGCGCGTACAGAATGTATTATACTCTTCTTCATCCTTAAAAAGCGGATCAAGGCGGCTTACTTCCATTTGAAGCCCTTCTACTCCGTTAAGCTTTTCGATAAGCGTTTTTAAATACATTTCGGGGCTGTTTTCGGATGCGCTTACAGCCGCGCCGAAAGCGGCAAAAAGATGCGACCCTTCCGGTATGATCGTCGTTTCATCGGTTAAATTAAGAGTTTCGATAAATCTCTGCCTAAGTTCCGAAAGGAAATGGAGAGGCCCGCCGAGAAAAGCCACATTTCCGCGTATCGGCTTGCCGCATGCAAGGCCGCTTATAGTTTGATTTACAACGGCCTGGAATATGGAAGCCGCCAAATCTTCCTTTGAAGCCCCTTCATTTATAAGGGGCTGTATGTCCGTCTTTGCAAAAACCCCGCAGCGGCTTGCTATCGGATATATAACTTTATGGCTTTTGGCATATTCGTTAAGCCCCGAAGCGTCCGTTTGGAGAAGGGAGGCCATTTGGTCTATAAAGCTTCCGGTACCGCCGGCGCACACGCCGTTCATACGCTGTTCAATGCCGCCTTTGAAATAGATAATTTTTGCGTCCTCGCCGCCCAGCTCAATAGCCACGTCGCATTTGGGAGCCACAGCCGCCACGGCGTTTGCAGTTGCGACAACTTCCTGTATAAATTCCATTCCCACGGCTTCCGCCATGGAAACGCCGCCGCTTCCCGTCATTAAAGCCGTAACTTTTGCATTGCCTATGGCGTTATATGCATTTTCCAAAAGCTCCTGCAAAGTCGCCTTTATTTCCGAAAAGTGCCTTTTGTACTGCGAAAAAACCGTTTTCTGGAACCTGTCGGCCACAACAACCTTAACTGTCGTGGAACCGATGTCAACCCCAAGTTTAAGCGTGTCAATTACGCCCATATATTTTCCCCCTGTCAATATACGTTAACTTTTTTATCTTTATATATTATACCGCTTGTAAGCAGCCGATTTTCTATATATTGTATCAAACAACCATTAATAACGCAATATATTCCGTTTTTTCCCAATTTACCCAAAAATAAGCCCTAAAGGCATAACCTCTCAGGCTTATTCTTATTATCTGTTTGAAGTTGTGCATTGAGCCATTTCCGTCATGTCTTCGATTTTATCCATTTCATGGGCAATAATATGCTGCCCCGCTATAATGCAAAGTATGTTCATCTCGTTTTTGCCTATAATTTCACCTTCGATTATCCTTTTTTGAAAAGTCGTGATCCTTACTTTCATGCCTTTTGTAAATACTTTGCCTCTGAAATTGATTGTCGCCTCCGGAAACATTTCCATGCATTTTTTAATAACCATAAGCCTGTCGGCTTCACGGCTGCCGCCCTGCGGCGAATCCGTTATCTTTACAACCTTAACAAACTTTGAAACAACCAGTATAAGCTGCGTTGCAACAAACGCCGTTATAGCGGCATATATATAATCCGCCGCCGTAAGGTTCAAAAATCCTTCCATCATAAGAAGCGCCTCCTTAACTTACTGACATTTTCTGCCAAAAAACTACTATCGGTTAGATTATATTAACTCAAAACAAAAATATTTTCAAGCGTATAATCATTAATTCCCGTTACATTAATATTACAAATTTTAAATAGTTTAATACACTCAAGTATCTCCGGCGTTATTTTTTCCCCGGGAACCGCAAGCGGTATTCCCGGAGGATACGCGGTTATAAATTCGCCGCAAATTTCCCCAAGGGAATCGGACATTTTTATCTTCCTTGTTTCGGAATTAAAAGCTTTCCGCGGCATAACCGAAACCGTAGGGGAAGGAAAAACAAAATCCGCCGCCCTGTCCGGCTTTTTAAAATTAAAATTGACGTCCATATCGAAAAATGCGTCCCTGAGCCTGTTAAAGCCTTCCATGCTGTCGCATACGCTGGTCATTGCTATTATATGCGTCGGGCATGCCATTTCAACCTCTATGCGGTATTTTTCTCTTAAAACCCGCGCCGCTTCCCTCATATCACAATATTCGCAGAAAAGCACGATTTTGCCTGTATCATATTGAAACGCGCCGTTTTTTCCCACAACGCTTTTATCCATAATACGAAAATTATTAAGCTTGCCGAGGCTTTCCCTTAAAGCCGAAAGGTTTTCCGAATACCGACGGAAGTCCTCCGCCGCGTTATCAACGTATTCACGGCATCTGTCCATAGCCGCCATAAAATAATACGACGGGCTTGTGCTCTGCGTAATGGCAAGGGCTTTTTTAAGCCTCGCCGTGTCCTTAAACCCTTTGCCGGTATGAAGCGCCGCCGTCTGCGTCGGCGACGGAAGAGTTTTGTGAAGGCTCTGCACAACTATATCGGCCCCCATTTCCAGCGCTGTTTTCGGAAAAACGCCGCTGAATTTAAAATGAGGCCCGTGGGCTTCGTCAACAATAAGAATCATGCCTTTCTCATGCACAGCCTTGGCTATTGCCTCAATATCGCTTACTATCCCCTCAAAAGTAGGGCTTGTTACTATAACCGCACGGCTTTCAGGATACTTTTCCGCCGCCGCCTTAATACTTTCGGCGGTTATAGCGCCCATAACCGGAAAACCATATGCGTTTTCAGGCATTACATAATGGACGTCGGCGCCGCTTAATATTATTCCGTCAAACACGCTTTTATGGCAGTTCCTTCCTACAATTATTCCTTCCCCTTCTTTAACGCATGAAAGTATGGCGGCTATCAGCCCGCAGCTTGAGCCGTTAACAAGAAAAAAACTTTCGCATGCTCCGAAAGTATCCGCCGCCAAACGTTCGGCCTCCAATATTATGCCTTCGGGGCGGTGGAGATTGTCAAAGCCGTCTATTTCCGTTATGTCGACGGCAAAAGGACGTTCAAATTCCATATTGCGCTTATGCCCGGGCATGTGGAACGGATAAATCCCTTTATTTCTATAATCATTAAGTTTATCGTAAATAGGGGACGCCATTTAATCACCTCAAAATTCAACAACCGTATAATCATGGCCGCAGTGCGGCAGTACTTTTTCCAAAAGATCCTTTGTATTTATTAAAACCGTAGCCGTGTTTACACATGGGTGTACGGATATTTTTTCCATTTCCAAAACTTCCCTGTCGATAAGGAAACGCACCTTGCCGTATTTGTCGTTTATAAGCCCCAGCGGCGTTACGGAACCGGGCGTTACATTGAGAAACTCCTCCATATTTGAAGCGTCCGCAAAAGTCATCCGCGGCACGCCTAAATATTTGGAAACTTTGCCCGTATTGAACTTTTTGTCCCCCGGCATTGTCAGCAAAAAAAATTCCGTATTATGCCTTGAGCTTAAAAACAGGTTTTTGCATATTTTAACGCCGATCCGCCTGTCCAAATCCGCCGCGGCCTCTACTGTAAAAACAGCTTCGTGCCTAAACAATTTATATTCAATTTCCAGCCCATTAAGAACATCGTACACAAGCTGTTCCTTTGCGCTTATTTCCATCTTATTTCCCTTCTGTTTTAAGTATGGAATATATATCCCTTTTGGATACGCCTCTGTCCTTAGCCACCTGCTTCATGGCTTCCTTTTCCGACAATCCTTTGTTTGTATATAATTCCATATGTTCTTCAAGCGTCATTTTTTCAAAATTCTCTATTTCTTCACGCCTCAGGCATTCGGCGTCGGCGCCTTCCAAAACCAGCACAAATTCCCCCCGCGGGACGTTGTTTTTATAATAGGAAATAAGGCCCGACAGCCTGTCTTTCCTTACTTCCTCAAACTTTTTGGTTATTTCCCTGACGCACGCCGCATTCCTGTCGCCCGCGGCTTCAATAAGTTCTCCGAGAGTTTCCGCAAGACGGTGCGGGGCTTCATAAAATATAACCGTGCGTTCCTCTTTAGCAAGGGATTTAAGCGTTTTTGCCCGTTCTTTCCTGTCGGCCGGCAAAAAACCTTCAAAAACAAAACGTCTTGTATTCATTCCGCTTAAAACAAGCGCCGTTACCGCCGCGCTTGCCCCCGGGGCCGCCGTAGCGCGTATGCCCTCTTCAAAACACAGCTTTACAAGATCCGCTCCCGGATCGGAAATGCCGGGCATGCCGGCGTCGGTAACAAGGGCAATGTTCATCCCGCTTTTAAGCTTTTCAATTAATATGGGTCCTTTAGAAATTTTATTATGTTCATGATAGCTTATAAGCGGCGTTTTAATTCCGAAATGGTTAAGCAGCTTAATGGTGTTCCTTGTATCTTCAGCGGCAATAAGATCACATTCCTTTAAAAGCTCTATAACCCTTAAAGTTATATCTCCCAAATTGCCTATCGGCGTTGCACAGAGGTACAGCGTTCCGCTCATTTAATCCCCTCCCCGGGATTTTCCTTTTTCGCCCTTGGCGTATTTGCAAAATTCATGGCGGCATTAACGCCGTCTTTTATATAAATTTCGACCGCTTTCGCCGCTCTTTCGCAGCCTGCCGCAACAAGCGGCTCTTCATCCTTACTAAAACGGCTAAGCACATAATCCGCCAAATCCCAGCCGTTGGGCTTTTCGCCTATACCGACCCTTATGCGCATAAACTCCTCGCTGTTTAAACGGCTTATAATGTTTTTCATGCCGTTATGCCCTCCGGCGCTCCCTCTTTCGCGTATGCGGGTAGCCCCCGGCGGTATGCTTATATCATCGTATATAACCACAATATCTTTGGCGGGTATTTTATAAAAAGACATAGTTTCCTTTATGCTTTCCCCGCTTAAATTCATATATGTCAGAGGTTTTAAAAGAATAACCTTTTCTCCGGCTATGACGCCGTTTCCCTGAAATCCCTTGTTTTTTATACGGCTTATATCTATTTTAAATTGTTCGGCAATTAAATCTATAACCCTAAAACCGACGTTATGCTTTGTTCCGTCATATTTTGCCCCGGGATTGCCGAGGCCTGCAATCAGTTTCATACTGCCCTCCAAAAAAATACAGGAATAGCCCTAAGACAGTCTTAGGGCTATTCCATTTTAAAATAAATACGATATTTTGTCTATATACGTTTCTTACGAAAAAAGGCTTATTTCGGCTGGTATTTTAACTCATTTTCCAAAGGCGCGCCTTCCTCATACGCTTTAAGGTTGTTAAGCGAAACGCTTGCAATCGCTTCAAGAGATTCGTCCGTAAAAAATGCCTGATGGCTTGTAATAAGCACATTTGGATATGCCATAAGTTTTATAAGCTCGTCGTCCTTAATAATATCGTTCGACCTGTCCTCAAAGAAATATTCGTCCTCTTCCTCATAAACGTCAAGGGCAACCCCAAGGAACTTGTTCTCCCTAAGCCCGTCGTTAAGCGCCTGGGTATCTACAAGCCCTCCCCTTGAAGTATTAATAAGTATAACGTTCTTTTTCATCTTTGATATGCTGTTTTTATTTATAATATACTGCGTGTCGCTTGAAAGAGGGCAGTGTAGGCTTATAACGTCGCTGCTTTTAAGAAGATCGTCAAGGGCCACATACTCAACGTCAAGCGACGTGTCCGGGAACGGATCATATGCAAGTACATTCATGCCAAACCCTTTTAATATTTCAATCATAATGCGGCCAATCTTGCCCGTACCGATAACTCCGGCGGTCTTTCCCCTTAAAGTTATGCCCATAAGGCCGCTGATTTTAAAGTTAAATTCACGGGTCCTTGTATATGCTTTATGGGTTTTCCTGTTAAGAGTAAGTAAAAGCGCCGCCGCATATTCCGCAACGGCCGTAGGGGAATAGCTGGGAACGCGCATTACCGTTATTTTCCCTTCGCAGGCTTTAAGGTCTATATTGTCGTATCCGGCGCACCTTAAAAGTATAACTTTAACTCCCATGTCATAAAGCATATTTATGGCGGTTTCATCTATAACGTCGTTTACGAAAAGGCATACGGCGTCGCACCCGTTGGCAAGTATTGCCGTGTCCGCTATAAAACGGCTTTCATAAAAAACGATTTCATATCCGAACTCTTTCGCCAGAGGCTCAAACCAGATCCTGTCGTAGTCCTTCGTATCATAAAAAGCAATTTTCATAAATCAAACCTCCTGTTAAATTTAATATTTATATTTTCCTGATCGCCCGTAAAATATGTTTATTATAAATTTAAATCTCTCTTAACATAAAGATACATTATAGTTAAATATTTGTCAATAGAAAACCCAAAATTTTGTTAAAAAAATAACCTTAATTTGCATTGGTATAGTGGCATTACCGCAAAATATTATTGTTTTTCAAATTATATATTACGTTTAGCATTTATATATTGTTAATTTTAAAACAATTATTCTTAATTTTAGATTGTATATAACGTTTCAAAAAATATATTCTGTTTTATTTTTTAACATAATTTTGCACTTTTACAGCGTTATGTACAAAAACATCACCTTATACGGCACGCAAAGCGGCGTTTATATGTCAAAACGACGAATACGCCGTAAAGCTTACTTTTAACAATATTTCTTCAAACAGCCGGATTAATAAGATTCAATTAATAACTGCCGCCGGCATATACGCCGCATTATAAAAATTTAACCGCGCGCAATTAAATATGCCTGTTCGGAAAATACACGCGTTTTCCGCTGTAAATTATAAAAAGCCCGCTTATAAAAAACAGGCTTTTTCTTTTTAATGTATTTTATTAAACGGTCCTATAAAAGCGGCATTGCGCGGACTGAAACGGCCTTTCTTCCGCCCTTAAAACAAAAACCCGCCTTGCATAAGCAAAGCGGGAAAACGCCGTATATTTATTAATCAAAAAGTTTTGAAACGGAAGTTCCTTCATGTATGCGGTTGATAGCCTCCGCAAATATTTTTGAAACCGAAAGCTCAACAATTTTGCCGATTTTCTTTTCTGGAGGAAGGCTTATTGTGTTAAGCACAACAAGCTCGCTTATTGCGGAATTTTCAATCCTTTCTATCGCCGGGCCTGAAAGCACGGCATGCGTACAGCATGCGTCTACTTCCACTGCTCCCCTTTCTTTAAGCGCGTTTGCAGCGTTTGTTATTGTGCCGGCAGTATCAATCATATCGTCAATAAGGATAACCCTTTTGCCCTCAACACTGCCGATTATATTCATAATTTCGCTGACATTGGCTTTAGGCCTTCTTTTGTCTATGATAGCGATTGGTATATCAAGCCTTGTGGCAAAGTTCCTTGTCCTTCCCACGCTTCCGAGATCAGGCGAAACAGCCACAAAGTCGTCGAGAACATCGCCGTATTTTTCACGGTAGAAATTAGTAAGTATAGGGAATCCCAAAAGGTGATCCACAGGTATATCAAAAAATCCCTGTATCTGCGCACAGTGGAGATCCATAGTAAGCACCCTGTCTGCGCCTGCCGTCGTAATGAGGTTTGCAACAAGCTTTGCGCTGATAGGATCCCTTGCCCTTGCCTTCCTGTCCTGCCTTGCATAGCCGTAATAAGGCATAACGGCCGTAATCCTGCCTGCCGACGAGCGTTTCATCGCGTCAATCATAATAAGCAGTTCCATAAGATTATCGTTTACAGGCTGCGACGTCGACTGGATAATAAAAACGTCGGCGCCCCTGATTGTTTCATTAATTTTAACCGAGATTTCACCGTCGCTGAATTTTGTTACTTCGCTCTGCCCAAGGCTAAGCCCTAAATTTTTGGCGATAGCCTCAGCCAAATCAGTATTGGCGTTACATGAGAAGATTTTAATATTGCTTCTTCCCGAATACATCATAATTTGTTTCCTCCCAACAAACATTAATATTTTACCGGTTACTTAAATATGTTACACCCCCGGATATAATAATTCAAGTAAAATCGTCAAATATTATTTTTTAATTCAAAAAAACGCCAAAAACCGGCTTTTATTTCTTTGTCCACCCCTCAATATTCTGCTGGCGCGAGCGCGCTACGGCAAGGCTTCCTTCCGGCACATCCTTTGTAACGGTTGAACCTGCCGCCACATAAGAACCTTCTTTTAACGTAACCGGCGCTACGAGATTGGCATTGCAGCCTATAAACACATTGTCTTCGATAACCGTCCTGAATTTCTTTTTTCCGTCGTAATTAACCGTTACCGTGCCGCAGCCGAAATTGATATTTTTTCCAACGTCGCTGTCGCCGACATATGTCAAATGCGAAATCTTTGTACCGTCGCCTATTACGGAGTTTTTAACTTCCACAAAATCCCCGACCTTTATATTATCTCCGATTTTTGAATTCGGCCTGATATACGCGTACGGCCCCACTTTCGTTCCGTTTCCGACATAACTGTCCAAAGCCGTTGAAAACTGCACGGACGTGCCGTTTCCCACAACCATATTTGTCAGGCGGCTGTACGGCCCTATTTCACAGTTTTCGCCTATTTCCGTACTTCCTTCGAGTATTGTTCCCGGATGAATTATCGTGTCGCGGCCTATTTTCACAAAGTCGCCTATATATGTTTGGGAAGGATCCGTTATAGTCACCCCGTTTTCCATATGGAATACATTTATCCTGTTTTTAAGCGCCGCTTCAACTTCGCTTAATTGTACGCGGCTGTTAACGCCCATAAATTCGGAAACGTCATCCGTTTCCATTGCGTTTACCCCATAGCCTTTTTCAAGTATAACCGCAAGGGTATCCGGCAGATAATATTCCTTCTGCGCGTTGTCGTTTTTAATAAGCGAAAGGGCTTCTTTAAGACGCTTGCCGTTAAAACAGTAAACTCCCGTATTTATTTCGTTTACATTCCTTTCGTCGCCCACAGCGTCCTTGTCTTCCACATTTTTAACGAAATTTCCATTCCTGTCCCTTATAATGCGCCCATAACCCGCGCTGTTCTCAACATGCGCCGAGATAATGGAAGCGCCGTTTCCTTCTTTTTTATGGAAATCGTACAAATCTGCAAGCGTTTCTGCCTTTATAAGCGGAGTGTCCCCGTAAAGTATAAAAACATCGTTTTTGTCGCCTATAAAATCAACCGCCTGTTTCACCGCATGCCCGGTTCCCTGCCGGCTTTCCTGGAGATAAAATTTAACGTCCGGTTCTTCGCCGCTTACAGCTTCAATAACCTGTTCGCTGCCATGGCCCGCAACCACTGCTATGCTTTCGGCCCCCGCTTTCCGAGCCGCGTCTATAACCCGCATAACCATTGGCCTGCCCATAACTTTATGCAAAACCTTCGGAATATTTGATTTCATCCTCTTGCCTTCGCCTGCCGCAAGTATAACGGCTTTTAAATTTTCCATATTATTCTCCTTTTTGATGTGATTTTATATATATTACCACCGTTGCTATATATTTTCTCACTAAAATTTTATTTTTTCAACATAAAAATAAAATATGGGAAAATATTATAAATATGCCGTTGACTTATATCTTCCGAACTGGATGCAAAATGCCGCCGCGTTCGGGCTTGACAGCTTCTTAATATGATTTTAATAAAAATTTAATAAAAATCTGTTTACCTTTTGTAAAAAAGGATATAAAATATACTCATGAAGGGAGATGGTGGAATGAACAGATTAACCATTGCAAAAGGTGACATCGTAAAAATGAAAACGGATGCCATTGTTAATGCGGCTAACACATCCCTTTTAGGCGGCGGTGGCGTTGACGGGGCCATACATAAGGCCGCAGGGAAAGAACTACTGGAAGAATGTATTGCTCTCAACGGCTGCCCTACAGGCAACGCCAAAATAACAAAGGGCTATAAGCTGAATGCAAAGTACGTTATCCACACTCCGGGCCCTATATGGCGCGGCGGCGGCAAAGGCGAAGCGGAACTGCTTGCGGACTGCTATAAAAATTCATTCCGTGTAGCTAAGGAAAACGGCGTCAAAAGCATAGCTTTTCCGTCTATAAGTACGGGCGTTTACCGTTTTCCCGTTGAAAAAGCGGCCGAAATAGCCGTCAGGGAAATTCTCGCATTCCTGAACAATAACCCCGACTTTGAAAAAGTTGTTGTAGTGTGCTACACTGACGACGTTCTTAAAGCTTATAAAAACGTACTGAAAAAAACAGGCGTTTAAAAATACAAGGCATAAGTTGCATAAAGCTTATGTCTTTATTTTCTTTATGTAATGTTATTGAGTATATTTTTTACTGTTTTAAATAAGTCGTAACCTGCTGCAAACACATGTGCCTGTGGATAATTTCAAATATTATCCACACCAAAAACCCTAATTTTTAAGTTATGCACAAAGTTATCCACTTTGTCCACAAATATTATGTTATTTAACATGTTAACACAATTTGCCTCATCCGCCCTTTTGCAGTTAAATTATGTAAACTTATAATCCTGCTTTATGTAAAATTTTCAAAAATAAATATATTTTTAAGAAGGATTTTTACTGTTTTTGAAGAATAATAAATATATACCAAAAAGGCAGAAACCTCAAAAGAGGTTTAAATATACATGTAAGCCGCTTCCGGCTTACCGGAGGGAGTTGTTTTTATGATTTATAACATCAAAGGAAAAAATTTGACATTAGGCGACAGGACTAAAGAAAAAGTAGAGGACAAGCTCAGCCGCGTAAACAAACTGTTCCCTGAGGACGCTCAGGCTACGGTTAAAATAAGTTCCGAAAAGCTTGACTATACAGTTGAAGTGACAATCCCTTTAGCAAGAAGGCTTGTAAGGGCCGAATCTACACAGCAGGATATGATGGCCGCGGTAGACAAAGCAGTTGACATTATAGAAAGCCAAATTGTAAGGCATAAAGGGCGTATGAGAAACAAAGTGCGCCAGAACGCCGCCTTCAAGGCCGAATATGAATCTATCCCTATTAGGGAAGAGGACTTGGCACAGGAAGAAGACGGAATTGTTATTGAAAAAAGCAAACGCTTTGAACTAAGGCCTATGGACGCCGAAGAAGCTGTTATGCAGATGGAACTACTCGGTCACGGCTTCTTTGTTTTCCTTGACGCTTCAAGCGATACGATTAATGTTGTTTACAAAAGGAAAAACGGCACTTACGGCATAATCGAGCCTGAAAAATAATAAACAGTTTAATAAACAATATAAATCCCGGCAATTATGTTGCCGGGATTTTTTACGATTCTTGCGCCGCGCTTTTTCCTGTTGGATATTTCATAATATCATACGTCAAAACTTTCATATATGATATGCGGATATACTCCGTCCATTTATCAACGACGTTTTAAAACCGCCGTAAAAATATGTATATTCCGCTTTCGCACTCATAGTTTACAATTAATCCGCTCAATTAAAATCCCCATAACATTCCACCTATATTATAGCCAATTAATCCGAACGCACAAAATTTATTTGACATGACATTTATTTTTGCTTTGCCTTATGAACATGAATTTAAAAATGCCTGTTTTTTCGATACTCCAAAAAGCTATAAACAGCCCCGCAAATAATTAAAATCAAAATAATTCCCCAATATATCCTTGTGCCTTGCATCGAAAACAGATTAAGCGCCAAACCTGCCGCTCCCCACGCAAAAGCCAAAACCGACAATAACCCACATTCAGCCAAACGGGCCGCCCCCTTGCTCATAGCCAAATCTCCGATTATAAAAATTCCTAAAAAACAAGCGGCCACCAATCCGTTTAAAGCGCATTGCAAATTCTTCCGCACTGCATAGTCCGCCCATTCGGAAACGCTGTAAATTTCGGAGGCGGAAATATTTTTGTACTCACGGAAATTCAGCCAAAGGCATATAAGTTGTAAAACTGCCGCCGCCAATATAACCCATTTATGCCACGGACGTTTCCAATACATAAACTTCCTGCTTTTCGCATTATCCCGCATTTGGTTCCTCCCCCATTCCTATTTACCGAACTCTTTCCTACATCCCGTATAATCAAATATTATTTCAACATGAATCGGCAAACAACATAAAACACCCAAAATTCACCCAACCTCTGCATCATCAATGCCTTTTTCTGAAACTGATATAAAGAAAAAGACGGTTAATACGCCTATTGAACATATTATTTCCGCCTTTTGTATGCTTTTATTTTAAACCGGTATTAAGCAAAAAGGCAGACAATACGCACATCAAACATATTATCCCCGCCTTTTGCATACTTTTATTGCAAACAGTTATAAATTTATTCTTCCGTAAATTTATACACAGTTTTCTGCCTGTAAATATCGCCTTTTTTAAGGGCCGGGCTTGGAAAATTCGGACAGTTAACAGCATTCGGAAACCCCTGCGTTTCCAATGCAAACCCGCTTCGCCTGGAATAAACCGCGCCGTTTTTGCCCAAGACATTACCATCGAGAAAATTCCCGCTGTAAAACTGTATCCCCGGCTGAGTTGTTATAACTTCCATTTTAATGCGTGTTTTCGGCGAGTACACTTCGGCCGCTTTCTCAAAACCGCCTTTTTCAGACTTTTTCAACGCCCAGTTATGGTCGTAACCGGAACCGTATTTAATTTGAACGTATCCGTCGTCAATTCCCTCTCCTATTTCCCTTGCTTCAAGAAAATCCATAGGAGTGCCTTTTACCGGAAGTATACGTCCTGTGGCAAGGGTATTGCCGTCGATTTCCGTAAAGCTTTCGGCATATATTTTCATTATATGCCCGCTGATATCGCCGTCGCCGTGGCCGTTTAAGTTAAAATATGGGTGGTTTGAGATATTTACCACCGTATCACTGTCGCAAACGGCTTCCGTTTCTATTATGAGGCTCCCGTTAGAAACGCTGTATTTTACAGAAACATTCAAATTCCCCGGGTATCCCTCTTCGCCGTCGGGGCTGAAATACCTGAGCGTCACTGCATTATCTTCCCGCTCCGCCTCCCAAACCTTTTTGTCAAATCCCTCTTTCCCGCCATGGAGATGGTTTGGACCGTTGTTTACAAAAAGGCTGTATTCGCGGCCGTTAAGGCAAAATTTTCCCCCTCCTATCCTGTTTGCATACCTTCCGAGTATTGCGCCGTAATATTTATCCTGCTTTATATAGCCTTCTATATCGTCATTCCCCAAAGCCACGTCTACGCTTCCGCCGCTAACGGGAACGGCGATACTCCTTACCGCTCCGCCGTATGTTATTAATTCAACGGAAAAACCGTTCTTATCGGTAAGCCTGTACAAATCTACCGCCTTTCCATCAGGCGTTGTTCCAAATGGTTTTTTTATTATCTCAGCCATATTCCCTCCATTTGTCAGTCTTTCGTATATAAAAATTAAAGCAGAAGGCCGGCCGCGCCGTATATGCCCGCATCATTGCCCAGCGACGCTATTTTAAATTTGGCGTTCCTGACCGCATGGAATGAATATTCCTTATAGTATTTTTCTATAAATCCGAGTATAAAATCTCCCGCTTTCGACACGCCCCCGCCTATTATATAAACTTCCGGATCGCATATTTCACCGGCATGGCTTAAACCCAGGCCGAGCGCATATCCCATCTTTTCCATAACAAGCAGGCAAAGCTCATCGCCTTTTTTTGCGCCGTCCACTATAGCTTTAGCGTTAACGTCGTTCAGCGACGTTTCCATGCCGCTTTCAATAAGTTTCCTTGCCTGAGCGGCCATTCCCGTTGCCGAGGCATATTGTTCAAGACAGCCGTGTTTTCCGCATGTGCATTGTGATTTTTCATTTATATCTACAGTTATATGCCCTATTTCACCGGCGCTGCCGTTTTCGCCCACTATAAGGCGGCCGTCGCATACAATGCCTCCGCCTACTCCCGTGCCTAAAGTTATAAAAACAATGTTCTTAAAACCCATGCCGCTGCCCTTCCACATTTCTCCGAGAGCCGCGACATTTGCATCGTTGCTCGCCATAACCTTCATGCCTGTAAGCTCAGCCATACAGTCCGCTATGGAAAAAACTCCCCAACCGAGATTTACGCATCTGTGCACTATGCCGTTTTTATCGACAGGCCCCGGAACGCCCACTCCGACTCCGATAAACCGCTCCTTATCGATACCCTTTTGGTTCATTTTATTTTTAAGGCTTCCGGCTATGTCGGGAAGTATGTTGTTTCCGTCACGGCTTTTGTCAGTTGGAATCTGCCATTTGTCCAAAAGCGTGCCGTCCGTTGTAAACATCCCAGCCTTAATGCTTGTCCCGCCTACGTCAACGCCGAATATATACTCTTTTTCCATATATGCTAAACCTCTTCTTCCCCGCCGATGAAGGATATAAAACGCCAAAACGCGTCCTGTCCTTCACTGTTGTTTTTGAATACGCCGGCGTCCTCAAGCACTTCCATGAAAACTCTGCCTACCTCGTCTTCAACAATGTCCGATATGTTTTCTTTTGAAACAGAATCGTATTTTTTGAGAAATTCTTCGGCCCATACGGCATGCTTTGCCGTTTTTTCATTGCTTTTTAAATCGCCGCCTTCAAGGATAATCGTTTCCATGGTTTTAAGTTCGTCTTTAAGCCTTGCGGGCAGTACGGCAAGGCCCATAACTTCAATTAAGCCTATATTTTCTTTTTTAATATGGTGCAGTTTCTCATGCGGGTGATAGTATCCCATAGGATGCTCCGGCGTCGTTATATTGTTCCTCAAAACAAGATCCATTTGAAACCTTTCGCCTTTTCTGCGGGCTATAGGCGTAATTGTGTTATGGGGCGTTCCGTCCGTTTCCGCAAATACAAACGCCTTCTCATCGGTGTAAGCGCGCCATGCAGTCAGTATTTTATCCGATACTTCAACAAGCGTTTCATCATCGCCGCATTCAAGGCGTATAACCGACATTGGCCAATTTACTATGCCCGCCTTTACGCCGCCGAACCCTTTAATTTTGAAGCTCCGCTTTATGCCGGCTTTTTCCATGGCAAACGTATACCTGCCGCCTTGGAAATGGTCATGAGAAAGTATAGACCCGCCTACAATAGGCAAATCGGCGTTGCTGCCTATAAAATAGTGTGGAAAAAGTTTGATGAAATCAAGCATTTTCCTGAAAGCGTCTTTTTCTATTTTCATCGGAACATGCCTGCTGTTGAAAACAATGCAGTGCTCATTATAATACACATACGGAGAATATTGGAAAAACCATTTACAGCCGTTTATTTTAATAGGAATAATCCTGTGGTTTTGTCTTGCGGGATGATTTATGCTCCCCGCGTATCCTTCGTTTTCCGCGCACAGCATACACTTTGGATACCCGCTTTGCGGAGCGTTTTTGGCCGCGGCAATATCCCGCGGATCCTTTTCCGGCTTAGACATGTTAATTGTAATATCCAAATCGCCGTACTCCGTAGACGTTACCCAGCGTATATCTTTTTCAATGCGGTAACGCCGTATATAATCCGTATCGCAGCTGAATTTATAATACCAGTCTGTAGCCATCTGCGCGCCCTTATCATACATTGCGTTAAATTTGCTTATAACGTCGCTCGGCCTTGGGGTCATAACGCCCATAAACTTAGTGTCGAAAAGATCCCTCTGAGTTACCGTATCCTCAATTATCCCCTTTTCGACTGCATAATCAGTAATTATTTTAAGCACGTTTTCCAAAGACGTATCTTCAAGCGAAACGTGGCTTTCTTCATATGAGTCCATGCCCAGCAGGCTTATAAAGCCGTTTATTATATATATTACGTCGCTTTCCCGAATAAGCCCGGTTGTAAGGCCGTATCCCGCAAGCGCTTTTATGGCGGCGTTTATCATCGGCAATACCTCCTTTAATATCCGTTCGGGTGGTTTTTATGCCATTTCCATGCAGAAGATATAATTTCGTCCAAGCTGTTATGGCGCGGGTTCCAGCCGAGTATGTCCACAGCCTTTTTGCTTGAAGCTATAAGTTTGGCGGGGTCCCCGGCACGGCGCGGCGATTCTTCCGCCGAAATGCCGCACCCCGTAACTTTTCTTGCCGCGTCAATAACCTCCTTAACAGTGAAGCCTACGCCGTTGCCCAAGTTAAATATATCGCTTCCGCCGCCTTTTAAGAGATACTCGACGGCAAGGATATGCGCGTCGGCAAGATCCGTCACATGTATATAATCCCTAACGCATGTCCCGTCTTTCGTCGGATAATCCGTACCGAAAATACTTATCGATTCCCTTTTGCCCAGCGGCACTTGAAGTATAAGAGGTATCAAATGGCTTTCGGGATTATGCGCCTCTCCTATTTCGCCGCTTTCGTCGGCGCCGCAGGCATTAAAATACCTTAGCGAAACATATCTTATACCGTACGCTTCAGAAGCCCATTTAAACATTTTTTCCATTGCAAGCTTTGTTTCGCCGTATGGATTTGTCGGTTCCGCGGGATCGCTTTCAAGTATAGGCACGCTTTTAGGTTCGCCGTATGTTGCGGCCGTTGAGGAAAATACAATTTTATCAATGCCGTTATCAACCATGCTTTCAAGAAGCGTTTCGGTTTTGCACAAGTTGTTTTTATAGTATTTAAGCGGTTTTGCAACGCTTTCTCCCACAAGGGAAAAGGCTGCAAAATGAATTGCCGCGTCTATTTTCTCTCTCTTAAAAAGGCCGTCCAAAAAAACCTTATCTCCTATATCCCCTTCATAAAATTTCGCACGCCTGTCAACAGCCTGTTTATACCCCGTTACAAGGTTATCAACAACTATGACTTCGTACCCTTTATCACAAAGCGCCTTGACGGTGTGGCTTCCTATATAACCGGCTCCGCCCAGAACAAGTATTGACATCACAATTCCTCCCTTTTATTTTTTTGAAGTTAGCTCCGCGCCGCCCATAGCTCGGATCGAAAGCACATGGCAGCAGCCTTTGCCAACCGCCTTTTCAATTTTTTCTTTAAAACTTCCTACAAGCTCCGACGGTACAAACGCCTGCACCGTGCCTGCAAATCCGCCTCCATGCACGCGGTATGCCCCTTTATCCTTTAGGAAAGCATGGCAAAGACAAAGCACATAAGCAACAGCCTGTTCCCTGTCGCTTCCGCATACGCTTACATTCTGAAGGTACATAAAAGAAGAATATCCCGACTGCCTGATTGTATTCAAAAATTCATCAAAATTACCGTTCTGTAAATATTCGGCTTCTTTCAGCGCCCGTTCGTTATCGTCAAAAAAATGGACGGCCCGCATAAAAGCCCTGTCGCCGAACTTGTCTCGTATATCAGCGGCGTTCTCCAAAACAGAATTTATGTCCGTTTCCCTCAATACTTCTTTGCCGAAATAAGACGCAACCTCTTTCATTTCTTTCGGTATTGCCGCATACTCCGGCGTTAAGTCGGCGTGATCCGCCCCGCTGTCGATTATGCAAAGGGCATACCCGGCTTTTGAAAAATCAAAATCTATCTTTTTTACAACAGGGTTATCCGTATCCTTAAAGTCTATGGCGACAATATTTCCAACTGACGACGCCATTTGATCCATAAGCCCGCTTGGTTTTCCGAAATATACGTTTTCCGCAAACTGCCCTATCTGCGCAATCTTGACGCTGTCCACGGCGCCGCCGCAAAAAAGGCCGTTCATAACCGTCCCCACAATAACTTCAAAAGCGGCCGACGACGACAGCCCGCTGCCCTTAAGCACGCTTGAAACGGCGTACATATTAAAGCCTTTTATATTGTATCCTTCTTTTGCAAGCCCCGCCGCAACCCCTCGTATAATAGCAGACGACGTATTTTCCTCTTCCTTCACAGGTTTGAGGTTCATTATATCTATTTCAACCATTTTATATCCTTCGGAGAGTATACGGATAACGTTTGTGCCGTTTTCAGCCGCGGCGGCAAGTATATCCATATCAATAGCGGCGGCAAGCACACAGCCGTGCTGATGATCCGTATGGTTGCCGCCTATTTCCGTCCTGCCCGGAGCCGAAAATATGCGAACGGATGCATTGTCCTTAAAAGTTTTCCTGTACATCCCGGCTGCTTTCTCAACACGTCCTTCGTAATAATCCCTGTTGTCGTTAAACCTTGGATAAGCGGCTTCAAAATTTTCCTGCGGTATATTTATCATATCAGGCAAAATAAAAACCTCCTGTCATTATCTGTATATAAACGCTGCGGCAAGGGCAACGATAAGGGCGGCCACAATGGCAAAAATAATTTTATCCATAGTTTTAAGAGATACGTCGATTTTGTCATACAGGCCATGCTTCATGGTTAAAATTTTTGCCTCTATGCCCCTGATATTTTTTTCCTTCTCTTCAAGTTGTTTTTCCTTTTCCTCAAGCTCCCTTTGCTTTAAAAGCAGGGCTTCCTCATCAATCGCCATATTAAAACTCCTTTATTAAAACAAAAAATCCGGCCGTTCCGCATATACAGGCCGCCGCGCCGATACAACATACTCTTATTACTTTTTCCCTTGCTGGGATTAATTAAATTAAGAAAGCCGCAATCTTCAAAGCATTGCCGACAGCCCTTGAAAATCCGGCTAACTTTATAATATATACGGGAGTATGCCCCCAGCATGTTTTCCATTCGGTATTGTTTAAGCTTTTGACTGTTCCGCTGAACGTCGGAAAGCAATAATATTACTCAATGTAAAATTATACTCCGCCGAACCCCAATAAAAAACCGTCTGCGCTTTTCCTAAACAAAAACTCCTGCCCTTCGGGGTTCTGTTTTTCAAACGCACATGACAATAATGTGCTGCCGACAGCCCAAATCCCCCGGCAGATTTCGCCGGAGGATTTAAAGCTTATTGATTATTTTTTAGCAATATACTTGCGCACGTCAATAGCAACCGCAAGAATAATTATAAGGCCTTTAATAATATACTGCAAGTAAGCGTTAACTCCCAGATAATACAAACTGTAGTTAATTACCTGAAGTATTATAACGCCGATTAAAACGCCGGGTATCGTGCCGACGCCGCCGGAGAACGAAACGCCGCCTATAACGCACCCGCTTATTGCGTCAAGATCATAGTTGAGGCCGGTTGAAGTCGTAACGCTCTGTACGCGACCCGCTTCCAAGAATGCGGCCGTTCCGTAAAGCACTCCGGCTATAAGATATACAAGCATTATGCTCCTTGCCACGTTAACGCCGCTTACAGCCGCCGCTTCAGGGTTTCCGCCGATTGCAAACATATTCTTGCCTATAGTGGTCTTATTCCATATAACCCACATAATAACGGCGCAGATTATCAGGAATATAACAAGATTGGGCACAACGCCGAAACCTAAATTCTTGCCGTTTACAAGCTCGATATATCTTGAATCGAGGCTTGCAATAGGCTGCGCCCCGCCTTTTTGGCTGTCGATATAAAGGCAGAGAACGCCGTATGCTATAAGCTGCGTTCCCAGAGAAATAATAAACGCATGCATATGAAGCTTTGCAACGCCGAAACCGTTAAGCAGGCAGAACGCCGTGCAGACAACTATAGACAAAAGGAGCGGAACTATCATTGGAAGGGGCTCCGTTATCCCCGGATACATCCTTGACGCATAAGTAACGCTTTGCAGAAGCGAAGCGGAAACAGCGGCGCCGCATCCCAATATACGGCCGGCCGAAAGGTCTGTCCCCGTTAATACAATCATGCCCGCAACACCCAGGGCAAGTATTCCCCTCGTTGAGGCCTGCGCAAGTATTTTCCACATATTGTTTGCCGAAGCAAAGCTCGGCTCCACAATAAAAACGCCTATAATCATAATTCCAAGAATTAAATACAGGGCATAATCCAAAAGTATTTCGCTCCACGGCCTTCCGCCGCGTAATTTTGTCTTATCCATGGTGTACCCTCCTTCTAACTAAATATACTTCGCCGCAAGGCGCATAATCTCTTCCTGTGTAGCGTCTTTAATATCAAGTATTCCTGCAAGGCGGCCGTTGCTCATAACCATTATGCGGTCGCATATCCCTAAAAGCTCCGGCATTTCGCTTGACACAACCATAACGCTCTTGCCCTCGTTGGCAAGGTTTATTATAAGCTGGTAAATTTCGTATTTTGCCCCTACGTCAATTCCCCTTGTAGGCTCGTCAAGAAGCAGTATTTCCGGTTTTGTCAAAAGCCACCTTCCGAGTATAACTTTTTGCTGGTTGCCGCCGGAAAGCGTCCTTATATGGGTCTTTTGCGACGGCGTTTTAACACGCATGCTCTCCACAACCCACTTTGTGTCCTCCCCCATTTTTGACGCCGACAGGAGGAAATACTTTTTGTAGCTTTTTAAGTTTGAAATAACCGAATTAAACGTTATGCTCATACCTCCGAATATGCCTGTGGCGCGCCGTTCTTCCGTCAGCATGGCAAATCCGTTTTTAATGGCGTCCCTGGAGTTCCTGTTTAAAACAGGTTTCCCGTCTTTTATTATCTCGCCGCTTTCGTGGCGTGCAATTCCGAATATAGTTTCCAAAAGTTCCGTCCTACGGCTGCCTACAAGCCCGGCAACGCCCAGTATCTCACCCTTCCTGAGTTCAAACGAAACATCTTGGCAGCTGGGCTGATATTTGCCCGTAAGGTTTTTAACCTCCATTACAACCTCGCCCGGCTTATTTGTCTTAGGCGGGAAACGATCCGTTAAATCCCTTCCTACCATCAGCTTTATGATTTTATCCGTCGTAAGATCCTTTGCGCTTTCAGTGGCTACCCACTGGCCGTCGCGCATTACTGTGACATCGTCGGAAATACGGAGTATTTCTTCCATTTTATGGCTTATATAAACCATTGCAACTCCGCGCTGTCTCAGTTTATTTATTATATCGAATAAGTGCTCCACTTCTTCCTGTGTAAGGGATGAAGTCGGCTCGTCCAACACAAGTATTTTAGCGTTGTATGAAACGGCTTTTGCTATTTCAACCATTTGCCTTTGAGATACGCTTAATTTGCCGATTATCGTCCTGGGATCAACCGGTATATCAAATTCATCGAATACTTCCTTCGTTTTTCGGTACATTTGGCTGTGGCTTATAAAGCCCATATTTTTAGGGAACCTTCCCAGCCATATATTTTCCATAACGCTCCGTTTAAGCACCTGGTTAAGTTCCTGGTGCACCATTGCAACCCCATTGTCAAGGGCGTTTTTAGGTCCTGTGAACATTGCGTCCTTTCCGTCTATAATTATTTTCCCGGCGTCGGCTTTATATATGCCGAAAAGGCATTTCATAAGCGTCGATTTCCCGGCGCCGTTTTCCCCCATAAGCGCATGGACAGTTCCCGGCCTTAATTTAAGCTGTGCGTGATCCAAAGCCTTCACGCCGGGGAACTGTTTTTCTATATCTGTCATTTCCAGAACATATCCTGTTTTTTCCAATACTGCTGCCACTTAACTCACCACACTTCCCGTTTTCTTCTGAAAAAGTTATGTAATATTATTTACATAACAAAAAATGTATATACCGTTTTTTGTTTATTATTTCAGCCAATTACAGCGCCTCCCCCGCTGTTGGCCGGGGACGCCCGGCGCTGTGTTATCCGGTAATTTTTACGGCCGGAAAACCAGTCTTGAAGCGCCTGTTCCTTTAACTCTGCATTTTAAGGCAAAATAGCCGAAACAAATATTCATCCCGCATTTACTTCGGCGGTATCATTCTTTATGTTTCCCAATAATACGAAAAATACTTCATTAGAACAGAACGCACAGCAGGTAAAATCTGCTGTGCGCCCCAAATAAAAACTAATGTTTAATTATTCTGAATATGGAGCAAACGGCATAATGCCGGCGTGCCTTTTTGGCTGTTAACGATATGGAGCATAAGGAATACGAACGGCAACGCCCGTTTCGTCAAGAGTTAAGTCCGTCCCATCAAGGAAATCTTTTCCAGCCGCCGCGTTAAGAGCCGCCGCCGCTATCGCATTGCCCATTGCCTCGCCGTCCTGAAGTACGGTTGCGCTCATAGTGCCTTTAGCGATTGCATCTTTAGCGGCGTCTGTAGCGTCAACGCCGATAACCGGTATAAATTTGTCTCCGCCTTCAGTGTTGTATCCGATATTTGAAAGGGCGGCTATACAGCCGATAGCCATACCGTCGTTGTTTGCTATAACAAGTTCGATTTTGCCTTCGTTGGCTGCAAGTATGGCTTCCATAGCTTTTTGTGCAAGCTCCGTGTCCCAGTTGCAAACTTGGATCTCTCCAACCTGTTCCATTTTAAGGCCGTTTGCCTCAGCCTGCTCAACGCTGTATTTTGTCCTTGCAATAGCTTCGGGGTTGTCAGGTTCGCCCTGGAACATTGTGTACTGGATTACTCCGTCGCCGTTAAGGTCATACTCCGGATGTTCGTCAAAGAGTTCTTTAATTATATCGCCCTGCATTTTGCCTGCGTCGGCCGCGTTCGTGCCGATAAAGATAGCGTTGTCATAAGAAGAAACAACTTCCGTGTCAGGCTCCCTGTTGAAGAAAATTGTAGGTATGCCGGCCGCTTTGGCTTTTTCAACAACGCCGCTTGCGGCTTTTGCGTCTACCATGTTAACGCAGAGAACGTCAACGCCTTTTTCAATCATAACGTCAAGCTGATCGTTCTGCGTAGCCTGATCGCCTTTTCCGTCCTGCATAATAATTTCAGCTTTGCCGTTAAGGGCCGTTTCAAGGGCATTGCGTACGGTTGAGATATAGGTATCGTCATATTTGTAGATAAGTACGCCGACTGTAGGAAGTTCGCCCGTCGCTTCAGCCTGTTCGCCTTGCGCGCCTGCTTCCGTGCCTTCGGCAGGAGTTTCAGCCGGAGCGTCCGTCTTGCTTGAGCATGCCGCCATTGAAACCGCCATAACGGCTGCTAAAAATGTTGTTAAAATCTTCTTTTTCATTGATATTTTCCTCCCTTGCATGATTACCCTCGATAACAAGAGTATTGTTTTCCAGCGAACATTATTTTTGTTCACTATATAAATATTATACCAGTGTATTTATAAAAAAACATATAATATTTTTAAGTCAAGTATTAAAATTATTCGTTTTATTTGAACACATTGTTTAAATTAATACATTTTTTGTCGTATTTTTATACATTATATACAGTTTTTTTACTGCTTTACAATCTCTATTGGCGAACGAATATAACGTCCGTCGGTAATCGGCAAATCTTCCGGCGGCCTGCCGTACCTGCCTAAAGATACTGCAAGGCCGAATATGCTCTCACCCTGATAAGAAGCGTTGCAGTTTACGGTTCCCAAAAGCCTTCCGTCTTTAACCGCTTCGGCTCCTTCCTCAGTTGCGTCAATCCCAAAAACGGCAGTTTCCTCCATTCCCGCAGCCTCAAGGGCATTGACGGCGCCAAGGGCCATTTCATCATTATTGCATAGCACAACTTCTATGCTTTTCCCATACGTCCCAATCCACTGCTCCATCAGCGCCGCCGCCTGATTTTTATCCCAATCCGCCGCCCCTCCGGTAAGCTTTTCCATAGTAATGCCGTGGTTTGCAACCGTCTGCACCGACCAGTCCGTCCTTATGATAGCGTCTTGATGCCCCGTTTCGCCTTCAAGCATAACATACTGAAGCTTTCCGTCGCCGTTTTTATCAAGGCTTAAAGGGTCGGCGTCGTATATGTCAATAAGCATCTGAGCCTGAAGCAGAGCCGTGGATTTCGCATCTGTTCCCACATAGTAAATGTTCTCCCCGCGCAGTATATCTTCATAAACCGGCTCCCTGTTGAAAAAAACAATCGGTATGCCCTCGGCCGTTGCGCTGTCTATAATTGAAGAAGCGTCTGTCCTGTCAACTATATTAACGCATATTACATCGTAGCCCAGGGAAATATATCTTTTAATCTGCTCATTTTGCGTGCGCTGACTGCTTTTTGCCGCAGAAACGTCGAGATTTATTTTTACACCCGTTTCCTGCTCGTACTCCCTTGCGCTTTCTTCCATATATTTTACGATTTCGGCAACGAACGCGTCATTACTTTTATAAACAGAAACGCCGATTTTTATACCCTTATTTTCCTCTTTTTTTCTTTCCTGAATATTTACGGCGCAAAAAATTATCAAAACAGCCGCCGCAACGGCAGCGGCGGAAAATATATGCCTGCTTTTTAAACCCCCCAAAACTATCAGCCCCTTTAATATATAGGAAAAAGTATCGTTTCATTTTCTTTTGTATACATATTGTTTTTGTCGGCGATTATGTATCCCGCCTGAAATTCGCCGAAACTGCCTTTTCCGGATATAAGCGAAATAATATCCTCCACGGCGATATATCCCGCGCTGTATGAATCATAAACGGCCGTGGCGTTTACATGCCCGCTTTCAACATGCCGCCTTAAAACCCCGCTGAAGCCGACGCCGTATACCGGCAGCGGCTTTTCCAGTTTCTCATTTGCCGCCGCCAAAGCTTCGAGCGTTTTTATTTCAGGCGTTATCACAATATTTCCTCCCTGGGCAGAAAGTCCGTTTAAAAGCGTCTGCGCTTCGTCCGCGCCGCCTAGGCTGACCCTGGAGGCTTCAACGTCGTTTTCCCGGCAAACATCAAGCATAACACGGCACATTTTTTCTCCGCCAGTTTTATTTTTTTCCGCCGTAACCACAGTAACATGCCCGTCTGTGCCGTTTTCTTTGATAAGCCTTTCTGTTATGCTTTTCGCCATGCCTTCATAGTCCGGGCACAGCCCGCCGTATATCCTCGGCGAATCTACGGGACTGCCGACCACAAAAATCGGTATGCCCGCCGGGGCTTTCTCAAGCATTTCCTCAAGTATATTCCCGTTCTCCGCCGAAATTATAAACCCCTGCGCGCCTGCCTCCGCTTCCCTCAAGAGCAGTTCCGTCTGCATATACGGCCTGCTGTCGCTGTAAAGCGTTACAAAATTTATGTCTACATTATATCTCAGCGCGGCTTCATCCATGCCTATCCTGAAATTTTCAAAACCGCTTCCATCCTCGTTGTCAATAAGAACTGATACGTTATACACAGGTATTTTCTTTTCCTTTATGATAACGTCGGTTGAAGACGCAAGGAAAAGCGCGACAAGGAGAACGGCGGACACAGAAAGCCATGCCAAAGCCTTTTTATTCATGTCCTTCCGCCTCCATTTCCTTCATTTTTTCGTATGGCACGGCCGGAAGCCGTATAAATACCTTTGTGCCCTCATCCGGCTCGCTTTCTATATCAAGCCCATAATCCGGGCCGAAAAGCAGGCGTATCCTTTCCTGTACGTTCCTTACGCCCATACCGGAACCTTTTTTTGAAGGCACAGTTTCGCCTTTTAAAAGCGCGCCGCATACTTCTTTTGTCATTCCGCATCCGTTATCTTCAACCATAAACGTAAGAACGCCGTTTTCTTCCCATGCCTTAATCTGTATCCTTCCGTCGCCGTCCATAAATTCCATCGCATGATATATGGCGTTTTCAACGACAGGCTGAAGTATAAGCTTATTAGTGCCTAGGGTTTCAACGTCCTCATCAGCCTCAAAACCGTATGTAAACCTGTTTTTAAATCGCATATCCTGTATCATAAGGTAGTTCTTTACATGTTCAATTTCATCTTTCACGGGTATTATGTTTTTGCCGCGGCTCAGGCTTATCCTGAAAAACCGGGCTAACGCCGTAACCGCCCTTACAGCCTCGGCCTTTTTCTCATTTTCAATCATCCATACGATTATATCGAGGGTGTTATAAAGGAAATGAGGATTGATCTGGTTTTGAAGCGCCGTAAGCTCACTTTTGCGTTTTGCTTCATGCTCCGCCACAATATCGGCCATAAGTATCTTTATGTGTCCGGCCATATTGCCGATTGAATTGCCTAGCCGCCGCACTTCATAAAACCCTTCCGCTTTAATGGGCGCATCCCAGTCGCCGTATTCAAACCCCTTTACGGATTCTTCAAGCTCTTTTATCGGCGCGGCTACCTTCCCCGATATATATGAGTTTATAAGTATGAGGGCAGTCAGGAGAAAAAGAGCCATAAAAGCTACAAAAAGGTTGCTTTTGACAGCGCTAAGCTCCACGGTGTTCTGCGGCGTTACGCCTATAAGCTTCCAGCCGGTATATCCTATTGTTTTAACGGTTATGTCCCTTTTCTGCCCCATAAAAACTTCCGAATAATTCCCGTCGCGGTATGACGCGGCCGCCTTATTGTTTTCGGCCGCCTGTCCGCTTGAAATAAGCTGCTGAAGCGGATGATACAATATTTCTCCTTTGCTGTCTATAAGATAAATATACGCGTCGTCCCCCAAAAGCACGCCGCTTAAAATGTCAGAAAGGCCGCTGTAACGCATGTTTATAACAAGTATCCCCGTCTGCGCGGCGTTTCCTCTGGTTATTTCAACAGCGCGGCTTAAAGGTATGACCCATGTATAATCCGTTGAACCGCCGGCAAATATATGGGAAACCTCCGGGCTTGAAAAATGCATATTTTCCCTTCCCAAAATTGCGGCTTTATACCACTGTTCATTTTTAATGTCAATGTCCCTTTTAAGGGTTGCCGCCGGCGCCGCGTCCAAAAGCTCCCCTCCGACGGTTAAAACCGCAATGCTTTCGATGTTGTCTTTATTTGTTTCGTAAAGAAGCTGGAGTGAGGTTCCTATTGATTCCTTTGAAAAATCAGTTTTTTTGATGACGCTGTAATATATCGTATCGGAAACTTTCATAACGCCTCGAAGATACGAACTGCAATTTGACGAAACCTGCTCCAAAAGCGACTGGTTCTCCTCGCGTATAGTCTGCTGCGCCTGAGCCGAAAAGCGGCCGTAAAAAGAAAGCCCTGCCAAAATAACCGCGGCAAGGGCCGTTAATGTGAATGAAAGCCATATAACCTGGCTTAAGCCTATATTTTCCCGATAGCCCGCGCATCTTTTTTTAAGGCTTTCATACAAACTACGCATAAAAACTCACTTTCCCCTGTATTTGTTAGGTGAAACGCCGTACTTTTTTTTGAATACATATCCGAAATAATTCGGTTCTTCATAGCCTGTCTGTTTCGCAATTACATAAGTTTTTTCGTCGGTTGTGCTTAAAAGCTCCGCCGCCTTTTCCAAACGTATGCCTGTCAGGTATGAAGTGTAGCTTTCGCCGACTTCCCTTTTAAACACAGTTGAAAAATATGTAGGGCTTATATGCAGATAGCCGCATATGGTTTCCAGCGACAGTTCGGGGTTTGCATAATTTTCTTTTATATATCTTTTGGCGTTTAATATCATGTTCTGCGTTGTATCCTGCCTTTCCGTGTTAAGGCTCCGGCTTATTTTCAGACAGACGTTAAGCAGCCATTTTTTAAGGGCAGAAAAATCCCTTATATTCGTAAGTATATCATAGTAATCGGCTTTTACGCCGAATATTTCCTCATGATCCAGCTCATAGCGCTGTATTATCTGCAATATAATGCTGAATACGCTTATAATATACGCCTGGGCGCTGTTGCGTGCCATCGCCGCGCCTTTCATATTATCGGCTATTTTTTCCGCACATTCGGCGATCGTTTTTTCACCGCCGAATTTAACGGCGTTTACAAGGTCGCTTTCCATTTTGCCGTCTATATAGATAGGCGTATTTTTAACGGGATGAACGTCGTTTATAAATATAGCGTCGCCTCCTCCGTCGGCAATACCGTACCCTACGGCTTCGGAAGCGTCGCCGAAGCTTAAATTAAGCGCCGCAAGCGAGTTTACATAACTTCCCACTCCTATTGTTATTTTTTGATTAAGTATCCTCCTGCTCTCACGGCATACTTGGCTTAGCCGGTTCATAACGCCCTGGAATTCGCTTTCATGATTAACGCCGACAAGAGCCACAAGCCCCGCATAGCTGTGGAAGCTTATAAAATTGCAGAAATTTTTCAAGTGGGAATCAAAAAGCCGCTTAACCGATATTGTTATAAGGCTTTCCGCTTCCGTGTCAAAGTTATTTTCCATAAATGAATCAATATTAATTTTTACCGCCGCCCAAAGCCCGGATTTTCCTATGTCAAGCCTATACTCTCTAATCAGGCTTTCGATTTGGTTTTCTTTTATGCCGCCCCTTAAAAGTGAATTTAAAAAATTCTCCCGTAAAACGGGAAGGCTTTTTTCATAACTTTCATTAAGGGCGTTAACGTCCTTAATCCTTGCGATTTCCCCGTCAAGCTGGAGCTTTATTTTTTTGAGTATGCCCGTAAGCTCTTCCGCGTTTACGGGCTTCAGTATATATTCGATTATATTAAGCTTAATAGCTTTCTTAGCATATTCAAAGTCGTCGAACCCCGAAAAGATTACCACCTTGACGGAAGGCTTATCACGCCTGAGCCTTTCGGCAAGCTGAAGTCCGTCCATATAAGGCATACGTATATCGGTAAGCACAACGTCAGGTTCCATCTGTTCTATTTTTTCCAGCGCGTCCTCTCCGTTTTCAGCGTCGCCGACAACGGTAAAACCTGTTTTAACCCAGTCTATTTTCTGTATAATGCTTGTACGGACTTCTTCTTCGTCGTCAACGAGAAGTATACGGTATGTGTTTACCATATAGTTTCCTCCCAAAATACCAAATGCATATATATAACATAATAACTTAAATTTCAGCTTTTTTCAACCCTTGTGAAATTGTACGCAAAGCTTAATTTTGCAAGGACACACAGTCCACGTCTTAAATAAATAAAAAACAGCCGCAAAACAACGCGGCTGTTTAAAACAATAATAAAACGTCGGCTGAAATTACTTTTCTTCAGGTTCCGCCTTAATTCTTGTTATTTCACCATTTTTATCAAACGTAATAGTTACCGTAACATAGTCGATATCGCTGGATTCCAAGGCATTTTTAAGGCCGCTGTAACTGTTGTTGAAACTTCCGCTTACTTTGAAATCAACGTCGTCGCTGTCATAATCGTATGTAACTTTACTTCCGCTTGAAAACTCAACCTTTATGCTTGAAGATTTAAGATCCGTCAGTTCGCCTTCGGCTGTTTTAACATAGCCGTCAAGCCTTGTGACTTCGTCGCTTTTGTTTAAGGTTATGTCGGCGTAAACAATTTTTCCGTCGTCGTGGACTATCTCCCTCAATTCGTCATAATCGGTTATCTCATCCTCATTGCCGTCCTTAACCCTTATCCTTATATCGTCTGCCTCGCCTTCAAAATCATATGTTTTGTTGCCGATTTTGACTCTTCGTTCAGATATGCTCTTGAGTTCCCCGCTGTCATCGCCGTCATCATCGTCGTCGTCATCGTCATCATCGTCTGACTCAACCCATACTTTGATTACTTCTCCGCTTTCAAACTCAAGTTTTACGCTGTCGCCCCTTTCAACGCGCTCTTTTATATAATCATAGTCCTTGCGCTTGTCTTCATAATAAAACGTCACATTGTCGCTGTCTTCGTCTTCAAAATCGTATTCAGCCGTACTCCCGCTGCTCTTTTCGATTTTGATGTATCTTTTTGTCATGCTGACATATTCGCCTCTTACCGTGCCGTCTTCGTCGTCCCCATCGCTTGAAATCCACACTTTAACGGCTTCGTCGTCGCCGTTGAGTTCAATCCTGACGCTTTCGCCTTTCTCCGCATTTTTCCTTATATAATCGTAATCGCGTTTCCTGTCCTCATAATAGAAGTCCGTATTGTCGCTGTCGTCATCCTCAAAATAGTAGTCCTGCGTTTTGCCGTTATCCTTTTTAATACGCACATACCTTGAATTGATTGAAGAAAACTCGCCTTTGACAACGTCGTCGGATTCTTCTTCTTTTGTTATAAGATCCGCTTTTTCAACATAATCGTCGTCATCGACAGTAAGTCTCACCGTATATCTGGACTTTGCCTTTGAATCAAATTTTGAATACGTCGTTTTATCCCCGTCAATATAAAATTTGCAGTTGTCTTTGTCCTTGTCTTCAAAGTAATATGTTTCCGTGCTTCCGTTTACTTTGATCTTAATATAATCCGACGCAACGCTTACAAAATCGCCGACAATTTCATCTTCAAGATACGCCCTGACTACCTGTCCGTCGCTGTTAAGATTAAGCTTTACCGCCTTTCCTTTATCAGCGGCTTCCTTAAACCTATTGTATGACGTTTCATCAGAGTCGACATAAAACCTCACTTCATCACTTTCCCTGTTTACAAAGTCATAAGACTTGGTATCGCCGTCAGCCGTAACTTTTATATAGTCCGAACCCATTGAATAGTATGAGCCTTCAACCGTCTTTGATGAAGACGTATTTGAAGATCCGCTTCCTTTTGACGTTATAAGCACGCTTGTAATATTCTGGCCATTGTAGCTTACGGAAACGGAATATCCGACTTTCACCGTTGAAATAAGCACCCTTGTACTGCCGTCCAAAACAGGAACCGTATCAGCCCCTGTAAAGCTGTAATCCTTGTTTCCGTCGTTTACGGTTAAAACCGTATTTGTGCCTGCCTGTTCAACAGCGGTAACCTTACCTGCAACCGAGCCTGTGGCAGACTGCGGCCCTTTTTTTATTACGTCGTAGCTTTTAGACATTATAACGGCCATTTCAGCCCTGTTTATAGTGCTTCTGGGATTAAAATTATTGTTGGAGTCGCCGTTAATTACGCCGAGTTTTACAAGAAGATCTACATACGGCACAGCTACGGAACTTATAGAAGATTTATCATTAAACGAGAGGCTTGCATTGCTGTTAAGGGAACCGTAGCTTTTGAGCGCCCGCCCAAACATAACGGCAACGTCCTGCCTTGAAGCATTTACGGCGGCGGAACCTTTTGAAACAAAACCCGGTATATCCGAAATCGTAATTATGCCGTTTTCAAGGCCGTAAGCAACTGCCGGCTGAGCCCATGAAGGTATTTTATAGCCGTTCATCACGCTTGTCCATTTTGACTGCACGCCGCTTGAAACAGAAGTTCCCCCTGTCTTTTGTACAAGGGAATATACAAGCTGCATAGTTTCGCAATATGTAACGCCGTCCTTTGATCTGAACACAAGATTATTTTTGGAATCGTAATCGCCCACCATAAGGCCCAAATCAGCAACAGAATTTATGTATGTTTTTGCCCCCTCCCACGGCACGTTGTTAATATCCGAAAAATTAGCGGCATAAACATATACGTTTCCAAAAAATACCGCCCCGGCTAAAGCCGCCGCCAAAAACTTCTTTCTATTCATAACCTTACCTCCTGAAAATCCGGTCTGCCAAAAAACGGCCGGCCGATTAAAAAATATATACTGATAAAACGGCAATGCTGATAAAAAGGAACTATAAGCAATTACAGGCAAACTTCCGGAAGAAAAACCGAAATATTCCAAACCTCAATATCCACTCAATACAGTTTTAAGCCAATATTCGGCTTAAAACCGGCCTGACGCCTGCATACCGTTTGCGCTTCAAACAAAGATAAAAAACAAGCAATTTTTCAGCTGCCTTTCAGTTTAATTATACAACATTTTTATATTAAATGTTCCCGTAATTAAAAAATTTTAAGAAATTATTAAGGTAAGAATATATTTTGTTCTAAAAAATATCAAAATATACCATAAAAATACATTTATAATATTATATTTATATAATTAAACAGGCAGCCGTTTATTCCCCTGTCCCATTACCTTTCAGATATATTTAAGCCGAACTTTTAGTTTATAATTTACATGTCCCCGATTTATTTTAAAAGCGCGCAAATCCAACTTAAACATTATTTGTGCATATATTGTTTTCTTCTGCATAATTTAATCGTATTTTGTATCAGTCTTTTTTTACCGAGTATGCTAACTTTACCAAATTCTGTATATATGCTGTATATATGGCCCGGATTGCATCTATTGTTTACGGCTTATACTTACTTTTTATACAATACCGCAAGGCATATTTTCATTAACCAAATGTTACAATACTTTATTGTATTAAATTTATAAAAAACATATGTGGAAATAAGCGAGGCAACATTCAATATTTAATTAATGAAAATTCAGAAACCGCATAAACTTTTTGTCGCTTAAAGCGCATATCATTTCACAAATGTATATTTGAATTTCCCGCATGCGCATAGGCGGACATTTCATTATTTTTATCATTTTATTTTATATCCTTATATCAGTTTCAGTTTACAAAAGCCCACACGCCGCAAAAAGAAAAATTTTACGCATTTTGGGGCTGCATATGCTTGTCATAGGAGCCGCTGCGACTTGAAGCGCAAAAATTTTCCCATTGTGATGTTACGTAGTTTTAATCGACGTTAGCTTCAGTTTACAAGGGCACACACGGTTTTAACGGACGTCACAAGGGAAAAATTTTTTGCAGTTCAAGGCGGATATGCGCCGGCATAGCCGATCCTATGGCAAGCGTATACAACACAGAAATGCGGAAAATTTTTCCTTGTGTGGCGTGTATTCCCTTGTAAACTGAAACTAACTTCGTAAGAATAAGGCAAGCGGCTTAACACAGCCATTGCGCCGCTGACGGCTGTTGAAACCTTGTGCTCTCTTGTAAACTGAAGCTGCTCAAACATTTAATAATGCTGTCTTAAATAAAACATGATATAAACATATCGGCTTGCGGTTTAAATCAAAAAATACCGCCCGCCTAAAACGGCAGACGGCGTTTAAAACATATTCAGGATTTATAGTTTCCGATATTGCTATCGGTAAATTACAGCTTATATAAAATGCAAATGTATACCAAGTTTATATACGCCGAATGTACTTTTCATACAACGCTATAACAATAAAAGCGCGGTTCCATTCCTCTTTAGCTAATATGCTTTAATCGCATCGTTAACATCGCCTAAACCCGCATACATTTTATTATGCATACAACAAGGCCGCCGCTGAAAAGCACACGCCCGAAACAACGTCAATATACGACTTCAACCAACGCTTAGCCATATGCCGTAGCATAACGCACAAGCTTATTCCTTTTTCATTTTAGCGAACGCAACAAAACAAAGTATCATTTCGACAATTACAAACATGAAATACACAAACATGCACAAAATCGAAACCGCATACATAATTCCGGCAACTAATGCGGCCCAACGGGCTTTTATTGCCCATCCCAGCCAGTTAAATATAACCGCTATGCCTACGCAAATTAAGTGAGGCATAACTATTGCGGTTGCAAGGCCGGCGCCGACAACTTCCGCCCCGTCGGAAGCCGACGTTATCCCGCCTGCAAAATAAACGATAAGATACACTAAATAAAGCGTTCCGATAATTCCCGATATCAATAATAATTTACTTTTTTTCATACCTTACCATCCAAAACTTAACTTATAGATTAAAAATTTTTATTATCATTGAAAATTTCATGCGCCGGACAGCAGCACAGATTATAGATTTGCAGTTTCATTTCCGCTCCTCAGACTGCCGCAATGACATTTTTTACAAATTTGGAATGCCATAATACAAAAGGAATTTGCCTCTACATGTTAAGACTGTATCTATTAAAACGGAGCCAACATAAATTCGCCTTCTGATGCATTATCTATCCCGAAAATTAATTTCATATCGTTTTATTACCAGAAAAAGAAGACCTGTTCAGCTCATTATTGTTTTATTTTAATTGCCGTCTGCCGCAATCTCTTCAAAAACCGTTTCCTGTATTTCACCTTCTGCCGCTGTGTTTTCTTTGCTTTTCGGCAAAATTTAAATCTTCACATACTGTTCCATAGCCGCCCTCTCTAATTTGCCGCCATAAAACATCAGCAACATCACAGGCAGCGCTAATCTTTTAAAATTGCTCCTAAATTCTCTAAAATAAACCTAACTGTAACTATATGGAATATATTATGGCAAGGGCGAACCGCAGTACTCACATTCTCCTCTTTCCCCGGAAATTGTGTTATTTGCCCCGCAGCAGCGGCATGTTACAGACCTTTTTCCATTATTTTCAGATGTTCCCTGAGTTTGTTCGCCGCCGTCTGTTTCCCATCCGCCGCCAGCCAATACAATTTTCTTTGCGCTTTCATCAATATAGGCATTTTTCAAATATTCCTTTTGAATCATTTTTTCAATATCTTTTTTTACATCTTCATATGTTTTTCCAAACGCCGATGCAATATCATTCATATTCCTAACATTATTGTTCACAATCATTACCAAATACTGCCTTATTTCTTCCGCGTCTTTTCTAAGCTTCTTTGCCAATCGGCGCAGAACAAATCCGGCTATAATGAAAAATAATATTATTACTATTTCGGCTGAAGACATCTTATCAACCATGATACATGCTAAAGCCATAAGTATACCTATCGTATAAAAAAGGCCGCCTACAAAGCCAATTATATTGCCTACGATTAAAGCCGCTTTCCTGTCGACAGACACCCTTTTAGAAATTAAAAAAATACTCACCGGCCAAAATATAAATATCGACAGAATAATTACCGGCCACGAATACCATATGCTTACCTTCCCAACTTCCCTCACGTCAATTTTCCTTTCTTTAAATTAAAATTTTCCTCTCTTCTTTGTCTGCAAAGAACGTAATTTAATCATATTTTTAATTTCGTCTAATTTATCTTTTATGCCGCTTTTATCTTCAGAATCCATTAAATAACGAACTTCATCAAGACTCATAAGTATATGTTCCTCATTGCCGTATTGAGCCGTCCTGTTGGAATATTTAAGCATTTCAATAATGTCTGCAATATCGTCTTTATATTCAGCCAGTCTGCTTTCCAACAGAAGTTCATGTGCATTGTTTAAACATTCGTCAACCACTGAAGCCGTTTTTGAATATTTTCTGTTGCTTTCATCGGCCTTACTGTCAAAATGCGAAAGCAATATATCCACTGCCGCAACCACGCCTATTAACAGTAAATTTAAAAGCACATATTCTTTAATTAAAAAAGGAAATAAATTTACAAAAACAAGCGATACTGCCAATACAATTCCCAAATGGATCAGGCCGGCAATCACATTAGCCGCCCCAAGTATGCTGTTATTAAACTTCAGGACTTTTAGCGTAACCAACGCTTCCACAAGCAGTAAGAATAATAACGACAGCCACCTCATAGGCAGGGTGAAAATATTTTTAAATGCCAAAAGATAAAATATTATAGTAACAATTATTGCTGCCAAGCCGCACAGCAAAACTGTTTTTGTACTGTTTTTATTCATTAAATCACCGCCTATTTTACTGGTGTTCCACATTCAGGGCAAAATCTTGTATTATCGTCAAGTTCCTTCCCACAGGCAAGGCATTTCTTTACGGCAGAATACCCGCATGCCGGACAAAACTTGCTGTTTTCTGGAAGTATGTTTCCACACCCCGGGCAAGCCTTCGGCACTTTCTTTCCGCACACCGGGCATACTGCCGCCCCATCGGGAATATCCGCCTTGCAGTAAACGCAAGAATTATATCTGTTTCCGCACTGCATGCAGAATTTAGAACCTTCATCCATTTCGGCTCCGCATGACGAGCACTTGATTTTATTTTTCTTCTGATTTTTCTTTAACGTATCATGCCCGCAGTTGTTACAAAAACGAGCTTCTTTATCTAAAGTTGAATTACAGTTGGGGCATATTTTCATTTCGCGTATATTAATGCTCTGCATAAGGCTGTTGAACTGGTTCCCAAGCGATCCGCCCATTCCAAAACCCATTCCAAGCCCCATGCCGGCCCCCATTAATCCACCATGCATAGAGCCCTGGTTAGTTGCCGCCCCTTCCAATGTATCAAAAGAACGTTCCTGCTGATAATTGTATCCGACAATATCCATTTCGGCCCTTTTTGCCAAGGCTTGTTTAAGCTTCCGAACCCCATTGTCATCTTCCGGAACATTTATATCGTTAACAAAAAACGACGTCAGCCTTATTCCATATTCTCTAAACGTTGGGGCAATCCGTTCGTTTAAAAATTCGGAAATTTCATCAAGATATGCGTTGATTTCAAGAACGCTTATATTTTTATGTATTAAATATGACGAAACAGCGTCTTTTGTTTTCGTCAAATATACTCCCCTGAAATATCTTAACAAACTTCCCTTATCAAACTGAGCGACATTTCCAACAAGCTTTACAAGAAACTTTTGCGGTTCTTCTATTTGAATTCCAAACTGGCCAAAAGCCCTCACCGGGACAAATATCTTATATTTTGGATCCTGCACCTGTATAGGCGAAGGCGTACCCCATTTTATGTCAAGCGAAAACGCCTTGTTTATAAACCATACTTCCGCTGTAAACGGCGATCTTCCGCCAAATGGTAAATTTACTAAATTATTCAATATCGGTATATTTTCTGTGCTCAAAGTATGCCTTCCGGCCTGAAACACGTCGCATACTTTCCCGCCTTTAAATAATATGGCCTCCTGCGATTCGTTTACAATTAATTGGGTCCATGTCCCCAACTCGCTGTTAGGATATTTCCATGCAAACACGTCCGGGCTGCCATTATAACTAACAACTTCTACAACCGCCATAAGTATCCCCTCACTCCAACGCATGTGACTTTATTTTAAATATCTTTTATATTTTATGGATTTTATTTCAAATCACAATTTAATCATAATTATATCAAGTTGTTCTCGTTTTTTCAACTATTTGCCGGCAATTTTCTTCCAAAACTTGCGTAATTATAAAATATTCGGCGATATACGCCGCCAACCTGCACTTTAATAAGAACGGCTTAAATTCGTACATCATATTGAAAATAAACAACAAAAAACTCTCCATGCCTTTAAAAAATACCTTTTCTGTAAATACCCTTTCAATAAAAAAACCGCCGTACTATATATTAGTACGGCAGTTTATTTATTTTGCTATTATTCTGTTTTCTTGTCTTCTTCGGCATGTTTAGCCGCTACGTCCTTAAACGCTTCCATTGCGCCTTCAGCTTTTGGAGCTTCCTGTGCTTTAGGAGTTTCAGGAGCCTTTTTTTCAGCTTCAGCCTTTGCCGCTGCCGCTTCCTTGGCTTTCTTTTCTTCCATAGCCTTAATACGCGGGTTTTGGATTACTTTTTTAGGACACTTCATAGCGCATACGCCGCAATCCTTACATTTTGTATAATCAATAACCGCTACATTATCAATTACGTGGATTGCGTCGAACTTACAGTTCTTTTCGCAAATTTTACAAGCGATACATCCCACTTTACAGTTTGACATAACAACCTTGCCCGTATCTTTTGAATTACATGAAACCCTTGTCTGTTTTGACGCCGGGATTAATGTTATAAGTGATTTCGGGCATGCTTTAACACATTTGCCGCAGGCAACGCATTTTTCATCGTCTACAACGGCAACTCCGTTTACAATATGGATTGCGTCAAATGCACAGGCCTTAACGCAGCTGCCTAAACCAAGGCAGCCATATGAACAGCCTTTTGCCCCTCCGCCTGCAAGCTGGCTTGCCATGCCGCAGTCGCTCATACCGAAATACTGATATTTATTTGCGCTCAAGTCACACGTTCCGCCGCATTTAACAAACGCAACTTCACGCTCTTTTTCTTCAACTGTAACGCCCATAACTTCCGATATGGCTGCCGCACTTTTTGCGCCGCCTACCGGACAGCCGTTTACAGGCGCTTCTCCCGCAACTATAGCCGCGGCCAAACCGCCGCATCCCGGGAAACCGCATCCGCCGCAGTTAGCGCCCGGAAGGCACTCCGTAACCTGGCCAATCCTCGGGTCCTCATCTACAGCAAACACCTTGCCCGCATAACCAAGGCCCGCGCCAAAAACAAGACCTAATCCGCCGATACTGAGTACCGGAAATAAAATACTGTTTATGTCCATTTTCGTTCACTCCTTAGTTTAAATTGAAATTAATCCCTGGAAGCCCAGGAACGCGATAGCCATTAATGTTGCTGAAACCAAAGCGATCGGGAAACCCCTGAATGCCTTTGGAATATTGTTGAACTCTATCCTTTCGCGGATTCCCGCAAAAAGCACAATAGCAAGCGCAAAACCTACGGCGCCGCCGAATCCGTTGAGGATTGAAGCAAGAAACGTATAATTCTTCTGCATATTAACAACGGCAACACCCAAAACGGCACAGTTTGTCGTTATAAGCGGAAGATAAACTCCAAGCGCCTGATAAAGCGAAGGCGAGCTCTTTTTAAGGAACATCTCAACAAGCTGAACGAGAGCCGCGATAACCAATATAAACGCAATGTTATAAAGGTATTCTATCCCAAGCTTAACCAGTATGAAATTATAAACAAGATATGTCATTGCCGAGGCCAATGTCATAACGAATATAACCGCCCCGCCCATGCCGGCCGCCGTTTCAACCTTTTTTGAAACACCGAAGAAAGGGCATATACCTAAGAATTGGCTTAAAACGTAGTTGTTTACGAATATAGCCGCTAAAACTAACATAATAAGATTTGGCTGTACATGTGTCATTTAATTTTCCCCCTCCTTCTTAAGCAGATTTTTTGTTCTTAAAGTAATTTAATATAGCCATAAGCACGCCGAGTGCAAGGAATGCGCCCGGAGCCATAATCATGATTAACGTCTGCGGGAAAGCTTCCGGAAGCACCTGGATGCCAAATGCAGTTCCGCTTCCGATAAGTTCACGCACAAGGCCGAGAACCGTAAGTGCAAGCGTAAATCCGAGACCCATGCCGATACCGTCGAAGAACGAGTCTACAGCGTTGTTCTTTGATGCAAAAGCTTCCGCCCTTCCGAGGATAATACAGTTAACAACGATAAGCGGTATATAAAGGCCTAATGCGCTGTTAAGTGAAGGAAGGTATGCCTGTAAAAGGAACTGTACTATAGTAACGAAACTTGCGATAACAACAACAAATGCAGGTATCCTTACCTTATCCGGGATAACCTTCCTGAGAAGGGAAATAACCACGTTGGCACAGATTAAAACCGCCGCCGTTGAAACGCCCATGCCGATGCCGTTTATAGCGCTGCTTGTTACGGCAAGGGTAGGACACATACCGATAACCTGAATGAAGGTTGGGTTTTCATCAAGTATACCGTTTTTAATTATCTTAATCGGATTACCCATTAATTTACACCTCCATTTGCTTCTAACCATGCGCGCGCCTCATTAACGCCTGAAACAACCGCCCTTGAAGTAATAGTTGCGCTTGTGATGGCCTGAATTTCGCCGCCGTCTTTATTTACGGCAAGTTCGCCGCTCTTATCTTTGAACTGGCCGAGGAACTCCTCATTCGCCGCTAAAGCGCCGAGCCCCGGAGTTTCGGAAGGCGTAGTTACCTGTATGCCCGTTATTGCCATATCTGCATTAAATCCTACCGTAGTCGGAACAGCTCCGCCGAAACCGCCCGGGTTTGCAGTTATAACATACCCTACGACTTCGCCGCTGTCGTTTAAGCCTTTATTAACTGCCGAAATAGTTCCTTCAAACTCGCCTTCAACAGGCTCAAAGCTTGCCGCCTCCGGAAGCGCGGCCTGCATAGCCAAAGTCTGAGCCTTTTCTTCCGAAATCCTTATAGGTTCAGCCGTAACGCTCTGTACAACGCCGAGAAGGGCCGCCGCTACAGCTGTGATTATTAAAAGTATAATTGCCGGTTTAGCTATATCTTTCACGCCTTTTTCGCCTCCTTAACTTTTGGCAGTGCGCCAAAGATCTTAGGTTTTGTAAATCTGTCAATAAGAGGAACGCAAAGGTTCATTATAAGTATTGAATATGAAACGCCTTCAGGATATCCTCCGTAAACCCTGATAAGCACAGTAAGTATACCGCATCCGAGACCCATTATAATCTGACCCGTTGCAGTTATAGGAGACGACGCATAGTCTGTAGCCATGAAGAATGCGCCGAGCATAACGCCGCCGATCATAAGTTCGTAAACAGGCGTACTGCCTTCCCTAGGAAGAAGGAACGACATAACAAATACCGTAGCAAGATACACTACAGGAATTCTCCAGCTTATAACTCCCCTTACAATAAGGTATATACCGCCGATTATAAGCGCAACGGCACATGTTTCGCCTATACATCCGGCAATGTTTCCGAGAGCCGCATCCTGCAATGTAGGAAGCTGAGCCAACATTTCAGGAGTCCCCGCCTTAAGAAGGCCGAGAGGCGTTGCCGTAGATACGGCGTCAGCGCCCGGAGTTACCCAGCTTGTCATTATTGTAGGATATGAGCCTAAAAGAAAGGCCCTGCCGGCAAGAGCCGGGTTTATAAAGTTCTGGCCAAGGCCGCCGAAAAGCTGTTTAGCAAATATAATTGCAAACGCGCTTCCCACAACAGGCACCCATATTGGAGCTGATGAAGGTATATTCATTGCAAGAAGTATACCTGTTACAACAGCGGATAAATCGCTTACCGTAACTTTCTGCTTTGTTATTTTCTGGTAAGCCGCTTCCGCAACAACAGCCGTTATAACGGAAACCGCCATAAGTATTAACGCGTTAACCCCAAACTTAATTACGCCCATTGCCGCCGCCGGAACAAGCGCGATTATAACGTCGCGCATAATTGTCTGCGTTGATTGTTTTGAACGGACGTGAGGGGTAGCAGATATTGTAATATTTGGATAATCCATTTTTTAATGTCCCCCTTAATTATTTACCCGCGGCCTTTGCTTTTGCTGCCGCCGCTGCTTTTTTACCCATTTCTACCTTCTTTGCCGCCCTGATTGACTGAGCGAGCTGGCGTTTGGCAGGGCATATATATGAACAGCTTCCACATTCGATACAGTCAAGCCCGTGCTCCCTTACAAAGCCTTCGCCGTTGTCCTGTATAACAAGGGCGTTAAGCATATAAGGCATTAACCCCATCGGGCAGTGTTCAACACACTTTCCGCACCTTATGCAGTTGCTTTCTTCAGGTATCCGCGCTTCTTCTTCAGTAAATGCAAGAAGCGCCGAAGATGTTTTAGTTGTAGCAACGTCAAGGGTATACATAGTAGGCCCCATCATAGGACCTCCGGCAATCATTTTAGCCGGTTCCGTTTTAAAGCCGCCTATCTGTTCCATTAAATCTTTAAACGTCATGCCTATCCTTATCTCATAATTGCCGGGATTTGCAGGGGCTCCGCCCGTAATTGTGCATATCCTTCTCATTAAAGGCCTGCCTTCGGCTACTATATTGTAAATGCTTATAATAGTATCTACATTGTCCACAATACAGCCAACGGCGCTTGGAAGCCCGCCCGAAGGCACTTCGCGGCCCGTAACGGCTTTAATAAGATGTTTTTCCGAACCCTGAGGGAATTTTGCCTTCAGGCTTGCAACTTCAATATTTTCTATACCTTTGGCAAGCTCTGCAAGATGGCTGATAGCGTCCGGTTTATTGTCCTCAATACCGATAACGCCTTTAGCCTTAGGGAAGAGCTTAAGAACTATCTGAAGCCCCTTGATAAGCTTTTCGCCCTGTTCAAGCATAAGCCTGTAGTCGCATGTAAGATATGGTTCACATTCTGCGGCGTTAACGAGGACATAATCGATTTCCGTCCCCGGAGGAGGCGCAAGTTTAACCTGCGTCGGGAATCCGGCGCCGCCAAGGCCGACAATACCGCCCTCTTTGATTTTAGCTATAATTTCTTCATTCGACATTTTCTGGTAGTCGCCGCCTTCAAGGCCTTCAATCTCGGCCATTAATCCGTCGTTTTTAATAACGACGGAAAGGCTCGTCGCCCCGCCCGGCGTAAGCATTGGCCTTATGTCCGTTACCGTGCCGGAAATACTTGAAAAAATAGGAGAACAAACAAAAGCTTTGGCTTCCCCGATTTTTTGTCCTACCTTAACGTAATCGCCAACCTGAACGCATGGTTCGCAAGGCGCTCCTATGTGCTGTGACATAGGGAAAAACAATTCGGAATTTTCTTTTGGCAGTATAACCTTAATCGGCGCGTCTTTTGTCAAAGCTTTGCCGTCTGGCGGATGTACTCCCCTTTTGAACGTTAAAGTTTGCATATTATCCCCCTCTGTGCTAGAATTTTTGCATGGCGCTTTGTTTATCCATGCTAAGGAAAAGTAAATTTATAATATAAAAATATACCTTTAAAACAGGCCTTCCGGACGTTCACCCATAATAAGGCCAGTTTAATTAACGTATCTATTCTAATACAAAACCGTATCTTTCTCAACAGTTATTAACAAAATTCTTAAAATTAAGTAAATTTTCTATGTACAAATGTCTTTCAGCGTTTTAAAAATTCTCCAAAAGCGATATTAACGTCTGCCGCCTATAGAATTTTACTACTTTTGAACCGTAAAGTAAACGCTAAATTTAACTTATTTTTTTCTTCATTTTGATAATTTTGGTAAATTCCCATAAAAAAAATGAAATTTCATTGTCCCACAAACGTTTTGGCAGGAAAATTGCTACAAAATAGTTAAAACTGTTCCTTATAAATGTTTTTTGTAGTATAATAGTTACAAGAAGATTGGGAATCAGCTTATTTATCGGTATAAATAAGCTGAATTGTTTTTCAAATGGGGTGTAAATATGGATTTAATGCTCAACACAAGCCAAAAAATGCTCATGAGCCAGAAAATGCTGCAGTCCACAGAAATACTGCAGATGAGCTCCAGCGAACTTTTAGATTATGTAAAAGAAATTTCCGTTGAAAACCCTGTTGTTGACTATGAGGAAAAAAACGACGAGCAGGAAAAATTTGACAGGCTCAAAAAAAAACTCGATTACCTGGACGCCTCTGACGAACAGAACAGGACTTATTATGCCGAAGACAAAGACGATGAAAATGAGAACGACGACTGGAAATTTAAAGGCAGCCCTTCCCAAAGCCTTGAAAGCTGCCTTTTGGAACAGATAAACGTTTTGAAGTGCAAACCATGCGTCAAAAAAATAGGAACGTATATTATCGGCTGCCTTGACCAAAACGGATATTTAAAAGAAACCCCGGAAGAAATAGCCGAAGTGTTCGGAATCAGAAAAGAATACGTCATTCAGGCGTTGGATCTCGTTAAAAGCTTCGAGCCGGCCGGTGTTGCCGCAAAAGACCTTAAAGAATGTCTTTTAATACAGATTAAAAGAAATAATATATCAAACCCACTTGCCGAAAAGATTATAAACGGCTGCCTTGAAATGGTTGGCAAAAACCAGATACACCTTATCTCTAAAAAACTAAAAGCCTGCCAAGAGGACGTATCCGAGGCGATTTCTTTAATAAAGAAACTTAACCCTAAACCCGGCAACAGTTTCGACAGCGGCAAAAGCCTTGAATACATAACTCCCGACGCAATTATAGTAAAGGGCAAAGACGGCTACGAGATTATATTAAACGACAGGTTCTTCCCCAATATAGGCATTAACACATATTACCGTTCCATGCTCGATAAAAACAGCGACGGAGAAACAAAGGAATACGTTTTAAACAAAATAAAGCAGGCCGAATGGGTTATAACCTGCATAAACAAAAGAAATTCAACCCTTATGAAAACATTGAAATGCATTGTGGACATACAGAAGGACTTCTTTGATTACGGCGCCGGATATATAAAGCCAATGTGCCTGAACGACGTTGCCAAAGTTATAGAAATGCATGAATCCACTGTAAGCAGAACAATAAAGCAGAAATATATCCAGTGCTGTCACGGCGTATTTCCGCTGAGCTACTTTTTTCAGTCAAGCATATCTTCCGACAGTGGCGAAAAAGTAACTCCAGAAAAAATTAAGCTTTTGATCAAAGAAATAGTAGAAAACGAGGACCCCTCGTCGCCGCTGTCAGACAGGGCGATAACCGAGATATTAAACGGCAAAGGCATAGAAATTTCAAGGCGTACCGTTGCAAAATACCGCGGTATGCTCGGAATGCACGGCACAAGCGGAAGAAAATGCTGACACTGCCTCCTGATATCCGTTTCTCGGCTGAATATACCTGCTTTTTAACCATGCAAAAATACATGCTAAACGTTTGACGCTGAAACTCACAATTTATGGGCATGCCAAAGCCTTAACGTCATATGGTAAAACTACCCGCATACACAAAATACGGAGGCACAAATTGTACAAATAAAAAAACCGCTTTTAAAAAGCGGTTTTTTTATTCATGTCAATCCTTATATAAGTTTTGCAAATATAAAGTACAGTACGGCGGCATGGAGAAATACGGAAATCCCATATATCAGGTAAAAATGCAGTTTCCTGTTTTTATGATGAAACAAATACATAGCCAAAAATCCGCCTATTCCGCCGCCCAGCAGCGCTATAACAAACAGCGTGCTTTCCGATATGCGCCATGCTTCTTTCTTCGCCCTCGTTTTATCAAGCCACATAGCCGCAAAAAGGACGGCGTTTACAATTAAATAATAACACAGCACTATCTTTGTACCAAGGCTCATTTCATCACATTCCTCCAGTCAAGGTCGCCCCTGTCAAGCGCAAGCAAAAGTATTTCAGCCGTCGCAAGGTTGCTGGCAAGAGGTATATTATGCACGTCGCACAGGCGCAGTATGCCGTTGATATTAGGCTCATAGCTTTTCGGCGTTACCGGATCCCTCAGGAATATAACAAGATCTATGTCATTATTTGCAACTTGGCTTCCGAGCTGCTGTTCGCCTCCCAAATGCCCGGCTAGGTATTTATGGACCGAAAGGTTAGCCGCTTCTTCAACAAGGCGGCCTGTAGTGCCCGTTGCAAAAAGAGTATGCTTTGCCAATATATGCCTGTAAGCAATACACAGGTTTTCCATTAATTTTTTCTTATTATCATGCGCTATCAGAGCTATATTCACTTTATTGTACCCCCTCGAATAAAGATTTTGAACGTCTGCCGCCTATGTTTAAAACAAGGCCAACAGCCGCCATGTTCATCCACATGGAACTGCCGCCGTAGCTTACAAACGGCAGTGACATTCCCGTATTAGGTATTATACTTGTCGCAACCCCGGCATTTACAAATGTTTGGAAAGCAAACATTCCCGCAATCCCGGCAACCACCAGCTGGCTGAAAAGATCCCGACAGCTCATGGCAATAAGTATGCACCTGAATACGATGAAAAATTCCAAAGCTAAAACAGAAACACACCCTATAAATCCAAACTCTTCCCCTATTACGGAAAAAATGAAATCATTATGCGGTTCCGGCAGGTAACTCAGCTGATTAAGGGTGCCCTGATATAAGCCCTTGCCCGTGATTTGTCCCGAACCTATGGCATTTATGGATTTTATGGTCTGATAATACTCATTTGAGCCCTCTACCGGATTTAAAAACGTCTGTATACGGGAAAACTGGTGCGGCTGCAAAATTTTGTCCATTATAAGCGGAACTTCCCTTTGTACATCCCAACAGACGAAAATTACGACAGGTATAACTACGGCAAGGCCGATAAGTATATATTTATAGTCAAGCCCCGCTACGAAAAGTTCCACAAGAAGTACGGCTATAAGCACAAGGCTGGCCGAAAGCGACGGCTGCTTTTGTATAAGTATAACGGGGACAATTACAAATAATGCCACTACAGCCAGTATATTTATATTATTAACCGCATCGCGGTTTTTGTCAATTAATTTCGCAAGGCAAAATATAATTATAAGCTTTGAAAATTCCGACGGCTGTATGCCGATCGGCCCTAAATATATCCATCTTGTGGCGCCGTTTACGTTTTTGCCGAATAAAAGAACCGCAATAAGCATAAGTATATTTACGCCGTATATAATAAGATAATATTTTGAAAAAAACTTATAATTTACAAAAAGCATTAAAAACATTATAACCACGCCCACGCCGAGCCATACCATCTGCGAATAATAGTTTGAAGGATCCTCGCCTAAATTGATATGGGTAGCGGAGCCGATACATATTATGCCGAAAACCGAAAGTATACAAACGGCCCCTATGAGCCAGAAATCCAGATTTGCTAAAATACGTTTTATATTCATAATCAAAAAATCACCTTAAAGTTTTACTGTTACAAAAAAGGGTACATAATCATATGGCATTTGCAAACAAAACAGGCTTTTTATATATTCATATTGATCGGCCTCTTTATTTTAAAAGCGGATGCGGCTTTGCTCCGTAATAATATGCGCGCTCCGGTTAAGCGCGCCATTTACGCCGTCGTAACGGCCGTTTCAAATAAACAGCAATAGGCTTCGGTTTTCCGAAGCCCATTTTTATTATGTATTTTTCAGTCGTCGTTCTTTGTGCTCCTGTGCATGCTCTTGATAGGTATGTTGGCGTAAAGCACCGGAACAGTTCCCTTAAATCCTTCGCTTTCGGTCTGTGTGATGTTGATGTCAAGTTCTTCCTCGTCTATTTCCATATAGTTTGATATAACTTTTATTATATCGCCTTTAAGCATCTCCAAAACCTGTGACGAACAGTCTACCCTGTCATGCACAAGCACAAGCTTTAAGCGGTCCCTTGCATAGCTTCCGCTTGCCTGTTCCTTCCTTCTGAAAAAACTGCCGAAATCAAATGCCATTTTATATGCCTCCCTCTTTTATCAACCGCGGCGGAAGAGTTTTCTAAGCCTGTCCATAAAACTTTCTTCTGCCTCAAGGTTCATAAGAGGCACGTCTTCTCCAAGTATCCTTTTCGTAATGTTCCTGTATGCCTGTCCTGCCTTTGACGCTTCGTCCGTAACCGCCGGCTCGCCTTTATTTGTCGTTATAACAATAGACTCGTCGTCCGGCACAACCCCTATCATGTCAATGGCAAGTATTTCCGTTACATCCTCAATGCTCATCATATCCCCGCGTTTAACCATATCAAAACGGAGCCTGTTTATAATCAGGTTAGGATTCGGCAGTTCGCTTGCCTCAAGAAGCCCGATTATCCTGTCGGCGTCCCTTACGGCGCTGACTTCGGGCGTCGTTACAACAAGCGCCCTGTCCGCGCCGGCTATAGCGTTTTTAAATCCCTGCTCTATGCCTGCCGGGCAGTCAATGATTATGTAGTCAAAGCCTTCTTCCTTTAAGTTTTCGCAAAGCTTTTTCATCTGTTCCGGCGACACTGCGTTTTTGTCCCTTGTCTGGGCCGCCGGAAGAAGGAAAAGCCCCGTATACCTTTTATCTTTAATTAACGCCTGTTTTAATTTGCAGTTTCCTTCCACAACGTCAACAAGGTCGTAGACAATCCTGTTTTCAAGGCCCATTACAACGTCAAGGTTCCTAAGGCCGATGTCCGCGTCCACCAAGGCAACTTTTTTTCCGAGAACCGCCAGCCCACAGCCTATGTTTGCAGACGTCGTCGTTTTGCCAACACCGCCTTTGCCGCTTGTAACTACTATCACTTCGCCCATCTGTTATCTTTCCTCCCATGTATACTGATTTAATTAATTCAAAAAGTAAAATATAAAAATACCTGATTTTTTCTTAAGCAATTTGTACTAAACAAGCCTTTAGTATCATATAGCTATATATTAGCAAAAATATAATCAAATTGCACTTCTTTTTTAAAGCAAATACGTAAAAAACTCGACACAATCTGTTTTTATACTTTTACTCAAATGCCGAAACATACACCCTGCCGTCCTCAAGATACGCATATTCGGGATTTTTGAGGGATTTTGAAATCCTGTTTTCCGGAAAACGCGTTATAACGTCCGCAATCCTAAGCTGCACGGGGCTCATGTTAAGGGCGAATATATACGCTTCCGTTTCACCCGCCGTGCCGGCGTGGGCAACGCCTTTAAGCGCGCCGAGGATTATTATATTGCCCGTCGCTCTTATTTCCGCCCCTGCATTAACGTCGCCAAGAAGAACGATGCTTCCGTCATATTCCAAAAGGACGCCGTTTCTGAGGCTTCCTTTGTGAAATTTTGTCCTGTTTTCTTTTATAAATTCCGTTTTAACAAGTTCCTCTATTTTTTTATCGGATTGGGAAACCGCCTTAGATTTTTCTTCCTCCTCGGCGGCTTCGATTATGCTTTCCATCGTGCTGCCCGTTTCGGCCACGGAAATTTCCGGTTCGTCCTGTTCGTCTTTTTTCAGCCCGTCGTTTTCAGTGTTAAAAGTTATCATAATATTTATCCTCCCTGTAATTATTTTGCAAGCTTATTTTCCATATACGAGTTTTGCGGTTCATAATTCAACCCCATATATTCCCCTATAATTTCCCTTGCCACCACGGCTGCCGGGGAACCGCTGCTTTCTCCGAAAGGTATCATTACCGTAACTGCAATCTGCGGTTCGTCATAGGGGGCGAACCCTGTAAACCATGTATGAGAACTTCTTGAAAGGTTTTCCTGAGCCGTGCCGCTTTTTGCCGCCACGTCCACAGGAAAGCCGCTGAAAACCCCTCTCAGCGTGCCGCTTGTGCCCTGGGTAACAAGAAGCATGCCTTTGTGTACTGCCTCCATATTTTCCGGGGCAAAATCCATTGCTTCTTCAACAACGGGCTCTTTCTGTTCGACAGTTTCTCCGCCAAAAGACTCAACCCTGTTTATAATATGCGTCGTATAACGCGTGCCTCCGTTTGCAAGCGTCGTTATATATTTATTTATATGGATAGGCGCATAGTTATTAACCGACTGCCCTATCGCCGCCCTTATAGTATCTCCGTCGCTCCACCTTGTCTGTGAAGTGGTAGCGTCGGGATTTTGCCATTTAACGCTTTCTTCTTTATATTCCGGCGACGCCATATTCGGCTGCGAATCTCCTATTTCAATGCCGCTTGAAGCGTTAAGCCCGAAAGCTTCCATATATTTATTGAGGGTGGCGATGCCTTGGGCAGTCGTGCCCTCTTCCTGGTTCCCCATTCTGTAAGCCGTTTCATAAAAAAAGTAGTTGCAGCTTACTTCAAGGGCGGTGGAAACATTTATGAGAGAATGAGTCCTTCCGCTGCCGGAATAAATCCAGCACCTTGCATACGGCTTTTTCGCTTTCGTAAACACCCCTTGATCCTGTATAAGAGTTGTCGGCGTTATTATGCCTTCTTCAAGGCCGGCTAATGCGGTTATCATTTTAAATGTGGAACCCGGCGCTTTTTTCTGCGTCAGCGGCCTGTTTACCATAGGGGTGGAAGGATGTTCCATAAGGTAATAATAATAATCGTTGTCAAAAGTATTTACAAACCTGTTGTTGTCATAAGACGGATATGTTACAAGCGCAAGCACTTCGCCGCTTTCAACGCTGCTTACCACAACCGATCCGCTGCATGGATCGAGATCCGTATCCGCCGGCGTAAGTTCGCCGCTCCTTAATTTTTCGATTACAACGCTTAAAGGCGTTATAAGCCCGTTTTCAATACGTCTTATATAATCCTCGTCGGCAGTTATTTTCCCCTGCTCGATAAGTATAAGAAGCAAAGACCTTGAGGATATGTCGCCGTTATTTATTCCGTTTATAAAAACGTTTACCGCCGCTTCCTTGCCTTCGCTGTCGGCAAGGCTTATATCAGGATAAACTTCCAAAAGGTATTCCTTAACGGCAAGCTGCTCTCCGTCGGCGGCTTCCATTATCTTGTTTATGGAAATAGTGTTGCACCTTGCAAGGGAACTGAAAAACTCTTTCAACGATATAGGCGAATCCTTAAGGCTTGACGCCCTCAGCTTATTAATAAGCACGTCTGTAAGCGCGTCCTCAAGATAGTCGTAGGCCGCCGTCTGAAGCTTCTGGTCTACCGTGAGGAACACATTGTCCCCGGAAACCGGCTGTTTTGTCTGGATCGTATTTATTCTCCTTCCGGATGCGTCTACTTCCACCATCATTTCACCGTCGTCGCCGTTAAGCTGCAGCTCATAAAGCCTTTCAACGCCGCTCTTTCCTATTATGTCGGAGTTTGAATACCCATACTGCCTGTATTCCTCATATTCGGAATCGGATATTTTCCTTATATACCCCAATATATGGGAAAAATATTTTCCGAAAGGATATTTCCGAAGCGAATCGGTGTCTATTGTAACACCCGGGAAAAGCTGGTTGTTCTCTTCCACGGCGGCAACCGTTTTTTCGCTTATATTCAAAGCCACCGTAACAGGCTGGTATTTCCTGTATCTTACAAGATAAAGCGAATATCTTATCGCCGCTATCTTTCTTTTCATGCCGTCCGATATATTATCGGGTATTTCAAAAAGTTCGTATATATACTCCATGCTCTCGGCCGCCGTATAGTTAAGCTCGTCGTCTTCCATACCTACGCTTTCCTTCCAGTCTTTTTCCTTGCTTTCATTGCCGTCAAAAAGGAACGTATACGGCTGGGACTGGGAAACAGGCAGATCGTCCACTATAGTTTCGCCGTTTCTGTCAAGTATCTCTATAAGTGAAAAAATCATTAAATTTTTATCGCTCAAATTCAGGGCGCACGAAATCATGCGGCGCTTGTCTTCCTCCGAAAAATTATCCGGCACATTGTATTTCTCAATTAAATACTTTAAAGTTTGTTCAGCGCTGTATTCAAGCTGTTTCCCTTTAAGCCCTATGGAAGTTTTCCATTCCTTCTCCTCGTTTTCTCCCGAAAACGTAAAAGAATACGGAGCGTTTTTCGATATAGGCAGATCGTCCGAAATAACCCCCGATTCCCCGCCGTAATTTGATATAAGCTTTTCAAGCACATATCCCCTGTCGGAAAAAGCGACTTTTATGCTGTCGTCAAGTTTTAAGGAAAAAGCGACCTGGTTTGTCGCAAGAGGCCGGCCGTAACGGTCGTAAATAACTCCCCTTGAAGCCGGAATTGAAAGCTCCTGGATGACGCTGGCTTTAAGAGCCTGCTGATATTCCTCCCCTTTAACCACCTGAAGCGAAAAAAGACGTATTACAATTATAAAAAAAAGCAGGAAAATGCCAAGCAGCATAATAAAAAGCCTGCTTTTAACAAATTCGATTAATTTTTCAAAATAGCTTTTCATTAACCCCTCCGAAGGAAGTTGTTCCGTAAAAGCCTTTTTTGCAAGCGGCGCGGTTAAATATGCATGCCTTCAGACGCCAAAATCGTCAAAGCGCAACGCGCATAATTTTTACGGCCGAGCGCATTTTTGTAAATACAAAACCGAAACCGTATTCCGAATCGGGGTCATAGCCGCATATACAAAATCAGTTTGATACAAAGGCTTTCTATTTGTGTATTGTAAAAAGTTTTCGTTTATATTTCTCTTTTTCCTCAAGATAACCGTTTATGGAAAAAAGAATACGGTAAATTATTATGGTAGTAACGGCGTTATAAACCGTTTCCGGCAGTATTACGTTCAGCAGGAAATAAAAATACATAACATTCCCGCTGAAAAGCACGCTTGTTAAGAATATGCAGCTTTCATACGCGACGGTTGAAACAATGCCTACTATTACCGGCAGCACATAGTTCTCCCTGTAAAAACCTTTATTGAATTTTCCCGCAAAAAAGCCGAGAAGCATGCCCAAAAGCGCATAATACCCTATGGAGGACCCGAAAAAGGCGTCCTGAAGGAACCCTGCCGCTATGCCGCACGCCGCCCCTTCCGTACTGCCCCTTAAAAGCGCCATGGAAACAACTATAATAATCGCCGTATTCGGTATAATCCCGTTTATGGAAAAATTCTGAAGTATTGTGGACTGGAAAACAATATTGACGCACAGGACTAAAAATACCGTTATTATCCTTCTCATTCCCCATCCTCCTTGAGAGTTTCAAATTCTTCGGTTATTATAAGGAGAGTGGTCAAATGTTTAAAATCCACCTGAGGTTCTATTATGGCGTATCTTGTAAGGCCGTTTGTGTCGGTTATTATCTCTTTGACATAGCCTATTGTAAGGCCGGCCGGGTATATTTCGCTTAAATGCGACGTTACAATCTCGTCGCCTTTCATTATCTCGCTTTCCGCGTCAATATACTCCATGCGGCAAAGTCCGTCGTCCATAAGGGTATAGTCCCCTCTTACAACGCCGAGATCTCCCGTCCTTAAGCTCATAGCGGAAACGGAACTTCTGTTGTCGAGTATTGATTCCGCTTTGGCGTAATTATATCCGACTTCCGTTATTTTGCCTACCACGCCGCCTTCGGCCGTAAGCACCATGTCGGCCGATATGCCGTCTTTTGTGCCCTTATCTATAACAAAAGTATCGTACCAGTTCCCCGGATCCTTACCGATTATATTTGTGCCCGTAGTTTCATGTTCGGGGAACCTCTGTGAAATTTCAAGAAGGTTTGAAAGGCGTTTGTTTTCTTCTTCATATATCAAAAGCCTTTTGTTTTCAGCTTCCAAAAGCTCAATTCTGGCTTTAAGCTCCTCATTTTCGGCATATATGTCGTTTTCGTCCCTAAGGCTTGAAATCCTGTCGCCGAACCAGCCGCCTACCGCCGACGTTATATCCTGAAGCGGCGTTATAACAAGGCCCAAAGTGTTTTCAACAAAAGTAGATTTAGATTTCCTGCCCATTGTTATAAGAGCCGAAACGGCAAGTACAAAAGCCAGTATAATTAAAATTTGTTTTTTGTATTCTTCAAAAAATTTCAAACCAAATTCTCCTTAAAATTACATCCTAAGCTTTTTCGGCGAAAGAAGCACGCTTCTGAGCGTTTCTATATGCTCCAAAACAAGGCCCGTTCCCATAACGACGCAGTTTAACGGTTCGTTCGCTATATTTACGGGCATTCCCGTTTCTTTTGTAATCAGCTTGTCAAGGCCGCTTAAAAGCGCCCCCCCTCCGGTAAGCGTTATGCCGAATTCCATAACGTCGGCGGCAAGCTCCGGCGGCGTTGCTTCAAGGGTTTGTTTAATGCAGTCTATTATCGAATATATAGGCTCGCTTATAGCTTCGAGTATTTCGTTTGACGTTACCGACGCAGTTTTCGGAAGGCCGCTTATGAGATCGCGCCCGCGGATCTCCATCTGTTCTTCCTTCCCTTTCGGATATGCGCAGCCTATATTTATTTTTATTTCTTCCGCCGTACGTTCGCCTATTGCAAGGTTATATTCCTTTTTAATGTAATTTATAATATAAGAATCTATTTCATCCCCGGCAACCCTTAAAGACGTGCTTGTTACAATGCCGCCCAAAGATATAACGGCAACCTCGCTTGTGCCGCCGCCTATATCAACCACCATACTGCCGCTAGGCTCCTCGACGGGAAGGCCCGCGCCTATGGACGCCGCCATAGGTTCCTCTATAAGATACGCGTCGTTTGTTTTCGCGCCGGCCCCGATTGTGGCTTCCATAACCGCACGCTTTTCAACCTCTGTAACCCCCGAAGGCACACATACGACAACCCTCGGTTTCGGTCCGAACATGCTCCTTGTGTAAGCTTTGTCAATAAAATATCTAAGCATTGCCTGCGTTATGTCAAAATCGGCTATTACGCCGTCTTTCATTGGGCGTATTGCAACAATGTTTCCAGGGGTACGGCCAATCATTTCCTTAGCCTCGTTTCCCACTGCAAGCACTTCATGGGTGACGGTATTTACCGCAACAACGGAAGGCTCGTTTACGACAATGCCTTTGCCTTTAACATACACGAGGGTATTGGCAGTGCCAAGGTCTATACCCATATCTCTTGAAAACATAATATTAAAAACTCCCTTCAAAGTAAAAAATGCTTATTGTAATATAATTGCCGCCGTTTACCGGGCGCATACCCGTTTTTTTCAGGCCGCATCCCAAATTATGCGTTTAAAATCCGTATCTGCCCTTATGCATAAAGCCCCGCGTATCATGCCGAATGGCAAAAGCGCGGAAACTCCCTAAAATACCATGATTATTAATAATACATCTTTTTCCATTATTTTTCAATAAAAATACTGTTAACAGTCTGTTAAAAATGTATAATACCGTTTAAAACTATTATTCCTTTATTTTTCAGATATATGACAATAAACACCCGCTCATTTCATATATGGCGGCCTATATTTTCCCTTAAAACGCCCGCGCGCTGAAAATACAGCGGTTCTTAGAAAAAAAGTATGCCGTTTATGTTTCGGCGCAAAATTAAACGCGCCCGTTTTATACGGGCGCGCAAGCTGTATACGAAAAGGCCTAACGTTTCATAAGCTCTAGAATCTGTATGCCGTGCCTTTTAAGGCAGTCGTAAATAAGGGGTACCGAAAGCCCTACTACAGTGCTGTAGTTTCCCATTATCGAATCGACAAACAACGAGGCTTTTCCCTGTATGCCGTATCCTCCGGCCTTGTCTTCAAATTCCCCTGTGTTTACATACATTTCTATTTCTTCAATAGTCATTTTGTTAAACGTCACTTCCGTGCAGTCGACAAACACTTCCTCTTCAAAGCTTCCGTCCTCTTTTACAAAAATCAGGCAGTTGCCCGTGTAAACGCTGTGGCGCCTTCCCTGTATCTGACGGATCATTTTTGCCGCTTCTTCCCTTGATTTAGGCTTGCTTAATATCCTTCCCATATCCGCAACTACGGTGTCGGCCCCGATTATAACCGCCGGACCGACGACTTTATCCAATACGGCCTTCGCCTTTTTTTCTGACAATATTTTCACAAGCTCATAAGGCGAATTATCTACGTCGATTTTCTCCTCTACGCTGCTGTGAATAACTTCAAACGGGATGCCCAGGCTTTCAAGAATCTGTTTCCTTCTCGGTGATGACGAAGCCAAAATAATCTTCTGCATAATTAACGCTCCTTACTTCTTAATATAAATATGGATTTACGGTTTCAGCTTTTTATATATCAAAGCCGCAAGAGCCATGCCTATAATCCCGGCTATTGTACACTTTACAGTTATGCCGAACTGGAGCTTTATAACCCCCAAATCCAACACAGCCGGACCGCCGAGCACAAAATCCCTGCCGTATTTAAGGAACCTTAAAAACTCAACGTCGCCCAGATATTCCCCTATAAAACCTCCCAGCACAATGCCCACAATAAGCAGCAATATAAGCGTTAAAAGATCCCCGCCGCCTTTTCCAGCCATAAAAACCTCCGCCGTTTTTCCGACATTTACGGCGTTTACAACCCCCTGCATTTTTAAGGCCCGCCGTTTTTAATCTTAATATCATTTTAATATCATTGCGTCGATTATGCAATAGTAATATAGGCAAAATTCGGCTTTAATCACCCAAATTTCAACTTTTGCCCGAAAGCGCGGAATACTTCCGCACCATAGCGCCAATATTAATATTTTTAAAAATATTCATACTTTATTCATAAAATTGTAGTAAAATATTTCAATATTCAGTATAATGTGGACATCAGGAAAATCCGGATGACTTTGGAGGTAAAAACGTGATAGAGGTTAATAATCTGGTTAAAAACTACGGCAAATACGAAGCCGTAAAAAACATTTCGTTCAAAGTTGAAAAAGGCGAAGTTCTGGGGTTTCTCGGCCCGAACGGAGCCGGCAAAAGCACAACCATGAACATTATTACAGGCTACATATCGCCCACAAGCGGCGAGGTTAAAATCGATGGGTACGACATACTTAAAAACCCGACGGAAGCCAAAAAAAGGATCGGCTATCTGCCCGAAATACCTCCCGTATATATGGACATGACCGTTACGGAATATCTGCGTTTCGCCGCCGATCTTAAAGGGGTCAAAAAAAGCGATGCATCCGGGCAGCTGGAAAACATAATGGAAAGGATAAAAATAACCCATGTTAAAAACAAGCTGATCAAGAACCTTTCCAAAGGCTACCGCCAAAGGGTAGGCCTTGCGCAGGCCCTTATCGGCAACCCAGAGGCGCTTATACTCGACGAGCCGACAGTCGGCCTCGATCCGAAACAGATTATAGAAATACGCGACGTCATACGCGATCTGAGCAAAACCCATACCATCATATTAAGCAGCCATATACTTTCCGAAGTAAGCGCCGTATGCAGCCGCGTCATGATTATAAATAAAGGCGAAATAGTTGCAAGCGACACTCCGGACGGGCTCAGCGAAAAATTAAGCCGCGACCGCTACAGGATAAGAATTAAAGGCGACAGGACAGCCGCCATCGAAGCCCTGAGAAACGCCTCGGCAATCTCATACTTTGAGGAAACCGAATGCAGTGAAAAAGGCGCATGGGACTTTATAATAGAAGGCCTTGAAGGCTGCGACGTGCGCGAAGCGGCGTTTAAAACAGCAGCCCAAAACGGGCTTATACTGCTTATTATGAAAAGTGAAAAAATGTCCCTTGAGGACATATTCCTTAAAGTTACGGAAAGCAGCGCCGATATAATTTCCGGCGGCGTATCTTTGGAGGAAGAAGAAACAAAAACCGAAAAGGCGGATGATACAAAATGACAGCGATATATAAAAGAGAAATGAAAATGTATTTTAATTCAATGACAGGATATGTGTTTATAGCTTTTTTTGTGCTTGTGACGGCTATTTACTTCTCCCTTCAAAACATACTTATGATGAGCCCGCAGTTTGAATATGTTTTCAGCTCGGTTATAATGATGTTCCTCATACTGGGGCCTATGCTTACAATGAAACTTTTATCGGAAGAATCAAAGCAGAAAACGGATCAGCTCCTTTTAACCAGCCCCGTCAGCGTGCCGGGTATTGTGCTTGGCAAATATTTTGCGGCATTATCGGTATTTTTAATAGCTTTGGCCGTTACGGCGATTTTCCCTGTCATACTTTCATTTTACGGCAGCATTGCGACGGCGCAGATAATCGGTTCATATATAGGATTTTTCCTTTTGGGCGGAGTTTTTATATCCGTCGGCCTTTGGATAAGCTCCCTCACGGATAACCAAATCGTAGCCGCCGTAGCCACTTTCGCAGCCATTTTTCTACTTCTTATGGTTGAAACGATAACTTCCATGGCGTCCGGAAACATAACGTTTTCAATTATGTTTGCGGTGATACTGTCGGCGGTTATATCCTTCTATTTTTATAACAATACTAAAAGCGTTGAAGTTTCCCTCACTGTTTTTGTACTGCTTGCAGCCGTTATAGCGGTTGTATATTTCACAAACCCCCTTCTTCTCGACGGGTTTGCAGGGCGTTTTGTTTCGATGTTTGCAGTCCTTACAAGATATAATTATTTTTCAATGGGCATTTTCGATGTAGCCGCGGCCGTTTACCTCGTTTCATTTACAGCCGTATTCCTGTTTTTTACGGTTAGGGTTATAGAGAAGAAACGTTGGGCATAAGGAGGACAGGCAAATGAAAAACGACGGCAGAAAAAATATGAACCTTAAATACGGCGGGTACGCTTCCGTTGTCACGGCGGCCGCTGTTATAATAGCTATTATACTGAACTTGGTTGCAGGCCAGCTTAACATAAAATTTGATCTTACAAAAAATAAGCTCTACACTCTTTCGGAGGACACTGTATCCCTTCTCCAAAACCTTACGGAGGACGTAAATATCACTTCGGTCTATGCGGAAGGCAGCGAAATGACTGTGGTTACGGAAATACTCGACAGGTACGCTTCAAACGGCAAACATGTTAAATACTCAAATGTGGATCCATACAAAAACCCGCAGCTGATGGCAAAATATTCCGGGGACGGCAACACTGTTTCAATAGGTTCAATTATAGTCGAAACGGCTGACGACTACAAAATCATATCTATGAACGACATGGCCGACATATACGCGACGCAGACGGGCGAAGCATATATACAGGGCCTTAAACTGGAAAGCGTCCTTACCGGAGCCATAAGAAGCCTTACAAGCGGAGAAAGCAGCGTTATATACGCGCTTACCGGCCACGGCGAATTGGACGTGCCCGAAAGCCTTATAACAGAAATGGAGTACGGCGGATACTCCCTTTCATATCTTAGCCTTATAAAAGATAAAACCATACCCGAAGACGCGTCTGTAATTATGCTTAACGCTCCCACAAGCGATATAACGGCCGAAGAACTTTCCGAAATAAACCGTTATCTCGATAACGGCGGCAGTATTTTTATAACTCTCGGCGTTACGATCGAAGATATGCCGAACTTTGCATCGCTCATTGAAAATTACGGCGTTGCCGACAGCCGCCGCATAGTAATTGAGGGCGACGCAAATTATGTCCTTCAGCAAAACCCATATTACCTGATACCGCAGCTAAGCGCGGAGCACCCTGTTTCTTCACGCCTTGCCGAGTCAAAAACAAACGCGTTTATACCTTTCGCAATCGGCATCGATCTGCTCGAAACAAAAAGGAGTACCGTAGACGTTCAGGCTTTTGCGGTAACGTCTACGTATGCCTACAGCAAAGCTATAACCGAAATGAGTTCTCCTCAGCAGTCGGCAGACGATCCGAACGGCCCGTTTGCCCTAGGCGCCGCCATTACCGACATAGACAGCTCCGGAAACGCCGAAGGCGTCAAGGCGGTTATATTCGGCGCCGAAACAATAATGGAAGCTGATATAAACAGCCTTGTAAACGGCGGAAATTACGGCCTTGTGATGAATTGTTTCGACTGGCTTACCGACAACGACTCGCAGGCGCGCTCAAAAAGCCTCGGCTCCGACGAATATCTTAACTTGACACAATCAAAAGCCATCGTCATAATGGGAATATGCGTTATAGTTATACCCCTTGCAATACTCATAGCCGGAATTATAGTTGTTGTAAAGAGGAGGAATAAACAATGAGCAAACAAAAAAGAAACATAATTATATGCGTTATTGCAATAGTTATACTCGGCATTATATATTTTGCCGTTTCAAGGCCTAAAGGTTCCGAAACAAACGCCGGAGCCGAAAACGGCGAAAATGCCGGGGACGAGGAAAACGGAACTTCCGACGGCAATTATATATTCAACTTCCCCGATTTCGAGGCTGAAAAGATTGCAATAGAAACGCCCGATGAAAGCGGCGCATTTATAAAAGACGGTACGAACTGGGTTCTTGAAGGACACGAAGACGTGGGGCTTGTGCAAATTGCCATAGATCAGCTTGTTGCATATGCAAAAACCCTGACATATAAGGAAACAGCGGCCGAAAACCTCGACGATCTTGCTTCCTACGGGCTTGACAAAGGATATACCGTTGAGATTACCGGAAAAGACGGCGAAGTTATAAAATACACAATAGGCGGCGAAACTGTTGACGGCCTTGGATACTACATTGTTAAAGAAGGCGGCGAAACAATATATATGATCGGCGCCGACGAGGGGAAAGCCCTGAAAAAGTCGCCGTCGGATCTTAGGGACAGGCAGCCTGATTTTGTTAATTACAACAACGCTAAATATATAACGGTTAAAAATGCGGACGGCCAAAGCTACACCATAGAGCCGAACCCTAACGGGGCGGTGTCGAAAGGTTTCGGAGAATATGCCGTAACGGGCATATACAGCAGGCCTATGGCTCTTGAAACCGTTAAGTTAAGCGAAAATATAGGCGAACCTATTTACAATATATCGGCAGTCGATTTTATAGACGAGCCCGAGGAGGACGCCTCATACGGCCTTGACACGCCTTCCCTTACTATAGACGCCGAGGATATGGACGGCAATAAATGCACTATTTTAATAGGCGACGATGCGTCCGACGTAACGTCTTACGCCAAATTTTCAAACAGGGATTTTGTCGTTACCGTAAGCAAAGCAAATATCGATAAAATCAAAAACGCCGACATATTTGACATGCTTATTAAATCTTATGTTACAACGCCTGTATCCGGAATTACAAAAATAACCATCGACGAGGACAGGAGCGCAAACAGGAGCCTGAAAGCGACGTTTGTAATCGACAGCAACAACAACCTTATAGAACTTAACGACGCCGAGATCTCTACAGAAGAATTTGCCGACATATACGAAAATCTGATCGCCCTTTCAATCGACGGCGAAGCGGCCGAAGAAGCGGGAAAAATCGAAGCTACAATTACAATCGACAAGAAAGACGGCGAAAGCACTACGCTTGTTTTCCACGACTACGACACAAATTATTATGCCGTTGAATGGGACGGCGTTACGGAGTTCCTCATGGGAAGAAAAACCCTTGACGTGCTTTTCGGAGCGGTTGAAAAGCTTATGTAATAAAAAAATGAGGCCGGATTTAAATGTCCGATATTAGCTTCGGACAAAAATCCCAAAGCATATGAAGTGCAGGCAGTTCCATGCCGAAATAATATATAAAAATAAGCGGCGCGCCATTCAGGATATACAGGCGCGCCGCTATTTCATGTCCGGACGCATAAAAAATCGGCCGTTGAAACAGCCGCCGAAATAACGTCACAAGGTTTTGAATAATTTATTCAGTTCACTGTAACGCGCCCTTACACAGACAGCGCAAATTGCTTATTTTGCAAGGCCGGTTTATTTTTTGTAAACGGTATGCCCCGACGAATATATTTAATATATCGGTGATTATCTTGTTTTACGTTCATCCGTTGTTTGTTATATTCAATCTTACCCTCTATTACGCTCCCTTTTTTAACCGGAATCTTGCCGACGACTATACCGTCGGCATCATTTGCTAAAACTGAATAGCGTTTATTATATCTGCACGTCAAACACATAGTATCCGAAGAGAAAATTTGTCAAGAGGGATTCCGCCCAAAAGATGAAATTCCCCTTTACAAACCGGTAACTACTGCTTTCCCCGATAACTCCCTTTTTCGTTTAAAATAGTATTTTTAATATTGCGCTCCAAATTAACGCCGTATATAGCGGAAATAGTTAAAATAATGCAAAAAACAGCCGTAACGCCGACAGGCGTTATAATACCAAAAACAAATCGGATAAAAATAGCGGTTCCAAAGAAAACCGCTAAAAGAATAATGGTTAGATTGATCTTGACGGCGGCATATTTGCCATAGAGTTTAACGGCAGTTTCATCATAATGCCGGCGAACAGCGTCGGTATTTTCACCGGCCGTTTTGGATAAACCGATATGCATATAGCTTACTGAAATTGCGGCGGTAATTACCCATTGCCACCATTCAGCCGCTATAATGCCTAAGGCAAAAAAATCAATGCGCCCGCACAGAACACCCCAAACACGAACGCTGATTTATTATATATCTTCAAATCCTTCACCTTCACAAATACCAATTTATCGATTTATCGCAAGCTAAATATGCCGCTAATCACAACGACGTTAAACCAAATTTATAAACCCCGACATTATCGGCAAACAATGCGCCGGACACACCCGCGCCGCTTGTTTAGCGGCCGACGCCCCCGGCATATCGATGCTGAGGCGTCAAATGCACAAGCCGCCGTCGGCGTCTGCTGTATCTACGGGCAAGGGATAACCAACGGCGGAACCTTTCCCCACTCCAAATGGCGCACGACGTCCGTAAGGCGCCCCAGCCAACGACGGCCAGTTAATAAGCGCTATTACAGCAGACGGCGGATAAAGAGAATGGAACGCCCAAGTTATCTATGGTCGCTCCAATTTCGGTTCTCTCCCGTTGGACGTCCGTTGTCCTTCCGTCCTGTGCCATTTTTCCATAAATGAACCGCCGGCCATATTAATGTCATTGACTGTTAAAACGTTATTTATGCATTACATTCCCAGGAAATTTTATTTTCAGTTGTACCTTTTATATTTTCAATTCCGAAAAACAATTCGTTTTTATTCACTATGCTTTATATACCGAAGGCGAAAATCCCGCGCCGTCATACCCTTCATTAAAGGCTTTTACCGGCATTTTTAACCGTATACGGTAATATGATACGAAATATCCGCTTACTCTGTAAAGTTAAAAGCTCAAAAAACCGCCGCACACAATCCTGTATAAATTTTTCCAACCGCCCTGTATTTTCCTATCTGTTTATAAATTCCCCGGGCGCGCGTTTTTCGATAAACGCCGTCATAGCTTCGTATTTATCCTCGGTGTCATAGCATGCCGCGGCATAATCCGTTTCAAGCATATACGCCTTTTCAAGCGGAATTTCAACGCCGTTTGTAACCGCTTCCTTAATTGTCCTTACTGCAAAAGGAGGTTTTGAAACTATCTGCGCCGCAACTTTGCCTACCTCGTCAATAAGCGCGCTTTTTTCAACGACAGTCTGCACAATGCCAAGCTCCTTTGCCTCATCCGCTTTTATCATGCGCCCCGTATACATAATTTCTTTCGCCCTTTGTCGCCCAACTATCCTCACAAGGTTCTGAGTTCCGCCGAAACCGGAAATTATGCCGAGATTAACGGCCGGAAGCCCGAATTTTGCCGTATCCGCCGCAACAATAAAATCGCACGCCATGGCAAACTCCATTCCTCCGCCCAGCGCGTATCCGTTTACGGCGGCTATCGCAGGCACGCGCAGCCCTTGAAGCCGGCGGCAGACATCATGCCCTTTTTCACAAAATACCCTTGCCATTTCGGACGTCGTCTTCAGCTCTTCCTTTATATCGCCGCCGGCGCTGAAGGCTTTTTCCCCGGCTCCCGTAAGCACGGCGCACAATACGTCCTTATCCTTTTCCGCCTTATCAAGGGCTTCCAAGATCTCGTCGCATACGGCCGATGAAATCGCGTTCATTGTTTCCGGGCGGTTAATCGTTATCCACGCCACATGTTCTTTTTTTTCATAAAGCATATATTCCATGTCAAAACCTCCTTTATATATTATCCGGACAGGCAATGCCGAAATGGTTGTAGCAAAGCCGCGTTAAAACCCTGCCGCGGGGAGTCCTTTGTATATATCCGAGCTGTATAAGATACGGCTCGTAAACGTCTTCTATCGTTTCGGCCTCCTCGCCTATATATGCGGCCAGCGTTTCAACGCCCACAGGCCTGCCGCCGAATTTCTCTATCATTGCCAAAAGCATCTTTCTGTCAGTAGTATCAAGGCCCGCCTTGTCAATATCTAGCATATCGAGCGCATGCTTTGCAACTTCAAGCGTTACCTCGCCGTTATATTTCACCTGCGCAAAATCCCTTACCCGCTTTAAAAGCCTGTTGGCTATCCTCGGCGTGCCCCTCGAACGGCGGGCTATTTCTTCGGCCCCCCCGTCGTCTATTCCCACATCAAGCACTCCTGCCGAACGCTTTATAATAGTTTTAAGGTCGTTCACGTTATAAGGCTCAAGGCGCTGTATAACCCCGAACCTGTCCCTCAATGGCGCCGTAAGAAGCCCTATTCTTGTAGTTGCCCCTATAAGCGTAAATTTCGGAAGATCAAGCCTTACGCTGCGCGCTCCCGCGCCCTTTCCGATTACGATGTCGATAACAAAATCCTCCATGGCAGGATATAGTATTTCCTCTATCATACGGTTAAGCCTGTGTATTTCGTCCACAAAAAGTATATCACCTTCTTCAAGGCTGTTAAGTATCGCCGCCATATCGCCCGGGCGTTCTATAGCCGGGCCGGAAGTTGTTTTTATGTTGACGCCCATTTCTTCCGCTATTATATTTGAAAGGGTTGTTTTTCCCAGCCCCGGAGGGCCGTAAAGCAGGACGTGATCTAAGGCTTCCTTCCTTTGGAGCGCGGCTTTGATAAAAACTTTCAAATTATTTTTAACGCTGTCCTGCCCTATATAATTTTCTAGGTTTTTAGGCCGCAGCTTCGGCTCCAGCTCAAAATCTTCGTCCTTAAAACCCGTCGCTATAATACGTTCGCCTATTTCAATCGCCCCCTTGCCATATTATATTTTAACTATCTGTTTAAGCGCGGCTTTGAGAAGCTCCTGCGTGTCCATATTTTCATTATATACCGCCCCCACGGCCCTCGCCGCTTCGCTTTTCGTATACCCCAGCGCCATAAGGGCCTCGATGGCCTCCGATTTGCCGCCTACGCCGATAACTCCCTCGATTTCCTCCACCGTCACCTGGCTGTCTATGCTTTGAAGGAAATCTTCGTTTTTGAATTTGTCTTTTAATTCGAGTATTATTTTCTGCGCCGTTTTTTTACCAAGGCCCGGAGCCTTTGAGAGGGCGGCCGCGTCCTCCGAAACGACCGCCATTATAATATCCCCGTAGCTCAGCGCCCCCATGAGGCTGATTGCGGCTTTGGGGCCTACTCCGTTAACCGTTATAAGTTTGTTGAAAAGTTCCAATTCCTCCATTTTATTAAAGCCAAAAAGCGAAATTCCATCCTCTTTGACGCTCATGTACGTATAAACCTTTACCCGCTCCCTAAGGCGCGGAAGCTTTGCCATAACCGACGACGAAATATAAACGCGGTATCCGATCCCGCCCGTTTCGACTATAATATCGCCGTTTCCTATATATTCCAAAGAACCCGTTATATATGATATCATTTCTAACACCGCTTTTCCGATTTACTCACGACAGTATACCACAAAAATAATCTTTTGTACAATTATTTGAAACGCCATGATGCCGGACGATTATGTTATTTTCATGCCGCCATTGTTATGGTATAATAAAAAATATCATTCCGATACCCTTCATAAACTATACGGAAATATGCGGCCGGCCATACTCACTGCGAAAGATTAAAGCCGCCGCATGCTTAAAAGAAAGGAATTTTAAATGATTGAGAAACTTTTTCCGGATATATACATAGAAAACATATTCCTCCTTCCGACCGACAAATTTAAAAAAATGGGTATACGCGCCTTGGTTTTCGATATTGACAATACCGTAGCCCCCTTCGATCAGGCCGAGGCGGACGACGACATTCTTAAATTTTTGGAAAAACTTAAAAAAGACGGGTTCAGGCTGTGTTTCCTTTCAAACAACAGCAAAAAAAGGGTTGAAAAGTTCAACGAAAAAATAGGCGCTTCAGCCGTTTATAAAGCGGGAAAGCCCGGCGTTAAAAAGCTTAAAGGCGCTGTGTTCGATATGGGCGTTACCCTTAAAGAAACAGCCCTTGTAGGGGATCAGGTATTCACCGACGTATACTGCGCGCATAACGCGGGCGTACTGGCCGTGCTCACAAAGCCGATGTGCCCGCGCGACCAGTTTGTAACGAAAGTTAAACGCGGGGCCGAACGCATGGTATTAAAAATATACGAAAGAAGGATAAAAAATGGTAAACTCAAGCGTTAACGGCAAAAGCTATGTTTACGGCATTATAGGCAACCCCATAAGCCACAGTTTTTCTCCGACGCTTCAAAACACAGTTGCCGGCATTTTGGGTATAAATTCAATTTACGTGCCGTTTAAGGTTGAAAGCGGCATGGTAAGCCAAGCCGTCAACGGGGCGTTTGCCCTCGGCATAAAAGGCATGAATGTAACCGTGCCGCACAAAAAGGAAGTTATGCAATGCTTATCCGATTTAGACGGCCTTGCCGAAAAAATAGGCGCGGTAAATACATTAAAGCTGACTGAAAACGGATATAAGGGCTATAATACAGACATACTCGGCCTTTTTAAATGTTTTGAAACAGCCGGCGTAAGCATACGCGGGAAAACGGCCGCCGTTATAGGCGCGGGAGGCGCGGCAAACGCCGCCGTTACCCTTGCGGCCGAAAAAGGGGCAAAAAAAATATATATTGCAAACCGCACTGTCGAAAATGCCGAAAAACTTAAAGACACAGTCCGGAAATATTACGGCGCCGATATTGAAGCCATACCCCTCGGCCATATTGAAAAAGCAGGAAGGCCCGACATTATAATACAGGCCACGTCAGTGGGCATGGGCGATGGAAGGCCGGTTTCGCCTGTTGAAAACGACATAATATTTGAAAACGCGGAATTTGCCGTCGATATAATATACACCCCATGGGAAACGAAATTCCTGCTCGACGCAAGAAAAAAAGGAGTTAAGTGCGTCAACGGGTTCGATATGCTTGTATATCAAGGTTTAGCATCGTTTGAAATATGGAACGAAATTTCGATCCCCGTTGAAAAAGCCTTGGAAATACGCCGCATACTCGTTTCGCATTATATAGAAAAAGGTGGACGGCCATGAATACAAACATCGTTTTAATCGGTTTTATGGGCTGCGGGAAATCGACAATAGGCAAAAAACTCTGCCGCCGCCTCGGCCTTGAATTTACGGACACCGACATATATATTGAAAAAACCGAAGGAATTCCCATAAGCCGAATATTCGCTTTAAAAGGAGAAAGCCATTTCAGGACGCTTGAGGAAAACGCATGCAGATCCCTTTGCAAAAGCGGAGGCAAAGTTATAGCCACAGGCGGCGGCATAATCAAAAACCCCAAAAATACGGAAACTTTAAAAAACGGCGGCGTTATAGTATATTTAAAAGCCCGTCCCAAGCATATTTACAGGAATTTGGCAAAAGATAATACAAGGCCGCTTTTATCCGGAGGAGGCAAATACAAAAAAATAAAAATACTGTTGGAATCAAGGCGGCAAATGTATGAAGAGGCGGCCGATATAACAGTTAACGTGTCTTTCAAAACAGTAAACGATATTGTCGGCACAATTATAAGGGAGGTTGAAAAATTTGAAAAAGGTCATTGTAATACACGGCCCCAACCTTAATTTTACAGGCATAAGGGAGCCGGATATATACGGCGGCAGAACCCTTGACGACATCAATAAAAATATACTGTCGGAAGCGGAAACTCTCGGCATATGCGCCGAAGTTTTCCAAAGCAATTATGAAGGGGCGATAATAGACAAGCTTCAGGAATGTCACATGCTGGGTTTCGACGGCGTCATAATAAATCCCGGGGCCTTTACGCATTACAGCTATGCGCTTCACGACGCAATAGCCGGCGTTAACATGCCAGCAGTGGAAGTCCATCTTTCAAATATACATAAGCGCGATGAATTCCGCCGCAAGTCAGTTACGGCCCCAGCATGCATAGGGCAGATATGCGGGTTTGGCGAATACGGTTATATAATGGCCCTTAACGCCCTTAATACGCGCTTTGAAAACGAAAAAAATTAAAAATAAGGCACTTTTTTAACAAAAACTATTGTAATAAAAGGATTTTTAATTTAAACTATTACGAGATATTTGTTTTTTGAGGAGGATTTATAAATGATTTCAGCAGGCGAATTTAGAAACGGCGTTACCATTGAATATGAAGGCGATATCTTTGTTATACTTGAATTCCAGCATGTAAAACCGGGCAAGGGAGCCGCTTTCGTGCGTACAAAAATTAAAAACCTTAAAACGGGCAGCGTTGTTGAAAGGACATTCAGGCCGACGGAAAAAATGCCAAGGGCGCACATCGACAGGCAGGACATGCAGTACCTCTACAACGACGGTTCTTTATACCATTTCATGAACACCGAAAACTACGAACAGATTGCCGTTAACGAAAGCGATATTGGCGATACCCTTAAATTCGTTAAAGAAAACGATATGGTTAAAATACTTTCATATGAAGGACAGGTTTTCGGCATTGAGCCTCCGCTTTTTGTTGAACTTGTAATAACCGAAACAGAGCCTGGATTTGCCGGAAATACGGCTCAGGGCGCAACAAAACCAGCCGTTGTTGAAACGGGCGCAACTGTTTATGTTCCGCTTTTCATCAACCAGGGCGAAAAAATCAAAATAGACACAAGGACAGGCGAATATTTGGGAAGGGCTTAATCCGCCGTAATCCGATTTGATATTTGCTTTTCATATCCGCTTTTCGGCAGACGGAAAACCGTCCGTCCAAAGGCGGATTTTTTCTGCGGCAAATAACGTCTTTCATTTTAAAATTATCGTAGCTTGCTTGCCAACTCCTGTAAATCCGCAATAATACAACGATATTCACTCTCTTTCGGGCTTTTCCATACGCATGCAATAATTGTACTCGCGGACTTATAAATTGAGCTATTTTAATCACTCCCTTTATGTCGGCAATAGTCGTCAGGTTGTATGTCAACAATATTCAGGCTCTTTCAGGCTTTTTCCAACTCCTGCGGTAATTGTACGGATAAAACCATAAATTGTATGAGTTATTTCAACTACGCTTTGCATACCGTAAATAAATTTCGGATTATACGTCAATGGTATTTCAGGCTCTTTCAGGCTTTTTCCGCATCATTGCAGTAACCGTCTGCCCTTACGCCTAATTTGTCCCGTTTTTCAGACGGCTAAATGCTCTTACCGTTAATTTTGAAGGCAAAATGCCGTTAAATCTCTTTCCTGTAAGGCGCAAAATGCATACCGTAAATTCCATACATACAAAAAACGCCGTTATTAAAAGCTTACTGCTTTTGATAACGGCGTTTCCCGCTTTTTCCAAAATTCATAACGTCTTGCTTTAACTCGGCATAATCCCATATTAAAGAGCCTGTAAGCATTAGGGCAATCCGTTGTTACTCCGTTTCCGCGCCTTCTTCCACAAGCTTAAACACATCGTCTTTACTAAGCTCTTTAAGCTTCCTGCGTTTAAACCACTTCTCATTTTCGTCAAATCCGCAAACGCTTTTATAAATGCAGTAAACACATGGAGTTGTCTGTTTATTTTTATATGGCGACGGCATTATTATGCCTTTTTTAATACCGGCGCCTATTTGTGCCGCTGTTTTTATTGTATAGCCGCAGAGCTTTTCAAACGTACGGCGGCTCGCAACCATCGACGCGGCTGTGTAGTTCCCGTCTGTTTTCCTGTATCCCACCGGTATTATGCTTGACGTTCCGTCAATATTTCTGTCCATGGCGGCGATAACCTTATCGTCGTCAAGAACAAGTCCGCTCATCGAAAGCTTTTTCAATATCTGTTCTTCTATCTGTTCTGCCGTAAGCTTTGAGTCGGCCGAGAGCATCGGATCGTCTATTTTAAAATAAAAGGCCCCTCCCGGTATTATTTCGCCGCCGAAAATTTCTTTTCCGTTTTTTAGGAATTCATCCATATAAATTAAAAGCTGTAGCTGTATGCCGTAATAAAGCTCCTGAAGGCTGAAAGACTTTTTGCCGGATTTATAATCTATTACTTTAACGTATGTAGTCCCGTCCGAACTTAATATGTCTACCCTGTCTATTTTCCCTGTTAATATAAGCTTCTTGCCGTCCTCAAGATCTATTATGACAGGCGGCAGTTTTTTGCCGTCGCCAAAGCTTACCTCATAACCGTAAGGCTCAAAATCCCCGCTTTTTATATGTTCCGCTATAGTCGATACAGCCCTGACGGATATACGCTTTAGGCGCTTTATAAGATATCTGAGGCCGTTATTTGAAAAGAGTATTTCATTGCCTATATTCGGCGCCTGCCTGTCTACGGCTGTATTAGTTAATTCCGTTATATCGTCGAACGATATGGTTTTCCACGTTTCCCCTTTTTCCTGCATAAGATATGAAAAATCCTCCAGAACGCCATGGAAAAGCAGTCCGAGATCCGGAGTATTAAGCCTGAAAACATGTCTTTCCTTTGCCTTAACAGTATATGCCATAAAATAAGCGTACGGGCATGCCGCAAACCTTTCAAGCCTTGAAACGCTGGAATATATATCCCCTCCGAAAAGCGCCGTGCAGCTTTCATGGCTTAGCGAAGGCTCGGGCCCTTTTTCGGAAAGCCCCTTTTTTATAAGTGCGGCGCGTTTTTCCCATTCCGCATTTTTTTCAAAGTAGGAAAACGCCTCCTGCCATCTCCCGCATTTAAGCTTTGTGCCGATACGCCTGAAAACTGCCGGAGGCGAAATAAATATATCCGTTTTTTCAGGATCGTAACACTCCATTGCCATGCCCGGAAACATTTTCAGCATTCCGCTTACAACAGGCGACATAGCAAGCGTTTTGCCGTCAAGGCTTCCCGTAGGGAACGAAATGAAAAGTTTTTCCGACGGTTTTGTTAAAGCCTTATATATGAGGAACTGTTCTTCAAAAGCCGTCCTTACGCCGTCAGGGGCAAGAGTTACGCCGTTTTTTTCAAGCAGGTTCCTTTCGTCGTCTTTAAGTATTCCCTCCGGCGCTCCCGCCGACGGTATAACGCCGTCGTTGGCTCCGACGACAAAAAGGGCTTTGACGTCCGGAAGCCTCGTTCTCTCAAGAGTGCCGACAGTTATATTGTCTATAGTCGGCGGTATAAGTCCCAGGCGGCTGACGGAAATTCCGCTGTCCAAAAGCGAATAATATTCCCTGAACGTAATTTCCGTATCCCCGAGCATATTTGAAACGGAATCAAATATTTCCATTATAATATCCCATATACGGCGATTTTCAGCCGCCCCCGTATATATGCCTATGCCGGTTTGGTATTCGGCAAAAAAATCAAGACGATCCGTTATTCCCATATTTTCAATGGTTTTAAAAACTGCTGACGTTATGCTTTTGGCGCTGTATGGCTTTTTCATATTTTTAAAAACCCTCAGCGGCACAAAATATGACATAAACGTATTTTTGACTGAATTAATTTTTATGTATTCGTCAATGTGTTCTTCGCCTTCAAGCCCAAAACTCCAGCTTTCCATGTCCCATTTATAACCTTTTATGCCATGGGCAAGGCAGTAATTTTCGAGAGTTTCTATGTCGCAGCGGTTTATCTGTGTAAGTCCCGTTTTAAGCAGGCCGAATACGCTTTCAAACGAAAAATTATAAATAAAAACCTCCATTATGCCCTTAACAAGAAGCACAAGCGGATGCGCTGAAATATCCCGTTTTACATCGATAAAATACGGTATTCCGTTTTCAGCCAAAACCTTTTTTATAACTCCTTCATAGCTTTCCGCCGATCCCGCCATTAACGCTATATCCCTGAAACGGTAGTTTTCATCCCGCACAAGATGCAGTATTTTTACGGCGGCGGCTTCTATTTCGTCATAAATATTAGCGGAGTAATATACGGCTATCCCTTCATGCCCCATGCCGCTTTTAAAAAACGTGCGCCCGTAATTTTTTTCAAAGTTCGCTATCCCCGCGGATTTGTACCTTACCGCCGTATCCATGAACACGGGAGCCTTTATTTCCACGCCGGCGTCGGAAGCTATACGGCACAGCTTTAAATACGTTTCTTTGGGGCCGAAAAACAGGTCCGACGGCACGAGCCTGTCTGAAGCCGCGGCCTGCCTGTCCATTGTAAGCACAACCGTCACATTCCCGGAAATTTTTAAAAGCTTTCCTATTATCTTATACTCCTGCGGAGTAAAACCGTCAAAACCGTCAATCCATATCTCGGCTCCCTCCAGAGCCCTATACCCGTCTATTGCGCCGTAAAGTATATCAAGCGTTTCCTCACTGCTGAGATACCCTTCGTTTATAAAATTTATATACTCGCCGTATATAAGAGCAAGGTCTTTTATTTTAAGGCCAAGCGCCTCGCCCCCGCCTTCGCATGCGTCAAGCAGCTTTTGCGGCGGAACGGTATATCTGAAAAATTCTGTTATAATACTTGAAAGCTGTTCGGAAAATCCCTTCTTATCGGCCGATTTTTTATAATACAGAAGCTTTTCCGCATTATCAATCATTATTTTCCTTAGCGCCACGGCCTTTGAAACATCAGTTAAAGGAATTGTTTTTCCGCATCCCGTTTTAGAAAAAACCGTATGCGCAAGGCGCGTGAAACTTAAAACTTTCGCCCGCATTATAACTTTGTTTCCCATGGCGGCAATCAGATCCTTTTCGGCTTGGAAAGAAAACTGATCCGGAACTATAAGTATACTTAGGCCGTTATAGTTTTCTTTGTGCTTTTTTGCTATGGATTTAAGGCAGTATTCGGTTTTGCCGCTTCCCGAACGCCCAGCTACAAAGTTCAGCGCCATTTAAATTCCTCCTGTCGTATATAACTGCGGCATACGCCGGTATTTTTATTTCCGTATGTCCTTTTATTCCCCGGCATGGCGTTTCCAATCCGAAAATATACCCCAAAAAACTAAAGGCAAATTAATTAAGGCATAATTGACCTCCTTCAAAAATAAAATATAACAGATTATCTTTTAGGGGGATTATTATGCCGGGCAATAAATTTATGGTTATTAAATTTAAAGAGCTTTTGAAAACATCAGTATTTGCCGTTTTGGGGGTAATAATTATACTTGCCGTTATCTATTTCGCCATTGGCAGGGCGGCGGGAAGCGAATCGGCTTATGTGCCGGGTATCTACACCACTGACATAGCCCTTGAAAACGGAAGCGTAACGGTTGCCGTTGAAGTGAGCAAATCAAAAATCAAATCCGTGGAGCTTATACATAACAGCGAAACCGTACCCGTTTTTTACCCGCATATCGACGAAACAGCCGAACTTGTAAGCGAAAGGATTGTTAAAAACCAAAGCACCGAGCAGGCTGAAGGCGACAGCGTAAGCAGTTCCGTAATACTTTCGGCGGTTGACGACTGTCTTGAAAAAGCCAAGGCCATTTAACGTATTCAGAAATTCCCCGCATAAGAACCTCCGCGGAAAGTGCAGGGAATTTCTTATACGGCGCATGAGCGCAGTCCGTATAAAAATCTTTATGCCTTAATATAAAATAAAAAAGCCTTATTCCCAAAAAGGCCGGCGCCCCGGGAACACGGCTTTTTCCTTTTTTGCACGCCGCTTAAACCATGCCGACGCCGCTGAATATTTTTAGGCTCCGCCGCGGCCCGTACCGCGCTTATGAAATAACTACGAAAGTTCAAGCGGCACGGCGTACTCCATAAAATATCCGTTTTAATCAACATCATCCATTATGACGCTTAAATTATTTCGCATATTTATGCGGACAAAATTCTCCAATACATATTGAAGTCCGTCAACGGCTTGCCCTGCTGAATTTTTTCAGCAGTTCGGCATATTCCCCGTTTATTTTTTCGTATGCGTCTATAACGGGTTTGCTGTATTTTCCGGCTTCATCGGTTATATAATCGAAATTATTAAGGGCAATTTCGACTATATCCTTATCCAATAGCCCTTTGCCGCACATTTCGCTTAGGACTTCAAAAACCTTCTCTTTCGGGAAAGCCGCCTTATAGCTTCTTACTCCGCAAAGCGCGCTTATTACGTCGCTTACAGCCGCAATCCTTTCGCACTTTGAAAGCTCCCCGGCGCAAAGGCCTTTATGATACCCGTTCCCGCCAAGCTTTTCATGGTGCCTTGAAGCAATATTAACAATTTCCTGCCCGGCGCATCCGTCAAGTATTTCCTCGGTCATTGCAACATGGGTTTTCATTATTTCCATTTCTTCATCAGTCAAACGCCCCGGCTTTTCAAGTATGTCGGCCGGTATGCCTATTTTCCCTATATCATGAAGCATAGTTCCATAGTATACGTTTTCAGCCTCATTTTCGTCCATGCCGTAAAGCTCCGCAATAAGGCGGCTTATATGCATCGCGGCAACCGTATGTATAACTGTGTGACGGCTTCTGAAATCTATGGAATAAATAAGCGTTTCCAGATATTTTATACTTTGATTGTCTAGATATCCGCTTTTTTTAAACACGTCGCCGACTTCTATGCCGGCTTTTATCCTTTCGATAACCGAGCCGGCTTTTTCGGCTTTTAAAAAGGCTTCTACCGCTTCCGGCGAAAAATTTGCGCCGCGGCGGGATTTAAAATAATTTTCAAGCTCCGTACTATTCCATCTTTCGGAATATGTAACCAGTATATCCGCCCTGTCGGCTACATGCAGAAACTGAGCGCACTTTTCAACATCGCCGCGCTTATCCCCAAAATCTTTATAATCCATATGATGGTAAAGCACAATACGCGCCAAATCGCCAGCCGGCGACAGTTCCCTTAAAAAAAGGTACCCATATATGGAATGTTCCCAGACATTATCGGTTTCAAAGCCGACCAGGCGGTCTATCTCATCCGTACGGTATGCCCCTATATCATGAAGCATTGATATAAGCAGAACGCTGTCTTTATCAAACCCCATTCCCATCGGCATTTCCCTAAGCATGGCGTCCATAATAAAGGCAACTTTAAGGCCATGATCTAAAAGCCTTTTATCCACCTTGTTGAGCGAACGCTGTATCATCAAGGCCATGCCGCCGTAACTTATATTAATCACTTTTCACCGCGTATAAAAGCCGCAAGCTTTTTATCCTCACGTTTGATATGGTTTGTAAGCCATCCGGCAAGCGTAAGATTAATCTCGCTTACCATTGCCACGGTCGCCCCCTGCTGATCGAGTTTTTTCATTATATCCAAAATCGACTTTTTAAACGCTTCATGATAGCGTTTATGATTTGGGTAGTCCGGATATTTATACTGGAGCTGAAGCCTCTCTTCATCAGCAAAGTGTTTCGACGTGTAATCGTAAACAAATTTTGCCGTTTGGGCAACCTGCGCCCTCCCCTGCCCTTTGGAGCATGCTTCAAGAAGATCGTTTATAGCTTTTATAAGCTGTTTATGCTCGCTGTCTATTAAAGCGTTTTTTGTTTCCAAGTCCGGTGTAAATACATATGCCATGTGAAATCATCCCTTCTGTTAAAAATGCTGATATTTGTTACTGATTTAATTCACAGTATACTCACCTATTCCTAATTCGTCAACCAAATTAGTTATTCCGATAACTTCTCTTTTATTATTTCATCAAGGCTATTGCAAATAAACTCCAGCACCTGAGAACATTCGCTCCTGCCGCGCATAATACATCCGCAGTTTACGGAACAAAAGCGCGACTTAAAACTGTCCATAAGCAAAAAGCGTTTCATGTTCGCTTCTTCGCCGTCATATAAAATGCCTATCACCATTATCCCGGCTATAAGGGCGCTGCAAAAACCCCCTATTCCGAAACCTCTTGTAATGGCCCCGGCGCTTTTTATAACGTCGTCAGACACAATTCCGTACACATCCCTCGCCGCCAGCAATATGCTCCTTGAGCATCCCTCTCCCGAATCGTAATATTCCAACGCTTTTTCATACATAAAAAACACCTCCGATTTATAATAATCCTCAGAGGTGTAAAGCGTGTACAAATTATAAAAAAAGTTGCCGGGAAATCCGGCTTTTGCAGAAAAACCACGCGGCGCTTTTTACAGCCTTTTCCTTAAAAACCACATTTTCTTTGGAGCGGGATTCCAACCTGTAAAATAAGCGCGCCTGTACATAGGCCCGCCTGTACTTTCCAAGCGGCCCTCTTGATGCGTTTCAAAAATCAGTTTACATTGTATCAGGCTCAGGCGTCGTTATCCTTGTAGCTACCGGACGTATTTTTTTTGCTTCCCACCTTTTTTCCTGGCTCCTGATCCAACCGTAGGCCAAAACCGTTAAAAGTACGCCCAACAGAAAGCTTCCAATTTCCTTGTCCATATTTGGCAGTAACGTTGGAAAAACCGCAAAATATCCAAGAAATATACCGCATAAAAATGCCGCAAGCGGTATGCCGTACATAATGCCCACGGCAAAGAAAAATCCGCTTTCCGAAACCTCAAGCTCCACCCAGTCGCCCACTTCGGCGCCGCAGTTGTTTTCGGCTTCCATTATCATTTCCTTTTCAGTCATCCCCGCTATGCACGCCCTGCATTTTGCGCACGCTTCCGTCCTTTTCATTTTTATAACGGCTAAATTGCCTTTAATCTCCGTAACATATCCTTTTTCCGCCATCTATATTCCCTCCAATATATTCCTTATTACTTCTCCCGCAATCAAAAGCCCCGCGGCGGGAGGGACAAATGAAACGCTTCCGGGCGTTACGCGTTTATTTGATTTTTCCCCGTATTCCGAAAGTTCTCCCGTGCTTAAAGCCGGCTTAACCGGCTTTTCCTTTGAATATACCACTTTAAGTCTTTTTACGCCGCGGGCTTTAAGTTCCCGCCGCATTACCTTTGCAAGAGGGCATACCGACGTTTTATATATATCGCTTATTTCAAGCATCTGCGGGAAAAGCTTATTGCCCGTGCCCATAGAACTTATAACCGGCACTCCCAACGCCTGTGCGTCGAGCACAATTTGGATTTTGCCGCTTACGGTATCTATGGCGTCCACTACATAATCGGCATCTCCCGTTACTATCCCCTCTTCGCCCGGAAGGTAAAATACATTATGTATTTCAACGCGGCATTCCGGATTTATTGATTTTATGCGTTTTCCCATAGCCTCGGTTTTCAGCATGCCCACAGTTTCTTCAGTGGCTATTATCTGCCTGTTCAAATTTGAAAGGCTTATGACGTCGTTATCTACAAGCACAATGTTTCCAACGCCGCCCCTTGCAAGCGCCTCGCATACATATCCCCCGACGCCGCCGATTCCGAAAACTATAACGCGGCTTTCCGCAAGCTTTTTCATGCCGTTTCCGCCGACAAGCATCTGCGTTCTTATAAATCTGTTATCCATTTTCCACCTTAAATAGTTATACTTTAAAATTTTTATGCGGCGGAGCTTAAACGGCCGAAACAGGCCGCTGTCCCGCCAAATGTCCTGCATTAATATTTTACAACATATACGTCCGCTTTTCTACCCTTTTCAGCTTTTTACTGCTTTTCCGCTATTTTCCTCTTTTCATAGCACCTGTCGACATTTATTTTAATAAGCGAGGCTACGGGCACGGCCACAACCATTCCCCATATGCCGAAAATCCCGCCGAAAACGCTTAAGGACAGTATAACAAGCACTGGGTGAAGCTGTACGCTTTTGCCAACCACTTTAGGCACGATTATCATACTGTCTACCTGTTGGAGCACAATCACGATTACGGCGGCGTATACGGCCTTTGCGGGCGTGCCGCTTAAAAGCCCCACCGCCACGGAAAGAATGAAGGCGACGATAGCCCCCACATACGGTATAAGGTTTGAAAAGCCCGATATAAGCCCGATTATAACGGCATATTTGATGCCGGCGGCCTTGAATGAAATTATTATCAAAAAAGCCATAATAAGCGCGTCCGTAACCTGCCCGGCAACATAGCCTTTAAAAACCCTGTTGACGTCCGAAAAGAAATTTCCGACCGGTTCCCGTATCTTTTCGGGCATAAAAACCATTGCCGTATCCTTCACTCTGTAAAGCATCCAATCCTTTTCCATAAGAAAATAAAACGCTATGACAAGGCCTATGACAAGGTTTACGGTTATTCCTCCTATTGAAGAAACAGACGACGCAAAGCCTATAACCATAACCTTTGCCCCGCGGGTCACGTTAACAATCAGCGTATTTATAAAATTATTTATACTGCCCAATACGCCCATTTCGCTCAAATGGTCCTGTATCGAAAAAAGAGTTTGGCTTATTTCTTCTATATAGCCGTTAAGGGCGGTGCTGAATTCCCCTATATCCGTTGCGCCAAGGCTTTTAACAGACATAGTTATTACGGCGCCAAGTATGCCGAAAACCGTTATATAGGCAAGTATCGTGCCTATTTTGCGCGTTTTAAATTCCTTGTTCGGCTGTTTTTTGCCGAAACGCTTTTGGTAAAATATAACCAAAGGGTCGAACAAAAACGCCGTTACAACCGCTATTATAAGCGGCGAAAATATATCGGCAATATACCCCAGCGCGTTTGCTACCGCGCCTGTTATCGTGCGCAGACGCAGCATAAGCATTACTGCCGCAAATACGGCTATAACCGTTATTACAACATGAAAAGATATTTTAAGATAATTCCTGTCCCAGGGAAGTTTCATTTAACACCTCTCTATTTCAAGTTCTCCAGCACTTTTTTAATATACCGCCATGTCCTTTCCACAGATTCAATCGAAAGCTTTTCGTTGGGCGTATGCACGTTTTCCATATCGGGGCCTATTGAAACCATGTCTATTCCCTCGATTTTTTGTCCCAGAAGGCCGCACTCAAGGCCGGCGTGTATAGCGTCTATTTTTGCGTCTTTGCCAAACATTTCCTTATATACGGAAACCATAACGTCCCTTAAATCGCTTTTTGGATTATATTCCCATGCCGGATATTCGCCGTGAGTTTCAAATTTTCCGCCTGTAAGCGCCGCTATTTCTTCCAGTTCCCCGCAAATAAGGGACTTCCTCGTTCCGACGGAACTCCTTACGGCGCATGTAAGCTTAAATCCGTCGTCGCAAGTGCGCACAATGCCCAGATTGTTTGAGCTTTCCACAAGGCCCGGTATATCCGTACTCATCGTCTTAACCCCATAAGGCGTAAGCATTAAAGCCGCCTCGGCTTTTTGAGCGGTAACATAAGAGAAAACATTTTTGGGCATATCGGCCTCAAGCATAAGTTCAACAGATATATTTTTTTCCGTATTCCTGTATTCGTTTATACACATTTTTTCAAAAGCTTCGCACAGGCCTTTCAAAATTCCCGTATCGGTTTCGTTTACAACCGCCGTCGCCCAACTTTCGCGCGGAATCGCGTTGTCCATATTCCCTCCTTCGATCTCCGCAAACCATATTTCCATGTTCTGCCTGAGAAATTTTACAAGCCTTCCCATAAGCTTATTGGCATTTGCCCTCTGGAGATGTATATCGGCCCCGGAATGGCCGCCCGCTAAGCCTTTTATGGATATTTTGGCCGCTTTTTGGCCGCTTTTCGGCCTTTCCCATGATACGGGTATTGTAATCGACGCCCTGAGGCCTCCCGCGCAGCATGTAAGTATATGCCCTTCCTCTTCGCTGTCAAGATTTATAAGCCGCCTTCCTTCCAAAACCGAACAGTCCAACGCCCGGGCCCCGTTCATCCCCGCCTCTTCGTCGGATGTAAACACCATTTCCAACGGCGGATGATTAAGAGTTTTATCTTTAAGAAGTGCAAGCATATAGGCAACCGCTATTCCGTTATCCGCGCCGAGAGTCGTTCCTTCCGCTTTTACATAGCCGCCTTCGGCATAGGCCATAATAGGATCTTTTAAAAAATCATGTTCGGTCCCTTTATTTTTTTCGCATACCATATCCATATGCCCTTGAAGGATAACGGCCGGGGAATCTTCATAACCTTCCGACGCCGGCTTTTTAATAACCACATTAAAGGCCTCGTCCTGATATACGTTGTAACCCATGCATTTTCCTGCATTTGCCAAAAAATTGCTGACCGCTTCTTCATTTCCGCTGCCGCGCGGTATTCGGCTTATTTCCTCAAATATTTCAAAAACCTCCGCCGGTTGTATGTTTGCAAGCATTTTCATATTGGACCTCCTTTATTTATTAATATATTATCCGCCGTATTCCCAAATATTCTAAAATGCCGCAGGGAAATACCCTGCGGCGAAACAAAATTTCCAAAACAAAAGCACAGGGCGTTTCCCGATTCTGTTCTGAAACAGTTTACAATTAATTTTTAAAACTGTGTATAGGCGCCGGAACTCTTCCGCCCCTGTTTATAAAATCGGCGCAGCTGAACTTATTAACCGGCATTATAGGCGCATATCCGAGAAGGCCGCCGAATTCTACCGTTTCGCCCACGCCTTTGCCTATAACGGGTATTATCCTTACAGCCGTCGTTTTGTTGTTTACCATGCCGATTGCGGCTTCATCGGCAATTATGCCGGAGATTGTAGTGGCAGGCGTATCCCCCGGTATGGCAATCATGTCAAGCCCTACGGAGCAGACGCATGTCATGGCTTCAAGCTTCTCAAGAGTAAGCGCCCCCAGCCTTGCCGCCTCAATCATGCCGTTGTCCTCGCTTACCGGTATAAACGCGCCGCTGAGCCCGCCTACATAACTGCTTGCCATAACGCCGCCTTTTTTTACATTGTCGTTAAGGAGCGCAAGCGCCGCCGTCGTTCCTGGTGCGCCGGCCTCCTGAAGCCCCATCTGCTGGAATATCTCGGCGATACTGTCGCCTATTGCAGGCGTAGGGGCAAGGGATAAATCTATAATTCCGAAAGGGACTTTGAGCCTTTTGGAAGCTTCCTGGGCTACAAGCTGGCCTACCCTCGTAATTTTAAAGGCCGTTTTCTTAATTGTTTCGCAAAGGGTTTCAAAATCGGCGCCTTTACATTCCTCAAGCGCTTTCTTTACAACCCCCGGGCCGCTTACGCCTACGTTGATAACGCAGTCTTTTTCGCCCACGCCGTGGAAAGCCCCGGCCATAAACGGGTTGTCTTCAACGGCGTTGCAGAAAACAACAAGCTTGGCGCATCCAAGACAGTTGTTGTCCTTTGAAAGCTCGGCGGTTTCGACAATAATTTCACCCATGCGTTTAACGGCGTCCATATCAAGGCCGTTGCGGGACGTTCCGATGTTTACGGAAGAACACACCACGTCCGTTTCCGCAAGCGCCTGCGGTATGGAATTTATAAGTATTTCGTCGCTTTTTGTGCATCCTTTATGCACAAGGGCCGAAAATCCGCCTATAAAATTCACGCCTACGTCCTTTGCCGCCCTGTCGAGGGTTTTCGCAACGGAAACATAGCTTTCCGCATTGCATCCCGCGGCCGCAATAGCAATCGGCGTTATGGAAATGCGTTTGTTTACAATAGGTATGCCGAATTCCTTTTCCAATTCTTCCCCGGTCTTTACAAGATCCTTTGCTTTTGAGGTTATTTTATCGTATATTTTTTGGTTAAATTTATCCAAATCGCTGTCGGCGCAGTCGAGAAGGCTTATGCCCATTGTTATTGTGCGCACGTCAAGCTTGGCTTCCTGTATCATTTTATTAGTTTCAATAATTTCGCGCTTAGAAATCATGTTTTATCCTCCCGAAAATACAAGCCGGTTTTAAACGGCAGCAAAACTTATGCATTTTTTACGGTTTCCTCATAGGCTGACTATGGGACGCATATATTTTAACAACCGTATTTTATATCCTGTGCATGCTGTCAAAAATATCTTCGCGCTGGAGCTTAATCTCTACGCCGATATTTTTGCCTAAATCTTCAAGCCCCTTATATACGTTCTCAAAGGAATCCGTCGAGTTATTCATGTCGACAATCATCATCATATTAAAAAACCCCTGTACTATTGTCTGGGAAATATCAAGTATATTTATTCCTTTATCCGAAAGATAGACGCATACTTTAGCGATAATTCCGACTTTATCTTTGCCTAACACAGTTATAATGCCTTTCATAGAAGAACCTCCCGCTTTGGTTAATATATACAAAGTTACCTATTTTGTATTATACATAATGTTTAATGTCTAATCAATAACAAAATGCCACAAAAAACGGGGCGCACGCCCCATTATGCGCATGCGCCCTTAATATCCGTATAATTTACAGCCCCAAAAGCCCGGCGGCGTTATTATAAAAAACGTCTTTAAGGCCTTTTTCTTCAAGCCCGCATGTCAAAACTTTCTGTATTTCGACAGAGGGGTGGTGAAAAGGGGCGTCCGTGCCGAACATTATTCTGTCCCGGCCGACGGTTTCATACGCCTCCTTTATTTTACTGCCCATAGGCATGCCGCTCATTTCAAGATATATATTTTTATACCGCCTTGCCATTTTCAGCGCCGCGTCGATATACACCCCATGGCCGTGCCCCATATGTATCATAACCGTTTTAACCGACGGATGTCGTTCCGCAAGGAGGGCTATGCTCCACGGCAGAGAATAAGGCGGATGCCCGCTGTGTATAAAAACAGGCGCGCCGTACTTTTCCGCAAGACGCATAACAGGATCGCATGCTTCGCTGTCCGCAACGTACGCGCATGAAAGCGGGTTGAGCTTTATGCCCTTAAATCCATAACCGCCCAGGTATTTTTCCCCTTCTTCAATACATTTCTCTCCCTCGTTCGGGTTAAGGTATACCAAAGGCAAAAATTTTTCTCCGTATTTTTTAACGGCCTCAAGAACATCCTCGTTCTTTGAGGGCCCGGACGCGCAGAGAACCGCTTTTTCAATCTCGAATTCCTCCATCTGCCCAACCAGCCTTTCAGCGTCTATACCGACGTTTGCCCAGCCGCCGAAATTTCCGATATGGGCGTGTGCGTCAATCTTTTTCATATAAAATCCCCCTTATTGTTTTCTCCGCGCCGTACTGCAAGCGAACTTATTGAAAAATCCGCTTGATTTAAGCGCCCCTACAAACACGGCCGTTATGATTATGCTTGCGGAAGTCTGTACAAGAAGGCCTGGAGTCATAACCATTGCCTGTGCAAAGCCGTAATAAAGTATTTTTACGGCCGTATATGCAAATATCTGGAAAATCCCGCCGCAAACGGCTCCGACAAGCCAGTTTAATTTTGCCTTCGGCATAATCTTTGATATAAACGCCCCCATTATAAGAGCAAGCATAAATTTTATAAAAAACGTGGGTACGGCCCACTGCATATACCCCCCTATTATATCCGCAAAGGAAGCCCCCACTGCCGAGGCAAAGGCTCCCTTCCTTCCGCCCAGCATCAGCACACTTATAAGTATCATGCTGTCGCCGAGATGCGAATAGCCGTTTATTGAAGGTATTTTTATAAAGTAAGTTGCTATAAAAATAAGCGCGGCCATAATTGAAATTTTTGTTATGTCGTTCACCGTAAAATTTTTCATCCTATCATTCCTTCCCGCTTTTATTTGGGAAAATAATACCACCTCAAACATCGGTATTCCACTGCTTCGGAATATTAAATTAAAATTGTATTGATACAATTTGCGCTATAAGTCTTTATTGTGGTAAAATATCCGTAAATACCCGGGGAGGTATGCATATGGAAATATACAGGTTTGACGGCAGGAGGGAAATATTTTTGGAGCTTCTTCTGTCCGCCGACGAACAGGAAAGCATGTTAAGAAAATATATGGAAAAAGGCGATATGTTCATCCTTGACGACGACGGGATAAAAGGCGAATGTATTGTAACATGTGAAGGCGACGGCGTATACGAGATAAAAAATATCGCCGTATACCCACAGTTCCAAAGACAGGGATATGCCGAAAAAATTATAAATTATATACCCACGTATTACAGGGATTGCCGCGAACTGTATGTTGGCACGGGCGACAGCCCGCTTACAATACCCTTTTATGAAAAGTGCGGATTTAAAAGGAGCCATATTGTCAAAGATTTTTTCACCCAAAACTATGACCGCCCTATTTTTGAAAACGGGGTGCAACTTAAAGACATGGTTTATTTGAAAAAAGAAATATGCTCTGCCAACAGTTAGCCACCCAAAGGGCATGCTCTGAGTACATAAAGGCAATTATTATAATTTTCACCAAACGCCATGTCCATCCTATTTTTGAAAACTGGGTGCGGCTTAGAGACATGGTTTATTTGAAAAAAGAAATACGCATTGCAGACAGTCAGCCGTTCTAAAGGCATACTCCGAATACATAAAGGCAATTTATAAAAAACAGATTTTCAGACGCCGCCGCGGAATTTTGTCCATATCAGCGCGCTTAAAAACACTTCGTCTGCGGGCATTACCGTCATGTGTTCTCCGGTTCCGTCAACAATATCTGCGAAATACCGTTACAGTTAAAAACGCGGCCGCTTAAACATACGGCCGCGTTTTTATATTCTTAATTAATTACTGGACAAACGAGCTGCTGAGTATATAAAATTCTTCCTGGCTAGGCTGAAATTTCTTTTCCATTTTCTTAAGGCCATCGTCAAAACGCTCCGCCTCTTTTTCGTCTATATCCATTGCCGGACTGCCTATATAGTTCCATTTCCTGCCGTCAAAAACATTGTCCGCAAGTTCCTTAACAAGCATTGCCGCCGGATACTTCCCTCCGTCGACGCCTACATTATATTTTTTGCAGCTCTTAAAACCGAGGCCTACATAGTTGCTTGGGCTTCCGAATATTACGACGGCGTCATATCCCATTTCCCTTGCTTTTTCAAACGAATGGGCTATAAGCGTTTTGCCGTATCCCTTTCTCTGGTATTTCGGCAGTATACATACCGGGCCGAATGTCAAAACAGTTTTTTCATTCCTGTCATCGTCGACAAGTTTTGACTTCGTATACATAATATTTCCTATAATTTCTCCGTCAAGTTAGATTACAAAATCAAGTTCCGCCAAAAAATCGTCATGTCCGCGCATAACATGGGCAAGATAATGCTCGTAGCATCCCGGAACATATAAATTATAAAAAGCTTCCCTTATAATTTCTTCTACTTTTCCGTAATCTTTCCCTTCTTCATTTCTTATTCTTATCACTTATTGTCCTTTCCGTTTTCCGTCTTTCAACGTGTTTTTATTTCCTTCAGAAAACCGTTCAAACAGTTTTCCATAACCGCCTTAATTTAGACAAAACGGCTTCGGCTTATCCTTTATCCCATATGCCGCCTAAGCCATGCATTATGGCAGTATACGCCTCAACGGCGCGCCGCCCAAAAACGCGGCATGCAAAAATTCCGCCTGCAGAAGCGTTATTATTCTTCCCCAAACTTAAATTTAACATCCGCGCCGCATAAAAAATAATATGCGGGAAAATTAAGCATAAAGCCCGTTTTTAATTATCTCTTGCGCATCCGATAATTTTATTACTGCTGCTGTATTGCAGATATAACGCTCGGTATAAGCTGTTTCTTCCTTGAAACCATGCCCTCGACAAATATACTGCCGTCGTCGTCCGCTTCGCCGAACGCCGTTTCTATAAACTCTTTCGCTTTAGCGCCTTTAAACAGAAGTATGGACGATTCGTCGATTATATTCGTAAGCATAAATATTAGCATATCCACTCCGCCGTTTTCAATAAGGCCGTCCATATATACGGAAAGGCGGCTTTTAAGGCTTGCGAGATCCCCGCTGTTCATGCTCGTTATCTGTCCTACGCCGAATGAAATCCCTGAAGCGTTAAACTCCTTATAGTCCTGATGGAATATTTCATCCTCCGTCCTTGAATCAAAATCGCTTCCTGCCGAAAACATGCTTTCGGCAAACTCCTGTATATCTATGCCGGCAATAGGAGCTAAGGCTTCAGCCGCGGCCCTGTCGGCGGGAGTGCATGTAGGCGATCTGAACATAAGCGTATCGGAAAGTATTGCGCCGCAAAGCGCGCCCGCTATTTCTTTCGGTATTTCCACATTATTTTCGCCGTACATAAGGTACACTATAGTTGCCGTACAGCCTAACGGTTGGTTCCTGAAATACACGGGGTTCATAGTTTCGAGGCTGCCGAGACGGTGATGATCTATTATCTCCTGTATTTCCGCAAACTCTATGCCGTCAACAGCCTGATTTTTCTCGTTATGATCCACAAGTATAACCTTCTTTTTGTCCATATCGAGAAAGCTTCTTTTAGAAATCTGGCCTATGTATTTCCCCTGTTCGTCTATTACAGGGAAATATCTGTGGCGGTTTTTTGCCATAACGTCCTTAACGTCGTTTGTATAATCGTCTATGTTAAAAACAAGCAGATTGTCAGAAGTCATAAAATATTTAATCGGCATGCTTTTATTTAAAAGCCTTGCAACCGTATATGTGTCGTAAGGCGACGAGATTATTACAGTGCCCTTTTCCTTTGCAAGCTTTAAAACAGATTCCTTTACCGTATTGTCAGTGCAGAGGACTATGCAGCTTACCCCAAGCTCAATTGCTACGAACTGGCTTTCAAACCTGTTGCCTATTATAACAAGATCGTGTTCGCCTATAAATTCTCCCATCATTTCAGGCGTGTTTGCCGCTATCGAGACCCTGCCGCGGCTGAAATACCCGTTAATATCGCCGCAAAGTATACGCCCGTCCAGCGTTTCAACAATATTTTTATACGAAGTGTTTGCCTTTGACACAATCCTGTTGTCATACACGTCCATATCGCTTGCGGCAATATCGCCTATAGTTATAAGGCCGTCGATCCCGCCGTCGGCATTTGTCACGGCAAGGGTCACGGCGTTTTGCTTTTTCATTATGTTATAAGCCTCTTTAAGCGAAATATCGCCGCTTACGCCGTCTACTTTTTTTATTTCAATGTCGCTTACCTGGCTTCTTACGTCGGCTATATACCGCGGTTCCGCAAGGCCGAAAGTTTTAAGCACAAAAGAGGTTTCCTTGCTTATTTCTCCGCACCTTGCCGCCGTGTATATATTTTCCGGCGAAATCTTATTTTTAAGCGCCGCGTAAGCGATAGCCGAACATATAGAGTCGGTGTCCGGGTTCTTATGCCCGATAACGGTTATTTTGTTCCTTTTTTCCATAAATATCTCCCATTCTGCAAAATTCTGGCAACTTCATATTTTAAAACCATAAGGCGGTTTTGTCTATATCAAATTTTCAGGATTTAAGCAAAGGAGTTCTTCCGCAACAAACCTTCCGTCTTTCCTTATGAGGACGTCGTCAAAGTATATCTCCCCTCCTCCGTATTCCGGAGTTTGAATAAGCACCAAATCCCAGTGTATTGCGCTTTTGTTCCCGTTTTCCGCATCTTCATAGCAGTTGCCCGGCGTAAAGTGTATGCTTCCCATTATTTTTTCGTCAAAAAGGATATTGTTCATTGCTTTTGTTATATATGGGTTTACTCCGATTGCAAACTCTCCAACATACCTTGCCCCTTCGTCGGTGTCGAATATTTTATTGAGCCTTTCGCTGTCGTTAGCCGTGGCTTCGACAATTTTCCCGTCTTTAAACGTAAGGCTTACGTTTTCAAAAGTAAAAGAATTATATTCGCTCGGCGTATTGTACGTTATCTTTCCGTTAACGGAATTTTTTACAGGAGCCGTATAAACTTCGCCGTCCGGGATATTGCACTCGCCGGCGCATTTAATAGCCGGTATATCTTTAATTGAAAACGAAATATCAGTATCCTTTCCCACAATACGCACTTTATCAGTCTTTTCCATAAGCTTCACAAGGCTGTCCATAGCTTTCGACATCCTGCCGTAATCAAGGTTGCACACTTTATAATAAAAATCCTCAAACGCTTCGAGGCTTGTGTTCGCAGACTGCGCCATTGAAGGCGTAGGGTAACGGAGCACTACCCATTTCGTATCGGGCACGCGTATATCGTTTACGGGACGCGTATAAAGGACCGAATACTTTTTAAGCTGGTTATCGTCCACATCGCTCAGCTCCCTTAAATTGTCCTCTCCCCTGACTCCGATAAAAGCGTCCATATGGCGCATTTTTTCACATTCCCACTGCGCCATAAGCTTCAGCTGCTCATCGCCCGCGCCCATAAGGAATTCCCTGTCGATTCCGGCAGTGCTCATTTCCACAAACGGGAAGGCCCCTTTTTTGTAAACTTCTTTTATAATCTGCTTAACAAGCGGGATTGGCCCCGTTCCGTTGCAGCTAATCAAAACCCGTTCCCCTTCCTGAACGCGGCATGAATATTCGACAAGGTTTTTAGCCAATACTTTATCTCTTTCGTCCATAATTCCGTATCTCCTTTTATGATGTTAATTTATTATATATTTTAGTTATTGTCAGTTTCGGGCTTTTTAATTCAGCGTTTCCAAAAGCCCGCGGCAGAAAATCCAAATCATACGCAAAATCATACTTTATGGGCAAAACCGAAGCTGTAAGAAGCTATAATATGCGTAAAATAATTTTACTACTATTTTAAAAAAAGTCAATTATATTGCGGCGCAACCGGCGTTTACATTTCCAAAACTAAAAATACGAACGCCTATGGATTTTTTGCCTTTAGTTTGGTATAATTATTATTATAATATAAAAATATAGGTGAAAAGAGGTCTTTTTTATGATTATTGCCGTAACTTACGAAAACGGGGAAATTTTCCAGCACTTCGGAAAAACAAAGGAGTTTATGCTTTACGACGTAGACGCAAACACAGTTAAATCGTCAAAGAAAATCGACACCTCCGATACGGGCCACGGCGCTTTGGCCAAAAGGCTTAAGGATAACGGCGTAAACCTGCTTATATGCGGCGGCATAGGTTCCGGCGCAATGGACGCCCTCAGCGAAAACGATATTGAAGTTATATTCGGCGCGTCGGGAGATGTTGAAACCGCAGTTAAAAAATATTTAAGCGGCGAAAATATAGGCGATCCAAACGCAAAATGCAATCATCACGGCGAAGATCATACATGCAGCCATTAACTGTGGTTTGATATTTTAAAGGTACGGGCATAATTACAGAAAAACTTTACTGCAAATCGGCAGATGAAAAGCCGCGGTTTTCATTTTTGGCGTAAACGCCTTGAAAATCCGGCTTTTTTATACATAAAACGAAAAATACGCAATAAAACATGAAAAACAATAATTTCGACAGGTATGCCGTATGTATTTTAGCCATAAAGCCGTAATTCGCTGAATTTTTTAATACAGTCTGCCGCGCAAAACAAATATTTAAATATACTGAACATATCGTTTTCGGAGGGGATACAAATGGATAAAACCATAACAAGGTCCGAGGCATGGGAACTGCTTGGGGAATATACAAAAACTCCCGCGCTTTTAAAACATGCGCTGGCCGTTGAAGCGGTTATGAAACATTTCGCAAGGTTAAACGGCGAGGATGAAGAAATTTGGGGGATCGTCGGACTCCTTCATGATCTGGATTATGAAAAATATCCAGACGAACACTGCGTTAAAGCCAAAGAAATAATGGAAGGGCGCGGAATAAGCAGTTTCTATATACGCGCCGTGTGCAGCCACGGCTACGGCATCTGCTCCGATATTAAGCCTGAAAGCGCCCTTGAAAAAACGCTTTTTACAATAGACGAACTGACCGGCCTTATAAACGCCGTATGCCTTATGCGTCCCTCAAAAAGCGTGCTTGACTTAGAGGTAAAATCGGTTAAGAAAAAATTCAAGGACAAATCCTTTGCCGCGGGCGTAGACCGCGAAGTTATACTCAAAGGCTGTGAAATGCTCGGCATACCACTTGAAAACGTAATAGCGGAAACTATCGGCGGCATGCGGGAAAACGCCGAGGCTATCGGCCTTAAAGGAAACCTTTAATAAGCATAATCCCGCCCTTAAATCATAAATACATAAATTGCCATTAAAACAGGCGTCAGGCACAATAAGCCGTAAGCCTGTTTTTTATGTGTTTTTTATTTGCGGCATACAATTTCTACGTTCCTTTTGCAGGGATACTCTTTACCGTTCCCAAAACCCTTTTCGGCATGTTTTTGCATTTTTCGCGCTTGCCGAACGTTTCAAGCCCGTCTCGCTTCAATCCGTAAACGCCCGTTTAAAACATAGGTTATTCAAAGCGGCACGGACGCCTATTTTTGATTGAATTAAATTGACGAAACCGGGCAATTATAGTAATATGAAATGAATACCCCGGTTTGCAAAAACATATATGGTTACGGTATGCGGCGGCGTTAAAAACGTTTGTATTTGAATCATACAAAACTTCTTAGTTTCTTACTTTCGTTCTTACGCCTTTCGTCATGGATATATTCGGCCACGCAAGCTAACCCTTTCTGCCGCAAGGCGCATATGCCCATGCAGACCGAAGATATAAAATGTGAAAAACTGAAATTCTTTAGGAGGCTTTTTCCATATGTCTGAAGATATTAAAAACGAAAATAACAGCGACCTCAGCGCCACGGGAAATTTCATACATACTTACATACAAAACGACCTCGGCGAAAACCTTTCAAAAATCAAAACCCGTTTTCCGCCAGAGCCCAACGGGTATCTGCATATAGGCCATGCAAAATCCATATGCCTTAATTTTGGCCTCGCTAACCTTTACGGCGGCAAATGCAACCTGCGTTTTGACGATACGAACCCGTCGAAAGAGGATACGGAATATATAGAAAGCATTAAAGAGGACGTTAAATGGCTCGGTTTCGACTGGGAGGACAGGCTTTATTTTGCATCAAGCTATTTCGATACGTTTTACGATATAGCCGTTAAGCTTATAAAAGAAGGCAAAGCGTTCGTATGCGACCTTAATGCGGAAGAAATGCGCGCCTACCGCGGAACTTTAAGCGGGCCGGGAAAAAACAGCCCTTACCGCGACAGGAGCGTTGAAGAAAACTTAGATCTGTTTGAACGCATGAAAAACGGCGAATTCCCCGACGGCAGCCGTACGTTAAGGGCCAAGATTGACATGTCGTCGCCCAATATAAATATGCGGGATCCCGTTTTGTACAGAATTGCCCACGCAAGCCACCATACCACCGGAAACAAATGGTGCATATATCCTATGTATGACTTTGCGCACCCGCTTGAGGACGCCATTGAAGGAATAACCCATTCTATCTGCACAATGGAATTTGAGGACCACCGCCCTCTTTACGATTGGGTTGTAGACAACAGCGGCCTGCCGGCAAAACCTCGCCAAATAGAATTTGCGCGCCTTGGACTTACAAACACGGTTATGAGCAAACGCAAACTCCGCGCCCTGGTGGAAGACGGCCTTGTGGACGGATGGGACGATCCGAGGATGCCGACGATATGCGGGCTTCGCCGCTTGGGCGTAACCCCTGAAGCCATAAGGGATTTCTGCGAAAAAATCGGCGTGAGCAAAGCCAACAGCAAAGTTGACCGTTCTCTTTTGGATCACTGTATCAGGGACGATTTAAAAGCGAAAGCAAAAGTCGTTATGGCCGTATTGGATCCTGTTAAAGTGATAATAGATAATTACCCGGAAGGCCAGCTTGAGTTTCTCACCATAGAAAACAACCCGGAAAACGAAGCGATGGGCACGCGTCAAGTACCTTTTTCAAAGGAGCTTTACATTGAAAGGGACGACTTCATGGAAGTTCCAGAAAAGAAATTTTTCCGCCTTGCTCCCGGCAAGGAAGTACGCCTTAAAGGCGCATATTACATTACATGCACGGATTTTACAAAAGATGAAAACGGCGTTATAACAGAGATCCATGCGACATATGATCCGGAAACCAAGAGCGGTTCGGGATTTGAAGGGCGTAAAGTTAAGGGCACCCTGCACTGGGTTAACGCCGACACGGCTGTTGAAGCCGAAGCCCGCCTTTACGATGCAATGATGCTCGATAACCCTCAGGACCCTAACGGCGATATGATTATGAACCCGGATAGCCTTAAAGTCGTTAAATGCGTTGCCGAACCTTCAGTGAAGGATGCTTCTCCCGGCGACAGGTTCCAGTTTATGAGAAACGGGTATTTTGCAGTCGATACAAAATGCACGTCGTCCGAAAAGCTTGTTTTCAACAGGATAGTCGCGCTGAAAAGTTCTTTTAAGCCTAAAAAACAATAACAGTAAAAAAGCGGCCTTAAGGCCGCTTTTATTTTATATTCCTATTCCTTTTCTCTAATCTTTGTAGTAGAATATTATAATCGGAATATATTTTTAATTATCTGAGGTGCATTATGGATTACAGGCAAAAACTTAAAGACCACAAACGCATTGTTATAAAAATAGGCACGTCAACCGTTACATACCCAAACGGGAGAATAAACCTCAAACGCATGGAACAGCTTGCATGGGTGCTTGCGGACCTTAACAACCAAGGAAAGGACGTTGTGCTTGTTTCTTCAGGCGCAATGGGCGTTGGTTCCGCCGATCTCGGCTTAACGGAACGCCCGACGGAAATCAGGCTGAAACAGGCGGCGGCTTCAGTCGGACAAGCTTCATTAATACAAATTTATAAAAACTTTTTTAACGAATATAATCAAAAAGTTGCACAGATACTTCTTACAAAAGAAGATATTAAAAACGAAGAACGCCGTACAACCGCCTCTACTACATTTGAAACGCTTTTCCGCATGCAGGTTGTGCCAATCGTAAACAACAACGACGCCGTTGCAACGGTTAATTTTGAATTTTCCGACAACGACACTCTTTCAGCCGTGGTGGCCAACCTTATAGGGGCCGATCTTCTTGTGCTTTTAACGGACATTGACGCGCTCTATGACGCAAACCCGCGTAAAAACCCCGGCGCAAAACGTATCTCCGTTGTGGAAGAAGTTACGGACAACATATTATCCATGGCGGGCGAAAAAGGCAGTATTTTCTCTGTAGGCGGCATGGAAACAAAGCTTCTGGCGGCAAAACGCTGCCGCGAAAGCCGCACAGACATGGTTATCGCCCTCGGCGAAGATCCCCGCATACTTAACAAAATCATTGAAGGCGAGGATATAGGCACATTATTTATAAACAAGGAGTTTCAAAAATGAAAGAATGCCCTTTCTGCGGAACAAAAATAAGAAACGAAAACGCCCACTGCCCGGGCTGCGGATACGGTCAGGGAATTTCCGGGCAACGCTCGCCTTTCGGCGAAAATCCATGGCGCCGGAATCAAAATGCATCTCCCTCCCCATTTTTGCCTAACGGAAACAATAATCAGGCTCCCGCCCAAAAACGTTTTAACATCGCGCTTGAAATTATACTTATAATTCTTGCGGTTTTAGTCCCGCTTGTCGGCATAATAGTTGGAATTGTGTTCTTATGCCAAAACGATAGGGAACTTAAACGCGTAGGCAAAGTTATCTCCTTGGTTGGAGGATGCGTATTTCTCTTAGGCATCGTTATGGCGGCAGTCATTATGAAATCATCACTTTTAGGCGCAACAATATTAACATACTGAACAAAGGGGACGAACATATGAAAAACGAAATGAGGCGCGAGTTCCTTGCCAAAAGGAATTCAATGCCCAAAGAAGAACAGGAAGAAAAAAGCCGCGCAATAATAAAAAAGCTTTTAAACAGCGCCGAATATAAAAACGCCCGGACAATTTTTGTTTATATAAATATGGGTTCGGAAGTGCGGACAACCGAATTTATTGAAAAAGCATGGGCCGACGGGAAAAAAGTGGCCGTTCCCATAGCAAAAAAAGACCGCCTTATGTATTTTGTCGAAATAACTTCCTTTGAAAACATGTCGCGTACAAAGCTCGGCGTAACGGAGCCCGATATACCCATGGAAAAACAGGTTTTTCCCGACAGCAAATCCATGTTCATAGTTCCCGGCAGTATGTTCGACATTAAAAAAAACCGCTGCGGATACGGCGGCGGGTACTATGATACTTACACGTCGGAGCATAACGTTAAAAATACAATAGGCGTCTGCTACGACTTCCAGCTTGCCGAAAAAATACCGACGGACAGATATGACAGAAAACTTGACAAAATAATCACGGAACTGCGTACAATAGAATAAAGGGGGAACTATATGAAAACTTTAACCCAAATGGGCATGCTTGCAAAAGAAGCGTCCTTTGAAACGGCCAAACTCCTTTCGCCCGCTAAAAACGCCGCGCTTTTAAACGCCGCCGAAGCTCTTTTGGATAATTCCGAGAAAATTATCAAAGCAAACAAAGAGGATGTTGACAACGCCGTTAAAAACGGCATGAAAGCCGCCTTTATAGACAGGCTTACCTTAAACGAAAAAAGGATCGCCGCCATGGCCGACGGTTTAAGGCAGGTTGCGTCCCTTCCCGATCCAATAGGCGAAACAATTTCAATGAAAACTCTGCCAAACGGCCTTGTTGTCGGCAAAAGACGCGTACCTATGGGCGTTATCGGCATTATATTCGAATCCAGGCCAAATGTTACGGCCGACGCTTTCGGCCTGTGCCTTAAAGCAGGAAGCGCCGTAATACTCCGCGGCGGAAAAGAGGCTTTAAAAACGAATTCGGCGATTGTCGACGTATTCCGCTCATCCCTTAAAGAAAACGGCCTGCCGGAAGATATAGTACAGATACTTGACGATCCCAGCCGCGAAAAAGCCGCCGAAATGATGCGTCTTAACGGATTTATAGACGTTCTTATACCGCGAGGAGGCGCCGGGCTTATCAGAAGCGTAGTTGAAAACAGCACGGTCCCCGTTATAGAAACGGGCACGGGCAACTGCCATGTTTTTGTTGACGAAACCGCAAATCTTGACGACGCCCTAAAAATTGTTATAAACGCAAAAACCCAGAGACCCGGCGTGTGCAACGCCTGCGAAAGCCTTCTTGTACACAAAAATATTGCGGACATATTTATCCCGACGGTTACAAAAGCTCTTTTCGAAAAAAAAGTCGAAGTCCGCGGCGACGAAAACTTTCTCAAAGTCGACGGCGTAATCCCCGCCTCGGAAGACGACTGGGGAACCGAATATGAAGATTATATTATATCCGCCCGCGTCGTAGACGGAATCGACGAGGCGATTAACCTCATACGCCGCTACTCCACCCACCACAGCGAATGTATAGTTACGGAGAATTATACAAACGCTCAAAGGTTCCTGAATGAAGTCGATTCGGCATGCGTATATGTCAACGCTTCAACAAGGTTTACAGACGGCGAGCAATTCGGTTTCGGCGCGGAAATAGGAATCTCCACCCAAAAACTGCATGCCCGCGGGCCGATGGGGCTTAACGAGCTTACTACTACAAAATATGTTATCTACGGAAACGGCCAGATTAGGGAATAGCCTTTATCCCGCTTTATGGAGTTCATATTTTCAAACAAGGCGCATTTTCCCAAATAAAAATTTGCAACAGTCTTAAAAAATTAAAAAATCCGCTTTGCATAATGCGCCGTTCTTTGAAATATGCAGTCTGAAAACCTGCGAAAATATTTTTAATCCATTTCATATTCAGCTTCGGTTTATAAGGGCACACATTCCCACAAGGAAAATTTTCCGCATTTCAGCGACGTATACGCTTACCGCGGAATCCGCGCGCCTGTGCTTATGCGCCTTGAACGGCAAAAAATTTCCGCCTTATGAGAGCGTAGTGTTTTAACTGCCGTCAGCGGCGTAATGGCAAAGCAAAAGCGCATATGCAACGCTGAACCTACGTCAGGCGGATTTAACCACAGCTCTTGCTCGGCCAATGCCCGTTAAAACCGTACGTACTTTGTAAAACCGAAGATAAAAATTATTAAAACAAAAAGGCGCATATTATATTATGCGCCTTTTTTACTCTCAATCCAGTAAAACACGACTGATTTTAAACATATATAATTAATTTATTTGAGAAAATCATACTTAACTCCAAGGCCTTTTTTTACCGCCATATTGTATAGAGAAACAGCCGTAACATTATCCTGTATCGCCATGCCGACCGTATCGAATATTGTTATTTCATCGTCGTTTTCCCTTCCCGGCTTTTTGCCGAGTATTATATCGCCTATTTCGGCATATATTTCCTCAACTTTTATTACGCCTTCATCTACTGCATGATGCGTTTCTCCGTTTTTAACGCAAAGCTTTATTGAATCGTTAACTACTTTCGCTCCCTTAAAAACGTCTGTGCATAGTTCCTGCTTGTCGGGCATGTCGGCGCCTATTGCGGCTATATGCGTTCCGGGTTTAAGCCATTCCCTTTTTACGATAGGGGCCCTCCTGCCTATTGTTGCAGTAACAACTATATCGGCTTTTCTTATGCCTTCCTCGGCGGAAGAGCACGGGTGGAATTTAATTCCGTGCAATTCAGGCGACATATCGGCTATATATGATGTTATTTCATCCTCGCTGTAGCCCCATACATAAACGTCCGTTATATTCCTAACTCTGGCCATAGCCCTCAGCTGGCGGCGTCCCTGATTGCCCGCGCCTATTATGCATATACTGCTCGAGTCTTTCCTAGAAAGGTATTTTACGGAAATAGCCCCGGCGGCGGCCGTCCTGCATCCCGTGATCCATGTGCCGTCCATGATGCATTTCAATGCGCTTGTATCCGCTTCATAAAGGAAAACCGTATTCATGCCTGTCGGAAGCCCTATTTTGGGATTATCGGGATAACCTCCCGACGACGACTTTATGGTTATGTAACCGCCGCCCAAATCAAGGCCGCCTTTAAAATCAAATCCCGTATGGGTTCCCGGCTTCACTATAGTCATAAAGTCGGGCTGCACCACAAGACCACTGCTGAAAGAACGATACCCGTTTTCTACAGACTCCAATATATCGTCAAGGTCTATAAGGCTGCCCACTTCGCTTTTATTTAATAATAAAGTTTCCATATAAAATCTCCCTCCCGCCGTATAACATGCCTCATCTCTCCTACAGACATTCCAGCCCGCACTGATAATACTGTACGGGAATACTTCCCGCTGAACGCTTAATTTATATTTCGTTTGAGAATATACTAAGGCTTTCGGACTTTATCACAGTCTGCCGTCAACATGCTCGTTATTAAGTATCTTTCCAATCGCGTCTATATCCCAATTACCGGAAGTAAGTATAAACGCGGCGTTTTCGTGCTGTTCTACCTTTACTTCGCCGCCGAGCACAGCCGCTATGCCTACGCATGACGACGGCTCCGCAATAAGTTTCGCTTCTGCCGCCACTAATTTTGCGGCTTCTTTTATGTCCTCCTCCGTAACGGAAACAAACTCGTCAACATACTTTTCGCATATAGGATAAGGATTTTCTCCCGGCGCACGGCATCCAAGCCCGTCGGCAAGGCTCGGAAAACACTCTACTTCCACCCGGCGCCCCGCTTTCCTGCTCTGCACATATCCGTCGCTTGCCTTCGCCTGCACTCCGATTATACGTACTTTGGGGTTTATTTCTTTAATTGCCGTCGCAACCCCCGCTATAAGCCCGCCGCCGCCTACCGGGACAAAAACAGTATCTACATACGGCAAATCTTCAAGTATCTCAAGGCCGATTGTCCCCTGTCCCGCCATAACCGTATAATCCTCGTAGCCGTGGGCCATTGTATATCCGTTTTTTTCCTGAAGCTCCCTTACCATTTTCCATCTTTCTTTATAAATCCTCGGCCCAAGCACAACTTCGGCTCCGAGTTCCCTTGCCTTATCTATTTTTACATGGGGAGCGTCCTCCGGAAGGACTACGACGACATGCGTGCCTGTTATATTCCCGGCAAGAGCACATGCTTGGCCATGATTTCCCGACGAACTGCAAATTATTCCCCTGTCCCTCTCTTCCTGGCTCAAAGACAGTATCTTATTCATAGCCCCTCTCATCTTAAAAGCGCCCGTAACTTGGAGCATTTCGGGTTTTAAATACACCTTACAGCCGAGAACTTTATCCATCGTCCTCCCGCGCATAAGCGGCGTGCGTATTACATAAGGCTTTATGCGCCGTGCAGCTTCGCATACGTCGTTTAAAGTAACCGTCGTTTTTTCCATATTAAACGCCTCCTGTCGTTTTCCATATTTTAATATAACCTTTCGTTATGTTCTAACGTCTTGAGTACATTATATTATCTTAAAATAAAAACAACAATTATCTTTATATATACATAAAGCCATAACATATTGTTATGGCGAAATACAATCTTGTATGTAAGTTATAAGCTCGTTTGCATAAAGCGTAAGCGTATGGCCTTCTTTAGCGACATATCCCATGGTGAGAAACGAATCTTCCCCTTCTATAGGCAGGTTTTTAATTTTATATTGCCCGCGCTTCGGATAATCAAAATTTATCCCTATATCGACTAAATCAGTCATAAGCAGAAAATTTGTCGAAAGATGCTCGCTGTTAGTGCATACGGCGGAATGAAGGACCTCCGGATTTACAGGTCCAAGGCTTACATGCTCAAGGCCGTCCTCTATAGAAAAAAATTCTTTCAGCCCTCTCACATACTTAAACCGAGGCAGATCTTCGAACTTTACAGTTCTTTCATTATAAACGGGGCTGTTCGGACCGGCATAAAGGCAGGCTTTAAGTTTTCCCAAAACAGTGAATTCAAGGCCTTTTCTCGAAATTATATTTAAAAATGCGTTTGTACTTTTTTGCGATATATAAAGTATGCCTATTTCAGATATGCCGTGTTCAACTTGGGTTATTATTTCCTCCACAGTTCCCTGTCTGTGTTCTATATTAACATCTTTATTATTCTTATAAAGGTTTACCAGAAGCCTCGATATACTGTTGCTTTGATAAGTCGATATATACAGGGTGTTTTTCTTTTTAGCCCGCGCAGTTTCCAAAATAAGTTTGGAATTTTTTACGGCGCTTAAAGCGTAATCGTATATTTCTTTGCCGTAAGGCGTAAGTCTCAGCCCCCTTCCTGTTCTTTCAAAAACCTGATTTCCCAGCTCGTCCTCAAGCATACGGATCACTTTGCTGACATTCGGCTGGGAAGTATACAGTTTTCCAGCCGCTTTCCCAAAACTTCCGTATTCAACGCACATAAGAAAAAATTCCAACTGTTTCAGTTCCATTATGCAACTCCTGTAATAATTAAGTTAATTCCTTCGATTTACAAAAATATATACGCTCTTTATGTAAAACTTTTCTTCTATATATGTCGAAAATACATGCCTTGTCCGCATACTTCCGCTTCAAATAAAAGAAATTTTTTTTACGGAGCCTAATAGCCGATATATCCGTCAGCGGCCGGAAGTTATGCAGGCACAGCAAAGACAGAATCTTTTCGACGCTCCCGTTAAGTCTTTAAAGTCTTTCTCAACCGTTCAAATCCCCGCAGGCTTTTGCCGCAATACAACAAAAATATTTTAGCACAATGCCGCCGAGATTTACAAGCGTCCGCATTATCAAAACCGCTTTCGGTTTTTAACTGCCGCTTATATATCGCCGCCTTAAAACCGGCGCCCCATGCAAATACAGCGCATTAAAGGCCTTTATTTTAAAGTATTGGATATTCTTCCTTTCGCTTAGCATCGGTTTGCAAGAGCACACACGGTTTTAACAAACGCTGTCGGCATAAGCGCAAAGCAAAGACGCTGGCACAGCGGATTCTACGATAAACGCTTTAGCACCGCTATTTCTCCCCTAATTCTCGGCAAACCTTCATAGCTCACAAGAAAAAAATTTTTGCAGTTCAGTCTCAGCAGAGCCTACGGCAAGCATAATCAACACTGAAATGCGGAAAATTTTTCTTGCAGGGCGCGTGGGCCTTTGTAAAATGAAACTAAAAAAAGAACATAAAAAAGCGCGGGAAAAATCCCGCGCAAAAGTTAATTTCAATCCAATAGAAATCGAAGGTTAAAATTAATTTTATTGTTTAAAATAACTATAAATTAATTTATGTTATTTTAATTACATTGTTGTTTTGCCTGCCATTGACCTTTCCTGGGCTTCAATCATTTTTTTAACCATATATCCGCCTACATAACCGTTTTGAGCGGATGTAAGGTCGCCGTTGTAGCCCTGTTTAAGAGGTACGCCGATTTCGTTTGCCACTTCATATTTAAATTTGTTTAAAGCTTCGCGCGCTTCCGGCACTGTAGCCCTGTTGCTTGATGATGAACTATTTGACATAATAAGTTCCTCCTTAAAATCTTGTAGTTATTTTTGTTACAAGAGTATTATTACACGGGCAAAAACTAATATTCAGGTACTTTTTACCGTTAAATCGGTAATTTTTGAAAGCTTTTTTAATATATCCGTGTATTATGTATAAAAGTAATGGGCGTATTAAGGAATATGCAAACGAAATATAAATAAAAACGCAAACGGAATTTTAAAGTCCCCGCCTTAAGCAATTTGCGGGCTAACTCATAACACAAAACATATATGCCTTGTATGCAATAAAAATTCCTTCAAAATATACGGCTGTTTTGATGATTCAACTATTTTCCGATTTTTAAATTCATCGCTTAATACAGAGCCGATAAATCTGTTCATGCCGCTGTTTGTGAAGTTTCGGCATAAACGGCTCCGGCATTTAAACTTTAAATTATATATCCGGTTTTAAGGCAAATATAAAGAGGCAATAAAAAAAGCGGCAAAGCCGCATTACAATACTTATCCGATATTTAGAATTAAATTCAGCGTTATGGCCGAAAATTAAATACGTTATAACATTTTCACAGCCAATACTCAAAAGGCATAATTTTGTGTAATTTAGCGCCGCAATATCGTTAAAAAGCGAAAATTTTCCATGTTCAAACGCCGTTTTATCTTTTCTTGTTTTTTTAACGAAATCCAAAACAACATCCTTTATGCCCGAATATATTTCCTTCTTTCGGCTCTATAAGACATAACTGTCAAACCTTTTGCAAATAATGCCCGCACATGTATTTTGTAATACTCTTATCCAAAATTAAGGTTTTACTGCCGTTTAGCGTTCGGCATACCAAAGCTTATTTTTTAATAAGCGCAAAATATATAACTATACATACGGCCGCAACTAATATAACGGCCAAAACAGCGCCGTAATTTGATTTTTCCGCACGTCCGCTTGAAGGCGGTATATATTCGTCGTCGTCATACCTGCCGCGGCTTACATGCCCTTGCTTGTCGTGCTCCGCTTTATTTGTGTTCATGGGTTTCACCGTATTTTGTCCTTTAACCATTTTATCTAATTCCATGGCAAGTTTAAGATCCTCATCTAAAACATTACCGCAGAAAGGACAGAATTTCCTGTCGTCGTCCACAGTTTTCGAACATTTTTTACATACGCGGCCCATTTATATCCCCTCTTTCTAAAGGTACAACGATAAATATATTATATAGGCTAAATTGCAGTTCAGTCAAGAGGTTTCGGATCATAGGCGTCCCATTTTAAAAACTAAACGGCGCTTTTTACTCAGTCTGCATAAAAAACATATCCCGTTCAAGCAATTTTGCCAACTATCCCAGCCATAAAAATTACGGTAAATAAACGTGCTTATATAAAAAGAGCTGATTTTAATATCTGTCAGCCAGCTGTTATAAGTATAGACAAGCATATGTTGTCCCAACAAACATAATAATGTTAAAAAGCCGGCATAACGCCGGCCTTATGTTGTTTCATGTTGCACTTTATGTTGCTCATTTATTATTTAATACTGATTAAAATAAGAAAATGTTGCCTTTATCATTAAAATTGTCGCCTTATTGTTGCTTTATATGCCCAAAACACCGTTCTAATGTTTTGAATATTTATTTTTCAATTACTGCAATAACTGAAGAACGCCCTGTGGAACTGTGTTAGCCTGTGCAAGCATTGCCTGTGCAGCCTGTACAAGGATGTTGTTCTTCGTATATGCCATCATTTCTTCCGCCATGTCTGTATCGCGGATGCGGCTTTCAGCGGCCGTCATGTTTTCTGTCTGAACTCCTAAGTTGTTGATTGTGTGGTCAAGCCTGTTCTGGATTGCTCCCAGATCGCCCCTCTGTGACGATACTGTGTTGATAGCCGTTTTAATCTTCGCTATTGCGTCCGACGCGCCTGTCTGTGTGGAAATGTCGATTCCGTCTATGCCTAATGATTTCGCGCTCATGCTGTTTACAGTTACGCGTACTTTCTGATAGCTGTCGTTTGTATCGCCTACCTGGAGCGTAAGCCCGCCGCCTTTAAATTCAATCTTAGGAGTTTTATTTCCTGTAGTATCTGCCTCAGCGGCATTTTCTGTAAATGTTACAGTCGAACCGTCAACAGCCGTATCATATGCCTCGCCGTCTGCATTTGTAACGCCAGTTACGGCAGCCGCAACTGCCGCCGCAATCGCTTTAGCATCGGCGTCTTCCGCAATTTCAATAGCCGTAGCACCGTCTATAGTCGCTCTTTCGCCTGCCTTTACAAATTCATAAACTTTCGCGTTATCGCCTTCGCCTACCGTAAGCGTTCCACCGATTACGTCCGTTCCGACCCTTCCGTCAAAGTCCATGGATATTTTGCCCTTAACGCCGTCTTTCGCATCGACTTTACCTACAGTTCCCTTTGTAGTAGTTCCTGTAATCTTGTTAAGTTCAGTATCAAGAGTTGTCGTACCGTCATCTTCAGCTTCAAAGGTTAAAGTTCCATTGTTATCGTCTGTTTTAACAGTAAACTTCTTACCTCCGATTGTGACATCGCCTAATTTTGCCTTAACCGCCTTGGCAACTTCGTCAGCCGACATATTTTTTGTTATGTCAATCTCAACAGTCTTGTCGCCGATAGTGTATTTAGCTTTAGCGCCTTCTTCTCCATCTTGAAAACCTGTTACATCTGCAAATTTAACGGTAAAGGAACCCTTCGTACCACCGTTATTTCCATCTGCCACTTTATTTGTAGTAACGCCGCCGCCCGTTGCGCCGCCGGGAGTTCCCGGGTTTGCCTGCACCGCCGCCACGCTGTCTGTCGTCGTAACTTTCGCGCCGCCGAGAGAACCGTCTAAAAGTTTAATGCCGTTGAAGTTTGCGCCTTCCGCAATCCTGTCGATTTCGTCAAGAAGGGAGTCTACTTCCTTCTGAAGGTTAGCACGGTCTACGCTGTCGTCGTATGTGCCGTTTGCAGACTGTGTCGCAAGCTCTACCATACGGTTAAGCATCGAGTGTACTTCCGTAAGGTTTCCTTCCGCCGTCTGAACGAGGGAAATACCGTCGTTCGCATTTTTCTGGGCCGTTTCGAGGCCTTTGATCTGCGCCCTCATTTTTTCTGAAATCGCAAGGCCCGCCGCGTCGTCCCCGGCCCTGTTGATCCTGTAGCCCGATGAAAGCTTCTCGAGGTTTTTGGATAACGCGTTGTTGTTCCCGCTTAACTGCCTGTAAGAGTTTAATGCCGCAATGTTGTGTTGAATTCTCATAATTAATTTACCTCCTTGAATTACAACGGGGCAATCCTTCTCCCCGCCTGAAAAATAAGTTTATATTTTAATCGGCCCCGCCCGGATCCAAGGCTTCGCCGGTTAAAAGCGTTATATTTTATGTTCTGAAATAAACCCTTTAAAAATGATCAAATTTTATTTTCTAAAATATATATCGGTTTTTAAACAAAAATAATAATACAAATACAATTATTTTTTAATCTTTATTTTTACTTCGGAACGGCCAACACCCCGACATAATATAATTTTTATATCTTTATTTGCCGAAATAAAAAAGGCCGGCGTTACGCCGGCCTTTCATTGCTTTATACTTTATTTTGTGCTGCCCGTTTATTATTTAAATCGATACGAATATATATATGTTGCCTGTTACTTTAATATAACCGCATCGATAATAAATATAAGTATTTTCCTTTATAACTTACATTTGCCGCTTTAATTCAATTTAACGCGCCCGAAATGTCTGAGCATATCCGTTATATTACTGCAATAACTGGAGAACTCCCTGCGGAACTGTGTTAGCCTGTGCAAGCATTGCCTGTGCGGCCTGTACAAGGATATTGTTCTTCGTATATGCCATCATTTCTTCCGCCATGTCTGTATCGCGGATACGGCTTTCAGCGGCAGTCATGTTTTCTGTCTGAACTCCTAAGTTATTGATTGTATGGTCAAGCCTGTTCTGGATTGCTCCCAGATCGCCCCTCTGCGACGATACTGTGTTGATAGCCGTTTTAATCTTCGCTATTGCGTCAGACGCGCCTGTCTGTGTTGAAATATCGATTCCGTCTATGCCTAATGATTTCGCGCTCATGCTTCCTACGGTTACGCGTACTTTCTGGTAGCTGTCGTTTGTATCGCCTACCTGAAGAGTAAGGCCGCCGCCTTTAAATTCCACAGCCGGAGCTTTATTCCCTTTTGTAGTAGCCACAGGTTCCGTTTCCGTAAAGCTTACCACAGAACCGTTAACTGCTGTTGTATATCCGTCTCCGTCCGCATTCTCAACGCCTGTTATCGCCGCTCCGACTTTCTGCGCGATTTCTTCCGCCGTTGCATTTTCGTCAAGTTCGATTACAGTTGCCCCGTCGATAGCGCCTTTTTCGCCTGTCTTAACAAATTCGTAAACTTTCGCCGCGTCCCCTTTGCCAACTGTGATCGATCCGCCGATAAGATCCGAACCGACCCTGCCGTCAAAGTCCATAGATACTTTGCCCTGTACGCCGTCTTTACCGTCTACCTTGCCTACTTTTCCGGCAGTAGTATTGCCTGTTATTTTACCCATTTCGCCATTAAGATTCGTTGTAGTGTCGTTGGCAGCCTCAAGGGTTAACTTACCGCTGTTGTCGTCAGCCGAAACAGTAAACTTCTGGCCGCCTACCGTAACCTCGCCTAACTTGTCTTTAACTGCCTTAGCAACTTCGTCAGCCGACATATTTTTTGTTATATCAATAGTAACCTTTTTGTCGCCGATAGTATACTCTGCCTTTGCTCCTTCTTCCCCGTCTTTAAATCCAGTTACGGCCGTAAACGTAAGGCTGAAAGAACCTTTTGTTCCGGCGCCGTTTCCGTCGGCTACTCTTGCAGCGACAACAGTACCGCCCGTTGCGCCGCCTGCAGTACCTGGATTTGTAACTACCGCCGCCACGCTGTCCGTCGTCGTAACTTTTGCGCCGCCGAGGGAACCGTCTAAAAGTTTAATGCCGTTGAAGTTTGCGCCTTCCGCAATCCTGTCGATTTCGTCGAGAAGGGAATCTACTTCCTTTTGAAGGTTCGCGCGGTCTACGCTGTCGTCGTATGTTCCGTTTGCAGACTGTGTCGCAAGCTCTACCATACGGTTAAGCATCGAGTGTACTTCCGTAAGGTTTCCTTCCGCCGTCTGAACGAGGGAAATACCGTCGTTCGCATTTTTCTGGGCCGTTTCGAGGCCTTTGATCTGCGCCCTCATTTTTTCCGAAATCGCAAGGCCCGCCGCGTCGTCCCCGGCCCTGTTGATCCTGTAGCCCGATGAAAGCTTCTCAAGGTTTTTGGATAACGCGTTGTTGTTCCCGCTTAACTGCCTGTAAGAGTTTAATGCCGCAATGTTGTGTTGAATTCTCATAATTAATTTACCTCCTTGAATTACAACGGGGCAATCCTTCTCCCCGCCTGAAAAATAAGTTTATATTTTAATCGGCCCCGCCCGGATCCAAGGCTTTGCCGGTTAAAAGCGTTATATTTTATGTTCTGAAATAAACCCTTTAAAAATGATCAAATTTTATTTTCTAAAATATATATCGGTTTTTAAACAAAAATAATAATACAAATACAATTATTTTTTAATCTTTATTTTTACTTCGGAACGGCCAACACCCCGACATAATATAATTTTTATATCTTTATTTGCCAAAATAAAAAAGGCCGGCGTTACGCCGGCCTTTCATTGCTTTATACTTTATTTTGCATTGCCCGTTTATTATTTAAATCGATACGAATATATATATGTTGCTTGTTACTTTAATATAACCGCATCGATAATAAATATAAGTATTTTCCTTTATAACTTGCATTTGCCGCTTTAATTCAATTTAGCACGCCCGAAATGTCTAAGCATATCCGTTATATTACTGCAATAACTGGAGAACTCCCTGCGGAACTGTGTTAGCCTGTGCAAGCATTGCCTGTGCGGCCTGTACAAGGATATTGTTCTTCGTATATGCCATCATTTCTTCTGCCATGTCTGTATCGCGGATACGGCTTTCAGCGGCAGTCATGTTTTCTGTCTGAACGCCTAAGTTATTGATTGTATGGTCAAGCCTGTTCTGGATTGCTCCCAGATCGCCCCTCTGCGACGATACTGTGTTGATAGCCGTTTTAATCTTCGCTATTGCGTCAGACGCGCCTGTCTGTGTTGAAATATCGATTCCGTCTATGCCTAATGATTTCGCGCTCATGCTTCCTACGGTTACGCGTACTTTCTGATAGTCGTCGTTCGTATCCCCTACCTGGAGCATAAGGCCGCCGCCTTTGAATTCCACAGCCGGAGCTTTATTCCCTTTTGTAGTAGCCACAGGATCCGTTTCCGTAAAGCTTACCACAGAACCGTCAACTGCTGTTGTATATCCGTCTCCGTCCGCATTCTCAACGCCTGTTATCGCCGCTCCGACTTTCTGCGCGATTTCTTCCGCCGTTGCATTTTCGTCAAGTTCGATTACAGTTGCCCCGTCGATAGCGCCTTTTTCGCCTGTCTTAACAAATTCGTAAACTTTCGCCGCGTCCCCTTTGCCAACTGTGATCGATCCGCCGATAAGATCCGAACCGACCCTGCCGTCAAAGTCCATAGATACTTTGCCCTGTACGCCGTCTTTGCCGTCTACCTTTCCTATTGTTCCCTGCGTAAGCGTAGGAGCGCCGACAGTAACGTTTGTACCTCCGGCAAAGTTTGTTAAACCGTTAGCCGTTGCCGTAAGAGTTAATTTACCATTATTGTCGTCGGCAGTAACCTCAAATGTAATATCTCCATTTGTACCGTCGTTAAATTTAACGCCTACCAATTTATCCTTAACGGCTTTAGCAACTTCGTCGGCCGTCATATCCTTTGTTACGTCAATTTCAACATTAACCCCACCGACTGTATATTTAGCTTTTGCGCCTTCCGCTCCTGCCGTTGGGCCTGTAATCGCCTGGAAAGTAAGTTCAAACGAAGCCTTTGAACCTACCTGGCCTTCTATTACGTTTCCAACCGCAGCAGTACCGCCTGCCAGCTTATTATCGGGAGTGCCCGCATTTGTAACTACTGCCGCCACGCTGTCCGTTGTCGTAACTTTTGCGCCGCCGAGAGAACCGTCTAAAAGTTTAATGCCGTTGAAGTTTGCGCCTTCCGCAATCCTGTCGATTTCGTCGAGAAGGGAATCTACTTCCTTTTGAAGGTTAGCACGGTCTACGCTGTCGTCATATGTGCCGTTTGCAGACTGTGTCGCAAGCTCTACCATACGGTTAAGCATCGAGTGTACTTCCGTAAGGTTTCCTTCCGCCGTCTGAACGAGGGAAATACCGTCGTTCGCATTTTTCTGAGCCGTTTCGAGGCCTTTGATCTGCGCCCTCATTTTTTCTGAAATCGCAAGACCCGCCGCGTCGTCCCCGGCCCTGTTGATCCTGTAGCCCGATGAAAGCTTCTCGAGGTTTTTGGATAACGCGTTGTTGTTCCCGCTTAACTGCCTGTAAGAGTTTAATGCCGCAATGTTGTGTTGAATTCTCATAATTAATTTACCTCCTTGAATTACAACGGGGCAATCCTTCTCCCCGCCTGAAAAATAAGTTTATATTTTAATCGGCCCCGCCCGGATCCAAGGCTTCGCCGGTTAAAAGCGTTATATTTTATGTTCCAAAACAAACCCTTCAAAAATGATCAAACTTTATTTTCTAAATTATATATCGGCCTTTAGCCAAAAATAATAATACAAATATAATTATTTTTTAATCTTTCTTTTTTACTTTGTAACGGTTTAATCCCCGACATAATATAATTTTTATATTTTTATTTTCTTTATTGTATGAAATACAACTTTTATAGCCTTAAATATGGGATCAAATAAATTAATTAAGAGGATAGGCTGAATAAGCTCAAAAAACAGATATGAAACATAGCTATTTAAACTTTAAAATAAAGATAGTTCCCTGCAAAACCGCAAACGGACTGCCTAAAAAATATTCAGGCAGTCCTCTTTATATTGGGAATTAATGCAATAATTACATTCTTTCGCAATGGAAATTATATTTCCTACAATAACCTGTTTCAAATATCCCTTAAATTAAAGCTTTTCCGCTTTTTCTTTAAGCCTTAAAACGCCGCCGTCGCCGGGAATCAGTTTTTCAAGCTGTTCGAGTATACTTAAAGCCGCCTGCTTTTGGCCTGCCGCAATAAACTTCTCGGCCTCGGCTTTAACTTTTTCACCAAGCTTGTTAAACTCATCGGCGGCTGTCTGCGGGCGGTTCATTTCGTTTTGTATATCCTCAAGATAACAGCTTACGGCCTTTCCCATTTCAGGATATATATTAACCGCTTTCCTTAATATGTTTATACATTCCTTCGTATCCCCGCCCCGTCTTGCCTCAACGGCTTTTTCGATCCACAACAGGAATCGACATTCGGAAGGAAGGTTAACCCAATCCTCCTCGGCAAAAAGGTTCGGATGATAGTAGTTCCTGAAATAATGCAGGCCGCATGCGCAATACTCTTCAAGCATCTCGGCACATTCCCTATCGGTACCGAACATCGCCCTAATAAATATATATCTTTCGAGAGTTACTTCAAAGCCTTCTTTTTTCAGAGCGTTTTTTGTATACTGTGTTCCGGCAAGACCTTCTTTAAGCCCCAAAAGTTCATTTTCCGTAAGCTCTTTAAACGAGGAAACAATCCATATATCCCAGCCTTCCCTTGTTCCCTCCTGTAAAATAACCTCCTGATTCAGGCGGTTTCGGCCTGCCAATTTTAAAAGTGCGGAATTATACATATTCTTTTTAACCGAAATAACCGCCGCCTTATCATAAAACGGCTGCACGAGGGCAGGACCGAATTCCTCCTTTTCAAGGGCGCGGCACACAAGCACTTCCAAATCATCATCATATCTGAGCGCCGCTGTTTTTGAAATGATTACATTTCTGTATTTGGCATTGTTTTTAAGGAAGCTTTTCATAAAATCTATAAAATCTTCTCTATTGAGATTTTTCGGACTATACGCAATTTCCAAAACATCACCCAAAAGCAGGAAATCCCCCGTTTTACAGCATGCTTTAACCCCTATCTCGCAAAGAACCGAAAGACGTCCGTAAACCCATGATCCGTTAATTTCCATGTATTTGTATTCCAGCCCGGCTTTTTCATCCGCTTCAAATTCCTTAATACAGTCAATAGTCTTACGGCAGTATGCACATTCCGTTTCCGCACTGTTATTTTCACATGACGCTTTAAGGAGTATAAAATTTGCGGCCGCTTTATATATAGACGGTATGTCGCCGTACTTGTCCAAAAGCCCGCCGGCTTCCTTTAACGCGCCGTCTTTTTTGCTAAGGTATGCGGAAAGCGCCATTGTATATACGATCCAGCCGTATGCATTTACGTTTTCCTTCACGGGAAGGTTATTAAGCACATATTCTCCCGCTTTCCTGCATTCTTCAAGCTCGTTGTTCGCCCTGTATTCCTGTATCAGGTGGGACATAAGGCGCACGTCTTTAGGACTTATTTCCACCGCTTTTTTAAGGAGGGTTATATTGCGCGTATAATGCGCCTTCCGCTCTTCATCCGATTTATAAGCATAACCGAAATGATGTGCAAACGATGGCAGCGTAAATTTTTCACCTTTTGTATTTATTACCTTTTCATGAACAATGCCGCTGAACTTCACGCTATTATCAATCCTGAAAAGCCCGTCGCGGAAACTTACGGAATACTCCGCCATATCGGCGCCCAAATAATTATGTATTTCATATGCGGCCATTCCGTACTTTTTATATGTCCCGGATTTGAAAAAATCCAAAATACCGCTTACATCTTCAAAATACTCGTCGTCGTCAATATACATAAACCACTCGCCTTCGGCACATTCAAGCCCCGCGTTCCTTGCGGCGGAAAAATCGCCGCACCAATCAAACTTTACAATTTTATCGGCGTATTTCTCCACAACTTCTATCGAACCGTCATATGAACCCGTATCAACCGCAATAATTTCAGACGGAATACCCTCGGCAAGCGGCCTCAGCGATTCCATTAAACGGCCTATTGTGTCTATACGGTTTGAAACAAGAAAAGATATAGTCAACAGTAATTTATTTTCAGACATTAAACGTAACCTCCTGTTAAAATCTGCTGTTTACAGCTTTTTAAAAACGTCGGAAAGCGTCATACGGCGCTTTTAAAAATATATAAACCATAGACGGCGGCATCAATAAAAACATGTGTGCCCGCGCCGCCGGAACGGCATATGGCCTTTGGCATAAAATCACGCCTTTTTGCAGTCTAATTTTGCGTCATTTACGGTGCCTGCGAAAATAAACCTTATAAATTCAAAACGCCGCCTCACGAATATTGCCCACACCCTATATCCACAAATTAAAAACCGTTCCGTTAAATAGCACCCTTGCCGCAAATATCGAAACATCCCTCTTAGCATGCTCTGCGAAAGCTTGAGCGCACACATTCTTTTAAAATTATACCACATAATTAATCAGATAAAAAGCCGGCTTTTAAGCCGGCTTGGTTTATTGCTTGCCGAATATATCAATTAATAAACTGACTATATCCGGAATAAGAACAATATTTCATTATTTACATTGTAACAGTATATCTGCGGCCTGTAATTTACATTTACCGCCCTAAAGCAGTTTTATGGATTCAAAACAGGCAGTCGCATATTTATATATGTTAATTACTGCAATAACTGGAGAACTCCCTGCGGAACTGTATTAGCCTGTGCAAGCATTGCCTGTGCGGCCTGTACAAGGATATTGTTCTTCGTATATGCCATCATTTCTTCAGCCATATCTGTATCGCGGATGCGGCTTTCAGCGGCCGTCATGTTTTCTGTCTGAACGCCTAAGTTATTGATTGTGTGGTCAAGCCTGTTCTGGATTGCTCCCAGATCGCCCCTCTGTGACGATACTGTGTTGATAGCCGTTTTAATCTTCGCTATTGCGTCCGACGCACCTGTCTGTGTGGAAATATCGATTCCGTCTATTCCCAATGATTTCGCGCTCATGCTGTTTACAGTTACGCGTACTTTCTGATAGTCGTCGTTTGTATCGCCTACCTGGAGCGTAAGCCCGCCGCCTGTAAATTCTACGTCAGCCGCCTTGCTTTGCGCGCCCTCTACATCAGACGTAACTTTAATCTGAGTTTTCTTTCCGTCTGCATTTTCGGCCAATTCTACTTGGTAGCCTGTAAGCCCTGCTCCCGTAATGGCGTCGTTTACTTTCTGCGCGATCTGTTCCGCTGTATCCGTTTCGCCGATTTCAACTGCAACAGCGTCTTTGTTTACAGGTTTTTCCCCTGCTTTTACAAATTCAAATGTAAATTCCTTTGTGCCGTCATTTATTGTCAAATTACCGCCGATTATATCCGTGCCTACGCGGCCGTCAAAATCAATCGTTGTCGACGCCGCTGTTGCCGGTTCTTTTTCTGTTGCCGGCGTTTTAACTTTTGATGCTTTTACATTTTTTGGATCTTTCATATCCAAGGTAATTCCTTTAGCTTCAAGCTTAGCTGCTAAATCATTAAAATCTTTAAATTTGTTAGCGTCAGTCCCTGTTGCATTAGCGTCAAACGTATATGTCTGTCCGTCGATATCAAGTTTGTCGCCAACCTGAAGGGTTACTGTAGAATCGATTTTTCCACCGTCTGTTCCCGCTGCCTGAGTTCCTGCGGCAACAGTTGCATTTGTGGTCGTAATGCCTGTGATTTTTACTCCTGTATTTCCCGCAGTTACATTTTCTATATCAACTTTATCAGCACCGTTAATTACCGCGCCTTTAAAGTATTTATTTAAAGTACCATCGCCTTTTATAGCTGTGTCAAGAGCTGTAACGAAATCTGAAACATTTGTACCGGCCGGAGTTATATTTTTAAGTGTAACGCTCTGTGCCTTACCAGTTTCATCAGTAAAGTTGATTGTTACATCAGTCGCCGCATTTTGAACACCCTTAATTGCGCCTGACGTATATTTACCCGCCGTAGCAGCCGCTACCTGCTGACCGCCTAATGTAGCGTTTGTAATAGCCAGATTTTCAATTACTGCGTCATCATTAAAAACTGTATCCGTGCCTTTAACGCTTGAAACTTTCGCGCCGCCGAGAGAACCGTCTAAAAGTTTAATGCCGTTGAAGTTTGCGCCTTCCGCAATCCTGTCGATTTCGTCGAGAAGGGAATCTACTTCCTTCTGAAGGTTCGCGCGGTCTACGCTGTCGTCGTATGTGCCGTTTGCAGACTGTGTCGCAAGCTCTACCATACGGTTAAGCATCGAGTGTACTTCCGTAAGGTTTCCTTCCGCCGTCTGAACGAGGGAAATACCGTCGTTCGCATTTTTCTGAGCCGTCTCGAGGCCTTTGATCTGCGCCCTCATTTTTTCTGAAATCGCAAGGCCCGCCGCGTCGTCCCCGGCCCTGTTGATCCTGTAGCCTGATGAAAGCTTCTCAAGGTTTTTGGATAACGCGTTGTTGTTCCCGCTTAACTGCCTGTAAGAGTTTAATGCCGCAATGTTGTGTTGAATTCTCATAATTAATTTACCTCCTTGAATTACAACGGGGC